>CAZIPN010000020.1:0-8982 GCA_964541225.1 uncultured Eubacteriales bacterium
CGCGCTCGACATACATAGCGCTACAATGTATAGTGCTGCTATGTACCATCGAACCTGACGTCAAGCGTCGCGCGCAGCAGGTGAAGCCGTGGAGATCAACAAGGACCTGATAGCCGCCTCCTCGACTCCGATCGTCCTGGCGATTCTGGCCGAGGGCGACAGCTACGGCTACGCGATTCTGCAGCGCGTTCGGGAGCTGTCCGGTGGGCACCTTGAGTGGACGGATGGGATGCTCTACCCGGTCCTGCACAGGTTGTTGCGGCTGGGCTACGTGGAGTCGCGATGGGAAGTCGCCGAGAGCGGGCGTCGGCGCAAGTACTATCAGATCACATCTCAGGGCCGAGCCCAGCTCGCCGAGCAACGCCGACAATGGCAGGCGGTGGACGAGACGCTGCGGGGCATCTGGCAGATGGTTTCCGTGGCGGCTTCGTCTCGGCAGGACCGCATGCAGTCGCCAGCTGGTCATGCACCGTCAGCGGCGCTCGTTCTGAAGGGAGCGTGAGCGATGTCGGACACTGGCCGCGATGCCTCACTCGAGGAACAGATCGCCCAATGGCGCAACTACCTCCTTCGGCGGCAGGCGATTCATTCAGTCGACGTGGCGGAGCTAGAGGATCATCTGCGTGAGCAGGTGGCGGTCCTGACGGACTCGGGTCTGGACACCGACGAAGCGTTCCTGGTGGCCGTGAAACGCATGGGCGACCTCGACGCGCTCTCGCGAGAGTTCGCGCGCGAGCATTCCGACCGCCTGTGGAAGCAGCTCGTGGTAGTCGGTTCGGATGCCGAGGAGACGCGAGGGCGGACTCAGAAGGACGCAATCGTCGCGGTCTGTCTCGCGATCGCCGCTGCCGTGCTCATCAAAGTGCCGGCCCTCTTCGGGATCCAAATGGGTCAGGATCCAGGCTTCTATGCTCGCAATCTCACTCTCTTCGTGTTGCCGCTTCTGACCGGCTACTTCGTTTGGAAGCGGGGACTGGGGGCCAACATCGTTCGCTGGCTTGTGGTCGCCTTTGTGGCGGCAGCGGTGTTTGCCAACGTCTTTCCGTTCAAGTCCGGTGGGAGCACTGAGACGCTGACAGCGCTGCATCTGGCCATGGCGCTCTGGGTGGGAGTCGTAGGTGTCGCATACGCCGGCGGTCGCTGGAGACAGGCCGAGGGCCGCATGGACTTCATTCGATTCTCGGGCGAGCTGTTCATCTACTACGTCCTGATCGCTCTCGGCGGCGGAGTCCTCACCGCGCTGACCGCGATGCTCTTCCGAGCCATCGGGATCACAGCCGAGCCCTTCTTCCAATGGTGGCTTCTGCCGTGCGGTGCTGCGGGCGCGGTCCTGATCGCGTCATGGCTTGTTGAGGCCAAGCAGAGTGTGATCGAGAACATGGCACCGGTGCTCACGCGCCTCTTCACGCCGCTCTTTGCGGCCGTGCTACTTGCATTTCTGGGTGCCGTGCTATGGACGGGACACGGAGTCGACATTGAGCGGGACGTGCTCATCGCGTTTGATCTGCTCTTGGTGGTCGTTCTTGGGCTCTTGCTCTACTCAGTCTCGGCTCGAGACCAGCTATCGCCTCCCGGTCTCTTTGATGTGCTGCAAGTCATCCTGGTGGTCAGCGCTCTGTTGGCCGACGCGGTGGCGCTGTGGGCCATCGCCGCACGCATCAGCGAGTTCGGCTTCACTCCGAACCGGGTCGCCGCTCTCGGCGAGAATGTGATTCTCCTGGTCAATCTCGGGTGGTCGGCGGTGCTCTACGTGCGCTTCCTGCGAGGCGGATCATTTGCGGCAATCGAGCGGTGGCAGACGAGCTACCTGCCGGTGTACGTCATTTGGGCGACGATCGTGGTCGTCGTCTTTCCCCCGCTATTCGCCTACATGTGACGGGTTTCGCAGAAGTGCGCGATGCGAGAGGTGGCCCAGTGACGTGCGCTGGGCACTAGCCCCCGCGCCGGGCTCTGTGCGAGACGTCGCTGTGGGAGAACCACCCCAGGGGATGGAATCCCGAATTCCCCCTACTACCTGGCCGACGACCTGCCGATACCACCATTGAAGTGGGGATTGCTGCCGCCTGTTCGAATGGCGGTGAGATCGCGTTGCTGGGGGCGACGCGGATCGGTTCGGTGCCCGGACTGCGGCACAAGCCTCATCTCGCAGGGCGCGTCGACTAGTCGCGCGCGAAGCAACGGCTGCGAGAAGGCGATCGGCCGTGAGGATAGGCTCGAATCGCACGTGGGGAAGCGATCGGCATGTGAAGGTCGCGCGATCGGCTGATGCCAGTCCGCGAGCCTATCGTTGCGCGCAGCCAGCCATCTCGAAGGACTGGCGCGCGCGCGGCTTGGTCGTCGCCTTCCTCGTGACAGCGTGTGTGGCGTTTATCTCGCCGTCTGCAGCCCTTGCCGCTGGAAGCGACCCGCACCAAATCACTCCGAGCTTTGGCGATGGGAGTCCCGGCCTGCAGATGGAGCCGGTCGACACTCAGTACGCCACCTACATCCTGAAGTCACTCGGCCCGTTCGCCGGAATCGACCAAGGCGACTACGTTCCGTCTCCAGTGAGCGCGATCTCCGGCTCGCCTTCAGGAGGGTCCGGACTTGAGGGGGTCTCACCGCCTTCAACGTACGACCTGCGCACCACTGGCAAGCTCACGCCGGTCAGGGACCAGGGCGCCTACGGGACCTGCTGGGCATTTGCAGCCGTCGGGTCCCTCGAGTCAGGCCTCATGCCGACGGATCCAGAGAATTTCTCGGAAGACAACATGGTGCTGGCCTCCGGGTTCTTCTCGGCAGGTATGAGCGCGGCGAGTCTGTATAACTACGGCGGCAACTTCAACATGTCTACAGCCTACCTGGCTCGCTGGGCGGGGCCCGTCTATGAGAGTGACGAGCCGTATGGAACCGGTCATGTGGTGCCAGGATTGGTCGCTCGCAGGCACGTTCAGAATGTCGATGAGCTGCCTTCCAGAAGCGGGCCGCTGGACAACGACGCGATCAAGGCGGCAGTCATGGAGCACGGAGCTGTCGAGACGTCGATGTTCTGGACGAGTTCGGCGTACCGCAGCTCAACGCATGCCTACTACTACAGTGGATCCGGCATGAACCATGCGGTCGATATCGTCGGCTGGGATGACAGCTACTCGGCGAGCAACTTCGCGGTCCATCCAGCTGGCGCGGGTGCGTGGATCGTGCGCAACAGCTGGGGCACCTGGTTTGGAAGCGGAGGCTACTTCTACGTTTCGTACTACGACGGCGCGTTTGGCTCGGATGGAAGCGTCGTGGTAGAAACTGCCGAGCCGACCACCAACTACGGGAGCGTTCTGCAGTACGACACCCTCGGCCAGACGACCTCGTGTGGCCTGGGGAGTCCGACCGCATGGATGATGAACAAGTTCCCGATCACGTCGGCGAGCGGTCTTCGCGCCGTCGCCTTCTACGCGCGCACGCCTGGATCGACGTATGAGGTGTACGCGGGAACCGGAACGCTCGTGCAGGTCACATCGGGCACCCTCGCGACAGCCGGCTATCACACCGTGGTTCTGCCGTCGCCGATGGTTGCGGTCGCCGGGTCAACGCTGAGCGTCGCGGTCAAGCTCACCACGCCCGGCTCGAACTACCCGATTCCTGTCGAGGCCATGTACACCGGCTACTCGGATCAAGCGGTCTCCTCGGCGGGCCAGAGCTTCGTGAGCTCGAACGGAACGAGCTGGTCCGATATTGCAGGCTTCGGGAACGTGTGCTTGAAGGCCTTCGTCGATCCGGTTGCAGATGATGCAGTCGCGCCACTCACCACGCTCTCGGCGAGCCCAGCGTCTAACACCGCGGGCTGGAATCACACAACGGTGAGCGTGTCGCTTGCGGCCTCCGACGCCGGCTCGGGCGTGCGTGCGACGTACTATCGCTTGAACTCAGCAGCCACGGCTTCGTACGCGGGGCCTATCGCCATTCTGACGCAGGGGACGAACACGCTCACCTACTGGTCAGTGGATGCGGCCGGCAATGTCGAGACCAGCAAGACCGCCATCTTCAGGCTCGATACCGTTGCGCCGACGACCACCGCCGACCAAAGCCCGCCCGCAGACGATGCGGGGTGGAACCAGGACTCTGTGGTCGTGACGCTCGCAGGAGCCGACGCCGGGTCCGGAGTCGAGGGGACCTACTATCGCCTAGGCTCAGGCGAGGTGACTGCGTACTCGGCGCCGATCAGTGTTACGGCTTCGGGCACGACCACGCTTGCGTACTGGACGCAGGATCAGGCTGGCAACGTTGAGAGTGCTCAGACGACCGAAATCAAGATCGATCGGACCGCACCGATCGTCTCGATCAACTCGGCGCTGCACTATGTGAACGTGGCGGCGGCTCAAGTCAGCGCGAGCGATGCGGTTTCTGGGATTGCTCTGACGCAGACGAGCCTCGATGCGACGAGCGCATGGCAGAGTGTTCAGCAGGTGTCGACGAGCGTGCCAGGCACACACACGGTGTATGCGCGTGTCTTCGACCAGGCGGGTAACTCGGCAGAGGCAAGCGCCACGTTCAGCGTGGTGCGCGTGGTCAGCATGAGCCGTCTCACCAGACCCGTGCTCTCGCCATTGACTCCCAAGCGTGGCGGCAGGGCTCGGGTCACGGCGCGCCTGTCTTCGGGGGTGGCAGGGCTCACTGCACCGTCGAAGGTGTACCTCTTCTACCGAGAGACAAAGACCATCACGAGGCAGGTTCATGGCGCGAAGAAGCTCGTCAGGGTCATGTACTGGCGTCGGATCGGCGCACACACGATGGCTGCGAATTCTCCGGGCAACCTGACGTGGTCCGGCAGGTTCGCCTACCGGGGCACGTGGAAGATGTACGTGACGTACGCAGGCTCGGCCTTCGACACACACGCCACCTCGACGACTACGTACTTTGAGGTGAAGTAGCGGGCGCGCCTCTCGCCGCGAGCTGCGGGTGTTTGGAGCGCTCCTGCGTCGCGCGATTCGCGCTGATCCGCGCGCTTTGGGCAGGTGTGGAGTTCGCGACGCGACAGGCGAGCGAAATCCCAGTTGAGAGCGCATGTTGACTGCCCAGTTTCTTGTCAAGTCCGAGCCCCAATCTCCCGAAGCTACCCGTGTGGGGATGTGCGCCGGTGGACGCATCCAAAGTGAGCGTTGTGTGGGGAGTTGAATCATGCCTGCGACGGGGGTCGTCAGGGCTGGGCAATCGATCGAGGTAGTCCGAGATGGCTAGGGCTACCTACGTCAATCAGGCGCTGCCGAGAACCGTGCCAGACCAGCGATCTGCTCACGAACGCGCCTCCGTCGCGAATGCCGATCGGTTCGCGAGGCAGCGGTTGCGTCGCGCGAATCTTCAGATCCACGAGACTCCTGCGCTTTCGGAAACGTGGGCGCCACGCGAGACGTTCGCGCGCTCGGCAGTCGGCGAGTACTCCCGCCACTACGTCACCACCATGCAGAAATACTGGATTGCGATGTCGGTCGCGGGAACGTGGGCGGTCGCGTCCTTCTTCGTGAGCGTGCCGTGGATCCGGGGTCTTGCACAGGTCATCAGCCTACCTGGCGCGCTCGCCCTCACGTTCTTCCTTGCGTTCATCCCGGGCTTTCTGAACATGTTTGTGATGGTCAGTCTCCTGACGGACAAACCGAAGTGCCTTCGCTGCGAATCGGTGATCAAGTTGCCCGATCTCACCGTGCTGGTTGCGGCGTACAACGAAGAAGACTGCATCGGCTCCACGCTGGCGACGATCTATCGGCAGGACTATCCGGGGCACATCGACACGATTGTGATTGACGATGGCTCCACGGATCGAACAAGGGATATCGTTCGCGCGGCTGCGCGCACGAACCGTCGTATCAAGCTGATTCGCGCGTCGCACGGCGGCAAAGCGAACGCGCTCAACAAGGGGCTTCGGCGCGTCGTCACCAAGTACTGCATGACGGTTGACGCCGACACGCACTTGCACAAGGACGCGATCAAGCGCCTCATGGTCCGCTTCAGGACGGCCCCGAGAGGCACGGTTGCGGTTGCCGGGGCGGTGCTCGCGAAGAACTCGCGCGACACGTTCATGACGCGCATGCAGGACTGGGACTACTCACTCGCGATCGCGAGCATCAAGCGAGTGCAGGCGTTGCACCAGGGCGTGCTGGTCGCGCAGGGCGCGTTCAGTGCGTATGAGACCGACAAGGTGCGTGAAGTGGGCGGGTGGCCCGACATGATCGGCGAGGACATCGTGCTCACGTGGGCGCTTCTGGAGAAGGGCGGCCGCACCGACTTCGAGTCCACGGCCGTCAGCTTCACCGACACCCCGACCACCCTCAAGGCATTCGCCCGTCAGCGTAAGCGCTGGGCCCGGGGGATGATCGAGGGTCTCAAGAAGTACGGCAGTCTGTCGTGGGAACGGCGCGGGCGCGTGGGAATGATGGTCGCAACCGACTTCCTGTTCCCGGTGATGGACTTCGTCTTCTCACTCGTCTTCATCCCTGGTCTCGTGCTCGCGCTCATGGGCCACTTCTACATCGTAGGGCCGCTCACGCTCGCGGTGATTCCGCTGACGTTCGGCATCCTCTACATCATGTATCGAAAGCAGAAAGCAGTGTTCGAGGAGCTGGGGCTGAAGTTCCGCCACAACGCCGTCGGTTTCGTGAGCTACGCGCTGGTCTACCAGCTGATCATGTCGCCGGTGTGCACCTTCGGCTACGCCGAGGAGTTCCTGAGCACCGCGAAGCGGTGGTAGGACAAGGAGCCGGAGCGCAGCCCAAGATGGACTTCGCCGCAGCGCCCAGCCCCGGACCCTTGCTCAGCGGTGCTTCTGAGGGAGTTGACTCCTGGCTCACGGCATCGGGTTGTGCTCGACCCTCCGCATGCCAAGCGACATGACGATGCTGGCAACGCCGCCGATGAGCACGAGCAGACCCCAGGCCCACAGCAGCGCGAGGATGTATACCGTCCAGTTGAACGCGATGACGGCGCCCAGTGTGAAGCTCAGCACGCCGAGAATGGCCTTGCCCCAGCCGGCGCCTTGGAACGCCTTCGCGACATCGAGGACACCGATGATCATGCCACCAACGCCAAGCAGTATCGTCGTCACGCCGACGACGATGACGGTGCCGACGAGCGGTGCCGTGATGATGTAGCCGCCAGCAAGGACCGACAGTGCGCCGCTGAGGGCGCGCCAGCCCCACGCTGTGCGATCGACGAGGATCGAGCCGAGTTCGAAAATGCCGGAGATGAGCCACCACCAGCCGACGAAGTACACGAATGTCACTGCGGCTGCCGCCGGATACGTCATCAGCACGATGCCAATGATCACAGCCGCAATGCCTTGGACGAGAGCGACCCACCATGGCATCAATCGGCCTGCGGTGGCGCCTCTTCTACCCACAGTAGTCGGTACGGTTGCATCTGCCACGAGTACCCCTCCCTCATTCTGAACAGCGCCGATCACGACGAAGGCGTCGGCCATTCACTGCGGGAGATTCCCTACTGCGCGTGACGCGAGACCTCGGTCGGCGTTCTCTCTGCCAGGGGTGGGGTCGCCCGGGTCATGAACGGGTCCGCGACCATGTGGACTACTGCGACGAGCAGCCACATGTACGTCGCGATGCGCGGACTCCAGATGGCGACAACCATCGACGCTGCGAACACAGAAGGCGTGAGTGACGATCTGATGAGTGAGCCACGGATGTCGGCTTCGCTCGCGGTCAGGCGTGCGCGATGCGCATAGACGACGAGGGCAAGGATCGACATGCCGGCGAGGACCATCGTGCCGGCGTAGATCTCCACGCCGAGGGTTGTGTCGCCGTAGTCGGCCACCACCTGCGTCGGGAACGGGAGAACCACCACACAAAACAGTGTGAGCATGTTGAGGAGGATCAGCCGTCCGTCGTGCCGGTCGATCATTCCAAATAGCCGATGATGCGCAACCCAATACCCGCCGATAACCGCGAAGCTCAGCACGAACGCGAACAGATTCGGCGTCAGTGCGTGGAGTTGCGGACCAAGTGGGGGTGCCACAGCACCCGCGTCTTGGGCTGGCAGTCGAATGTCGAGAGCGAGCAGTGTGATCGCGATAGCGAACACCGCGTCGGAGAAGTTGACGAAGCGATCGAACGACCGCTTGGTTCTCGCCGTCTTGGCTTCAGTCTCTCCCACGGTGTCTCCGGTTCTGCCGCCCTGCCCGCGTCATCAGCACATCGCATCGCGAGATGTCCTGATGATCCCCCTAGCGGCCCCTACCTCAAGCTGATGAGCACCGCCGAGCCAAACCGAAGTGCAATCCGCACGAACAGCACCACACCGAGCACCAGCCCGACCGTTCGGGTGCTCGAACGCTTGCCGAGAACTCCGGCGGCGATAGAGGCTCCGCACAGCGCCCACTCGGCGTGTCCGAGCCCGTCGAAGAGGTAGCGGTACTGGTAGGCGTCGGCAACCACCGTCGAGTAGAACGAGTAGGCGGCGTTGGCTGCCAGGCCCAGCAACGCAGCCGCGACGGAGATCTTGCCCGCCACGTCGGAGCCTGCCGACGCGTCAGCGGCGATGGCCTGCGAGGCGTCTTCGTGTGCGGCTTGCGCGACGGCGACTTCTTGCGCACGCACGCCGTTCGCCTCCAGGAACCACGATCTCGTTTCAGGACTAACCCAGCCGAGATACCCGGCGCGATCCCACGTCAGCATGGCCTCGCCGGAAACCGGGTCGGCTCCCGCGCGCAACTCGCCGTTGAGCCAGCTGATGCCGACCGACCGGCCATCGTTGCCGTGGAGGCGGGCTATCAGCATGCCCGAGCCTGTGGACTGCATCGATTCCCTCCCAAGCCGCTGCCATTTCGGGTGGCTGAAAGGAATCGCACGACCCCATGACCCCTCAGCTCGCCCACAGCAGTTTGTATCGGCGACCCGTCGTGCTTTCCTGAGAGCAGACACCTCGGCAGTGATGTCCGCTGCGGGCCGCTCGAATGCCGCACTCCTCGCCGAGATGCGCCGTGCGCCCGATGCCGAGATGCGCCGT
>CAZIPN010000020.1:9082-35506 GCA_964541225.1 uncultured Eubacteriales bacterium
CCGAGATGCGCCGTGCGCCCGATGCCGGGTATAGCTAACGAGGGTCCGGCACGCTTGGCGTGCTCGCCGAGAACGACCGGACCGCAGTGCATCCGTTTACATGGGGCGCCGAGCCACTGTCACGTGGCACCTCAAGCAGAGTCAGGAGCCCTCATGTCGCAGATCGACGATCTCATCTCGCGCATTCGAGAACTTGAGGACGAAGTCCAGGTTGAGTACGAGAAGAGGCGGGCTGCTCTCGGCGTCGTTGTCGGGGAGAAGCGCGTCCGGTTTGGCGAGGGTGTCTCGGCGCTTCAACGACGCGCGAAGGTCGGGCTGTGGCGCTACGTGAGCCGTGCTTCGATTCTCAGCTGGCTTGTGGCTCCCGTCATCTACGCGGGGATCGTCCCGCTCGCGCTGCTTGATCTCTTCCTGTTCCTCTACCAGCTGACCTGCATGCGGGTCTATCACATAGCCAGGGTCCGGCGCTCCGACTACCTTGCGCTTGACCGTGGCAGCCTCGCCTATCTCAACGTGTTGGAGCGCTTCAACTGCGTGTACTGCGGCTACGCGAACGGGCTCATTGCCTATGGCCGAGAGATCGCCGGTCGCACCGAGCAGTACTTCTGCCCCATCAAGCACGGGCGTCGAGTGCTCGCCGCTCACGATCAGTATCCGGCGTTCTTCGACTACGGCGACGCCGAGAGCTACCGTGTCGGCCTCACGCGGCTTCGAGAGGCGCTTGCCGAGATCCGCGACAGCGGTGGCAGCGATCTCAAGGCGGACCGGTAGGTCCTAGGCCACGGGCGGGCGCGAGTCAAGCGAAGCCGCGGCACTCGCCCGGCAGGTGCGCGGTGGTTGCTCGGCAGGGCGCGGTCTTCTAGCGATCGGTGCACGAGTAGCACGGATCGACCGACGCCTGGATCAGTGGCACATTCGCGAAGTTCTCCCCCTGCGCCATAACGCGCACCGCCGGCATGTTGGCGAACGTCGGGGTGCGGATGCGTACACGCGTCGGCTTGTCGGTTCCGTCGGATGACACGTAGTAGAAGACCTCACCGCGATTGCCCTCGATCCGAGAGCAGGCTTCGCCCGCCGGGATTTCGCTCGGCACCTTTGCGCGGCGGCGGCCTGCAGGCATCGTCTCGACGGCTTGTTCGATGATCTTGCAGCTCTCCACGATTTCCAGCGCGCGAGCCACCACTCGGGCGAAGACGTCGCCGCTCTCAAAGACCGGCACGTCGAAGTCGAAGCGCTCGTACACTTCGTACGGCGCGTCTTTGCGCAGGTCCTGGCTGACTCCCGACGCGCGCGCGGTGGGTCCGAGCGCACCGTAGGCGAGTGCTTGCTCGCGCGTGAGGATCCCGACTCCTTTGCAGCGTGCCGCCACGGTGCGGTCCGTCGACAGCACCGGGATCAGCGTCTCGCTTGTGGTTCTCGCGACATCGCGCGCAACGCTGAGCACCGCGTCGGGATCGCGGATGTCGCGATTCACGCCACCGGGGCAGTTGATCGCGTAGTTCACGCGATTCCCCGAGATGGTCTCGAGCAGGTCCTGAACGCGCTCGCGAAGCGACCAGCACGTCATGAACAGCGTCTGGAAGCCCATCAGCTCGCACGCGATTCCGGCCCACAGCAGGTGCGACTGGAGCCGCTCGATCTCGGCGACGATCACTCGGATGTAGCGCGCGCGCTCCGGAACCTCGACCTCGGCGATCTGCTCGACCACGCGGGAGAACGAGAGCGTGTGCACGTTTGAGCAGATGCCGCACACGCGCTCAACCAGCGAGATTGCTTGCAGGTAGTTCTTGCGCTCGGCAAGCCACTCGATCGCTCGGAAGTTGAAGCCGACCTTGATATTGACGTCGAGCACGAGTTCACCCTCGCAGGTGGCCTCGATCTTGTACGGCTCCTCGAGAGACGGGTGGTAGGGGCCTATAGGGATGGTTGGGCTCATGAGGACGCCCCCTCGTCGCGCTCCTCGGGTGGCGGCTGCTCTTCGCGCGCGGCTGCTGCGTGCGTCTCGACAGGCGGCGCTTCGCCGGGTCGCGCTCGGTCGGCGTCGGCGGATTCGTGCGTGTCGCCTGGCTTTGCCCAGTCGGTGTCGGACGGGTCCACTTCGCGGCACATGCCGGCCGTGCGCATGAAGAATCCGGGTTCGTCGACATCGCGCAGCATGAGCGGCGGCGTTTCTGCCCTGCCGAGGAACTCGACGCCGAAGAAGTCCCGGGCTTCGCGCTCTGCCCAGTCGGCGGCGGGGCAGATGTCGGCGATGGAGGCAATCGCGCTTCCGGCGGTCCACGTCGAGATGTTGAGCAGCACTCCATCGAGATCCCAGTGATAGATGAACCTCAGTCGGCCGTCGTGTGGAACCACTGTGAACGTGACGAGGCGGTGCTCCTCGCCGACCATGAGACGGGTCATGGCTCTCACGTCGAGATCAGGCACCTCTACCCAGTCGCCGTCGGCGCGGTGCTCGGGCGGGGTTTGGGCGCCGAGGTTCTCGGCGATCGTCTCAGGAGTCATCGGCGGTGTTCTCCTCGGCAGGGCGGGTCTTTGGAAGACGGCGGCCAGACGGCGACGTGCTTTCGGAGGGGCGAGACGACGCGCTTTCGGAGGGGCTAGCTGTCGCCGATGAGGCGCGTTTCGAGCGGCATCGCAGACACAGCCGCGCGTTGGCGCGGACGTCGTCGAGGCTTTGGGTGAAGACGCCTCGGGAGTGGCCGGTTGGCGGCAGGGTGATCGTCTCGCCGCATTCCTTGCAGGTGGGATGAGGGATGTTGACGTGTACGCGCATCGCGCCAGAACCTTCGTAGGGCATCGCGCCGTCGCTTCGCTGCTTGAGCGCTCCGGCGGGGCATTGGCCCACACACGTCGCGCAGAACGTGCAGTGGCCGGGATCGTAGTTCCATGTCACATGATCGCCAGCGTCCCACACTTCGATCGCCCCTGAGACGCACACGTGATCGCAGATTCCGCACGCGATGCAGCGCTCGGGATCGACGATGACCGGCCCGCGGTACCGTCCCTCAGGAGCTACCCGATCAGGGAAGCGCAGGGTCTCGGGCTTCGAGCCGAAGTTGCCGAGAATGATGCGCAGGATCTTGGGCACGGCGCTCCTCACCAACCCGCCAACGCAACGACCAGGGCGACCAGGGACATACCGGAGCCGACCACCAACAGCAGCCGAGCTACCTGGGCCGCCCTGAGGCGTGCAGTAGCGGCCGACAGCGTGGTGAGCAACACCACGACTACAAGCGAGATGACGAAGAAGGCGGGCACGCGTACGAGCCACGGGGTGATGAACCCCGGAACTGCGAGCACCGCCACGATCCCGGTGAGCGTGACCCACTCGAACGCGCGCGAAAGCTCCCACAGCGCGAGCCTGGGACCGTCGTATTCGGTGGTTGCTCCTGTGTAGATCTCCTGCTCGGCGCTTGCGGCAGAGAAGGGATTGAGGTGCAGCTTGACCGGAAGCGTCATGAGCAACGCGAGCACGGCGGGGATCCGAACGGCCCACAGCGGCCTGGAGATGAGTTCGGTGATTGTCAGACTGCCGGCGCTGGTGACGAGAGCGAACAGCGCGACGAGGAAGGGCACGTTGGCCGCGATGATGAGGAGCGCTTCGCGCGACGCACCAACCCCGCCGAACGGCGAGCGAGAGACGAATCCGGCGAGCACCGCGCACACGGGCGTGACCTCGATGAGAGCGACGAAGAGGACCAAGTCGCCGGGAAAGCCCTTCATGTCGGCGACAGGAAGCAGCGCCAATGCACCAAGCGTTGCTGCTGCGGCGGCGAGTGGCAGTGTGATCATCGCAAACGCCTGGAACGCGGGACGCTCGACGGGGTGCTTGGAGACGAGCTTCACGAAGTCGAAGAACGGCTGGTAGAAGGGCGGACCGATGCGGTGCTGGAATCGGGCCCGCAGCTTGCGCTCGATCCACTCCATCAGCCATGCGGCGGCAAACGCGTAGAGCAGGCCTGGGAAGAGGAGCAGGCGGACGAAGGCATCGGAAAACGTCACGGCAGCGCCTCCGGCTCGGAGGCGTCGAGGTCGGGTGTGGGGCCGTGCTCGCTCGCGTCCGGCTTCGGCGAGGCTGGCAGCTGGTCGGGTTTCTCGGCGCGGCGCGGCGTCTCGCCAGCCAGTATCGCGACCGCCTCGGCAATTCCGGCGATGATGGCGTCGGGCCGAGGAGGACATCCGGGCACGTAGACGTCGACGGGGATCACGTGTTCGGCGGCGCCGAGCACAACGGGGCTGCCCGCGAAGACGTTTCCACTCGACGGGCACGTTCCGATCGCCACCACCACTTTCGGGTCAGGTACCTGTGCGTAGACGGTCTGCGCGGCCTCGGCCGTCGTCCTCGTGATGGGCCCGGTCACGACGAGAACGTCGGCGTGGCGCGGACTTCCGTGCTGCAAGATGCCGAGCTGCTCGACGTCGTAGCGTGGCGTCAGGCATGCCACGTATTCGATGTCGCATCCGTTGCACCCACCGGAGTTCAGGTGAAAGAGCCACGGCGAACGCCGCCGAGCGGTGCGCACGAGCCCGTCGAAGATGCTCACTGCCCCACCGCCAACAGCTGCGGGAACAGACCAGCCACGAGGATCGCGAGCATGAGCAGCACAAGTGCGCTGCCGAGAACCCAGTCGCCGGTGGTCCTCGGCGAGTGACCGGGCGTGGTGGCGTCTGGCGCCGATCCGGCCCTGGCAGCGTCTGGCGCCGGGACCTGGTCGGCCGGCGCTGCTGCGGCCTCGGGTGACTCGGCAGGGGTGCCCCACCACGTGAGGGCGATCGCCCGCGTGAAAGCGAGCAGGATCAGAATCGTCGCGACTACGAGGGCGGCGAGAATCCAGCGAGCGTCTGCGTTGGCAGCCGCGTAGATGCGCCAGTGGCCGGGCCAGCCGGCCGTGAACGGCAGGCCGAGCGCGGTCAGCGAGCCGAGCACGAACGCAGCCGAACTCAGCGGGTAGTCGCCCGCCAACCCCCTGGTCCCGAGCGTCACCGGGCGGGTCATCTCGGCGGGCGCGATGGCTGCGAACAAGAGCGCGAGCACGAGCACGTCGGCAGCAGCTAGGGCGATGGCGCCCGGTGCGCCGAGATCGCTCGCGAGCGCGACGCCGAGCACGACGAAACCGCCGCTTGCGGCGGCGAAGAACGCGAGCATGCGCTTCAGGTCGCGGGCGGCAAGCATCAGGCCGGCGCCGCCCAGCGCCGAGAGCAGCCCGAGCGCAACCCAGGGCCACGCTGCCGAGAACAACCATGGCGCCTCGGCGCGAAGCGCGAACAGCTCGCCAAAGGCGGCTGCGTCGATGACCGCGACCACGAAGCCGACGAGCGGGGCGGGAGTCAGGCGCGCCATTCTCGGCAGCCACATGTAGAGCGGGACGAGCGCGAACTTGATGGCGAAGCCTGCAATGAGCAGCGCGAGCGCGAGGTTCGCCGGGCCGCTCGGCAGCAGAAGTGTGCCAGCGGCCAGAGTGGCGGCGGAGATCACGGTGGCGGCGAGGTAGGTGATGCGCGCCGAAGGCTCGGCGTCGCTCGCGAACAGCAGGGCGACGGTGCCGAAGGCGGCGGCTTCCAGCAGGGCCAGGCGAATGAGTGGCTGCTCGAGCGCAAGTCCGCCGAGCACGGCTGCGCCGCAGACGGCGGCGATCCAGACGAGGCGGCGGCTCTGTGCGCGCGCGCCAAGCGCAAGCAGCAGCGCGACGAGCGCGACACCGATCGCGCCGAGAAGCACCGGCGAATGCGTCGCAAGCGCCGGTGCCGCAGACGCGCGCGAGGGGCTCACCGTCGCGGCCACTGCCACGCCGAGCACAACCGCGCCTGCGCCCAGCGCCCACACCGCACGCTCCTCGAGCCACCGGCTGGCGTGACCTGCCGCGCCGCTCGTCGCCAGCGTAGCCCGCCAGACGCCGAGCAGATAGCGGTCGGGATCGGCCCATCGGAGAAACGGCGCGAGGTTGCTTGCTACCAGCTGGCTGAAGTCGCTCGCGCGCAAGCGCGCGGCGGCGGAGAGTGGCTCTCCGCCGGTGAAGGTCGGCGCCGCTGGGGGCGGCTGCACTTCGATCGGCGCAAACGCGGCAGCCGCCGGACCGATGGCAGCCAGCATCACCGGTCGGGCGGCGCTCGGCTCCGCACTCGGCACGGCGCTCGGCCTCCTGCGCACAGTCTCGAGCCACGCCACAGCGCCGACCAGCAGCGACAGCAGCACGAGCACCAGGCCGCCAAGCGCGTAGACACGGCTTCCTGCCGAGGTGATGCCGAGCCAGCTCACGGTGATCCCGGAATGCAGTCCCATGCTCGCGAGCGCGGGCGTCACTACGTAGTCGATCGCAAGTTGTGGGGCCACGCCGAGCACGACGCAGCCCGCTGCCAGCACGCCGGACCCCACCAGCATCGTCTTGCCCGACTCGCGCGCCGAGCCGCATGCCTCACCCGTGTCGCCGAAGAACATGGAGCTCGTCGCCTTGAGCATCACGAACATCGTCAAGATGCTCGTCACCCACGCGACCAGCGCCGGAATCGTGTAGCCGGCGTCGAGCGCGGCGATGTAGATCAGCCACTTGCTCACGAAGCCGTTGAAGAGCGGCACACCCACGATCGCGGCAGTGGCCAGGCCCCAGATGACCGTAGTGCTCGGCATCGTGCGCGCCAATCCGCCGAGACG
This sequence comes from uncultured Eubacteriales bacterium, assembly GCA_964541225.1. Taxonomy (GTDB): domain Bacteria; phylum Actinomycetota; class Coriobacteriia; order Anaerosomatales; family JAAXUF01; genus CAZIPN01. Next base: position 15,735 of record CAZIPN010000020.1, read on the forward strand.
GTTCATGTCCCGCGTTCCGGTCGCGTGCTGGACCGCGCCGGCTCCCAAGAAGAGCGAACCCTTGAACAGGCCGTGGTTCAACGTGTGCAGCAACCCAGCGATGATGCCGAGCGCCGTGCTCAGTCCGAGGCCGAGCATCATGTAGCCCACATGGCTCACGGTCGAAAACGCGAGCATGCGCTTGGAGTCGTTTTGGACGAGCGCGAAGATCATCCCGACCAGCATCGTCACCGTACCAACCCACACGACGGTGCTGCTCCAGGCGCTCGGCCACACAGCGAAGCTGTGCATACGCGCCACCAGGTAGACGCCCACGGTGACGTAGCACGCCGAGTGCAGAAGCGCGCTCACGGGCGAGGGCGCCGCCATCGCCGAGGGGATCCACGTGTGCAGCGGATACTGCACCGACTTCGCCATCGCCGCCACGAACATCAGCGCGAAGATGCCGCCGGTGAACGCCGCGCCGATACGCGGGTCGGTCCACGTGAGCGTGCCGGTGCGCGCGAACAGGATGATGATCGCGGCAAGCAGTGCGTAGCCTGCCGCGTGCGTGATGACGAAGACCTTGCGCGCGCCGTCAGCTGCTTCGCGCTGCGTGTACCAGAAGCCGACGAGCAGGTACGAGCACACGCCCACCAGCTCCCAGCTCGCGTACAGCACGAGCAGATTCGCCGAGAACACGAGGTTCACGAGCCCGCCGATGAACAGCAACATCAGGATGTAGAAACGCGTCGCCGAGACGTCCTCGGCCATGTACTCGATGGAGAACAGCAGAACCGCCGAGCCAATCGCGGTACCCATAAGCGCGAACAGCATCGACAGCCCGTCCACGTGATAGGACCAGGTCACCGGGCCATCCCACACGCCGACGACGTGGTCGATCGGCGAGCCGTGGAAGACGGTGGGCCATAGCGCGGCGACACACGCTGTGGAGATAAGAGCCGTTGCCAGGGCGAGCCATCCTTTGGCCCGGCTCGTCAGAACGCGAGTGAACGCTGCTTGCAGTGCCATCCCGCCAAGGAACACCGCTACCGGTGCAACCGCGAGGTTATTCGGCGCTACGACGGCTCTCCACCTCCGAGATGAGATTGCGGGTGGTCTGCGAGCGGGCGTTTGCGTCTAGGTGACGCGCGCCGAGTCGGTGGCGTCCTGGAGTAGATTCCACAGATGCGGCATCTCAACGGGGTGTCTTCGCAAGATCCGCAGTGTCGGCGAACCCAAGATCGGACTGGCGAACGCAACAACCCCGGTCGCCGAGGCGCACCGGGGTTGCTGTCGACGAGCGCGTTCGCACTGAGCTGCTACCAAGGGCGGCCCTGGCCTGCTCGGCCACCGCCAGCGCCTTGGCCGCGACCCATACCAGCACCAGCGCCTTGGCCCGCGCCAGCGCTACCGCGACCAGCACCCATACCAGCACCGGCGCCCATGCCGGCAGCCGTGCCCGCGCCCGTCGTGGCACCGCTGAGTCGTCGGGTGAAGGCGTTCAGGTGGTTCTGCGAGCCGGCCTTCAGGTTGTTGTAGACGGCTACGATGTCGGACTGAGTTGCTCGGGCGATGCGTGTGTCGAGGTCGGCGATGTCCGTCTGCTCGATGAGCTTGCCGACTTCCAATGCGTCGGTGAGCGACTTCGATCCGCGTGCTACGAGGTCGTCGTGCAGCTTCTGCAAGGCCGGATTGGCGTACTTGTCCGCCGCCGTGTTCGCTGCTGGGTCGGCCACGCCGTATCGGCTAAGCAAGACTGCGATGGCGTCGGTATGACGCTGCTCGCTTGCGGCGATGTTGCTAAACGTCGCGATGCCCCACTTCTGTGCCAGCGTGGTGTACACGTCATGCGCGAGCTTCTCCTCTTCTCGCATATACGCGAGGTCCTCGGCAGTCTGGGCGCTGATGTTCGCCGCGCTCGTGGCTGCGGGGACGGATGTCGCTACTCGGCCGGCAACTGCGCCGGTGACGGCGTTCCAGGCGGGGGGACCGTAGCGCGACAGAGCGATCGTTGGGAGCGCTAGCATTCCGGCGAGCGCGATGACCGCGACTGCGATCGCGGCGCTTGTAGTTGCCTTTTTCATTCTTGCCACCTCCATTGAGCTATGGGGCGCATTGCCCCGGTGAACTCAATATGGGCGGGCGGCATGAACGTCGGTTGCGCGCGGTGTGAACAGAAGATGCGAGTTCATCTTAGCCCGGTCGCGGGAATTCGAACGGCTTGCTCGCCACGAACTGCTCCGTGACGTCACCGACCCGGTCGAGGTCGTGCACCAGATCGAGCTTGCGCGACTCAGTCACCGAGTCGAGGTCCAGCCCATCAAGCCGTACCCAGACGATGTTCGGCGACGTCGCGGACTCAAAGTAGTAGACCCGGTGCGTGAGGTCGGCCACGACGCGCCAGCGTGTGGTCGAGATGTTGGGGCGCGCCGGGTCGGCCGTGCCGAATGGCGCCGAAGCATTTCGCGCGACGCTCAGGACCTCAGCGATCGCGGTTCGCACGTCACTCGTCGTGGGCAGGTGCGTCGCATAGTAGGCTGCACGCACGAACCGGTCCGGCGAGTCGGTCGAGCCAGGAAGGGGTTTGCTTCCGCCGAACCCCTCGTAGTCCTTCACGAGTTCGAGCTGCTCGTCGTAGACCGGCGAGTTCGTCATGATCTGGAACTGCGGTCCGTGGTGTGTCCGAATCTGTCCGCCGACGAACTCGACGATCGCCGAGTCGCCACTCGGGTCTTCCAGCGAGAGGTGTGCTGTCCCGGGTCTGTCGCCGAGAAGCGCCGGCACGATCTGGAAGTCGGAGTTGCGCGCCCACGACACCGCTTCGGCCACCGTCGCGAAGTTGTCGAGGAAGTACTGCAAGCAGATCGGCAATCCGATTCCCGGACGTTTGGGATCGCGCACGCCGTAGTCGGCCTCGGCGAGATAGAGTCCGTTGGCCGCGAAACCCTGATCGTTCATTCCGTCGCATGTCACGGCTCCGTACATGGCGGCGACTACGCTGCCATAGCGAGACGTCCACCTCAGAGTCTCGCCGCCGGTCAGACCGGTACGCGATACTCCTCGCGGCAGCGCCCACAGGTCGGTTTTCGTGTCCTCGAGCCAGTCCATGGTGCGTGCGACAACTACCGTGCCGCTGCCAGGCGTGCCCTCACTCGACCACAGAATGCGTGTGCACATCGAGCTTCCCTTCGTCTGCAGACCGCGACCCCTCAATGTCGCTGGCCTGTCCGCCATGAGCGCCTCGCGAACCCCTCCCTGTCCCGCTGCCCCCTTGCCCTACAGCAATCGCGAACTCAGTCGCGCGAGCGCGTTGCGCATGCGGGCCAGGCGGCCGATAGCGTGCATGTCTTGGAGCGTGAGCTCACCGCATCGCGTTGCGTCGTCGTCAAAGGCCGCGTCTGTCTCGGCGGCGATCGTTGGGTCGTAGAAGACCACACTCAGCTCGTCGTGAAGCGCGAAACTGCGGATGTCGAAATTGGTGGTGCCTAGAATCGCGATCGCGCCGTCGACAGTCATCGCCTTGGCGTGCATGAAGCCGGCGCGGTACTGAAAGACGCGCCCCCCAGCTTCCGTGAGCTCGTCGATGTAGGTGTTCGCCGCCCACCACGGCAGCTTCTTGTCGGGCACGCCGGTCATCATGAATCGCACGTCGACTCCCGCAAACGACTGCGCCACGAGCGATTCCTGGATGGCTTCGTCTGGCACGAAGTACGGCGATTGGATGCGCAGACGCTTCTCTGCCGAGGAGATCGCGAGCAGGAAGGCGTCGCGGACGGCCGGCCATGGGCTTTCGGGGCCGGAGTGCACGAGCTGCGCCCAGACGGCGCGCCGGTCGGGTTTCTCGGCAGGGGCGGGGAAGTAGCGTTCGCTGAAGAGATCCTCGCCGCACGTGCGCAGCCAGCGCTCGCAGAACATGCGCTGCAAGTCGGCGACGAGGGGGCCGCCCAGGCGCACGTGCGTGTCACGCCACGACTCGAAACGCTGACCGCCGTCGATGTACTCCTGGCCCATGTTCATGCCGCCGGTATAGGCCACGCGTCCGTCGACGACCGCGATCTTGCGGTGGTTGCGGTAGTTGAGCCGGTCGGGTTCGGTGGCGTCGGCCTTCACACGGGCGCCCGCCTTCGCGAGCCTTCTGAGCTGGCGCTTTCCCGAAGCGATCGAGCCGATCCAGTCGTAGAGCACGCGCACTTCGACGCCCTCGGCGGCCTTGCGCGCGAGCAGGTCGCACACGCGTGCGGTGAGCGCGTCCTGTCGCCAGATGAAGTACTCGAGGTGCACATGGTCGGTAGCGGACTCGATGTCGCCGATGAGGCGCTCGAACTTCTCGGCACCGGAGGTGAAGACCTCCGGGTCGAAGCACGGCAGCGGCTCGGTGGCGTTCTGCGAGTGAATCGCGTGCGACAGTCGCTGGGCCGACGGTGTGCTCTCGGCGAGGAACTGCGCGGCGGGGCCCGCGAAGCGTGCGTAGATGGGCGCCAGCATCTCGCGACCTCGATCGAGCGCCGCGATCCGCTTGCGGTCGGTTGCGCCGATGAGACGCCAGTTGCGGCCGAAGAGGATGTAGAGAACGACGCCCACGCCAGGTATCAGGGCGAGCAGCAGCACCCAGGCAAGCGTGGTGGACGGATCGCGCTCCTCGTAGATCAGCGAAAGCGTCAGCGCGATGACGACAAAGAACAGCACCACGCCGAACAGTTCGATGATCGTGGCGACCGCGAGGCTCATGAGTGCGAGTCTACCCGACATCGACATCGCGAACGCGTCTCGGGCGGGCGTTCGCGGGCGCGGCGTCCGCAACCATGCGGTGTCGCCGAGCAGGGCGCACCACGACGCGATCCCTGATTGCTTGCCTGCGGACGAGCTGTGCTACTTGCCGGAGCCAATCTCGCCATCGGCCGCCATCGGCCAGGGGTCAGTGAAGTCCTCGCGCGAGAGCTTCCTCACAAGTTTCAGTGAGCCCTTGTCGTGGTCGACGACGGATGCGCCTGAGCTGGCGAGCTTGAGCGACGTCCAGTGTCCGCCCACCACCTCACCTTCGCTGTTGACCCGGATCGCCAGCAGTCCAGAGAGGTCCAGCACTCCGGAGGTGTTGAAGTTGCCCCACCCGGCGAAGTTGCCGAGCGAGTACGCGACCAGCTTGCCCTTGTAGCGCTCGATGCCGCGGACCACGTGCGGGCCGGAACCGAGCACGGCGGACGCTCCTGCATCGATCATGGCGTGGGAGAACGATCGGGGCGACCCACGGAACTCCCCATATGCATGCTCGGCGCCCTTTGGCGTGTGGGTCTTGTCGGAACCCTCCGCTCCGGCGTGCATCAGCACGACGACCACATCAGCTTGCGCTCGCGCACGTCGCACGAGACGCGCGGTGCTGGAGACGTTCTCAAGCGACTGGGCCCATGAGTAGGGTGCCGCTCCAATGAAGGCGATCCGCATGCCCTTGCGCTCCACTACCGTGATCTGTCCCGGCAGTCCCGTGTAGGCGACGCCTGCGGACTTCAGTGCTTTGTGCGTCGACGTCATTCCCGCATCGAGGTAGTCGTGTGCGTGGTTGTTGGCGAGGTTCATCAGATCGAAACCAGCCCACGAAAGGGCGTCGGCATACGATGGCGGAGCCTGAAACGAGAAGCTTGTGCCCGAGTTGCCCTTCGACGTTCCGCCATTGCCGTACGTGCCTTCGAGGTTGCCCACCATGATGTCGGGCGCCTCAAGCTCAGTGCGGACGTGAGAGAAGAGGGCTCGGCCGTGTTGCGGCGGCATGCCATAGCTTGAGCCAGGCGTAGTGTCGCCGACCCAGCCGATCGTGATGACGACGGGGGCCGACGTCGTTGGCTTCGTGGGCGCGGTCCTCGTTCCCGCAGCGCCCGCGCTCATCGCGGGTGTTGCCGGAGCGGATGTCGTCGCCGATGAAGCGTCGGAGGACGGTGCGGACGTACGGGCGCCGAACGAGCATCCGGCGAGTAGGGCCAGGGCAATCAGCATTCCTGTCCAGGTGATTGGGCGTCTGATCACGGCCGGTGCCCTTCTTCACTACGCAGTGCGCGGCGTCCTTGCGCGCGTCCAGTGTAGCCGAGCGGAAAGCCGTGTGCTGTGCGGTCCCAAGCGACCGAGGGAGGTTGGTCCGATGAGCCTCTCGGCGTACACTCGATTGCAACTCAGACGCTCGATCCAGGGGAGATCATGCGAGGATCGGGTTTCAGACATCGTGTGCGAACACTCCGTAGCGTTGCGGCGGCTACCGTCGTGCTGGTTGCGCTGTCGGGCGCGCTAATCGTGCTGTCGGGTGTGCTCGTGAGCCCGAGCGCGGCGATGGCCGCTGGTGGCGCTCATCCGAACCCAATCCCAGCGCCGGCCAGTGGGTGCTATCTCGGTGCCTACGTTGCCTCGGGGGCAGCGGGACTTGCGTCCTTCAACGAACAAGCCGGCAGGCAGCAGGCCTTCTTCCTGAAGTTCATCGACGCAAACGAAGACACCGACACCGATTCCATCTCGGCAGTTCAGCAGTTCTGTCGGGCGTGCTACGCGGCGGGTGCGTTGCCATATCTGACGGTACAGCCGAGCCACGCCACGAGTTCCTCGCTGCTGACGACCGCAGATGCAGCCTGGCTTGAAGACTTCACCAAGGCGATCGGTGGTTTGAGGCGACCGGTATTCATCAGATTTGGACACGAGATGAACGGCGACTGGTACCCGTGGGGCTGGGGCCACGTGACTCCTGGCGTCTACATCGCCGGGTTCAGGCAGGTCGTCGATGCTTTTCGTCGCAACGCCCCTCAGGCCGCGATGGTCTGGGCTCCGAGTCAGAACTGGGGCGGCGACACGGACCTTCTCTACAGCGACTGGTATCCGGGCGATGACTACGTGGACTGGGTTGGACTGACGTCGTACCAGTGGCCGACGAGCGGGGTGGGCGAGCACCAGTTCGATTTCAGTATCAGCAATGGCGAGGGACCAGAAGGTGATTTCTACACCACGTTTGCCGTGGGTCACGACAAGCCGATGATGATCGCCGAGACGGCGTGTGGCGATGACAACCCGGGCTACTACGACAATGAGTGGGTTGGCGGTTCGCAAGACGAGACGGGGACGTACGGAACCGGCGTTGGCCAGGGCGCTCAGAGGTGGTGGATCCACCAGGTCTACGACGTGGGTGAGGAGGACTGCGACATCAACGTGCGCTATCCGCGCATCGGCGCCGTGTGTTGGTTCGCCGAGGGCGACTACGACCTCGGCGGGACCGACCTCAGTGCGCACTCGACGGGGTTCTCGGCGTACCGTCAGGCGATCTCCGATCCGTACTGGCGCTCATTTTCCCCGTCGGCGCCGGTGCTTCCGGCACCCACCATGTACTCCACAGGAGTCGCTCTCAAAGTTGCGCACAGCGGGCGAGTCCGCACGGCTCTACAGATGAGGGGCACGCTCTCGCCCTCGGCAGCTCCAGGCACGGTCCGAATCACGGTCGCGCGTCGTGTCGGCAGGAAATGGAGGGCGTACACGACGGTTCGCGTGAGGGTTGTTCGGGGCGCGTTTGCCTATGCCTTTGCGCCGAGGTACACCGGCTCGTGGCGCGTTGTCGCCGAGTACACGGGAGGCCAGCTCGGGGCGATCGTGTACCAGCCCTCGGCAAGCCGATCGTGCAGCGTCCGGGTGCGATAGGCTGGGACGCCGAGGAACTCGCCGCGCGTCGGCACGTCCGTTGCTCCCTCACAGAACATGCGAATTCACCGGGTCCCCGGCCTCATGGCCTACAGCTACCTGATCGAGACCGCCGAGAAGCTCTTTCTCGTCGATGGAGGCATGACCGGGACTGGCGGCAACGTGCTCAAGCGGATCGCTCAGCTCAACCGCACGCCGGAGCAACTTCAATTCGCGCTCGTTACCCACGCGCACGCCGACCATTTCGGCGGCCTTGCTGAGATCCAAGAGGCGAGCGGATGCGCCATCGTCTGCCATCCCTCTCACGCGGACACGCTTCGCAAAGGCCACGGCATTGTCTCCCCAGGTCTGAACGCCTTCGCCAAGATCTACGAACGCATCGCCACGCGCGTACTCCCCAAACTCAAGCTGCCGAGACTGCGCCGGGTCATCACTGCCGAGGACGGCACGGAGCTCCATCGTTTTGGCCTGCCCGGCCGGATTCTGTACACGCCTGGCCACAGTACGGGCGATCTTACGCTCGTGCTCGACGACGGCTCGGCGTTTGTCGGCGATCTCGTCCAAGGCCGTCGCATCGCCAAGGTCACGCCGCCGGAGTTCTCGATCATGGCCGTCGATGAGTCCAAGATGCTCGCCAGCTGGCGAACGCTCATCAAGTCCGGCGCGAAAGTGCTGTACCCGGGGCACGGCCAGATCGTCACCATCGACGAGATCTTGCCGGTCTTCCGTCGCGCCGTGGCGCGGATTGGACGCCGCCGAGCGTTCACGCAGCCTCAGGACTGACGCGTTTCGGATTGGGCTGCAGCCGCCTTGGGATGAGTCTGGGTCGCCTGGGAATGAGCTGCGCCCCTAGCCGCGACTCCACCACCAGATTGTCCGGGGTGATGGCGATCGGCGAATCAAGACCGCCTGCACGATCCAGATGTGCATCGCCACGACGATCATGAACGCCCGAAACTGCCAGTCCGCTTGCGCGTAGAGCATGATGGCTACGAGCCCGGGCAGCATGACGATAGCCATCAGCTTGTCCGAACGCGTCAGCGCGAAGGTGACGAGGAGGATTGCGACGAGAATCGCGATCTCAGTCGCCGAGAGCCAGCCGTTGACCAGTCCGATTGCCACACCGTAGGCAAGCAGTCCTGCCGAAGCACCCATGCCCTGGCCGCCGCCTTGGAACCTGCCGAAGGCGGGGAACCGGTGGCCGACGATCGCCGCGATACCGGCGGCATACGCGGGTCCTTCCGAGACGCCGATGAGTTTGGCGATTTCGATGGCGATGACGCCTACAGAGATGTCGTAAGCAGCCGTGATCGCCCCGAAGCCTGCTCCGAGCGCGCGAAACGCGTTCACCGTCCCGGGGTTGCCATCTCCGGTCGATCGAATGTCGATGCCCTTGTAGCGTGCGAGTAGATCGGCCGGCAGCACCGAGCCGAGCAGCAGCCCGATGGCGAGCGCGACGACTGCTCGCAGTGTTTCATCGATTGGCAGCATCGCGCTCACCTCACTTTGCCAGACCTGCCGTCGAACTCGGCCATTCCGGCCTCTGCGCTGGGATCGGAGCTTCTCGGGATGCGGACCCGCCTGCCCTTCCAGCTGACCCCCGAACCGAATCCAGTGCTCAGCACCGAGGCATACAAGATGAGTATCAGATTGAAGAAGACCAGCGGATAGAGCATGAAGGCTGTGACTGGTGTCCTGCGATTCCAGGTGATGAGCGCCCACTGCGTCGCGAAGAGAACGGCTGATGCGGCGAATGGGGCTATCGGCAGTCCGAAACGAAGCGTCGGCGAGAGCACCGCGAGTGCGGGCCAGACGATGAGCCCAATCACGATCACCGTCATTGCGAGCACCGTGAGCAAGTTCGCGCCGACTGAGCTGTAGATCGAGCGCTCGATGCCGACGAATGCATCGCGATATCCCGTGTAGAGCCGACAGCTCGCAGCGTCACTCGCGTCGAGAAACACCCCCTGGTATCCGAAACGCTTCATTCTCGCGGCCATTGCCATGTCGTCGACGATCGAGTTCCTGATCGCCTCGTATCCGCCGACTCCGTCCAGAGCGGCTCGGCGAATGGCCACGTACTGGCCGATCGCAAACGACGCCCGCGGCGCCTTCTCGCGTGCGACCAAGGCGAACGGGGTCAGCAACATCATCGCGTACATCGTCGGAACGACGATGCTCTCGCCGAAGCTGCCGTATTCCTGCTTGAGGTAGCCCGAGAGTATGTCGGCGTGATGGGCCTGAAGGTTCGTCACCGCCCATGAGATGCTGCGTGGATCGTGGACCGTGTCGGCGTCGGTGAGAAGCAGAATCTCGCCGCGCGCGATCTCTACGCCCTTCGACATGGCGTGTGGCTTGCCGAGCCACCCATCGGGAAGCGGCCCGCTGCACACCGTTCGCAGGCGCGCATCATGCGCCGAGAGCCCCGCGAGTATCGCAGCGGTCGCGTCGCTCGACTCGTCATCGACGACGATGACCTCGTAGTCTGCGTAGTCCTGAGCTAGCAGCGATTCCAGGCAGCGACGTACGGAACGCTGTTCGTCACGCGCCGGAACGATCACCGAAACGAACGGTCCGTCTGTGACGTGAGGTTCGTTGGTGGCGCGGCGGAAGTAGATGATGTTGAAGAGGGCGATCGCGAGGAAATACGCATTGACGCAGACCAAGGCCACAAGATACTGGTTCTGCATCATCGCAACTGCCCTTTCGCCGGTCGCACCCTCACGATCGCTCGCGATGGCGGCAAAATTGCATGTACCACATTGCGTGAACCTTCCGCTCAACAGTGCCTTTTAGACAGCACGTTGTGGTGTGAAGCGCGGAGGTATGAGTTGTCTCGGGCGCCAGGTTGGGCTTCGACCGTCGCTCGCCCGGGTCCCCGTGGGATAATATTCACGAAACCGTCACATAGTTCTCGGACAATGTGCGTCTGAGAACGGCGTGGTGATGGGACACTTTGTGCACCTAGGTGCCGCCAAGAAGGAAGCACATGAAACGGCCGAGCGTCTATAGTCGGATTCTCATCGTCGTGATCGCGACGCTCATGCTGACGCTGTCCGCGACCCTGGCATGGGCTGCAGTGATCGACTACGAAGCCCGCGGACTTGTGCCCAAGGGTGTTACGGTTGTCGGCCATGACCTCGGTGGCATGACCGAATCGCAGGCGCGCAACGCGATCGAGAATGCCGTCTCCGCGCCGATGCTTCGACCTGTGACGGTTCTCGGCGACGGCAGAACGTGGACCTTGGATCCGTCCAACATCGTCGAGGTTGACGTCGACTCCATGCTCAACGAGGCGTATTCGCCCAGGAGGAGCGCGACGTTCGTGACACGTCTGGCGAGCCAAGTCATGGGAGAGCCTCTCCCAGCGGACATCAAGCCAGCCTACTCGATCAACACGACCGCGATTGCGACGTGGGTTGCTCAGACGGCAACACAAGTTGACAAGAAGCCGGTCAATGCCACGCGCAAGGTCGTGAAGTACGCGTTCAAGATCACGCCAGAAGTCCTGGGGGCCAGGGTGGATCAGGCGAGCGCTGTGACGCAGATCTCGCAAGTTCTTGCGGCCAATGCAGCACTATCGTCTGCTAGTCGCGTCGTTTCGCTTCCGGTGAGCGTTCTCAAGCCCAAAGTGCTTCAGTCCAGCTTCAAGACTGCCATCATCGTGTCGCTGTCCGAGTGTCGAATTCGGTTGTACAAGGGCGAGAAGTTGGTGAAATCGTACAGCTGTGCGCCAGGTCGACCGGAGTATCCGACGCCGACGGGTGATTTCAAGATCGTTAGCAAGCAAGCGAACGCCCCTTGGATCAATCCGCATGATGCGTGGTCGGCGAGCATGCCGGACGTGATCGCAGGCGGACCGGGCAATCCGATGGGCGACAGGAAGATCGGCATCAACTACCCGGGCGTGTTCATGCACGGAGTTCCCCCTAGCGAGTACGGCACCATCGGATCGCACGCCAGCCATGGATGCATGCGAATGCTACCGAGTGCTGTGCACGATCTCTACCCCCGTGTCAGCATCGGGAATCCCGTGTACATCCGCGATTAGTCCAGCTCCGCGAGCTGGCAGCGGTTTCCGATTGGTCAAGTCGACGGTGTTGAGAAGGCCCAGCGAGGTCTCCGTGAGGCGTGACTCCGTCCCCAACCTAGAATCTGAGTAAACCAGCAAGACTATCGGTGGTTTTCCAGTCATTCATGGGCTCCGTGGTACCATTAAGGCTCGCGAGGCTGGCCGGGGGTGCCAACGTGGACCGCGGGGACAACATACGGAGCGTGGCTTGCGAAGCGCGCGCGGAGCAAGAGCCGCGCGCGTTGAGGTCGGGCACGCGCGCCTTTGCCGTTGCCCTCGTGGCGGCTGCCATCTTGTTCGCGTTTCCGGTATTCGCGCACGCCGCGACGCTAACGCTGTACCCAACTGCCCAGGACACGAGCAGCGGGCGCACCGGCAATTGGACTATCTCCCCGGCAAACAGCTGGGGCACTAGCCTGCGTTCGGATGACGGCGGCACGAGCTACGCATCCGGCCCATCGAGCGATGCCGCCAACGTGTTCCTCATGCTTGATTCGGTGACGCCTCCACCAGGTACGATCACGGGGGTCACAGTCACGGTGAGCGCCGCGACGAGTGGCGCGTGGTTCAGCGACGGCACCATGAAACTCGGGGTTGCCGGTCCGACCGGTAGTGCCGCGCTCCAAGCTACCGCTCAGACGGTTTCTTCGAGCACCTACGGCGCATTCACCTACAGCGCACCGACCAACCCGGGTGGCGGAGCCTGGAGCTGGAGTGACATCTCGAGTCTACGAGCGGTCGTGCAGCAGACAACACGGCCTTCGCTCTGGGGATTCTTCTACGGGCAGCTGCGTGTCAGTCAGGCGTACGTGACTGTTACCTACACCCCCACGTACACGATCACGTCTTCAGCGGGAGCCAATGGTTCGATCTCTCCGTCGGGGGGCACTGCAGTCTCTGAAGGCGGAAGCCAGTCCTACACGATCACGCCGAGCACGGGCTACCACGTTGCAGATGTCACGGTCGATGGTGTGTCCCAAGGCGCGATCACATCCTACGCGTTCAACAACGTGACGTCGGACCACACGATCGCCGCTTCCTTCGCGATCAACACGTACACCATCGCCACGAGTGCAGGCGCACACGGCACCGTCACTCCATCCTCGCCGACGGTCAACTACGGGGCCAACCAGACGTTCCTGATCACACCCGACAGCGGATGCCACGTGGTTGATGTCGTGGTCGACGGCGTGTCGCAGGGAGCGATCGGCTCCTACACCTTCTACAGCGTCACGTCTTCAGGGCACACAATCTCGGCCACCTTCGCGATCAACACATACACCATCACGACAAGTCCGGGGACCAACGGCACAATCACCCCGGCCTCGCCAGGTGTTGTTGAGGGCGATGATCAGACTCTGGCGATCACGCCCAACACCGGCTACCACGTTGCCGATGTCGTGGTCGACGGCGTGTCGCAGGGGGCGATCGGCTCCTACACGTTTCACAGTGTCAGCGCCAACCACACGATCGCCGCGTCCTTCGCGATCAACACGTACACCATCACGACGAACCCAGGTGCACACGGCACCATCAGCCCATCCTCGCCGTCGGTGAATTTCGGCAGCAACCAGACGTTGTCGATTGCGCCTGACACTGGCTATCACGTTGCCAGCGTCGTCGTTGACGGAGTGTCTCTGGGGTCAGTGACCTCCTACACGTTCACCAACGTGATGGCGACTCATACCATCTCGGCCACCTTCGCCATCAACACGTACACCATCACGACGAACCCAGGCGCGCACGGCACCATCACCCCGTCCTCGCCAGGCGTTGCTGACGGAGACGATCAGACTTTGGCAATCACGCCCGACACGGGCTACCACGTTGCCGATGTCGTGGTCGACGGCGTGTCGATGGGTGCGGTCACGTCGTACACGTTCTACAACATCAGCGCCAACCACACGATCGCCGCGTCCTTCGCGATCAACACGTACACCATCACGACGAACCCAGGTGCACACGGCACCATCAGCCCATCCTCGCCGTCGGTGAGTCAAGGGGCTGATCAGACGTTCTTGATTGCGGCGGACAGCAACTACCATGTGGTTGATGTTGTGGTCGACGGCGTGTCACAGGGAGCTATCGGTTCCTACACCTTCTACAACGTCACGTCTTCGGGGCACACCATTTCGGCCACGTTTGCGATGGATGGCTATGTCATTACGACAAGCCCGGGACCTGGCGGTACCATCAGCCCGTCCTCGCCAACTGTCCCGAATGGTGGAGGGCAGTCGTTCACGATCACCCCCAACACGGGGTATCACATCGCGGATGTTACCGTCGACGGCGTGTCCATGGGAGCGATCGGCACATACACATTCACCAACGTCACGTCCAGCCGCACAATCGCCGCCACTTTTGCCATCAACACGTACGCGATCACCACCAGCGCGGGCGCGCACGGCACCATCAGTCCGTCATCGGCGACGGTGAACTATGGGGCCAACCAGACCTTCTCGATCACGGCCAGCGCCGGCTACCACGTCTCCAGCGTTGTCGTCGACGGTGTCTCTCTTGGGGCGACAACTTCCTACACGTTCACCAATGTGACCGCGCCTCACACCATCGCCGCGACCTTCGCCGTCGACACGTTTACGATCACGACGAGTCCGGGCCCGCACGGCACCATCACCCCGTCCTCGCCGGGCGTTGCCGAGGGAGATGATCAGGCCGTGACAATCGCCCCGTATGCCGGGTACCACATTGTTGATGTGGTGGTCGATGGCGTGTCCCAGGGGGCGATCACGACCTACACGTTCCTCAACGTCACCGCGAACCACACGGTCTCGGCCACCTTCGCCGTCAACACGTACACAATCACGACGAGTTCGGGCCCGCACGGCTCCATCAGTCCGATCTCGCCGACAGTGGACTTCGGGGCCAGCCAAACCTTCACTATTGCCGCTGACAGTGGGTACCACGTCGCCGGAGTGACGGTCGATGGCGTGTCGCAGGGAGCGATCGGCTCCTACACCTTCATCAGTATCATGGGAAACCACACGATTTCCGCGAGCTTCGTCGCGAGCGCGCCTCCATGTGCGGTGCTATCGGCAATCTCCTCGGGCGTTCAGTCGGTGGATGTGGCGTTCACACAACAGCTTGTCGGCTCGTCGGTCCAGGCATCTGACTTCTCGATCGCGGGTCTCTCCATAACGAGTGCGGCGCTGCAACCCGACGGTGTCACGGTCCGGCTCATGACCAGCCAACAGATGCCGGGGCGTTCCTACCTGGCGAATGTGGCAGTCGGATCTGTAGTTGACGTAAACGCGCAGGGTCTTGTGGCTCCCAATACCGCTCCGTTCACGGGGCACACAGGACCGTGGGTCGAGGCTGTGCCCTCAGCTGGGCTGACGTTGAACTTCTCGCATGCTCTCGTGGCAGGTCCGGGTGCTACGGCTGTTGTTCCGCCTTCTCGGCAACCAGCGCCGTTCTCGTATTCGCTGCTCGATGGCTCGTACTACGATGTGTCGACGACGACGCAGTTCAGTGGAACGGTCACCATTGCCATGTCCTACAACCCTTCGGACGTGACTGGCAGTCCCTCGAACCTCAGGCTTTTCCATTGGAAGAACGGTGCATGGCAAGACATCACGAGCTACGTCAACACCTCCAACGACACGGTCGTGGGCGTGACGGATTCGTTCTCTGACTTCACCATCGGCGAGCCGACGGAGAGTGAGGGCAGTGGAGGCATAGGCGGCACAAGCACTCCTGCGTCATCCGACTGGAGTCTCGCGTTGCTTGGGGCAGTGGGCGTCGGCCTTCTGCTCGTGCATCGTCGAACCAAGAAGGATGCACCCGCTCGCTGAGCTGCGCCACAACTCCGTCGGCAGGGCGTGCTGGCTTCGTGGCACTCACGTGCGTGCCGACAACTTTCTGCCGAGTCCAGCGCGAGCTGATGAGGTTGTTGTGCGAGGCCGCCAGACCACTACTGCGTGGCTGATGCACCTGACGATGCGGCGGCGTCCGAGCTGGACGCTGCGGAATCGGCAGCCGACGCCTGAGGAACGGTGGCTGTCGCGTCCTCCTGCATCATGTCAGGCGTAACGGTGTCAGAGCCCAACGTTCCTTGAGGAGCGGGCGAACACCCTGTAGGCAATGCGAGTACTACGAGCAGGCATGTAGCGGCGATGAGATGTAGAGCGCTTCGGCGTTTCGTGGTCTTCTCCTTTGCATACTCGCCGGACGGCGTTTCCTGCCGACCTGGACCGGTGCGCATTTCATCACGCACGTGTGCTTCGGCCCTGACTGTGTGGCACGCGGAACGCGCTCAGCCGGTAGGCGCGCTTTCCGAGTATAAAGCAAGATGAAGATTCTGGTATAAGTGGTCCAAGATTTGAATTGAACCTGCGCTCGGCTAGCCTGGGGCATGGGTCGGGCAGTGACCGGATGGGATCGAGAGACCAGTGGGGAGTGCAGATGTGACGCCGAGAGACTCCAAGACCGCTGCTCGGCACGTGCCGCCGGTGCAAGGGATCGGCTTGCTTGGCGCGGTGTCCATCGGCATCGGTGGGATGGTCGGAGGCGGCATCTTCGCGATTCTTGGACTGGCAGTACAGCTGGCCGGGGGCGGGACGCCTATCGCATTCGCGCTCGGAGGGGTCGTTGCTCTCGTCACTGCGTATTCCTACGCCCGGTTGTCGGTGACCTACCCATCACGAGGCGGCACCGTCGAGTTTCTGAACCAGGCATTCTCGCCTGGGCTGTTCGCCGGAGGCATGAACGTCATGCTTTGGCTGAGCTACCTGGTCATGTTGGCCCTCTACGCGCACGGATTTGGCAGCTATGCAGCGAGCTTCGCGTCTCCCACGTACCAACCGATGGTGCAACACGCGTCGATCACCGCTGTGATTGTGGTGTTCGCGGCGCTCAATCTCCTCGGATCCAAGGCCGTCGGTCGGGCGGAGGTCTACGTGGTAGTTGCCAAGCTGGCGATTCTCGTGCTGTTTCTCGCGGCGAGTCTTGCGCGCATCAACCCGCAGCATCTGGCGCCAGCCACATGGCCGTCGTCGCTTTCGCTGGTGGCCGGGGGCATGATCATCTTCGTTGCGTACGAGGGCTTCGAATTGATCGCCAACACGGCCGAGAATGTCCGATCCTATGAGACGACGCTGCCAAAGGCGTATCTGATCTCAGTGAGTGTCGTCGTGGTGCTCTACGTACTCATCTCGGCAGCAGCGGTGGGCAATCTCCCTGTTTCGCAGATCGTCGCTGCGCGCGACTACGCCTTGGCGGTAGCGGCGCGTCCTGCGATGGGGGCGGTAGGCTTCATACTCATCGCGGTCGCAGCCATGCTGTCCACCGCTTCAGCCATCAACGCGACTCTGTACGGCGCTGCGCGCGTGAACTACGTGATTGCCAAAGACGGTGAACTGCCAAGTGAACTCGAACGGCAGGCGTGGAATCAGCCTGCCGAGGGATTGCTCCTCACCACGGTAATCGCTCTAGCGCTTGCCAACTTCGTGGATCTCACTGTCATCTCGACCATCGGTAGCGCTGGCTTCCTGCTCGTGTTTGCCGCCGTCAACGTGGCAAACGTCCGTCTCGCCCAACGGACGAAGTCGCGCTGGCCGATCTCGGCGGCTGGAGCAGTGCTGTGTGTCGGCGCCTGCGCGGCTCTCGTCGTGCAGACGTCTGAGTCGCACCCTGCGCAGCTGCTCTCGCTTGTCGGGATTGCGGGTGGTTCGTTTGCGATCGAAGCCGGCTATCGCGCCATCACCGGACGGCGTCTCAAGAGTCTGTTGCGCGTTTCGGGCGTCTCGGCGGAACAGAGCTCTCTGGGTTCGCAGGCGCGCCCGCGCTCGTGAACGCCCGGACGATATCGATTCGTCGCAGCATGCCGATGAGGTGCCCTGGGTTGGCGGGATCGATCACGGGAATCCGGCCAACGTCGAGGTAGCCCGGGCGTCCCAAGAGTTGATCCAGGCGATCGTCGGGGCTAGCGGTGAGCACGTCGGATGTGCAGATCTCAGAGACATGAGTCTTGAGGTCGTGGCTGGGAAGAGAGTGCTCCAAATCGCCCATCGTCACGATCCCTCGCAGTACGCCGTCGTCGTCGAGGACGGGCGTCCCGTGGATGCTTGTGGAGCGAAAGACCTCCGCGAGTTCGCCGAGCGTGGTGGTGGGGCTGACCATGATGATGTCCTCGTAGGGTGTCATGACGTTGCCCACGGTAAGTCTGTGCCGCTCCTGCGCGCGGAAGCGTCCGCGAAAATCGATTCCTTTGCGCATCAGTTTGAGGGTGTATATGCTCTCCGGTTCCAGCTTCTCGGCGATCACGGTTGCCACGACGGTCGCAAGCATAAGCGGGAGCATGATTCGGTAGTCGAGTGTGAGTTCGAACAGGATGACGATGGCGGTGATGGGCGCTCGCGCCGCCGCAGCGAAGACGACCGCCATGCCCACCGTCGCATACGCCCCGCTGCCTGCTGTGATCGTCGGAAGAAAGTGGTGAGCGACTTGCCCGTATGCGCCGCCAACTACCGCGCCGACGAACAGCGCTGGCGCGAATACGCCGCCTGACGAGCCCGAACCGAGCGAGAGTGACGTCGCTACGATCTTCGCAACGACAAGGATGAGCAGCAGCCACAGCGCGATCTGTCCGTCGGCCGCATTCTCGATGGTCGTGAAGCCTGTGCCAAAGACCTGCGGCAGGAAGTAGCCGAGCAGGCCGATGCCCAGCCCTCCAACCGCAGGCTTGAGGTACTCGGGGAAGTGCCAGCCATCGAACACATCTTCCGAGAAGTACAGAAAGCGTACGAAAGCGCTCGCGGCAAGAGCCCCGAGGACTCCCAGGCCAAGGTAGAGCGGGAGTTCCCATGCGCTTACGAGCGTGTAGGAGGGCACGGTGAAAGCGGGGTGCGCCCCGAGGAAGAAGCGGCTGACCACACTCGCCGAGACTGCAGCGAACACCATCGTGCTTATTGACTGAACGCTGTAGTCGCCGAGAAGGACCTCCAGCGCGAACATCACGCCGGCGATCGGGGCGTTGAACGTAGCCGCAATCCCGGCAGCGGCACCCGCGCCCACAAGGCCGAGGATCCGCCTCTTGCTCAAGTGAAAGCGCTGGCCGAGCACCGAGCCGATGGCGGCGCCTATCTGGACGATCGGCCCTTCTCGGCCGACCGATCCGCCCGACCCAATTGTTATCGCGGAGCCAACGGCCTTGATCACGATGACGATCGGGCGAATCCGGCCCCCGCGCGTTTCCATGGCGGTCATGACTTCGGGAACGCCATGACCTTTCGCCTCTGGTGCAAAGAAGTAGATCAGCGGCCCAACGACCAGTCCACCGAGCACAGGGATGACCACCACGAACCAATTGCCCATGAAGCTCAGGGTGTCTCGGCCCTGCCCGAACAAGAGCGCCTGGACCAACGATATCGACTTGATGAAGATGACCGCGCCCAGTCCCGCGCCAACACCGATCAACATTGCCAGGGTCAGCATCACCGTGGATTCGGATTCGCGCACACGCGAAAACGCCCGCTGTACGGGAGTGTCGGAAAGAGCCTCTGGGGGAGCCTCGGTCTGTTCTCGCGCTCTGGGGTCCATCGCCCCTAGTCTACGCGATTGGGCAGACGAACCACAGGCAGCGCGGAATGCGAAGTGTCAACAGCGGCAACAGGTTTCTTCAGTATGGCCAGCAGCATGACCGGTACACAGGGTCAACGAGGCGTGTTCGGTGCTGCAGTCTACTGGCTCGGCGATGCCGAGGATCCGCCTGCATCCGCGTTTGAATCCGAGGTGGATCCGTCAGAAGGCGCGGTCGAGGAGGGTTGGGCCGTAGACGACGTGTCGAACGGGATGACCGCGTCCGGCGGAATGGTGTCCGACCCGAGCGGTGGTCCCGAAGAAGACGAGCACCCTGCCGGGAGTGCGAGTGCAAGGGACAGGCCTGCTACCGCTATGAGGCGTTGTGTGCTCTGGCGTTTCGTGGTCTTCTCCTTTGCCTACTCGCCGGTCGGCGTTTCCCGTCGACCTGGAGCCGTCGCGCGTTGACTCCGCGCCCTTCGTCTTCCGGCTCCTAACCACGAGTGTTATCGGCAAACGGGGC
>CAZIPN010000020.1:35606-41020 GCA_964541225.1 uncultured Eubacteriales bacterium
GCCGGGGGAGTCGTGGTGGTTGCCGGAATTATCGCTCTATAGTGGAGCGAGGCCTTCGCCGCCGAGCTCGTGCGAAGTCTGCCCGACTCGTGGCAAGTCGAGCAGAGGCCCCCAGAATCCTCGGCCGGGACACGGGCGTCCGACAGTGAAGATAGGAGTTGAGGCAATGGCCGAATTCATCCCGCCGGTACTCAAGAACAGCGATTCACCTGAACGCAGAGCGTCTATTCTCGAGCGCCAGGCGGCGTATGCCGATGCGGCTCGCCTTCTGCTCGCTGAGCTGCGGGATATTGGCTATGACCTTGCGTCTGTGCAGGAATTGCGGAGCTTGGGCAAGGGGGCGGCTGCGGCGGTTCCCGTCTTGGCAAGGTGGTTGCCACGGGTGCGCTACCTTCTGCTCAAGGAGGACATCGCTCGCACGCTTGCATTCGACTGGGCCCGTGAGGCTAGTACCGTGCTTCTGGCTGAGTTCGCAAGACCGACCTACGACCTCTAGGAGGTCGGCAAGAAGTCAGTCGACCCCGACGGAGCAATCCGCGCTTGCATCGGAATCGCCCTAGGACAGGTCCTTGATGACAACCTGTTTGAGAAGGTGGAGCCGCTGATTCTGGATCGGGACTTTGGTACCGCCCGCGCCCCGCTGCTCATCGGACTCGGGAGAGTCGAGAAGCACAAGGGGGAAGCGGTTGCACTGCTCGAGAAGTTCCTCGATGATCCCGATCCTGGCATGGTCCAGAGTGCGCTTCGGGGGCTCTGGGAGCTCGAGGCATGGGAGAGTGCGAACCGGGTGCGGCCCGTGCTCGAGCGGCCAGAGTCGTGGCTAAGGGCTGAGGCGCGGCGGTGGCTCCAGCGGGCGGAGAAGACATGAGCTGGGAAGCGAGGTTGGCTTCTGAGCGAGACAACACCTGAGCGCCATCTGCGACACCCGACGGGCCGACCTTGATGCACGGCGGCTGGCAGACAGGAGCTTCGACTACGAGCCGCTTCTGACCTTCGCGAGATCGTGAGATATGCAGGCGTAATCGAGCGCAACGGCCCGATGGGCGTGATCAGGCGTGAACAAGATGACGCTGAACGGTCTACGTTGAGCGCAAATGGCGCGAAACGAACTGCCGCTGGTTTGCGCCAAGCGTCTGACCTGCGGTTTCTCGGAACGCTCAGCAAACTCGAGAACCGTCTAGCGGGTATCCCCCGCTACGAGGGTTCGAATCCCTCCCTTTCCGCCATAACAGCAGTTCAGACGCGGTTTCGGTGCCTCGGAAGAGGTGCCGTAACCGCGTTCTTCTTGGGGAGCGCGGCGGTCTTCTCCAACCGGATCAGGGCCCGTCTGGCGATACTCGCCGCTATATCGCTACGGGCAATCGCGGCACATCACCGCAGTTCAGCGAACTGTGAGCACCCGAATCGTGCAGCAGACTGGAAAACCGTTCAGCGGAAGCGTGCGCTTCTCTAGGCGCTGACTGTATTGTTCGGCTTATGCTGGGGCAGTCCGACACAGTGCACAGCCGCCAGCCTGACCCAGGAGGAACGATGCAGAAGGGCGCCACCGTTCTCTCGTCCGCCCAGCTAGACTTCACATCCCGAGTGAACGGCCGGAGCTATCGGGTCAAGGTCGCTTCGCGCCTCCCCCTGAGGCGGGCTATCCAGTGCTCTACATCCTGGACGGCGACGCCTTCTTCGGCAGCTTCGCTGACGCGGCACGTCTTCGTGGCGCAGTAGGGGAGATCGCCCCTGCCGTTGTGGTGGGTCTCGGTTATCAGAGTGATGACGTCGGCATGCTCATGCGCGAGCACTATCGCGACCTGATCCCCATCGAGCCGGACTCCGCGAGGCGCGCGATGGACGGCGACCTCGTCGACGCGCGCGGGTACGGAGGGGGCGATGCGTTCCTCAGGAACTCGTCGAGCAGCTGGCCGGCCCTGAGGGCTCTGCCGTTCCGGATGTCTGCTACCGAGTCCTCGGCGGCCAGACACACTCGACGATTGTGTGGGCTGCGCTCAACGAGATGCTCGAGTTTGCCTTGCCTGCGCATGCGTAGGTGCTCGTGCGGCGAGCTGTTTGAGCCATGGCGGGTGAAGCCGATGGGCAGGCTTGTCGGTTATGTTGTCTGGGACTACTATGTTGTGCATGATGCGCAACAGTACAACATCAGACAACACAACATTGTCTCGAGCCCTGGCCGAACTCCGGTCTCGGCTCCCGGGGGAGTGGCGAATCGACGTTCTCGACGAGCCCGCATACGTCTCTGGACCTGACGCGGTAGCACGCGTCTTCGCGCCGGACGGGCAGGAATCCGTGATCGCCATCGATGTGAAGAGCAAGCTCGACCCCAAAGACGCCGCGCCGGCGGTATCGCGCTTGGAGATGCGGCGCTGGCAAGAGCGCCAAGCGACACCTGTCGTCGTCGCACGCTACCTTGGCGAACGCACCCGAGAGAGCCTCCGCGAGGCCGGGGCGGGCTACATCGATCTGACCGGCAACATGTACCTGCGCCTGGACCGGCCCGCGGTGGCGATCGAACGGACCGGAGCAAGCCGCGACCCGGAACCAAAGGAGCGGCCGGCGCGTTCTCTGAAGGGCGCCAAAGCGGGCAGGCTTGTGCGGACACTCGTGGACTTCTTTCCTCCCTTGGGCGTGCGCGAGATCGCCAAGATCGCGCAGATCGACGCCGGCTACGTCTCCCGCCTGCTCGCCTTGCTCGAGCGGGAGGACTACGTCGGACGGGAGACGCGCGGTCCGGTCACCCGTGTCGACTGGCCCGGCCTGTTGCGCGTCTGGGCCAAGGACTACTCCCTAACGGCCTCCAACATCGCCACGCCCTTCTTGCAGCCGCGCGGGCTCCCGGCCCTTCTCGACTCACTGCGGGCTCAAAGTGGTCCCACAACCCTCAAGTACGCGATCTCTGGGTCGCTCGCTGCGGCCAGGCGTGCGCCGATCGCCCCATCTCGGCTCGGAGTCGTCTATGTCGAGCGGCTTGACGAGGCAGCCGGTGTGCTCGGTCTTGTCCCGGCGGAGACGGGCGCCAACGTGCTCCTGGTCGAGCCATTCGACAGTGTGGTCTTCGAACGCGCGGTCTCGGACGAGGGTCTGACGTACGTGTCTCCCTCGCAGGCCGCCGTCGACCTGCTGACCTCGTCGGGCCGCGAGCCGGAAGAGGGAGAGGCCCTCATCGAGTGGATGATGGCCAACGAAGGGGCCTGGCGTGCCTAGCGAGGAGTACGTTGTTGCACGAACGACCCTGCTCGACGCCCTTCAGGCGCTTGAGGGCCACCGCAACGCCCTCGTCCTCGTGGGCGCGCAGGCTATCTACCTGCACACTGGCGCCGCGCAATTCGCTGTCGCCGAGTTCACGACCGACGGCGACGTGGCCATCGATCCGCGCATCCTCACGGATGACCCAGAGATCGCCACGGCGATGCGAGGCGCCCGCTTCTTCCTCGACGAGCGAGAGGGCCGTCAGCTCGTCGGAGTGTGGGCCTCGCGGCGCGTGATCGGCGGTGTGCCGACAAAGGTCACGGTTGACCTGCTGGTCCCCGACGCGCTCGGCGGCGCGGGCAGGCGTGCGGCGCGGATCCCGGCGCACGAGAGAGGTTCGATGCTCAAGGTACACGGGCTGGAGGCTGCGCTCGTCGACAACGCCATGATGAACATCGGTTCGCTTGAAGACGACGATCCCAGGGTCTTCTCAATCAAGGTGGCGGGGCCAGCCGCGCTGCTCATCTCGAAGGTCATCAAGATCTTCGAGCGCGTCGCTGCCGGCGCGATAGAGCGAGGCCGGGCCGACAGGGTCAAACCGAAAGACGCTCTAGATGTCCTGCGTCTGCTCCAGGCGGTCCCGTCGGCCGATCTGGCTGAGGGATTCGCGCACATCGTCGGAGACGAGCTTGCCGAGCCCGTCGCACGCGAGGCGCTCGGTCACCTGCCCGATTTGTTCGGCGGGCCCGACTCGCCGGGGAGTCGGCTTGCCGCGGAGGCCGCGGCGCCTGAACCCGCCGAAGTCGTCGCGGCGTCGTGTGTCGCACTGTGCCGGGAGCTGACTACGGCGCTCAGGGTCCGGGGGATTGAGGCCTGACCGGGCCCCAAGCATTGGTCCGCAGGGTCTGGCACGTCGCCGCTGGACGAAAGGCCTATGCATTTCGGCTGGCGTTCGGCGTTCCTCCGAGGGCAGCGCGGAACCCAGCTGGTCGTCCGGCAGAACCCGGGCGTAGTCGAGCGCAAGGGCGCCGCAGGCGTAATCAGGCGTGACCAAGATGACGCAGAACGGTCTACGTTGCGCGCAAATGGCCTCCGATGGTCGATGCCTGATTCCCCCCAAGCGTCTGACCTGAGGTTTCTCTAAACGCATGGCAAACTGGAAGACCGTTTAGCGGCAGGTCCGAATCGAGCCTCGTTCTCTGCACATAGCAGCCTCCCGCTCCCTTGGCGCACTTGCCTCATGGCGTCGTCATCCCCCCATCGGGCTCGCCCCAACTGTGGGCTTCGGCTGGGTAGCGATGCCCAAGCGCGGTTGCGACAAGATCGTCGCATCTTCGGCATCCATGGCGCCTACGTGGACGAGCCCGACACACAGGGCACGTTCACGTACTCCAACGGACGGCTCGCAACCGCCGGAGCGCGTATGTATCACTACAACTCGCTCGGGCAGCGGGATTGGGAAGGACACTCGACCAACGCCTCGGAGACCTCATACGTATGGCAAGGCGACCGGCTCGCGCGAATGTCAGGGCCGAACGGATCCGGTGCGTATGTCTACGACGCGACCGGTCAGAGAGTGCAGTCGGTCACGACGCTTGGCAGCATCACGACCACGACGACATGCGACTACGACGGGAGTGTCCTGCTCGGGCTCAGCGCTACCCGATCGGATGATACGACCTACTCGATCAACTACATGTATGACGAGAAGGGCGTTGTCTTCGCAGGTGTCTACCGCGCGAGTGACGCAAGCTCGGCCGTGCCGTTCATGATGGTCACGACGGATCGCGGCGACGTCAGGGAACTGCTCGACTCCGCAGGCAATTCGTTCGCGAGATACGACTATGATCCCTACGGCAACGACCAGGGGATGAATGTCGAGCACGCCACTGCGCTGGTTCCCCTTGCCGTGGGGGATGCGATTCGTCTTCGGCAACCGATGCGCTATGCCTCGTATGTCTACGACACCGAGTCGGACCTCTACTACTGCTCGCAGCGTTACTACGACCCCGCGACCATGCAGTTCATCAGCAAGGACCCGGCGCGAGCGGATGGCGAGAAGTCGGCGTATCTCTACTGTGAGGACAATCCTGCCACGAGCAGTGACCCGAGTGGTCTGATCAATCCCGATCACGATCCGGACGGCGTGGGCTACTGGGGCGATGACAAGGTGCACGCGAGCGAGACCACTCGCATGCACAAGAGCAGCTACTACAAGT
>CAZIPN010000021.1:0-30163 GCA_964541225.1 uncultured Eubacteriales bacterium
GGACTCGGGATTTTGGTTCCCGCAATCCAGGTTCGAATCCTGGTGCCCCAGCCACCACGTGCGCATCGCCTTGTCGCGCACACGACAGCGATGGGCAGACCTAGGAGTACCTACGATGAGTTTGGTCGCCCTCATCCTCGCCGCCGGCGAAGGCACTCGAATGAAATCCGACAAGCCCAAAGTCGCGCATGAGGTCTTGGGCAAGCCAATGGTGAATTGGGTTGTGAGCGCCGCCTCCGAGGCCGGCTGCGAACGGATCGTGGTTGTGACCGGCCACCACGCAGAGGTGGTCGAGGCGTTGCTGCCAAAGGGCGTGTCGAGCGTCCGGCAGGAGGAGCAGCTTGGAACCGGCCATGCCGTGATGAGCGCTCGTGACGCTGTTGGTGCGTTCTCGGGCTCGCTTGTCGTACTGTCTGGCGACACGCCTCTGCTTTCCGCCGACACAATCGCCGGTCTTGCTGCGATGCGAGAGTCGGGTGGTGCTGCGCTGACTCTCTTGACTACGCACCTGCCGGATCCGACTGGCTACGGGCGAATAGTGCGCGACATGAGGGACGGCAGCGTGGCACGGATCGTCGAGGAAAAAGACTGCACAGCACAGGAGCGCAAGATCACTGAGGTCAACACCGGTACCTACTGTTTTGACGCCGAGGTGCTTTTCGCACATCTTGACCGGCTGACAACCGAGAACGCGCAGGGCGAGTACTACTTGACTGACATGGTTGAGGTGTTCACGCGTGAAGGTCTCGGAGTGTCTGCCAGCGCGACCGAGGACCCGCTTGAGACGATCGGCGTGAATTCGCGTGTTCAGCTCGCGGAGGCGAACAAGATCGTCCAGAGCCGCATAAACCGCGCACACATGCTCGCAGGCGTCACTATGTTCGATCCGGACCTCGTATGGGTGGGTCCTGATGTGCGCGTTGGTCGCGATGTCGAGCTTCTGCCCATGACGTTCGCCCTTGGGCAGACCACTATTGGGGATCGTGCTGTGATCGGCCCCAATGCTCGTCTGATTGATTCGACCATCGCCGAGGGAGCGACAGTGGACGCTTCCGTTGTCGTCGGTGCCGACGTGGGAAGGGATGCCACCGTTGGACCAGTGTCCTATCTCCGTGCGGGGGCTGTGCTCGAGGCGGGCAGCAAGGCCGGCGCTTGCGTTGAGATCAAGAAGTCGATCGTGGGTGAGGGCAGCAAGGTGCCGCACCTGTCATACATCGGTGATACGACCATCGGGAAGAATGTCAACGTGGGTGCGGGAACGATCACGTGCAACTACGACGGTGAGAAGAAGCACGAGACGCACATAGAAGACGGGGCCTTCATCGGCTCTGATACCATGCTGGTTGCGCCAGTCACCATTGGTGAGGGCGCGGTCACCGCTGCGGGCAGTACGATCGCGCGAGATGTGCCCGCTGGCGCGCTTGCGCTTGAGCGCTCCGACCAAGTCGTTGTGGATGGTTGGGTTGAGCGCCGTAGAGAGAAACGCAAAGAGTAGGACTGCGAGAAAGAACGGAGTGCGTCAGGAGATGCCCGAAGGAGCAAAGCGCATGCTGGTGTTCTCCGGTACGAGCAACCCAGAGCTGTCTGAGGGTGTCGCTCGGCACTTGGGCATCGAGCTGGGCAACGTCAAGATTCGCAAGTTCGCCAACGGCGAGATCTACGTCCGGTACTTCGAGAGCGTGCGCGGCGCCGACATCTTCATCATTCAATCCATCAGCGCCCCAGTGAATGAAGCGCTCATGGAGCTGCTCATCATGGTCGATGCCGCCAAGAGGGCCTCGGCGCGCTCGATAACGGCCGTCATAAGCCACTACGGCTACGCGCGTCAGGACAAGAAGTCGGCGGCACGAGAGCCGATCACGGCCAAGCTCGTTGCCGATCTTCTCACGGTTGCCGGGGTCAATAGGGTCATCACGATGGATCTTCATCAGGGCCAAATACAGGGATTCTTCAATCAGCCGGTGAACCATCTCACGGCGTTGCCGATTCTGGCTGACTACTTCCAGTCCCTTGATCTGCAGGGCGTCGTTGTTGTGTCACCGGACGTCGGTCGTGCGAAGGCATGTAAGAAGCTTTCAGACCTGCTCGGCGCGGGGCTGGCGATCATGCACAAAGGCCGTCCAGAGCACAATGTCGCCGAGATAACGCATGTTATCGGCGAAGTTGAGGGCAAGGCCTGTATCATGGCTGACGACATGATCGACACTGCGGGATCAATCACCGAGGGTGCGAAAGCACTTATGCAGCAAGGCGCGGGGGAAATCTACGTGACCGCGACGCACGGAATCTTTTCGCCGCCCGCGTATGAGCGGATTGAAGCTTCGCCGATCAAGGAACTCGTGGTGACAAACACGATTCCGGTGCCGGAGGACAAGAGAGACGGCAAGATCCGCGTCATTTCCGTTGCCCCTTTGTTCGCTCGTGCGGTACAGAACGTGTTCAACGATGACTCGGTGTCGGAGCTTTTCGACCCGGAATTCCAACTGTAGAGCGCTTCAGCAGACGCGGGCATTCCGTGCAGAAGAATCGGAAGGAGCCATTCGGCTATGGCAGCATCAACGACTCTGGTGGCATATCCTCGGACTGTCATCGGCAAGGCGAATCGTCGTCTTGCGCAGGACAACCGCATTCCGGCCGTGTTGTATGGCCCGGAGCGCGAAACAGTTGCGCTTGCGATTGACAGGCACGAGTTCGAGCAGCTCATGTCGCATCATTCGGCAGGATCGACAATCCTCGAACTTGAAGTGGAGGGCGAGAAGAAGCCGGTCAACGCGATGATCCGTGAGATGCAGACCAACCCGATCAAGGGCCAGATCATCCACGTCGATTTTCTCGCCGTGCAGATGGACAAGCCAGTCCACGCCGTCGTCACGCTGCGTTTCGTCAACGACCCCGCTGGAGTCAAAGCGGGCGGCATTCTCACCACGAGCTTCCACGAGATTAACGTTGAGGCAAAGCCGGGCGATCTTCCCGAGGCGATCGAGGTAGATGTCGCGAGCCTGGAGGTTGGAGACAGCCTACATGTGAGCGATGTCGTCCCGCCTTCGGGTGTTGCGATTCTTGATGACCCAGAAGAGGTCCTTGTCTCCGTGCAGGCCCCACGCCTCGAAGTTGAGGAAGAAGCAGTGGTTGGCGAGGAGGAGGCGCTTGAGCCGGAGCTCGTCAGTGGCACGCCTGAGGAAGAGTAGCGTCTGCGCATGACGCGTCTCGTCGTTGGGCTCGGCAATCCTGGCCCCGAGTATGAGCGCACCCGGCACAACGCGGGCTTCCTGGTCATTGACCTTCTTGCCGAGGACCTGGGCGCCACCTACTGGAAGGACCAGGCGGGCGCCAAGGTCGCCTCTGTCCGGTTTGGCGACGACACTCTGGTTCTTGCCAAGCCTCAAACGTTCATGAATCTCTCAGGGGCCGCCGTCAAGAAGCTCGTCGAGCAGCACGGCGTTCCGCTTGAAGAGGTCGTCATAGTGCACGACGACATCGATCTCGCCGCTGGCAAGATCCGCGTGAAGCGGGACGGTGGACATGGCGGCCACAATGGCTTGCGCTCGCTGCACGAACGTCTCGGCAGTGATGGCTACGTGCGCGTTCGGATCGGAGTCGGTCGTCCTCCCGGGCGCATGGATGCCGCCGATTATGTGCTGGAGTCGCTGAGGGGCGTGGCGTGGGACGAACTCGAGGCATCCGTGCCGTCGGCGGCGCAGGCGGTTATCAGCATCTTGGAGCGTGGTCTTGACGCCACGATGCAGGAATTCAATGCGGACTGAAAGAACGCTTGGTGGGAGCGGGCTGAAGGCCGTTCGCTACAGGTAGTTCATTGGGTTGACAGGCGTGCCGTTGAGGCGCACTTCGAAATGCAGGTGCGGCCCCGTCGCATAGCCTGACATGCCGACGGTCCCAATACGCTGTCCTTTGCTGACGCGCTGCCCCGTGGATACCTTGATGCCGCCAGACGGCTGGTGCGCATAGAGTGTGACGATGCCGTTGCCATGATCGATCATCACTGTATAGCCGTAGCCGCTTCGATATCCCGCCGAGATGACCTTCCCGCTCGCGGCCGCCACGATTGCCGCTCCAGCAATCGGTTTGTTGGGATTGCGGCCTATGTCGATGCCGGTGTGCATGCGCATGACGTGCAGGATCGGGTGCATGCGCATTCCAAAGGGCGACGTGATGCGGTGGAACCCGGGTACGGGCCACGCCATGGTCCCGTGGATCTTGCCCGAGCCTCGCGTTGACTTGGCGAGTTCGCTCTTGATTCGAGCCGACTCAGCTTCTTCGGACTTGGCTACCGCGAGCAGATGCTTCGCGTTCTTCTTGCTCTCGGCAAGCAGCTGTGATTTCTGCGCTAGCACCGACTGCTGAGCATCGACCTTGTCCTGTCTGGAGCCTTGTAGCTCGCTGATCTGTGCTTGTGCGGCGGCGGCTTCTTGCTGCTTGGCTGAGAGTTCCGCTAATGCGTGATCGAAGCCAGCCTTCTGCTTCTCTAGCGAATCCTTCGTCGAATCCAGTTGCGCAATGACGTCGCTACCGGCGCTCAGAACCCGGCCGAGCAACTCGGTGCGGGCAATGAGATCGCGCACGTCCTTGGAATCCAGCAGCAGTCGAAGGTAGTACCACTCTCCCTCCTTGTAGCTAGCGACGACTCGGACGCTCAGAAGCGCCTGCTGTCGGGTGAGCTCGGCGTGTGTCTCGGCAATGCCAGCGGACATGGAAGCGATCCGTGATCGCATCTCATCTACCTGAGAGCTAAGCGACTTGGCCCGACGCGTTGCCGCATCGACTTGAGGTTCGAGTTCGTCAGCTTGCGACTGCAGTTTCTGGACTTCGTCGTCGAGGACTGCGGTCTGTGACTCGAGCTGACGAGCGAGTTCCTGTTGTTGTGCGGCTTTCGAGCGTGCCGCGTCGGCAGCTGCCTGGTGAGCCGCAGCATCGGAGTTGGAACCAGTTGCAAGAGCAGGGGAGGCGGTGCCGAGAAGGAGCACGAGCAGTAGCGACACCAGATATGTGCGTGGATGGTGCATTCGGTGAATCCTCCGGGGCTGCTGCGGTGTAGTGGTAGGTGCCGACCGGAAGGGCTGCAACGCAACGATGATAGCATCGGTTGAGTTCTGCCGAGCGATTCAAAGGTGCACGATGCGGTAACGTCCGGCGAGGCGAGTCTGCGGACGCGACTCACGGGCCGCTTGCACGGCGCTACTCCGCGCCCCTGAGGTTGTTGCGGCGACGGGATTGCGCACTGGGGTACAATCCTCCCTAGGATGAACGGCGCGATGAACCGTGCATTTGGTATGTCGGGCGTTCCATTCGGCTGAAATGGAGGAACGAGCGGTGGCCGATGAACCTATCCATGTGCTTGTCGTCGATGATGATGCGGCGATCGTGGACATGGTCCGTGCGGCGCTCGAAGCCGAGGGGATGGTCGTCTACGGGGCAGCCGATGGCGCAGAGGGCCTTGAGGTGCTCGGTACGGAACGAATCGACGTGGTGGTTCTCGACATAATGATGCCCCGTGTCGATGGTTGGATGGCACTCATGGACATCCGCAACAGCCCGGTCCTTGCTGACATGCCTGTCATCATGCTCAGCGCCAAGACGGAAGACTTGGCGAAGATACTCGCGTTCAAACAGGGCGTTCAGCAGTACGTGACCAAGCCTTTCAACGTCATGGAACTTGCCGCGCGAGTGGAGGGTCTGGCGAGACAGCGGCGGAGCCTGGCGGCCGACCAGGGCGGTTCGGCGGAGTCGGAGTTCCGCAAGCTCGCGGTGCGCAAGGGCGGCCGGACCGTTCTTCTCAACATCGATGACATCGTGCTCCTCTCCGCGCGCAACAAGTCGACCTACGCACACACATACGAAAACCAGTATCTTGTCGATATGACGCTTGGTGAACTCGAGGACAGGCTCGTGAAGGAGTCGTTCGCACGAGTGCATCGCAGCTACCTTGTCAATCTGAACAAGGTGAAGGAGATTCTGCGCGTGGACGGGAGCTACGTCGTGGTTGCTTCGGATCGTGATGAGACGCACATCCCGGTGGCAAGGCGACAAGTCCGCGCATTCCGAGAGGCGGTTGGTATCTGATGCGAGTCCGTGCTGCGAGCGACGCCCGCGTTCTTCTAGCGGCGGCGGCGCTGTCCCTTGCGTTCATTCTCCTGCCTGCGCACGCGTATGCCGTGCGCACTCTCGGGCTGTCGTCGGGGAAGTTCCACTTCGATCTTGCCGCAGGCCAGCAAGCAACTGGCGAGGTTACTGTCGTGAACAGTGGAACAGAGTCGCTTGACGTGATGGTGTACGCGGCGGATCAGAAGGTCGATTCGAAGGGCAATGTCAGCTACGAGACGCCCAACAAGACGGACATACAATCCAGTGAACTGCCCTCGTCGTGGACGACCATCAAGATGCCCGCCGACAGCAAGTCATTGGGCAACATCCCATACGTCGTGATTCCAGCTGGTGAACGCGTTCCTGTGACGTTCTCTATCACCGTTCCACCGAACGTGCCCGCAGGCGACCACAATGTCGTGATCTTCTTCGAATCCTTTGCTGAGCCAGAGCCCGGCGGGGGCACGCAGTCGATGGTTTCCGGCCGTCTCGGCACTCGAATCACCTTGCGAGTGGCTGGCGACATAGTGCGCAAGCTAGAGGTTCGCCCCTTCAACACGCCGGCCTACGTGATTGGCGGGGAGATACCCTTTGACTTCTTGGTTCGCAACAGCGGCAACATCGATCAACGAATCGGGGCTCGCGTGCTGCTGCTCGACCGGGGAGACAATGAGGTTCAGCGCAAGACCGCTATCGATGGGACCACGGTCTACGCGGGCACCAACCTCGAGGCGACAGGCACGCTTGTGGCCGAGAAGATGCCGGTCGGACCGTTCAAGGTTCGGCTGGACGTGAGCCCGGTTGACGACAAGGGTCAGGCACTCGATACGGGCGCCGACACAATCACCGAGTCGCGGGATGTCTGGTTGATTCCGTACTGGGTGATTGCGCTTGCGGGAGTGCTTGCGCTGCTCATCGTTGTTGGGATCATAAGTCGAATCGCGACCACTGCTGCGCGGCGACGTGCTCAGCGCGAGCAGCAGCGGATGTCGAATTCTCCCCCTCAGATGTATAGCTAGCGAACCTAGGAGAGCGCATTCACCCCGATGAGAGACTAGTCGCTCATCGGGGTGAACGTCTCGGAGAAGGAGTGGAGCCCCGGTAGTGTGGGGGACTACCAGGGCTCCTGCGACTCTACGCGCCAGGTGGGGAGGACAGCGCGTCTAGTGCTCCATCAAGGTGTATGTCACTTGGGCAGTGTAGTTGCCAGGAGCAGTCGTCCACGGAACGTCGAGAGCGTAGGTGTCCGTGTAGGGCTGGCTGGCGGTTGCGGCCGCGCCTGACACGGCGATGCCACTCGTGGTCAGTCCCATTGCAGCGTCGGAGCCTGTGGTCGAAGCCGTCAGGTCGTAGGCCAGGTTGGACTTGACTTCCAGACCGACGTTCTTCGTGGGCGTGTCGCCAGGGGCGACCGTGCCGAAGGCCACGGTCTGTCCTGTGTCAGGGGCGGTGACCGTCAGCGTCATCAGTGGGCTGATGTCCGCGGAGACGGTGACCGTGTCGGTCGCCGTGAGCGGGGTACCAGTAGCGGTGATGGTGATCGGGTCGGCTGTGGCGTACGCGACGACACCCACAAGCAGAATGGCGGCCGCGAGCGCGCTTATAAGCAGGCTCTTCTTCATGACTCCTCCAACTCTCCGATAAGAAACGTTTGCCTTCCGCGAGGAGCGAGCCGCGTGGGGGCTGCTTTTCCTGCGCAGTTTTCTGATCGGCGCGGCATTGATACCGCTCAACGCTATTCCGATGAGCGGTATCTATTGGAGGATGAGAGGTAGATTGCTGTGCTTGCGCTCTCAGTTGCGCAGTGATTGGAGCGGTGCCGGGAACCGTCCGCCCCGTCTCGCGAAGTCCGTTCCTGCCCACTGGTTGACGTTCATTACGGGCGCTTCGCCAAGGAGGCCCCCAAAGGCAAGCCGGTCGCCAACGGCCCTACCGATGGCCGGGATAAGGCGGACGGCCGTGGTCTTGGAATTGACGACGCCGATCGCGCATTCATCGGCGATTATGCCTGCGATGGTCTCGACGGTGGTGTCTCCAGGCACAGCGATCATGTCCAGGCCGACCGAGCAGACACTCGTCATCGCTTCGAGCTTCTCCATCGACAGTGCGCCGCTCTCGACGGCGCGGATCATGCCCTGGTCTTCGCTTACCGGGATGAAGGCTCCGGACAGTCCGCCAACCGAGGAGGTGCCCATCGCCCCGCCCTTCTTGACGGCGTCGTTGAGCAGCGCGAGAGCTGCTGTGGTGCCTGGCCCCCCGCAGCGTCCGACGCCCATCGCTTCGATGATGTCGGCGACCGAATCGCCTTCTGCCGGTGTCGGGGCCAGCGACAGGTCGACGATACCCATGGCAACACCCAGGCGCTTCGCCGCTTCGCGCGCTACGAGCTCGCCGACGCGCGTGATCTTAAACGACGTCATCTTGATCGCCTCGGCAATGGCCGTGAGGTCTGCGTCTGGAGGCATGGACGCCAGGACCGCACGCACAGCGCCCGGTCCAGAGATGCCGACGTTGATGACTTCATCCGGTTCACCCGAGCCATGAACCGCACCGGCCATGAACGGGTTGTCTTCGACCATGTTCGCGAACACAACGAGTTTCGCGCATCCAATGGAATTGCGATCTGCGGTTGCCTCGGCAGTTGCCTGGATCGTCTGTGCCATCTGGAAGACCGCGTCCATGTTGATCCCAGCCCGCGTGGTCGCGACGTTCACCGAGGCGCAGACGCGATCTGTCTGCGCAAGCGCGCCAGGGATTGACTCGATCAGCCGCCTGTCACCGTCGCCACTACCCTTGTGCACGAGTGCCGAGAATCCACCGAGGAAGTCGACCCCAACCTCGGCGGCCGCCCGGTCGAGCGCTGTTGCAAGCGGAGAGACGTCGTGCGCTTGTGTCGCTGCGGCGAGTTCGGCGATCGGTGTGACCGAGATCCGCTTGTTGACGATGGGGATGCCAAACTCGCGCTCGATCTGCTCGGCGACCGGGACGAGGCTCTCGGCGGCCCACGTGACGCGGTCGTAGACCTTGCGCGCCATCGTCTCGATGTTGGAATCAGCGCAGGCTGATAGGGAGAGCCCCATCGTCACAGTGCGAACGTCGAGGTTCTGCTGGGTGATCATCGTGAGCGTCTCGACGATCTCCTCGGGGGTGATCATGAGCGACCTCCTCGGGGCGGGCGCTCATGAGGTGAGCGCGTGTGTGTGGCCGCGTCAGATGCGGTGCATGAAGCGAAAGACGTCCTCGCGCTGGAGCGTGATCTGGAGGTTCATCGTATCGCCGATCTCGGCAAGTCGCTTCTGGAGTTCCTCAAATGTCGTGGCATCTTCGTCGACGGTGACGAGCATGGTCATCGAGAAGATGCCGCCAATTATAGTCTGCCGGATGTCTTCGATGTTGGCGTGCGCCTCGGCGAGTGCGCCAGAGACAGCGGCGACGATGCCGACGCAATCACTGCCGAGGACGGACAGGACGGCAGGGGTCTTCATTCGGCGTTACCTCCGGATCGGTGACAAGCTGTCTCGGGCAACGTCGTCATGCTTGATGCCGACGACGCTATACTCCGTTATACCGCACAGGTCCTGCGCACATCGCAAGACTATTCAACTCCCTGTGCATCATGCAGAAAGGCATTCGTGACTCTGCCAATCACACAGGTTCGCGTTGGCGATGTCGTCAGGCTCAAGAAGCCGCATCCGTGTGGCACCAACGAGTGGGAGGTCGTGCGCATCGGCGCCGACATCGGTCTGAAGTGTCGCGGATGCGAGCGAAAGGTCATGCTGGTGCGCTCGGAGTTCGATAGACGCTTTCGTGGCTTCATCGAGCGTGTCGCGGGGGATGTCTCATCGCCAAGGGATGCCGCCGGGGACGCATCGCTGTCCCACGACTCTGTCGAGAGTGCGTCGCAACCGCGCGGTGTGGGGTCCTCGGCGGTGGAGGACGAAAGCAAGAGGCGCTGAGCTGCTTGAGCGGCCGGGACTCCCTCAAGCGGCTTCGGAGGCCAGCCGCCGACGTCAGTCGCCGTACTCAGAGGGGTCGACTGCGCCCTTGAGACCCTTGTAGCCAGGATAGTCCGAGTTGTTCACCTGCATGTGAACGTGGTCGCCGGGGCTCTTCGTGTACTCCGCGAGCTGGTCGTGGAACTTGTCGGAGAACTTCCGGATCTTGGCCAGAGGTGTGATCCCGGCCTCGACATGCTCGCCGGCGTGACACTTGATGCCCGTGACGTGAATCATGACCACGTCGAGTCCAGAGGTGTGGTCGGGGATGATGTGCAGCTCGTAGTCATCGTAGCGCCCGTACAACTTGTATGGCTTGATTCGGACCACCGTTCCAGTGACCGGCGCCAAGATTGTGGTTCCCGCCAGTGCGCCGACGTCAACGGCCGTGTCTGGCTTACCCGGTCGGTTGCGCCACATTCGCAGGACCTTGCCGGTCATCACGCCGTCTCCGGTCGGCTGGTGAAGCCGATCACGCCCGGTGGTCTTGGTCTTGGCGGCGGTCTTCATGTTGGCGTCCTTCATAGACGTCTTCATCCTCAGTGCCCAACCGTATGAGGCTTGATGGAAGCCTATCTCGGTCAAGCTGAGCATGGGGACCGGCAGATGCAACTTGAGTGACTTGTAGTAGGCGAAGATCGGCGTTGCAGCTGGGTGCACAACGGGCTGCGTCGCCTTCGCCGGGGTCGCAGGGGGCCTTGAGACCGAGTGAAGGGCGGGTGCATCTGTCTGGCCGACAACCGGCTTGGCTGCCGCTGCTTGGTCCGACACTTCGCGCCAGCCGATGGCCGCGCCGACGAGAGCGACGATTGCCACTACGGTCCACAGGAGCGCGATGCGGCGACGCTTCTCGGCACTCGCCGCTGCTCTTCGTGCGCGTGTCTGAACAGCGATTCCCGCGTCGAGTGCTGGCGCAAGACGACGTCCTTCTTCTGGGGTGGAGGCCTCGTGCACTTCGCTCTGGGCGGGAGAGACGTTGATGCCGGGGTATCTCGGCGTTGAATTGCCTCGAATCTGACGGATCTCGCCGTCGCGCCTGCGCGCGACGCGCGGCCGGTGGCGCGGTCTCACGCCGCCTCCCCAGGGGAGGAGGTCCTGGCCGGATGGGGCAGCGAACCAACAGACGTGTGGATATGGTGCCTCAGGACGCAAACCTTCTCACGCTACCGCAGCAGCTTCGCGCGGGCGGGCAATCAACCGCACCGATTATACGCGCGTGGCCCCGGTTGTGCTCAAGTCCGTTCGGGCGAAGGTCGATACAACCAAAGTAGTGACTCTTCGTGACACGGAGAGTCCGCGGGAAGGTTCCGAGGCGCATACGAACGCCCATTCGTGCGCGCGGAAGAACCTTCCATGGAGCCCCGGCGTGTGAAGCTCGCCGGGGCCTCCTTATGTCCTCGGGCAGAGCAGCGGAGCGGGCGATTCCAGGTGCGCCGGACTACTCGGTCTGTCCCGTGAAGGCGAAGGTGCCCAGCAGCAGTGCTGGCACGAGCGACGCGTTCTCCTCGGCTCCGATGAATCGTCGCTCACGACCGACACCCTTACAGCTTGCGAGCGCTTGGATCGCGCTCTGTGTGAAGCGCAGGTTCTTGAGTGGCCTGCCGAGTTTTCCGTCCTCGATCGCGAAGGTTCCGTCGCGGGTCATACCGGTCAGCATCACGCTCACCGGGTCCTCGACGTTGACGTAGTGGAAGCGCGTGACGTACACGCCGCGCTTCACACTCGAAATGAGTTCGTCGACCGTGGCGTTGCCAGCAGCGATTTCGCAGTTCAGCGGCATCGGGCCGAACGAGTTGGGCGCAGGCAGGGCGTGTCCGGTGTTGGGACGGCCGAGTCTGGCGGCCCAGTACGAGTCTGTGACCGGCTGGCCTACGACTCCGCGATCGATGAGCTGTACTCGGCGACGAGGCTGACCTTCGTAGTCAAACGTGGTGCCCAGCGAGTTGGGCGCAAGCGCGTCGTCGGCGATGGAGATGAGTTCGCTCATCATTGCCTGGCCCTCATGCCCGCTCATGAAGGAGCGACCCTCAGCTGTCGCCTTCGCCGAGAAGCCGACGTAGGCCAGGAAGTCGACGATGTCAGAGACCGCCTCAGGGCCGAGCACGACGGGGTAGGTGCCCGGGTCCAAGGAACCCGGGTTCGCCGAGCGCGCGGCGAGATCGGCAGCCTCACGCCCGAGCGCAGTGGGTGCGAGGTTCGCGGCGTCAGAATCGAGGAAGCTCGCCCAGCCGCTGCCGGCGTCAGCACCCATCGACAGGACCGTCGCCTGAGCTCCCGTGAGCGCCATTGCGACGTCCACGCCGAGTGAGTTCGCCACCGCGACGCTGTGCTCGGCCGCACGCACCTTGCCTGCAGCCAGCAGGCCAAGTTGGGCCGACGGTTCGATGATCGAGGCAACGGCGTGCGCGCGTGACTCGGCGTCGAAGGTGCGAGTCGACTCGCGCGTTCGGTCGGGTGTCTCGACGGGCGCGGATTCTGGCAGCCCCGGGAAGTCCGGATCCTCCGGCGCAACGCGGGCGGCGTCTACGGCTGCGTCGGCAGCGGCTTTGAGCGACGCCTCGTCAAGCCGGTTGGTTGACGCGACGCCGACGCGCTTGCCCAGCACTGCGCGCACGTTCACGATCGTGTCGTGCTCGGCGACGTTCTGGTGGATGTGGTTGTTAGCAAACCGCGTGAGCGCACTCGTCTCGCTCGCGACGAGCACTTCGGCTTGATCTGCCGAGGTGAGCGCGACCACTCGGCGAGCAAGCTCACGAGCTTCAGCGGGTGTCAGCATCAGCGACCCACCCCCACCTGGACGTTGCGGAATCGGGCGGGCGCGGCTCCGTGGGCGACTCTGGCGACTTGCATTGGTTCGCCCTTGCCGCAGTTGGCGAGTCCCCAGACCCGCCAGTGCGCAGGCGAGCACACCGCGTCGCAGCTTGCCCAGAACTTCGGCGTGATGCCGGTGTAGTTGGGCTGGCGCACCATGCGTCCGAGCTTCCCGTTCTCAATCTCCCAGCCGATCTCGGTAGCGAACTGGAAGTTGAGGCGCTTGTCGTCGATCGACCAGGAGTTGTTGGTCTCGACATATAGGCCGCCTTCGGTGTCGGCGACGAGTTCATCGAAGTCCCATGTGCCCGGTTCCAGCGAGACAGTCGTCATGCGCACGAGCGGGATGCGGTTCCATCCGTCGGCGCGCATGCAACCATTGCTGGTGCGCCCGATCGTCGGCGCGCTCTCACGCGAACTCTGCAGGCCGACGAGCGTTCCCTCGCGCACGATGTAGTCGCGCTGCGCAGGCACACCCTCGTCGTCCCACCCAAAGCTGCCGAGAGACCCGGAGATCGTCGCGTCGCTTGTCACCGTGACGTGTTCTGAGCCGTAGCGCAGCGTGCCAACATCCTCGAGTGTCACGAACGAGGTCCCAGCGAACGCCGCTTCCTCGCCGAGCACCCGATCGAGCTCGGTCGGGTGCCCTATGGACTCGTGGACTTGCAGCGCGACTTGCCCGCCATCGATGATCAGGTCGCGGGTCCCGGGCTCGACGTAGGGTGCCGCAAGCAATGCCGCAGCTTGCTCGGCAACTCGGGGCGCATGACCCGCCAGGTCCAGCCCGAGTACATACTCCCAGCCAGCCTGTTGCCAGCCGCCTCCGTGGCTATTGGGATAGGAGCGGCTGACCACCTCGCCGTCGGCGATCGCGTAGGCGACGATGCCCGCGCCAGACTCCACAGCAGTCTGCTCGGTGCGCGCGCCTTCTGTCGACGCGAACCACCAGTGCTGGCGTCGGAAGCCAAGATGTGACTTCGTGAGCTTGACTGCTGCTTCCGCCCGCATGGTCTCGTCGGCAGAAATGAGCAGCGACAGCTTCTCCTCGAGCGATACTGCGAAAGGGTCGATCTCGAAGGGCGAGGTCCAGGTGCCGTGAGCAGGCTCGACGGGAGAGAGCGTGAGTGGCGAGCCTGCCACGAGGGCCGAGGCACGCGCGATCGCGACGGCCTGTCGAGCGGCATCGGCTGCCGAGGCTGGCGTTACTTCGGCGGTGGAGGCGAAACCCCAAGCGCCCTGCGCGATAGCCCGTACCCCCAACCCGAAACTGTCCGAGTGTTCGACACCCTCCAGGACTCCGGTTGCAACTGAGATGTTCTCGGTGGAGGTGTCGACAACGCGAACGTCGGCGTAGGAAGCCCCCGCGTCGAGTGCAGCTTGCAGGGCCGTAGCGGTTGTCTCGTCCAATCTCCCGTTCCCCCTCGTAGGCTGGAGCTCGTCTACTCCGAGCTGCCGCCGATCAGCACGGCGGTGCAGTCGGTCGATACCCGAAGAAGATCGTCTGCACCGTGTTGGTTGCGCCAGACACAGAGAAGCCCCGCGTCTGCGGGGCTTCGATGATAGCGGTTCTCGCGCCCCTACCGCACCGACTTCAGCGCTTTGGAGGCGCTGGACACGGCACCGGTGGGAGGAGCCACGCGGACAGTCCACGGATAGCGCCGGACACCCGCTATGTCCGAGCGGCTCGACAGCTTGGTGAGCCTGACGTACGAGCCGGTGAACGGAGCCTCGATGAAGTAGCCACCCCCGGCGTATATGCCGACGTGGTGCACGGGATTGCCGAAGAACACAACGTCGTTGGGTTTGATGTCTGCCAGGTTGATCTTCTCTCCCATCTGGAACTGCGAACCAGAGTAGTGAGGAAGTACCACGCCATGCTGTGCGAAGACATACATGACAAGACCAGAGCAGTCGAAGCCAGATGGCTTGTCGCCGCCCCACAGATACGGAACACCATAGTAGGCGAGTGCGGTCTCGACAGGTGAACCGGGCACCGCGACGATCCCCGCTTTGTCTGCGCCGGAGAGGACTTGCTTGAGCAGTGCCGACTCCTCCGTCTGACGGTGGGCAGCTTCTGCATCGAGCATTGCGAGCAGGTCACTCTGAGTGTTCGCGAGCTTCTGCTGACGATCGTCGAGTTCGAGCTGCACTTCTATCTTTCGTGCCTTCATCTCGAAGTCGAGCGACATCGCCTGCTGCTGGGCGCTCTTCAAGTCGACGAGCTGCTTCTCCATTTGGTCCTTCTGGGCCTGGAGAGAGTCAACTTCAGATGCATCCGCGAGACCTACAGTGTTGAGGAATTTCACTCGGGCTACGAAGTCAGACAGCGACTTCGAATCGAGGAGGACTTCGACGCCGCTCAGCGTGCCGTCCTTGTATATCGAACTTGCGCGCTGGCCCAGTATCTCCTCTTGGAGAGCGAATGACCGCTGAGCCTCTTCCAGGCTGGCCTGCACCGTCTTCACTCGGCTGTTGAGCTGAGAGAGCCGGTCCGAGGCCTGGTCGAATTGCTGGGACGCGATCTCAAGCTGGACATCCATGGACGCGAGCTGGCTCTTGAGCGTTTCGAGTTCGGCCTGCTTCTTACTGAGCTTGTCGCGGAATTCCTGCGTCTGGGGATCGAGTGTGGCATTGATCACTGACGAGTCTGCAGAATTAGAGGCAGTCTGTGACGCAGCGACGAGAGTCGAACTCCCGATCGAGGGATCAGCGAACGCGGGGGAGCACGGAACGAGCGACGCAGCCACTACGAGCGCGCCGATCACCCAAGCATTCGTTCGCG
Source organism: uncultured Eubacteriales bacterium (assembly GCA_964541225.1). Lineage (GTDB taxonomy): Bacteria > Actinomycetota > Coriobacteriia > Anaerosomatales > JAAXUF01 > CAZIPN01. Next base: position 15,688 of record CAZIPN010000021.1, read on the forward strand.
TTGAACTGTGCCTCATTACCCCGCCTTCTGATGCTCCGTCACCGCCGGCGCAAACACAAACAAGGCGCCTCGGCGGAAGCGTCCGCTCCTACTATAGCACCTCTGTACTCTCATTTCACCTCGTTTGCGCACGTTACAACGAGCGAAAAGCGTTCCCAACGTAATGCAAATCGGGCGCCACCGGGCCCAAGTTGAGTCTTCTACACGAAATAATCGCGAGCGGCCGATGGCGACGAGACCTGCTGGCCACTCAAGCGGAGCTCTTGCCGACGGGTGGCAGACGCAACCTACGGGGAAGGATGTGTCTCGGTTGCACCCCTGTTTCACCGGTGCTATCCTGCGTACCCGCTGCGTGTGGCAGCCACAACATTGCGGGGTGGAGCAGTCTGGTAGCTCGTCGGGCTCATAACCCGAAGGTCGTCGGTTCAAATCCGGCCCCCGCGACCAAGAAACAGCAGAGCCGTCCCTCCCGGGACGGCTCTTTGGCTTTGATTCTGTGCGCCCTCCGGCTATTTCACGGTGAACTTCGTGTACGCGCTTGCCGAAGGCATGTGGTCGCTATCGGCGTGACGCGCGCGTATGCGGAAGGTGCCAATCCTCGTGATTCGCAGCTGCTTTGACCAGTATGAAGCACCGCTTCCAATCCTCGCGTTCACCGTGGCGTACGTGCGCCACCTGCCGCGTACTAGTTGCTGGATCTCAAGGCGCACCGAGCTTGCGCCAATTTGTTTGGGGGATAGCGTTCCGTGCCACCGGTAGGTGTTCTTGCGCGACACCCGCGTCTTTCCGCTGGTCGGTCGAGAGAGATAGGCCTTTCTCGGCAGGAGTGGGCGCGGCGTGACGGTCGTGTCCCCATCTTTCCATGCGTTGTAGGCGGCATTGAGCATCGGGACGAACTCGCTCGTGGCGATCTGGTCACCTGCGGCCGATGGGTGCGAGTCGCCGGACGGATAGGCCAAGTAGTTGCTTGGCCCGGCCGTGTGCTCGACCGTCCCGCCGACGATGCGGTGGTGGCCCCCCGTGAGCACGGTGTAGTAGTCGAACACGAAGACGTTGCCGGCCGTGTAGCCGTTCAGCAAGCCATTGGGATCGACCAGCCAGTTCGCGAGGGTGCGAGCATTAGCGGCCTGCGTCGCGTTCGTGGCGTCCGACTTGAGCGGTGGCGACACGACGAGAACGAACAGCTTGTCGGGTTGGGTCTTGAAGTACTCAAGCAAGTCGAGATAGACGCCTTTGGCGTTCCCGACCGTCAGGCTGCTCATCCCGTTGCCTGCAAGCGGGTTGGAGCCGATGGGCGGGATCACGTCTGATGCCGAGCCACCCACCGCGCTGTTCGGGAAGCACGACTTGAACATGATGACCGTGTTGTCTCCACCGGGGTTAGCAAGGGCTCGGGCGTAGGGCGAGTTGATGGAGGTGTTCGCGTAGAGCGCCGAAGTGTAGGTGCCTGCCGATGGGCCGCGGAACCACGTCCACCAGTCGCCGATATCGGTACTGCTGCCGATACCACCCGGACCCCAACCGTAGTTGGTGTCGCTCACGAAGTAGTGGTTTGTGCCGAGTGAGGCGGCGAGCCCACCATACCCGTCACGGAGCCAGGCCTCGCCCGTGGAGTGGTGAATGAACACGAGCTTGACGGTAGAACTCGGCGGGGAGGTATTCGGCGCGGCCAGAACGGCTGCTGGTGCCAGCGCCAGTACTGCGAGACACGTGACGAGCATGGCGAGGAGCCGAAGGCTGACAGACTGAAGCGGTGAGCGGGTCTTCATCGGATCCGACCTCTTCCTTCTCGGCAGGGTGCGGCCTTGGTTGTGATACGTGCGTCGTCGTTTGGGGGGTGACAGAATGTGACGGCCGTCACACAACGCACGATGCTCCGGTCACGCGTCACAGACGCCTATGGCTGAAAGTCGCGGCGCTAGACGAGGACCAGCTTGACGGTGGTGACGCGGTTGACCGTCTCAATCTGCGTGAAGCCCAATTCCTCGACCACCTTGAGCATACGGTGGTTTGCCGAGTCGATGTAGCCGCTCACTTCATGCAGTCCCTTGTCTTGCGCGATGCCGATGATCACGTCCGTGAGCTTGAAGCCAAGGCCCTTGCCCTGGAAGTCGTCGTGCACAACGACCGCGAATTCGCCTCGCTTGCGATCCGGCTCGCCGAGAAGCCGAGCCACGCCGATCATCCGCTTCTTCCTACCGCGCGTGTACTCGGCGACGATGGCCATCTCGCGGTCGTAGTCAATGTTGGTGAACCGCACGAGCATGTTGTGGTCGATGTTCGTGAGGTTCTCGAAGAAGCGTCCGCGAAGGGTCTCCTCGGACATGGTTGCGAGCATCTCGGCTTCCATCGGTTCGTCTTCAGGCTTGATGGGGCGCAACAAGACTTCCGTGCCGTCCGACAGCCGCCATGGCGCGACGTAGCGCGTGGGGTACGGCGTGATGACGAGGTGGGGCGACTTGGGTTTGTCGGCAAGGACCGACTCATCGATGACGATGCGGGCATCGACAGCGCTGACTCTGCCCTCGGCGATCACCAGGGGATTGATGTCGATCTCGGCGATCTCTGGGAAGTCGACGACGATGTTGGAGAGTTCGATGAGGATCTCTTCGATCTCGCTCAAGTCTGGGGGGACGACCCCGCGAGGTGGTTGTTGCATGACGCGGAAGATGCGCGTTTCTTCCATCATTCGGCGGGCGAGAACCTGGTTGAGCGGCGGCAGCCCGACGGCAAAATCGGCGAGCCCTTCAGCGCCGGTCCCGCCCGCGCCGAATACGATCACCGACCCAAACTGCCAATCCTTCTTCATGCCGGCGATCAGTTCGTAGTCGATCTTGCGGACCATCCGCTGTACCGAGATGCCTTCGACCGTCGCGCCGGGCGCGTTCTTCTCGATGCGCGCGATCAATCGCGCGTACGCGGTCTCAAGATCGGGCGGTGAACACACGCCAACCTCCACACCGCCTGCCGCGTTCTTGTGTGTGATGTCGTAGGACACGACCTTGAGCACGACCGGATAGCCGATTCTCTTGGCCGTCGAGAGAGCTTCTTCGGGCGTCTTGACGACGTGCTGCTCCACGATTGGGATTCCGTACGTCGTCACGAAGCGCTTGGATTCTTCTTCAGTGAGTACGCTTCGCCCATCGCGTGCAATGCGTCGCAACATCGCCTGTAGGTTGTGCTTGGGCGGAGCGACGTCGATGGGTAGCTCGGCAGGTGTTTCGTAGAGCAGCTCAAGGTTGCCTGCATAGCGGTACATGCCGAGGTACGTCTTCACCGCGTCTTCCGGGGTGTCGTAGCACGGCACGCCTGCCTGTCTGAAGATGCTGCGGCCAAGGTCGACGGTCTCGCCGCCCATGAGCACGGTGATCACAGGCTTGTGGGAGTTCTTCGCGATCGCTGCTACCGCCTCGGCCATCGCGTCGGGACGCGCGTTGCCTTGCGGCGTGTAGATGACGAGCACGCCGTGAACGGCCGGGTCGGCCAGGCAAGCGTTGAGCGCATTGACGAACCGCTCACTTCCGGCGTCACCGAGGACATCGACGGGATTCGAGTGACTCCAGTAGGGCGGAAGCGCCTCGTCGAGCTTGGCCATTGTCTTCTCGGACAGCTGAGCGAGCCGCCCGCCGAGTTCGACAAGTGCGTCGGTGGCCATGACGCCAAGACCGCCCGCGTTCGCGACGATCGCGACGTCAGGGCCGGTCGGCAGTCGGCGAGAATCCAGCACCTTTGCGGCATGGAAGAGGTCGGCCACCTCGTGCACGCGCACGACACCGACCCGGCGGAAGGCCGCCTCATAGATCTCGTCGGCACCAGCCATTGCGCCCGTGTGTGAGAGGGCGGCGCGCGCACTCTCAGAGTAGCGGCCTGGCTTGAGCACGATGATCGGCTTGCTGCGGGCGAAGCTGCGGGCGGCGCTCATGAACCGCCGAGCATTGCCGACGCTCTCCATGTAGATGAGGATTGCGCGTGTGCGAGGGTCCTCGCCGAGGAAGTCCACGAGCGCCGAGAAGTCCACGTCGACCATCGAGCCCACCGAGGCGAACATCGAGAATCCGATGTGCTGATTGACCGCCCAGTCAAGCATGCCGGTTCCCAGTGCGCCGCTCTGCGAGATCAGTGCGATGTCGCCTGGCTCCGGCTCGACTGTGAGAAATGACGCATTGAGGCCCACGCTCGGGCGAATGACGCCGAGACAGTTCGGGCCGATGACACGCATGGGGGAGTCGCGCAGCGTCTTCTTGATCGCCCGCTCAAGCGCCAGGCCTTCCCGGCCGGTCTCCCCGAAGCCTGCCGAGATGATGATGGCGCCGCCCACCCCGGCTTTCGCGCACTGCGCGACAAGCGCCGGGACTGTGGAGGCCGGAGTGGCGATGATCGCCAGGTCCACGACATCAGGAATCGCGCCGATTGCGGGGAAGCACGTGAGGCCGAATACCGTTTCGTACTTCGGGTTCACCGCAAAGACCGCTCGATCTCCGGAGCGCATCACGTTCTCCATGATGGTCCTGCCGACCGTGCCCTCGAGCTCTGTCCCGCCGATCACCGCAATGACCTTGGGATTCAGCATCCGCTCCATAGGGGCGCCACCTCCAGAGGGAGTCTTCCCCAACACAAACCGGCAACAGCGCGAGGCGCTGCTGCCGGTTCGAAGATCGTGCTGTGAGGTTGGCTACTTGGCGAAGGACGTTGCGCCGGTCACCATGTCCACGAGGACGGTGCTCGTTGGTGCCTTGCCTACTGACGCGGGGTCGAAGTTGAAATTCCACGTCATGGGTTTGGTTGACGAATCAGGTGCGCCTTCAGGGACATACGTCACAAATCCGGCGCTGTAGGCTGCGGTCTTGCCTTGTGGGTAGAGCTTCAGGGCATCTGCGAGCGCTTTGTCGCTATCGATCTTCCAGGCACTGATCTGCGGCACTTTCTTCCACTCGGCGGCTTTGAGGACGACCTTGCCGTATTCCTTGGACTGTCCGACGCCATTGTTGACCAGAACGGCGTAGACAATGCCTGTCTTGGGCGAGCCAACGAGAAACTCCCACATCGGAGTGGCCGTCGTTGGGATGGGAGCGACTATCTGTCCCAGAAGTACCTTGGCGTCCGGGGCGGCGGTACCCAGCGACGAGAGTGCGACTTGCGCGGCGCCAGTCGCCTTCGTTGTGTCGGCCTTCACGGCCTTGTTCGTCGAAGGAGTCGCTGAGTTGGAGCTGCACCCGGCAGCCGCGCCAATGGTCAGCAAGATAGCCAGTGCCAGACCAACCCGAAGTGAGCGGATGATAGGCGTAGTAGTCACGGATCGTTGCCTCTCTGGTAGTGACGGTTCCGATTGGGCGCATAGATGGCGCCACTGACTTAGAGTCACTGGCATCCTACGCCTAATTGCGTCTTAGCACGACTGTCAGGTGCGGGCGTTGGCCAGAAGCTACACCATGTAGACAATCTCGCTGGAGGCCGTGGGATAGGCCCAGATCACGGCTTTGAGTTCCTCGGCGGTCATCTTCTGAGCGATGGCGAGCGCGAAGACGTTGGCGACCTCCTCGGCGCCGTGGCCGAGTACGTGCGCGCCGAGGAGCTGGCCGGTCGCGCGGTCGACGAGCGTCTTGGCGCCCGTGTGTGTGAGGCCTACCCGTCGGGAGGAGAGCCATTGCGAGGTGTCGACGAACTTGATTTCGGCGTCGAGGCCGCGCTCTCTGGCCGCGCTCTCTGATAGGCCGACAGCGGCGAGCGGCGGCTGACTGAAGACTGATGACGGTACGACGGGCGGATCCCACGTCGCCGAGCCGGGAGAGACGATGTTGCGCAGCGCGACACGCGCCTGGCTGATGCCGACGGGCGAGAGTGGCGGACCGGCGCCGGCGGAGTCACCGGCGGCCCACACGCGTTCGTTGGTGGTGCTGCGCATGCTGGTATCTACGTCGACGCCATGGTGGTCGAATGCGACGTCGGCGACCTCGAGTTCGAGCGCGTCGAGGTCCGGCACTCGGCCAGCGCCATGAACTGCGAGGTCGCATTCGACTACTCCGCCGTCTGAGAGATCGATCGCGAAGCCAGCACCTTGGTGGCGAACGCTCGCGACGGGCGTGTCCAGACGCACATCGACGCCCCACTCGGCGTATTGGGCGATCAGCAAAGCTACGAGGTCAGGGTCGAAGGCCCTCAGAGGCTGTGAGCTGCGGTGCAGGATGATCGGCTTGGCGCCAGCTGCGGCTGCGATGCCCGCGAACTCGAATGAGATGAAACCCCCGCCGACGAAGGCGACACGCTCGGGCAGCGTGTCGAGCTCCATGAAGCACTCGCTGTCAACAAGCAGGTCGGCGCCCGGCATCTCGAGCGGCATCGGCTTGGCGCCAGTGCCGAGGAAGAACGCGTCGGCGGAGTACTCGACGCCGTCGATGTCCATCGTGGCAGGTGAGGTGAAGCGGGCGACGCCGCGCACAACCGTCTGACCGGCGTCACGCATGGAGTGCTCGAAGGCTTGGGGCAGGTCGTCGGTGAAGCGCCGCTTGAACGCAATCAGTTCGGGCCACGCCAGGCGTGCGTCGCCAGCGACCCCATGGCCAAGCTGAGCGCGCAGGCGCAGTGGCACTTCGGCAGCCGCGAAGAGGATCTTCTTGGGCTCGCAACCTCTGAGCGCGCAGGTTCCGCCGAAAGGGCGGCGGTCAACGACCGCCGTGCGCAGTCCAGCGGCGGCGGCCTCTTCGGCGGCGGTGCGTCCGGCAACACCGGTGCCGACGATGATCAGGTCGAAGTGGGGCACAGCGGACTCCTCGGGCGCGGGCTGCAGGCAGATGTGCGCTACGGAGGCTCTTACCCACACGCAGACGGCAGACTATTTGGCGGACGCGGGCGGTTTCGACGCGGCGGCACGGCGTCGCCATACGATCGCGTACGCAGCTCCCGCGAGCACGATGATGACGAGTGCAAGCCAACTGAAGCGCAAGAACCACGCCTCGATGGTTGCCAGGTTGTGGCCGGCGAAGTAGCCGACCGTGCTCCACACTCCAACCCACAGCGCGGCGCCAAGAGCGTTGTAGGCCAAGAATGTCTTCCAGTGCATGCCCATGGTGCCCGCGATGACGCCATTGAGCTGCCGAAGCACTTCGATGAAGCGCGCGCCGACAACCACAGCATCACCGAATCGCTTGAAGAAGCCCTCAGCGTGCTCGAACTTGTCGGGCCCGAGGCCGACTCGCCCACCCAGCCGATGCACAAGACGTCGTCCACCGAAGTGCCCGATGGAGTATCCGATGTTGTCGCCGATGATTGCGCCCGCGATGCCGGCGGCCACCACTCCCCAGATGTTGAGTTCGCCCGAGGCGGCCGCGACCGCAGCGGCGATGAGCACGGTCTCGCCGGGAGCGGGCACGCCGAAGTCCTCAAGCATGATGACGACCAGAACGGCCAGGTAGCCGTAGTGCTGGATGACTCCTGTCAGTGCGTTGCCCATGTGGGAAGTGTAGCGAATGGGCACGGCCGCCGACCGAGGCGACCCAACGACGTGCCAGCGTGAGTCCCACGCGATAGACTGCGTGTGATCGGCCGAGAGGAGAGTTGTGCGAGAGATTGCGGCAGTTGCGGCAGGCGGCGCCATCGGAGCTACGATGCGCTGGGGCATCGGCACGTGGATCGCGGGACGGACGGGATCGGCTTTTCCGTGGCACACCATGTTTGTCAACGTCTCGGGCGCGTTCTTGATTGGGCTGCTCATGGCGCTCTCGCTCGACAAGGGCGTTCTCTCCGGCGACTGGCGCCTGTTCCTAGGCACCGGAATTCTCGGCGGGTTCACAACGTTTTCGACGCTGTCGTATGAGTCGATAGCCCTCATGCAAGATGGGTTGTGGGTGCAAGGTATGGCCAACATGTTTGGCAGCGCGGCTGCCGGACTCGTCGCGGCGTGGGTCGGGCTCGTGGCCGGGCGCGCCTTGTAAGGGAGCTGAAGAGCGATGGAGTCGCAGTTTGCTGCCAAGAAGGTGACGGTGTTTGTCGGCGAGACTGACCGGCATGACGGGCACTCGGCGTACCAGGCCGTGGTCTCGATGCTGCACGCCGAGGGCATTGCGGGTGCGTCTGCGACGCGGGGGATTCTTGGTTACGGCGGTTCGGGCCGCACGCACTCGGCGCATCTTCTCGACATTGCCGAGGACCTGCCGGTGGCGGTGGTGTTCGTTGACACAGCCGAGGCGGTTGATCGCATACTCCCGAAGCTTGGCGAGTTGGTCGACACGGGACTCGTCACCATCGAGGACGTGACCGCGATCAGATACTCGGTCGACTGATCACGAGGTCCGATCGCCTTGCGGCGTGATGAAGGTCACAGGAACGTTCTTCCAACCGCTACCGTCTTGCGTCTTCACCGCCGAAGACCCCCTCGAGGTGGGAATAGAACTCCTACCTAACAAGAAGTCCCGGCGATTCCTGCCCGAACCCCTCCCCGCTGGGACTGAAACCCTTGAAGCCGTTGGTCCGGCCGGCAAGGGTCCACACGACAGGCCGCATCTCCGAGCGGCAACGAGCGGCGCGAAGGCCCACTTCGCGTCGCTTCGTCGTTCTGGGGCGAGTCGCCACGTGTCTCGCTGGCTGGCTGGGCATGGTGCTCGCTGACAGGGAGGGCGCGGTCGGGTGGGCAGGCTGCTAGACTTGCAGAGTGCGATCGGCCGCTGCTCGCGCAATCCCAACCGCCAAGGAGTCCCTCATGCGCTCGTCGCTCTCACCGGCCCGGCTCGCGTTCGCCGGCGTCTCAATCGCGGTGCTGGCCGCCGCGATCGGGCTGCTCTTGCTGAGTATCCCGCCCGTTGTCGGCCTTGGAGACAAGGTCAAGCTTCCGCTGTTTCACGGCGGATCAACGTGGGTTGACCTGATGATCTTCACACTCATGGGGGTTGCGGCCATCGCGTACCTCGTCACACGCAACGATCGAGTGTACGCCTGGGAGGTTGGTTTTCGCGCTGTGGCTGCGCCCCTGTGGTTCGTGAACTCGGTTCTTGGCTTCATCGCCGCCTCCTCGACGTGGGATTTCTCGGCATCGAAGGAGTCTCCGCTTGTGGTCATCCCGGCCGATCCCCGGCTCTCCGCGCAGATCGTTCTGCTCCTCGGGGTGGTCGTTGTGGTGCTTGCCGACTGGTTGGTCTTTGACAAGCGCTTGCACAAGGCCATCGTGGATCTGCTCTATGTGGTCGTGATGTGGGGCCTGATGGCCAACATCTTCCTCGATCCGGTCAAGCGCGCGCTGCATCCTGACAGTCCCGTGATGAATTCCGGGTGGGAGATCAAGGCGCCATTCTTCGCGATGGCGGTGGCGATCTTTGCCGTGATGATCGTGTTGTCGTGGGTTGCCGCATCGTTCGTACGCCCGGCTCCGCTTCCCGCCGAGCAGAACGCGGAGCGTCCCGACGAGTCGGCGGGATAGCGCTCGCGGTTGCGCCCGGCGGCGTCCCCTCTTCGAGCGAGCCTCGTCGTGCCGCGCGCTGAATTGCTAAGTGCCCACGCGCAGGCGGCCGATAGTGCCCAGTAGGAGAAGTCATTGCGTTGCGCGGTCGCAACACTCCGGGAGCAATCGGCCGCAGTGCTCTGAAGGATCTGAGATGGCCACGACTCGCAAAGTGATGAGGACAATCGAATCGGCCAAGGCTGACTCCGAACTCCTGGCTTCTCTGCTCTCCGCGCGCTCAGACTCGGAAGTGGCGGTTGCCTTCACGCTTCTGCGGTATTCACTTTCCGATGCCGAGCTTCTTCAGATGGTGAACTTGCGCGAGATCTTGCGCGTCCTGCCGACCGAACCGTTTCGGACCGGGCAGGGCATGGAGATCCTCGAGCGCGGAGCTTCCTACGAGTCCACAGGCCGCTCGTATCGACGGTCGTTCGAGAGCTCCCAGAGCGTGTTTGGCGTCGAGTTTCTGGGTGAGGGGCATTTCTGTCGAGGCATTGTGATTCACACCCCGACTCACCGTTGGCCGCTCGCGGGTGACGGACACTCCACGATCGACGAGGCGCTGATTCCGCTGTTGGTCGAGCACGGCATCTTGCTGGACGCGATCCTGGAGGCTCTGGAGCTTCTCGGCATGCCGCTGTCGCCGACCATCTACGTTTCGGCCGATGACTTCATCGCCGAACGTGGTCGCGACGCCGCGCGCGAGACGCTGGACGGGCTGTTCTGAGGGCGGCTTGTTGGGGGCCGCCGCTCAAAGGGATGGCGCCCCAACCCTGCGTCGGCTACACTCTCACCGTTCACAACTGAACAGGCGTCATTCGGTGCCCGTTCGCCTTCCTCGGCGAGCGGGAGAATAGGGAATCCGGTGCGAATCCGGAACGGTACCCGCCACTGTGAAGCCGCGATCCGCGGCGAAGTCAGGAGACCTGCCGAGTGAAGCGCGACGCGGCCTTCGAGGATAGAGGCCGGCTCGCGGAACGCGCCCTCGGCGTGTCCCCGAACCGCTCCGCACTCACGAAGACCCGCTCGCCTGGCTGATCGCAGCCGAGGAGCGGGTTTCTTGTTGGGCGGGACGCGTCAACCGGACTGTCGGATAAGAAGGAGGACGCATGACCCGCTCGAATCGAACTCGCACCGCACGTCGCGTTGGAGGCACGTCGCGCGCAGGGGCCGCGCCGCGGACCGGCGCATCGATCGCCGATGGCACGTCTGCGCCGCGCACTAGCGCCGCCCGCGCCGCACTTCTGGCCGTTCTTGTCGGCATGGCGCTGTTTGCGCTTGTGCTCGGTGGATGCGGCAAGGGTGCTGCCACGCAAAGCACGTCAAGTGGCTCGGCAACGACAGCCGCATCTGCGTTTCCCGCGACGATCACCGACGATGCCAGCCACACGATCACCGTCAAGACCGAGCCTGCGCGCATCATCTCGCTCGCACCGGCTGACACGGAGATCCTGTTCGCGCTCGGCCTCGGCGACAAGGTCGTCGGCGTGACGAGCTACGACGACTATCCGAGCGAAGTTGCGTCGATCACGAAGGTTGGCGATTTCGTGGGTCCGAACGTCGAGGCCGTCGCTGCGGCCAAGCCGGACCTGATCTTTGCTACGAACGGCGTGCAGGCTGATGTCGTCAAGAAGCTCTCGGCGCTTGGTGCCCCGGTCGTGGTGATCGATCCGAAGTCCCTGGCGAGCGTATACACCGACATTGGCCGTGTGGGCACTATCACCGGAACGAGCGACGAAGCAGGCAAGCTTGTCGGCAGGATGAAAGAGCGGGTTGCGCTCATTCAGCGGGAAGTGAGTGGGAAGGCGAAGCCGACGGCGTTCATTGAGATCGGCCAGAGCCCGCTGTACACGGCAGGCAAGGGCACCTTGATGGACGAACTCATCACGCTCGCTGGCGGGACGAACGTCGTCACCCAGCCGGGATACATCCCGTACTCGGCCGAGCAGCTCGTCAAGGCCGATCCAGCTGTCTACTTCGCGACCAAAGGTTCGACCAACGATCCAACTGCGATTGAGAAGCGGCCAGGGTACGCGTCGCTTTCGGCGGTGAAGAATCACCGCATCGTGATTGTCGCAGACGACGTGGTCTCTCGCGGCGGCCCGCGCATCGTCGATGGACTGTCGGCCATCGCCAAGGGGTTGCACCCCGACGCGCTCAACGCCTCGCAGTAGCGCATCGATGAGTTCTGCTCGCCAACAGGCACGCGCTGCCGCCGTGATCGGCGCTCTGGTCGTTGCGCTGGCTGCGGCGATGCTCGTTGGTGTGGCGTTTGGCGCCGTCTCCGTTCCCCCGGCCGATGTCATCTCGGCGATCGGTCGGGGGCTACGCGGCGCTTCAAGTGGGCTCTCAGACGTGCTGATCCTGCAGATTCGTCTGCCGAGGGTGGTGCTCGCGGCGCTGGTGGGCGCATCACTTGCGGGCGCAGGCTCGCTGTACCAGGCGCTGTTTCGCAATCCGCTTGCCGACCCCTACATCCTCGGCGTGAGCAGCGGGGCGGGGCTCGGCGCGATGCTTGCGCTGGTGGCGACTGCGAGTGCGACCGCCGTGCGCTTTGGGGCCGTGCCGCTTGCGGCCTTCGCCGGCGCGCTGCTCACGATGATCGTGGTCGTGAAGCTCGCTTCGATCGGCGGACGTATTGATTCGGCGTCGCTCCTGCTTGCGGGGGTTGCGCTGTCCTACACACTGGCGGCGATCACGTCGTTTGTGATGGTCGTCTCTCACGAAATGATGGCGCAGATTGTCTACTGGATGATGGGTGGGCTTGGCTCGGCATCGTGGGCGTATGTGGCGATGGTGGCTCCGATGTTCGTGCTTGGCATCATCGTGCCGCTGCTGTCGACGCGCGAACTCAATCTGATGCTGCTTGGCGACGAGCGTGCCGGGCATCTCGGGTTGAGCGTGGAGCGCTTCAAGATCCTGATGCTCGCGGCGGCTTCACTGCTGACGGCTGCGGCCGTTGCCGTCGCCGGACTGATCGGCTTCGTCGGGCTGATGACGCCACACATCGTGCGCCTCATTCTCGGCCCCGATCATCGCCGACTGCTGCCGGCGTCGCTTCTCGTCGGTGCGATCGTGCTCGTACTGGCGGACTTGACCGCGCGGGTGGTGCTGCGACCGATCGAGATACCGGTCGGGATCGTGACTGCGGTGCTCGGCGGGCCGTTCTTCCTGTGGCTGCTCGTGCGAAAGGGTCGCGGATGAACGCGTCGCCGACAGGGCATGCCGCCGCTGGAGAGTCGGCCGCATCCGCTGGCCGCGATGCCCGGACTGCGCCAACGGCCGCGCTCGCGTTCGTTGGCGCCGACATCGGCTACGGCGCCGAGCGCGTTGTTGCGGGTGCGTCGTTTGTGGTGGCGGCTGGTGAGGTGGTTGGGCTCGTCGGCCCAAACGGCGCTGGCAAGTCGACGCTTCTGCGCGCGATCACAGGCGACGCCGACCTGCTCGGCGGTCGCATCGACATTGCCAGCCGAGACATCCGCGCACTTGCGCCGATCGAGCGAGCTCGCGTCGTCGGCGTTGTTCCGCAGCAGGTCACAGCCGCGTTCTCGCTGCCAGCGCGCGATTTCGTCGCGATGGGCCGCCACCCGTACGTATCGCGCTTCGGCTCGCCGACAACCCACGACGACGAGACCGTCGAGCGCGTCATGCGAATTACCGACACGCTGCGCCTTGCCGACAAACCCACGGACGCGCTCTCGGGTGGCGACTTGCAGCGGCTTGCCTTCGCGCAGGCGCTGGCGCAGGAGCCGACGCTGCTGCTACTCGACGAGCCGACGAGTCATCTCGATCTGAACCATCGGCTGCAGGTTCTCGATCTGACACGCGAGCTGGCCCACCAAGGCATGGCCGTGCTCGCGGTCTTTCACGACCTGGATCTGGCTGCGCGTTACACGGACCGCGTAAGCGTCGTGGCGAGCGGACGAGTGAGCGAGCCCGACGCACCGGCGACCGTCATCACCAAGGAGATGCTTCGTGACGTTTTCGACGTGCGTGCGGTGGTGGGTACCGACGTGGTGACCGGCGCCGTGAGCGTCACGCCAGTCTTGCGCGAGCAGGCGGTGGCGGGCGAGGCGCGCGGACGCGTGCTTGTGATTGGCGGCTCGGGTGTCGCGGCACCGCTGATGCGGCGCCTCACTCTGGCGAGCTGGCGTGTCTCGGCGGGAGCCCTCAATCTCGGCGACGCCGATCAGGTGGTCGCCGACGCGCTGCGAGTCGAGTACGCCGCGCTGCCCCCGTTCGCGCCCGCGGACGACGCTGCCGAGAACCGCGTGCGCGAACTGGCCCGCGAGGCCGACGCGATTGTGGTCGCCGAGGTTCCCTTCGGGCACGGCAATGTCGCGAACCTGCGCGTGGCCGTTGAGAGCGGCCAGCCGCTCGTTCTTGTCGGCGGGATTGAGGGACGCGACTTCGCGGACGGTGCGGCCGAGCGGGCGTGGGCGGCAGCGCTCGAAGCTGGCGCGGTGATGGTTGCGAGCACTGATGCGGCGGTGAAGAGGCTCGAGACGCTCGTGCCGCATAGTGAGGCGCCCGTCGCGGAGTAGCACTCGGAGTGCCCGTGTCGCTGGGCGACGCGCGCGAGGCGCACTAGCGAGTGTCGACCTCGTCGAGCAGGGCGTTCCAGCCGGTCTCGCAGATGTGCTCCCACACGCAGCCGTCGCATGCGTCCGATCGCCAATGTCCGACGCCGACGGCGTTGTCGGCCAGCCTCGAGCGCGCGTCGGCGAGCGAAAGCCGATCGCCCGGATCCGCGCCGAGAACGCGGAACGCGAGCGCATCCAGGCGGCGAACCTCCGGCTCACCGGCGTCGGGGTCGACGCACAAGCCGTCCGACGCCAACCCGGGGCACGCGACGCACACGTCGTCGGCGCCCTCGACCAGCAGCGCCGGTGAGGACGAAGCGCGTGCCACGACGTCCTTGAGATTCTCCACGAACGCTGCCGAGTATCCCTGCCCGCCAAAGAACTGCAGGCACACGAAGTGGTGACCGCGAAGTCGGACGGGGCTTGCGGAGGGCTCGGCACGGTGCCGTTGCGCGGCGGGTTGCGG
>CAZIPN010000021.1:30263-35010 GCA_964541225.1 uncultured Eubacteriales bacterium
TGCGCGGCGGGTTGCGGCTCGCTTGAGGAGCGGTCGCCGTCGGCGGGTTGCTCGGCAGTCATTGCATCTCGCTTTCGTCGGCAAAGAGCGTTGCTTGTGGCGGGTCGGAATCGAGCACACGATCTTGCGGAGCGACATCGACGGGAATGTGCAGCCCGATCGCAGCAACTCGCGCGCCGAGCTCGCGCTTGACGATCGAGGCGCTGTTGTTGGTTGTCGAGCGATGCAGTGCGAAGACGCGCTGCAACTTTGAGCTGGCGAGGCGCTCCAGGGCATCGCACGCGTCGGGGTTGGAGAGATGCCCTTGCTCGGAGCGGATGCGGCGCTGGAGGTAGTACGGGTACGGCCCGTTCTCAAGCATGCCGAGGTCGTGGTTGCTCTCGATGCCAAGCAAGTCGACGTCGGCGAGCGCCTCGGTCGCCTCGGCGGTCATCACGCCGGTGTCGGTTGCCAGGCCAAAGCACCCTTTGCCATCGCACTCGATGCGAAAGCCGACCGGCTCGGCGGCGTCATGCGAGGTCGCGAAGGGCACAACCGACAGCGTTTTGAAGCGAGTGACCTCCCCGGCGACGAGTCTGACCGCGCCGCCCGACAGTGCCGAGAACCCAGCGGCCTCGCGCGTTCCCATCGTGCAGGCGACCGGTGCCATGCCGTGGCGGCGCTGGAAGACCTCGACACCGCGGATGTGGTCGCTGTGCTCATGGGTGACGAGAATCGCGTCGACATCCTCGGCGCGAAGCCCGGCGAGCGACATGCGCCTGGCGGTCTCTCGTGCCGAGAACCCGCAGTCCACGAGCAGCGTCGTGGAGCCGTCAGTCACGACCGTCGCGTTTCCGGCCGAGCCAGACCCGAGGAACACCACGCGGAGATGTGACACAGCCGTCATGCTCGGCAGTCTACACCCGCAAGCGACGCTGTGAACCGTCGGCTCCGCGCGTGAGTTCGCCGCACGCTCCTGCTCGCGCGTTCGCGACGCCTGCGTGTGTCGGCATCGCGCACCGCTCCCTCTCAGCGTTGCATTGCGAGCAGCTCCCGGCCGCGTCGCCACGCGAGCCGGAGGCCGCCAACCTGCCACCAATACAAGACGTACGTCATCCGCTTCATGAAGATGGCGGGGATGCCCGAGACGTTGAGCTTCCACATCCAGCCCACGCCCCAGCTGGGGCCGACGCTCACGAACTCACCCCGCAGGTTCGGAACGAACGCGGCGGTCGGCTTTCCATCGAGCTCAGCGAGCAGGTTGACACTGGCGTGCTTCGCCGAGGCAATCGCGAACTGAGCGAGCATGGGCAATTCGCGACCTGTCATTGGGTCTCGGAAGGCGGCGACGTCGCCGAGCGCGTACACGTCGGCGAGGTCGTGCACCTTGGAGTCGGAGCCGACAACGATCCGGTCGCTCTCATCGAGCGTGAAACCCCATATCTCCGCGTGGGGGTCTGCGTGGGTGCCACCGCACCAAACCAGCACGGCGCTTGGGACCTGGCCGCCGTCGGCGAGCATGACGTCGCCGCCGGCGACGCTTTGCACCATCGATCCGGTGACCACATGCACGCCCAGTCGCGCCAGCCTCTTGGCGGCCCGCGTGCGCTGCACCGCGGGGAGACTCGGCAGGATTTCGGCCTTGCCTTCGATCAGATGGATGTTGAGGTCGGCAGGATCGAGTCCGACCTCAACCGCGCGCTTGGGAAGGAGCTGACCGAGAGTCCCGGCCATTTCCACGCCGCTCGCGCCGCCGCCGCATACGGTGAACGAGAGTGCTTGTCGGCGGTCCTCGGCGTACGGCAGTGACGCCGCGAGCTTCATCTGCTCGCGAATGCGGTCCTGCAACCGCTGGGCGTCGGCCACCGACCACATCGTGATCGCGCGCTCGGCAAGTCCTGGCACCGGCGGGACCGCCGGCACCGCGCCCGACGCGACCACGAGGCGCCAGTAGCCGACCTCCTGCCCGTTGGCGAGGGTGACCGTTCGCTGATCGCAGTCAATGGTTCCGGCCCGGTTGAAGCACGTGCGGACCGGCAAGCCTTTGAGAACGGCCGGGAGCCACAACTCGCAGAAGTCGGCGGGCTCGGTTCCGGCAGCCACGAGGTCGAGCTCGGAGAGCGCCTGTTGGCACGGGCTCGTTTCGACAAGCAGCACGTCCACATCGTCGCGCGGATGGCGCTTGAGTGCTCGGCCCAGCCGGGCGCACAGCGTCGTTCCCGCATACCCCCCGCCGACGATTACGATCCTGCGCAAGACGTCAGGGATGGGACAAGCGGTTGGCTCGGCGACCACGCGGTCTCCTCTGTCAGCCCTGGGCTCTGGGCGCGGCGGTTTGGGAACGTACGCACCAGAATGTTCCCCCGGCGCCGATGCTGCGCCGCCGACGGGCGCCACAGGAAGGGGTCACGATGAGTGTGCGGCTCTACGCACTGTCGACATGTCCGTATTGCCGAATGACGAGGAAGTACCTCGATGAATCCGGCATCGACTACGAGCTCACCGAAGTCGACTTGCTCGACGGCTCCGCGAGCGACGAGTCGACTCCGAAGGGCGTCGCAGTCGCCGAGGTCAAGCGTCTTTCGGGCGGGACGTCTTTTCCAGTCGTGGTCATCGACGACCAGGTGGTGGTCGGCTACAACAAGAGCCGCATCGCCACACTCCTCGGCCTCGATTCATGACTGCCGAGACCCCCGCGCCTCGCCGCAAGTTCTCGAAGGGAACCACGATCGCCGACCTCAAGGCGTACATGGAGCCGTTCGTCGCGCATCTCGGCTACAAGCTCAACAGCGAAATCGACTTCGCCGACGAGGTCTTGCAGAGCGAGATCGAGATCCTCGAGCGCGATGGCGACGTGTACTGCCCGTGCCGCATTCGCACCGGCGATCCGAAGGAAGACCTGAAGATTGTCTGCCCGTGCATTCCGTTCTACGCCGATCAGTTCGCCGCGATGCGCAAGTGTTGGTGCGGGCTGTTCGTCCGCACCGACGTCGATGATGGTTCCGAGCTGATTGGCGTGATCGAGGAGCCGGAGCCGGGGACGCTCGTTGACGTGCCAGTGGCGCGTCTCGACGACCTTGCCAAAGGCACTATCCGCCGTGTGAAGGTGGGGAAACGCGACGTCGCTCTGGCGCGGGTGGACGACGACGTGTTTGCGCTCTCCGACGTGTGCCGCCACGCGTTCGGTCCACTGTCGCATGGCTTCGTCGACAACTACATCGTCGCCTGTCCGTGGCATGGGTGGCGCTACGACGTGCGAACCGGCGAGACCGACCATCCGGATGCCGACGTGACGACGTATCCGGTGACGATTCGCGACGGCGAGGTGCTGGTAACGATGGCACTCGGTCGCGCGAAGTAGCGCGGGCAGGGCGGGTGCGGCGATGCGGGCGGCGCGGTCGGTGCCGGCGGCGTTGGCCGCACATTCTTGGCGCGCGCAGGTACGTCGGCGGTCGTACGCCGAGCTACCTCGTGTGGGGCATGCGCGCCGAGAGCAGGGAGGCTACCATCGCAGCATGGTCGAGACGATGACATCGAGGCTCAAACGGATTCCGGAGGCCGCTGCAGACGCCGCACTCGGCGTCGGCCTCACGATCCTGGGTTGGCTGAGCCTCGCGGTGCAACCGTTCGGCCCGCACGGCGGGGGCCCGCATCCTCCTCAGCCGCCGAGCACGACGCCCCTCGGCTCGACCACCAACCCGTTTGGCGAGTTCGGCTCGCCGACACCTGAGGTCTACGCGCTTACGGCCGTGGCGTTCTTGCCGTTGGCGGCTCGGCGGCGTCTTCCGCTGGCGGTGCTCGCGTTCACTTCGGTCGTCGCTGCCGTCTACGAACTCGGCCATTACCCACCGAACTTCGTCTTCCTTGCGCCGCTGATCGCGCTCTACACCGTCGCCGCGGTGCGCGATCGCGGGACAACGCTGATCGCAGGCGCGCTCTCGGCGGCGGTGCAGCTCGGCGCCGCATGGTTTGGAGGCGGAAGCAGCGGCTTTTGGACGGAGTCGATTCGCATCCTCGCGCTTGTCGGCGTGGCGGGGGCGTTGGGGGATGCAGCGCGTAGTCGTCGGGCGTACATTGCCGAGGTCGAGCAGCGCGCGGCCGACGCCGAGCGTACGCGCGAAGAGGAAGCTCGCCGCCGCGTCGATGAAGAGCGGTTGCGGATCGCGCGCGAGCTGCACGACGTGACTGCGCACTCGCTGTCGATCATCGCCGTGCAGTCGGGAGCCGCGACGCACGTCATCGACTCCGATCCCGCCGAGGCGCGACGCGCACTCGAAGCGATTCGCGGGACTGCCAAGGACGCGCTCGAGGAGCTGCGCGCGATGCTCGGCGTCCTGCGAGCTGCTGGCGACAACGATGCCCCGCTGGCGCCGGTGCCCGGGCTCGCTCGTCTCGGCGATCTTGTCGCGTCGCTCGAGAGTACCGGCTACGACGTCGGCGTCGATGTCGATGACGATCTCGGCGAGATTCCGAGCGTCGTGGAGACCTCGGCATATCGCATCGTGCAAGAGGCGATCACGAACGTCGTGCGCCACGCTGGCGTCTGTCGCGTCTGGATTCGCGTTCGCCGAGAAGGCGGCGAGCTTGCGATCTCGATCGACAACGACGGGCGCACGCCGAAGCTACCGCTGCCGGTTGGTGGCCACGGCCTCGCAGGCATGGGTGAGCGCGTCACAGCACTTGGCGGCAGCTTCGAGGCATTGCCGCGTGAGGGCGGCGGCTTCAGCGTGGCGGCCCGGCTGCCAATCACGAGGGGCGCGTAGATGAC
>CAZIPN010000022.1:0-5282 GCA_964541225.1 uncultured Eubacteriales bacterium
GCGGATGCAGGAAGCACCGACCAGGACCGCGGACGCCCGTTCCGGCCGCTCGCAGTCCGCACCGCCAACATCGGAGGACACATGGGACCGATCCTGGTCTTCGGCCACAAGAACCCCGACAACGATTCGATCGCGTCCGCAGTTGCCTACGCGCACCTGAAGAACATCGCCGACCCGGCAAACGTCTACGTTCCGGCGCGGCTCGGGCCTGTGCCCACCGAGACCCGTTGGGTCTTCGAGCGATTCGGCGTCAAGCTTCCTGACGAGGTTGCACACGTGCGTACGCAGGTACGCGATGTGATGACGCCGAATCCCGTGACGATCGCTGCCGACGAGCCCATGCTCGTGGCTGGCCGTCTCATGCGCGAGCGCGGCGTGCGTGGGCTGCCGGTGGTGGACGCGCGGGGTCGCGTGCTCGGCCTTCTCAGCGAGCGCGTCTTGGCCGAGCGCTACCTGCACGAGACCGAGCTCACTGGCTTCCAGCGACAGCCAGTCACCATCGACCGACTCGCGCGAGTGCTCGATGCCGAGATCGCCACGGGCGATCCAGCCGCCACGATCTCGGGCGACGTTCTTGTCGGCGCGGCCGAGCCGTCAACGCTCGTCGACCGCGTGTCTGTCGGCGACACGCTGATCGTCGGCGATCGCCTTCGCGCGCAACCAATGGCGCTTGAGGCCGGCGTCGCGTGCCTCATCTCAACCGGAGGCTTCCGGCCGCACGACGATGTCGTGGCCCTCGCTGCCGACAAGGGCTCGGCGCTTCTCGTCACGCCACACGATACCTACTCGGCGGCTCGGCTCGTGTCTCTCGCGCACGCTGTGGGCGATCTCATGGAGACCGACGTGCTCACCGTCGGGCCAGATGCTCTGCTTTCTGAGGCTGCCGAGGATCTGATTGCGAGTCCCAGCCGCGAGGCTGTCGTCACCGACGACGCGGGCCACGTCGCGGGCATCCTCACGCGGACAGATATCGCTCGAGGCACTCGCCGACGCGTCGTGCTCGTGGATCACAACGAGGCCGCACAGTCAGCCGACGGGATCGAGGATGCGTCCGTTGTTGAGGTAGTCGATCACCATCGGGTCGGCGATGTGCAAACCGCCGGACCCATTCCGTTTCTGAACCTGCCGGTCGGGGCGACTGCCACGATCGTCGCTCGGCGTTTCCAGGAGCTTGGCGTCGAGATCCCCGTACCGATCGCCGGGATCTTGCTGTCCGCGGTGCTCACCGACACGGTGCTGCTCAAATCGCCAACGACGACCGATGAGGACCGACGCATCGTGTCAGACCTCTCACGTATTGTTGAGGCCGATCCAGTCAGCTTTGGGATGGAGGTGTTTCGGGCTCGCTCATCTGCCGAGCCGTTCTCCGCCGCACGGGTTGTGGGCGTCGACGCGAAGGAGTTCAGAACGGCTGATGCGCGGGTGCTGATCGCGCAATATGAGACAGTGGATGCGGCGTCAGTGCTCGACCACATCGGAGAGGTGCGCGCGGCGATGGAAGCGCGCGTCGCCAATGATGGGTACGATGCGGTTGTGCTGATGGTAACCGACGTGGTGCGCGAAGGAAGCGAACTCCTCGCGGTCGGCGCGCTGCGTCCGATCGAGCGTGCGCTCGGTGTGTCGTTTGCCGACGGTTCGGTGTGGATGCCCGGTGTGCTCTCACGCAAGAAGCAGATCGCGGCTCGTTTGCTCGGTGCCGCAAGATAGGACTTTCGGATAGGGGAGCGAGTGGTTAGAACCGGCATGGCAGCCGACAGCTGGCGCCGAGATCCGCGCGTTGGTTGGTTCGCGTTCGCCCTGGGCGCTCTCGGCGTCTTCGTGCTCGTAGCGCTGTTCGCCACCGCGTGGCCCGCCTTCGACCGGCTCGACGGGCATCTCTCCGCGGCGATCCGATCGACGCGCACACCGACGCTCACGCAGATCTCCGGATGGCTGACGCTTCTAGCCAGCGAGCCGGTGGTCTTGCCAATCACGGCGGCGATGGTCGTGTGGATGGCGATTCGGCGAAACTGGGCTGCTGCGATCTACGTCGTTATGACCGTGCCGGTCGGATGGTTTCTCGGCAACGACATCATCAAGAACATCATTCGTCGGCCGCGGCCCTCAGGGGTCAGCATTGCCCCGATCACGACCGACTTCAGCATGCCGAGCGGTCATGCTCTTGGGGCGTTCTTGTTGTTTGCGACGTTATGCGTGATCGTGATGCTCAACGTGCCCACTGGTCGCCACATGAAACGCTGGTTGGTCGCTGTGTCAGCTGTGGCCATCATTGCGATGGGTCTCTCGCGCGTCTACATCGGCGTGCATTGGTTTGGCGACGTGCTTGGGGCGTGGCTGCTCGGCGGCGCTTGGTGGTCGTTTACGACTGCGACGTATTTTGGCTCGGTCACCGAGCAGAGACGCGTCGCACTCCGGTCCGCGGGCTCGGCAAGTCCACCGGAATCGTAGCCGCCCGACGTCGCCTGGTCGCGCCGGCGCGCTACACAGCCCGCGGCAGCCGAATCGTGAACGTCGTGCCTATCCCGACATCTGAGGAAACCGTGACCGACCCGTCGCTACGCTCAACTACGTGACGCACGAGCGACAGGCCGAGGCCGGTCCCGCCGCCTTCTCGGCTCCGCGCGCGGTCGACGCGGTAGAACCGCTCGAAGATGCGCGGCAGGTGCTCGGCCGCGATCCCGGGTCCGGTGTCTGATACCGCGATGCTCACGATGGCCTCAGAGGTTGTCACGGCGATCCCGACGCTGCCGCTCTCGGTGTACGCGATCGCGTTGTCGAGCAAGTTGTCCAGAGCAATCGCCACGTCCGTGGGTTCTGCAGTGACAAAGACGTCCTGACCGCTGATTGCCGAGAGGTCGGCAGCGAGCGAAAGTCCGCGTCGGCCTGCCGTGCCTCGATGGCCGGCAATTGCATTGTCGACCGCCTGGCGGATGTCGGTGACCGCGTCTGGAGCCGGTGCCGACTCAAGACGGGAGAGATCCAGCAAGTCGCTCACGAGTCGCTTCAGGCGTCCGGCTTCGGACTCGATTTGTCGGCTGAACTCAAGCGACTGCCGCACGTCCCCGTCGTGTGCCGCAGTCTCGGCTGACTCGGCGAGCAGCTGAATTCCGGCGACAGGTGTCTTGAGCTCGTGGCTGGCATTGGCGACAAAGTCCCGGCGCATCCGGTCGAGGCGCGCTCGTTCGGTGACATCGGAGACGACCGCGAGCGTTCTCGCGTGGTCATCGACCGGTTCGAGGGGCACCACCAACAGCCGGAGCGCTGTGCCGCGCGGGTCCGGATCGAGTTCGGTGGCAAACCGCACCGACGAACCGATGTGCGAGATGATGACCGACGTCAGCGACTCAGGAAGGCCGACCGCGCCAATCGCGCTCCCGCGCCAGCCTGCGGCGGGATCTCTGAAGATGCGGCCGGCGGCGCCATTCACGTACCGGATCGTTTGGTCTTCCAGAAGGAACACCGCGTCCGAAAGACCGTCGAGTGCGGTTCGGAGCGTGCGTTGCTCGGCTTCTAGCGCCCCGAGCCGAGAACGCATCTGGCGCCTCAGCGACTCAAGCGCACTCGCCAGCGCCTCCAAGTCAGCTGGCGTCGGCGGTATCTCGACCGTGAGATTGCCGGCCGCCATCTTCTCGGCGGCTTTCGAGAGCTGGCGAATGGGGCGCGATGCTGCCGCGCTTGCCCATGTCGCCACCGCGAGCGCGATCAGCAGCGCCGCCAGAAGAAGCCAGATTCCGAGCCCACGCGACGTCTGCGCGATTGCGTCGATCCCGCCTGTTGAGCGCGACACCCTGAGCGCAACGTGTCGACCGCCGAGCACCGCAGGTACGGCGACGTAGAGTCGCGTGCCCTCCGTTGCTGAGGTTCGCTTGTCGCTTCCGATGCGGCCCGAGAGCGCAGCAGCTATCTCGGGCCTATCCAGGTAGTTCTGTTCGGGAGAAGCATCACCCTGGGAGTCGGCCAGCACCCTGCCGTCCGTCGCGACAATGGTCACCCCGATATCGCTGTTGGCCGCCAGGCGTCTCGCGACCTCGCGCGGGGATGCAGTCGTTTGCGCCGAGTAGAGCGAGGCTGCCTGTGCGACGGCGGTGAGATTGTTCTGCGCATCTTGCAGCGCCGTCTGCTGAAGCGGGCCGTACAGTGACCAGCCCCATGCCATCGCAAACACCGCTGCCACCAAGACGTACCCCGCAACAAGCCGGACGCGGTAGGAGTCGGCAATGCGAGTGAAGCGAGTCAACGGCGAACGCTTTCCTCGGCCGCGGCGCGCTTCGCCACGGGTTCGAATCGATATCCCATGCCGTGCACGGTGTGGATGTAGACGAAGCTCGACGGGTCTTCGACTGCCTGCCGAAGACGCCTGATGTGAACGTCGATCGTGCGCGAGGAGGGCAGGTGCTCGTATCCCCACACTTCGTCGGCAAGGATCTGCCGAGTCGCGAGCTGCCCCTGGCGCTCGGCGAGTGCCACCAGAAGCTGGAACTCCTTGAGACGCAGCCGAACCTGCTTGTCGGCGACTGACACCCGAAAGCTCTTGGGCTCGATGTGCAGGTCGCCGACGTCAATCACGCGTTCGTCGGCGAGTGTCTCTTTGGCGCGCACACGTCGGAGGTTCGCACGCACGCGCGCGAGAAGTTCCTCCATCGAAAACGGCTTCGTGATGTAGTCATCAGCTCCTGCATCAAGCCCACGAACCTTGTCGCGCTCGGTGTCTAGGGCGGTGACCATGATGATCGCCGTCTCCTTGTCTTTGTCGCGCAGGCGTTCGGCTATCTGGTAGCCGTCCATGCCCGGGAGCATGAGGTCGAGAAGGACCAGATCTGGGTGCATGTGGGCGGCGGTGTCGAGCGCTTGCCGACCGTCTGCCAGCGCGGTCACCGAGAAACCCGCGCGCTTGAGCGCATACTCGACGGTCTGCCTGATGATGGGATCGTCTTCGACGACCAGGATGCTTGCCACGGAAGTCTCCTCGCAAGACGTCGGCGATCAGATGTGACCGCGTTCTTATCGGGCGGCGGGCACATCATTGCACGCGTACTGCGCGACCGTAAGCGGTTTTACATCTCTTTTACACCAGTGTTCCAGAGTTAACCGCAGTGCAACCACCATTCACACGACCGCCCGTAGGATTGCCCTGGATGCGGGCAGGCCTGCATCGGACTCGTATTCCATTGGAAGAAGGGGAGTTCTTGTGAAGTTCAAGAAGTCGATCGCATTCGCAGCGGTTGCGGGACTTGCCGTCGCCCTGGTGGCGCTGGCAGGTTGCTCGAACGGCAGCACAAGCA
>CAZIPN010000022.1:5382-12797 GCA_964541225.1 uncultured Eubacteriales bacterium
GGACTTGCCGTCGCCCTGGTGGCGCTGGCAGGTTGCTCGAACGGCAGCACAAGCACTACGTCGGGTGGCAGTTCTGGCGGCTTCACCGGAACGGCGGTTGTGGGCGCAGGTTCAAGCTTCGCGCAACCGTTCTATGCACTCTGGGCGCAGGACTTCGTCAAGGTCGAGCCCGACGCCAAAGTGAACTACCAGCCCATCGGTTCGGGCGGTGGCATCCAGCAGTTCACTGCCAAGACGGTCGACTTCGGCGCCACGGATGTGCCGCTCAAGGCGTCCGAGGCCTCGGCCATCAAGGGCGACTACATCGAGTTCCCGACTGCGCTCGGCGCCGTGGTGGTCGCCTACAACGTCCCGGGCGTTACCACGCCGCTTAAGCTCGATGGGCCGACCACCGCAAAGATCTTCCTCGGCACGATCAAGAAGTGGAACGATCCGGCCATCGTCGCCCAGAACCCCGGCGTCACTCTGCCAGACACCGCGATTCAGATCGTTCACCGCGCTGACGCGTCCGGCACGTCGGGCATTTTCACTGGCTGGTTGGCCATGGAGAGCCCTGACTGGAAGTCGAAGGTAGGCGCAGGCAAGTCCGTTCAGTGGCCGAGTGGCCAGGGGGCAAACGGCAACGCCGGCGTGGCTCAGGCAATGTCACAGACCAAAGGCTCCATTGGCTACCTTGAGTCTCAGTACGCCGTCACGACGCAATTGGGTGTGGCATCTCTGAAGGCCCCCGACGGCACGTACGTTGCCGCGTCTGCCGATGGGGTGGCCAAGGCCGGTCAGGATCTGGCGTTCCCGATCACGGAGACCACGACGATTCTTGACTCGAAGGTGGCTGGCGCCTATCCGATGGCGAGCGCCACGTATATCCTGATGTACAAGGATATTTCGGACCAGAAGAAGGCTCAGACGTTGGTTGACTTCTGGACGTGGTCGCTTACAAAGGGACAGGACGAACTCGGCAAGCTCAACTATGTGCCGCTGCCGTCAAGTGTCGCCCAGGGTGCACTCTCCCTGCTGGGTGAGGTCACCAGCGGTGGGACCGCCGTGAAGGCGTCGGCTGGCGTCCAGTAAGTCCAGTAAGATAGGCGAGTCAAACTCGAAAAGTAGGCCCAAGGCGTAAGGACCTTCCCTTGCCGCAGGATCCTTCCACGGCAGATGACCGACCAGCGGAGGCGCCGGTAACCCGGCGCCTCCGTATCGGTGACGGCATCTTCCGCTCAACTTCAGTCGTCGTCTCAGCGGCGCTCATCGTGCTGCTCATTGGGATGCTGGGGGTTCTGCTGGCGACGGCCCTGCCGACGTTTCGAACCTTCGGGCTGAAGTTCGTGATCGGCACGCAATGGAACCCGATTACCGATCAGTTCGGAGCACTGCCCTACATCTACGGAACGCTGATGACGTCGGCCATCGCTATTGTCCTTGCGTTGCCGGTGTCCCTCGGGCTCGCGCTCTTACTCAACGAGGTTCGGTCCAGCATCGTGCGCAACCCGCTCACGGTGCTTGTGGATTTGCTTGCGGCCATTCCGAGCGTTGTCTACGGGCTGTGGGGCATCTTCGTCATGGCCCCCGTACTCAACGACACGCTCGAGCCAGCTCTCGGCAACACACTCGGCAGGATTCCGGGCATCGGAGCGCTGTTCCAGCCCACCACATCGGCCGGCAACATGCTCAACGCAGGGATCATTCTCGCGGTCATGGTCATCCCCATCATCACGGCCGTCTCGCGAGAGGTCATAGCAATCGTTCCCACCGATTTGCGCGAGGCTGCTCTCGCTTTGGGTGCCACTCGCTACGAGACGATCAAGATGGCGGTGCTTCCGTACGCTCGCAATGGCCTTGTCGGTGCGACCATGCTTGGCCTGGGCCGCGCTCTGGGCGAGACCATCGCGGTCGCCATGCTGATCGGCAACGGGCTTGGCATATCGGCGTCCCTGCTTGCGCCGGGCTACACGATCCCCGCCGTGATAGCCAACGAATTCCGTGAGGCAACAGCGATCGGCCTGCACCGGTCCTCGCTGCTGGCTCTCGCCGTGATCCTCGTGCTGATCGCTCTTGTGCTGGCAGCCGCGTCGCGAATGCTTGTGCGCAATACAGCCGAGCGGTTCGCGGTCAAGCCTGAGGAAGTCTCGACGACTCTGGAGATGCCGTGACCGACGTGGTCGTGCAGTCAGCCGCTCGCTTGCGCTCGGTCTCAGGGCGTAAGCTCAAGAGCCGAGTCTTCGAGGCTTTCATGTGGCTCGCGGGGGTCATCGCTCTTGTCCCGCTGTTTCTGATCGTGGGCTACGTGCTCTTCAGGGGGATACCCGCGCTCAACCCCGACTTCTTCACGCAGACGGCGCCTCCGCCAGGACTGCCGGGTGGGGGCATGGCTCAAGGCATGATGGGTTCTGCGATGATCGTCGGGCTCGCCATCGTGATCTCGGTGCCGCTCGGCATTCTGACTGCCATCTACCTATCCGAGTATGGCCGGGGCCGACTTGCTTCCATCACTCGCTTCGTCGCCGAGATACTGCTGTCGACGCCATCGATTGTGGCGGGTGCGTTCATCTGGGCCATCGTGGTGACGGCCACGCGCACCTTCTCGGCAGCAGCCGGGTCGATCGCCCTCACCGTCCTGATGTGGCCCATCATCACTCGAGGTGCCGAGGAGACGCTGCGGCTCGTGCCTGATGATTTGCGAGAAGCAGCGCTGGCGCTGGGGGTGCCTCGGTGGAAGGTCATCGTGAGCATCGTGTTGCCGACGGCAGGACCCGGCATCTTTACTGTGGTGATGCTGTCGATCGCGCGTGGACTCGGAGAAACCGCGCCGGTATTGCTGACGGCCCTGGGCAACGACTTCATGAACTACAACCTTGGGCAGCCTACCGATGCGGTGCCGCTGCGCATCTACACATACGCCCAATCCCCCATCATCGCGTGGCACGATCTTGCGTGGGGCGGCGCGATCGTGCTGCTTGCGGTCGTGTTGACGCTCTCAATTGGCGCCCGCATACTCTCTGATCGCCAGCAGCGGAGGCTCAGGTGACGACGACTCTCACAATCGAAGGACTTAATGCCTGGTTCGGTTCGGACCAGATACTCAGTGACGTGCACATGTCCATCCGACCGCAATCGGTCACCGCCATCATCGGACCATCAGGCTGCGGCAAGTCGACGCTGCTGCGCTGCATCAATCGCATGCACGAGGAAGTCCGAGACGCACGCACATCAGGCAAGATCCTTCTTGACGGCAATGACATTTTTGCGGGCGATCCCGTAGACATTCGCCGAGAGATCGGCATGGTCTTCCAGCGCCCGAACCCTTTCCCCACGATGTCAGTCCTTGAAAACGCGGTCGCTGGCTTGAGGCTTCGTGGACGCTATCCAAAAGCGATGCTGCAGGAGCGTGCCGAGAAGGCTTTGCGGAGCGCAGGCCTATGGGACGAGGTCAAGGATCGCTTGAGTCAGCCAGGGGCGCGTCTGTCCGGCGGCCAGCAGCAACGTCTGTGCATCGCGCGTGCGTTGGCCAACGAGCCCGAGGTGCTGCTCATGGACGAGCCCGCCTCGGCTCTCGATCCGATCTCCACCCAGCAGATCGAGGACACGGTCATGAAGCTCAAGGACACGGTGACTGTTGTCATTGTCACGCACAACATGCAGCAGGCTGCGCGCATTTCAGACGAGACGGCGTTCATGCTTCGCGAGCATATGGATCGTCCGTCAGAGCTTGTCGAGTTTGGTGACACCAAGCTCCTGTTCACCACCCCTCAGGACAAGCGCACTGAAGCCTACATCACCGGACGCTTTGGATGACAAGTCGCCGATGAGAGGAATCGCGTGCGCGTTCTGATGGTGGTGCGTCCGGCAGCAGGGGGGATGAAGCAACACGTTCTCGCATTGAGCGCCGGGCTCTCGGCGGCGGGGCACGTTGTTGAACTCGCAACGCCACCGGATTCTGATCTCGCCGGGGACGCACGCCTCAACGGACTCGTCGTGCATCCACTCGCGCTTGTCGGGGCACTGAACCCAGCAATGGATACGTTGGCGGCGCGGTCGCTGGCACGCGTTGTGAGGCGAGGGGGCTTCGACATCGTTCACGCGCACGGGTTCAAGGCTGGGTTGGTGGCGAGGCTCGGCGTGTGGTCTGGTGGCGGGAAGAAGTCCAGCCCGCCAATCGTGGTGACCGCCCACAATCATGTCTTGTCGCGTGACGACATGTCTGCACGCAGCAAGTGGCTGCACCGGCAAGCCGAGCGCATGTTCTCGAAGAGAGCGGCCCGCTACATCGCCGTCTCCGACTCCGTGCGCCGGGAGCTCGTTGATGGCTACGGGATTCCTTCGGACAAAGTCGTTGTTATCCACAACGGAGTAGACCCGGCTCCGTTCACGGCGCCACAAGACCGGGAGGGCGCTCGCGCCGACCTCAACTTGCCGTCACCGAACGCAGCAGTGATCGGCCTGGCTGCCCGGTTCTCCGCGCAGAAGGGGCTGCGTCACCTGATCGCTGCGGTTCCAGCTCTGGTTGAATGGCTACACCCTGAGGAAAGGGATCTCGTCGTGGTCATCGGGGGCAGCGGTCCGCTGGAGAGCGAGCTGCGCGAGCAGGCGGCCGCTCTGGGGGTGAGCCAGCATTTACGCTGGCCAGGGCACGTGACGAGCATTCCTCGGTTCCTGTCGGCACTCGATGTGTACGTCTCACCTGCCGAGACCGAGGCGCTTGGCATCGGTCTCATCGAAGCCGGGCTGGCGGGCGTACCCGTTGTCGCGACAAACGTCGGCGGGGTGGGTGAAGTTGTAGTTGAGGGTGAGACTGGTGTGCTCATTCCACCCCGCGATCCCTATATACTCGCGCGTGAGGCGGCGAGCATGCTGCATGATCCCGAGCATGCTCGTATGCTGGCGAGAGCCGCGCGCGAGCGATGTCTGCGCGAATTCGATCCAGACAGCATGATCGAGCGAACTGCGGCCATCTACGTGGAGGTGGGCGAGCAATGACGGCTCGGGAGGGGACCGGGCGCTCGCTGCGTTGTCGGATTGTGCCTGTGAGCAGCACGTATTCTCCGCAGGGAGAACGGATGTGGCTTCCGCAAACGGCCACGCGGCAACTCCAGCCTCGTCTGGTGCCTCCCGGATTGCGGCAGTCCGAAGGGTGTCGGATGCGAAACGGCGGGGGAACGGAATGCCCGATATGACAGGTCCTGACAGTACATGGGGTTATCGGGCGCTGATGCTCAGACTTGAGATGAGAGCTGGTGGCAGGAAAGAACCGCAGGTACAGCGAAAGTCTAAACGAATAGACCTCTAACGTGCTAATGTGGAGTTTGGTTTCAGGTTATCCAGCTTAATTGAGGGCGTTGACCTCCCCTAATGAGCCTTAAGAGACTAGGAACGTTCCCATTCGATCATGGGCCGGTCTGTGCCACCGGAGGGGTGGCAGGTCCAACGATCCGTGGGGCGTCGGCTCTCTGCGAAAGGAGGTGTTTCAATAATGAGACCTGACGCGTGCCAGACAGGGCACGCAAATCGATTGACGACGCAATACGACAAGGAGGGGATACGAATGGTGCGGCGCATCATTTTCCTCGCGACACTTACTGTGGCTGTGGTAGCTATCATGGCCGCCGCGGCGGTTCCTGCCTTTGCTTACTCTGACTATGTTAAGTATCTGAGCAAAGGCGTGACTGGCCCCGGCAGTTCGGCTTCGAGTTTGGCCGACGGTACGACCTACGGCGCGTATGCGCTTGGGTGCTTCTGGTGCCATGGCTGGGACAAGATGTCTGGCCCCAACACCACCAACCAGGTGGACGTGACCAAGGTCACCACCGGTGGAAGCTACCTCGGTTCCGTGAACCCCACGAACACCACGAACGTCTACCAGCAGTACAACCAGGCATTCGGTCCGCACGGTGGATACACAAACACCACTGACCGCTGCAAGGTTTGCCACGACGTTCACGCTGCGGCTGGCGACAAGCGCCTGCTTCCGGGTAACACCGTCGCAGAGATCTGCGAGACGTGCCACGACTTCACCGAGGGCATCAGCATCTACGGTGCAATCAAGGCTCAGACCGGTACAGCTCCGGCTGGCGGTCACCAGATCTACGGCCTGAACAGCTCAGAGGGTAGCGCTACCGCTACCACGGGCCAGTACATTCCTGGCGGCGACTTCGGCAACGGTGGCTCGTTTGGCCCCGTTGACACCATCTTCCCGAACACGGGTGGTACGGTCGCCTACAGCTCGGTCGGTCTGGCCTCGCAAGAGGATCACCTGACCTGCACCGACTGCCACACCCCGCACGGCAACACGTCCATGCAGCCGTTCAAGGGCGACCGCGTACGTCTGGGCAGCGGAATCCTCATCGCGGCCTGCAACGTGCAGCCGGACAACATCAACGAGACCGAGTTCTCGCTGACTCTTCTGCCCGGCACGGGCCACGAGACGCACCTCCCCGCCGGCACGCCCATCACCACTTCGATGGCGCTTGCCCCGGATTCTCCGGCCTACATCGCCGGTCACCAGACATCGATCAAGGCGTCCGGTGTTGCGCTGGCTCTGTCGCTGCTCGCCGCTGGCGTGCTCGACATCAGTGTCGAGACGACGACCGACGCCGCATATGCAGGTACCTTGGCGCTCGCCGGTACGCCGACGACCTATGTCCTCCTGCGTGACGCCCACCTGACTCGCACGGCCAGCAACAAGCTGCTGCGCGACTTCATCGGTGGCACGGGTACCGGTTCTGCTATCGACCTGCGCGATGCCAAGTACGGTGGCCAGGCTCCGACGAGCTACACGACGGCCACGTATGATCCCACCGCGCCCCAGCAGGACTACGTCCTCGCCGCTCTCAGCGGCGGTGGCGGCATCGATCAGGCTGGTTCTCCGTGGGTCAACGGCCAGAACGGCGCGAAGGCGGTCTACGGATCGAGCTTCTGCTACGGCTGTCACAGAGGCCGCTTGGGCAACATGTACGGTGGTGCCGGTGGCATCGAGCTTGACCCGGACTTCCACTCAATGGACGCTTCGTCGGCGTACAACCACCCGACGAACATGAAGCTCGCGTATAGCGCTGTTGGTGGTCTGACCAGCTTCGCTGCAGCTTCGCCTGCACCGGGCGTGAGCACTCCGTGGATGAACGCTTCGGATGGCCCCAATCCTGGGGACAACCTTGTCACCAACCTTCCCGATGAGCTGGGCGGTGTTGACATCCGGAATGGTTTCCCAACCATCACGGCGCCCATCACGACTGGTCTTGCTCTTTCCAACCAGGGCTACGTCATGGAGCCGGTTGAGGCTGGCCACGCTGACGGTTCGATCTCACGTGGCGATCCGAGCATTCACAATGGTACTTCCGGTCCTTCGGACGCCGCTGGTGCGGCGATCCAGGCTGGCGAGGATGCTCCGATCTGCCAGCAGTGCCACGAGGACTCTCGTGACC
>CAZIPN010000022.1:12897-33971 GCA_964541225.1 uncultured Eubacteriales bacterium
CAGGCTGGCGAGGATGCTCCGATCTGCCAGCAGTGCCACGAGGACTCTCGTGACCTGACCACCAACTTCACCGTTGGTGACACGGACAAGAACGTTGGATTTGCCGATCCGGTCAACCACGTGCTTGGCATGGGTCACGATGATGGGGTCACTCCGACGCTCATCAACGCTGGCAACCCGATGTTCGCGAACTTCCCGCACGAGACTCAGAACGCCCGCATGCTTGTTGAGGGCGGCGACAGCAACCAGGTCGGCGGTGGGAAGAACGACAACCTCTGCCTGAACTGCCACATCCCGGGTTCGACGGTCCGCTTCGGCGACACCGATCCGTCCCACAGGGTGACTGGTGCTGACGGCCATCAGTACTATCCACAAGTTGTTAGTGGCGTGAATGCTGCTGGTGCTGCCTCGACCTCGAAGGTCGGCGACGGCTTCCAGGAGTAAGCACGACAGTTCGTTTCATCGCTTGACCCTTTCTCGATCACTGAGAAAGAGGGCGGGGGGGCCGCCGGAAACGGCGGCCCCTTTGCGCCGCCCAGCCGAACTCTAGGAGGATGTGCGTATGTCTGCGAGCCGCTCGGGGATCATTACGAGAGTCGCGTTGATTCTCGGCGTCATCGTACTGGCGGGGGTAGTCGGCTGGCTTGTCTGGGGGCGCGTCAAGCCACAGCCCGACGTCGAACTCATCAACAAGTACATCCGGGGCTATCAAGACGGTGACTTGGCTGCGGTGAAGTCCACAGTCAGCGCTGACATGCTTGCGTCGGTGCCAGGCTCCGCGACGGTCTTTGCGAAGCAGGCCAAACAAGTCAACTCGGCTATCAAGTCGTGGTACGTGAAGAGCGCGCAGCGCAACGAGTACGTCGGCCAGTCAATCATCGATGTTGTGCTCACCACTGCGTCAGGGGACCACAACATGGAGTTCGACATCATGCAGCTGCCTGAGGGTCTGCGAATACGCTCCGTCGTCGATCTCTCGGATCCGAATAGACCCGGGGCAGATGGCAGCACTGGACCGGCTCAGCCTGCAGGCATGGGGGCGGGAATGCCGGCGGTTCCTGGACACCAGTGATACACGCGTGATGCGCGCTGCCCACTCCACCGCAGTGAGATGTGCCAACCGGGAGCGGGTTGCCAGCAAGCCGCGCGGCTTGCGATTCGCGCGATGAGAAACGGTTGCTGACACCGGCGCGCAATCAGTCCGTCGATAAAGAGGAGAACCGTGCTACTTTGTCGAAACATATTGATACTTCGTCAGTATCATAACATTATGGAACATGTACCAAGTTTTCCTGCGGTACCGTCCGTCCCGTCTGGGACGCGTGAGTTCGTCAATGGGCATCCGGCCTCGTACCGGGCTCAACATGCGTTTCAGGATGCGAGGGGGTAGGTTGGCAATGGAACTGTCAAGAGTGACTGACTACGGCGTCCGCGCGGTGCTGTACTTGAGCATGGCGAAGGGTCTGAGTCGCACCCAGGATGTGTCGGAAGCGATGCACGTGCCCAAAGCGTACCTGAGCAAAGTGCTCCAGGAATTGGGCAGGCGTGATATCGTTCGGCTGAAGCCTGGCGTAAAAGGCGGAGTGAGTCTTGTGCCGGATCCGGCCAACCTGACCCTTCTCGAAGTGGTGGAGGCGATGGAAGGCCATCTCGCCTTCACTCGCTGTTCATACGCGCCGGGCGAGTGCGCTTTTGAGACGCTGTGTCCTGTTCACACGTTCTGGATGGATCTGCAGAAGCTCGTCAGCGAGCGCCTCAGCTCCATCACGTTTGCGGAATTCGCGGAGACCTGCTCGATCGAGGTACCGAGGAATCCGCGGACAGAACCGGACTCGGAGGGTTCGGCGTTTGCTGCCGTGGGCGAATCACCAGGAGGTATAGGTCATGAGTGATGTGCAAGAGCAGGCTGCGTGTACTCTCGAATCCAGCCCAGGTACGGATGCAGCATCGGTAGCGGCCGTTGCCCAGGATGACGGAGTGACGAGGCGGCACCTGCTGGCCTTGCTCGGCGCCGGGCTCGTGGGCCTCCCGTGGATTGGGACGGGGCTAGCAGCACTCGCGAACTTCTTGAGCGTTCCGTCACGTGCGTTCTCTGGAGCGACGACGCCCGATGAGGTGCCGGCAGGTCTGCTATCTGACCTGAAGGACGGGGAGCCCAAGTCGATCCTGTTTGGTGACGAGACCGTGTTCGTGATCAAGTCAGGCTCGAAGGTCAGCGCGTTCTCCGGAACTTGTCCGCATGCCGGCTGTCTTGTCGCCTGGCATCAAGACAAGAAACTGTTCATCTGCCCCTGCCATGGCGGCACGTTCACTACTGCGGGCAAGTGCATCGCTGGCCCGCCGCCCAGGGGCTTGTTTGAGCACAGCGTCAAAGTCTCCATGGGACGGGTGATCGTGGGAAGGAAGAAGGATGCCTAGCGACAATGTGGGGTTCTTTGAAGAGCGCTTCCAAGTACGCGAGCGCTTCCAGAAGACCTTTGGTGACAAGACCGTCCCGGTGTACGCGACGGCACTGTTCTACTGTTTTGGAGGATTGACGACGCTCAGCTTCACTATT
Organism: uncultured Eubacteriales bacterium; assembly: GCA_964541225.1. Taxonomy (GTDB): domain Bacteria; phylum Actinomycetota; class Coriobacteriia; order Anaerosomatales; family JAAXUF01; genus CAZIPN01. Next base: position 15,455 of record CAZIPN010000022.1, read on the forward strand.
CAGGTCATGAGCGGCGCACTCCTCCTGATGTACTACGTTCCCGATGCTGACGTGGCATACCAGAGTGTTCACTACATTTCTCATACCGTTCCGTACGGCTGGTTCATTCGGGGCGCTCACTTTTTCGGGGCTAATGCCATGGCCACGATGGTGTTCTTGCACACGCTCCGCGTGTTCTATACCGGTTCGTATCGGCGCCCTCGAGAGCTGATGTGGGTCTCCGGAGTGCTGGCCATGTTCCTCACGATGGCCATGGCATTCACTGGCTACCTGCTGAAGTGGGACCAGATAGCGTACTGGGCCATGACGGCGGTAAGCGGACTCATTGCCTACCTGCCGGTGATGGGTCCCCCGACACGTCTGCTTCTTCTTGGTGGCGACGGTGTCAGTGGGGCCACACTCTCAAGGTTCTTCGCGCTGCACGTGGCCATTGTCCCTGGCATATTGATTATTACGCTCGTTGCTCACTTCTGGATGATCCGAAAGCAGGGCATCTCTCGCCCGCTGTGACCCCTGGAGGGACTGCTCTATGCTTCCCGAGCGAACCGACAACGATGTTGCAGGCGATCCCACAGTGGAAGCCGATGCCGCTTCTACCACGCCTGCGGCGACTGGATCCGAAACGCCCGAGGCAAGGGATGCCGCTGAGACTCCGCCAGCTGCAGCTGACGTGACTACCGCCGACGAGAGCGATACCAAGAAACAAGAGGCCGCTCCCGCCAGCCAGCACAGCGCTCAACCTGCCGCGGCCTCTGCCCCAGCAGACGATCCTCATGCCTATGACGGCCCGAGCATTCCTTTCGTTCCGCATCACGCGTTGACGGAAGGAATGATGGCTCTGGCCTTCTTGACGTTCGGACTCATCTTCATCGCGCTTGTGCCCGTGCCGCTTGATGCTCGTGCGAATCCGTTTCTTTCGCCCGAGGGTGTCTTGCCAGAGTGGTACTTGCTGGCGCCTTTCGAACTCATGCACCTTGTGCCGGCTGTTACGGGCTTTGTCATCATGACGCTGGCCCTCGGCGGCCTCATGGCCTGGCCCTTCATAGATCGAAGGCCCAGACGTATGTCCCGGCGACCGTTCGTACTTGCTGTGAGCTTCCTCGCCATTGGGGCGATCATTGGCCTGTCCATCCTCGCGCTCATGCACGTCGAGCATCTATAGTCAGGTGGCGAAGATGCTGAAGAAGCGAATCATTGGTATTGCGGTCTGCATGTTGGTGTTTGACATCGTCGCCATCCTCGTCTTGATCTCCAGTACGTCGGTCAAGCCGTCCGAGGCCGCGGCGGGGGAGACCATGTGGAGCGCGATCTACCACGTTGATCAGGCAGTTGAGGGTACGGGCAACCTCACAGCGATACACGCCAAGCCGGAAGACCATTCACCTTCGGAGTGCATCGCGTGTCATGGTCAGATGGATGCCGCGCTGCCGACATCGGGCACCGCAAATGTGAAGATTGACGTCCATTTCCATCTCAAGCTCTCGGTGGCACGGTTTTCGTGTACCGACTGTCACCGCACTAACCGTGTGTGGATGGCTCCAATGGCGGGAAGCAGCAAGCCTATTCTGAGAATCAACCGGTACTTCTGCTTCAACTGCCACGGACCGTTCTCTCAATGGGTTGCGGCGAGCAAAGGCAACATGAAGCCGGAGTATCAGAATCTGGATTGCCGAATGTGCCATGTAGGCAAGTTGGCCCCCAAGCACGAACAGCCATTCCTGTCGCAGGTGTTGTCGTCGACTGAGTGTCTGATGTGTCACGGCAACAACCTGTTCCCGTGGCCGTCTCAGCACTACACGGCAGCGTGGGCCACGATCCATGGCAAGTACGCCGGCGATCGTCACGTCTGCGCAATTTGCCACAACATCAGTACGTTCTGTCACAACTGCCATACCGTCAAACCCGTGACGCACAATTCCAATTGGCGTGCGGTGCACAAGGCCCTGTACAAGCAAGATCCGCAACGTTGTGCGACGTGTCATACTGCTGAGTGGTGCAATACCAAGTGCCACCTCGTGAGTCACACCTCGGATTGGGTGCAGGTGCACAACGCCTATGTGACGGAGCATGGACGTGACGTGTGCATGCGTTGTCACTACCTCGGGTTCTGCATGGGGTGTCACAACACCAGCGCGCCTATGAAGATCACGTTCCCGACTACGCCGACAACGAGTTCATCTGCAAAGTGACGTTCATGGATTCTGATAAGGCTTGATTGGCCCATAGAACGGAAGAAGGTAACGATGGCTTCGAGCTCTCGTGTCAGCTATCCGATTGTCTGGGGCATTGTGGTTGCGATGTTCGTCGCGCTCGGCCTCGGGGTGGTTGTCTTTACCCGGGTGCAGACGGCGTCGACCCCACATACCCCGGTGGAGCTGAACCTTTCGGCATGGCAGAACATTGTGCGCGATAACCCCCAGAACAGCGGGGCTCAGCTACAACTTGGATTCGCGTACTATCGGCTGGCTCACGACACGAAAGACGCTTCTCAGCGGCGCGCGCTGCTGCTGAAGGCTCTGGCTGCCTACGATGTGTCGCTGAAGCTCAATCCAAAGACCCAGACCACGCAGTACAATCGCGGGTTGGTTCTTCAGGAGCTTGGCCGTACCGACGAGGCTCTTGCCGTGTTCGAGGCCTTCATCAAGGAGAACAAAGGGCAGACGGTTGCGACCCATGACGCGGGGATGATCTACCTCGCTCGTCATGATCTGAAGAAGGCCATTCCAGATCTCGAGTCTGCCGTTTCCGCTAACCCGAGTGCTTCGGACTTTCGCATTGACCTTGCGAAGGCCTACATCGAGGCTGGCAAGAAGAGTAAGGCGACTGCGCAATTGAAATACGCTCTGAGCATGGAGCCTGACAACAAGGAGGCCCAGTCCATGCTGGCAACTCTCACGGCGACCCCCAAGAAGAAAGCTGGTGGGAAGTAATGGGCAACTGGGTCGAGTCCCACAGGGGCGGCACGAAGACGAAGGGCATGTCTCCGCGTGCCCTGGCGCTGCTCCTGCTTGCGGTGCTGCTGATCGTCATCGCGGTCTTGCTCTACTACCTGCTTGTGGTGCTCCCCAAGATGGGCGGCGGAGTTGTCGAGGACCAGAAGCAGAAGATCGGGCACCTGGAGTTCCTGTTCGCAGTCTATGGACCGGGAACTGGCGACAAGCCGTACTTCGTTCGTCCGATGGGCGTTGCTACGGACAGCCAGGGCAACATGTACGTAACTGACATGCAGGCCGACCGGGTGTGTGTGTTTAACAAGGATGGCCGCTATCTGTTCCAATTCGGCGGTTTCGGTGTCGCCTGGCCGGAAGTGGGTTACAAGGCGACCTGGAAGCCCGGGCTATTCAACCTGCCTGATGGCATCGCCATTGATCATGACCGAGGAGACATATACGTTGCGGACTGCATGAACCAGCAGATCCAAGTCTTCAATGCGAACGGCAAGTTCCTGCGGGTCATGCCGCCACACCCGTGGACGAAGATCGGGAAGGGCGGTGGGGGCCGTGGTGAGGGTCTGTACCCGACTGCGCTGACGGTCAAGGGCGACTATGTCTACGTGTGTGATGCCTATCAGATTGTCATCTTCAAGCGCGACGGGACTTTTGTGCGGCAGTTCGGCGAGCCTGGTCGAAGCCCTGGTCACTTGGATCGTCCGAACGGGATCGCGGTTGGCAACGACGGCACGATCTACGTTTCAGACTCAAACCACGACCGCGTTATCGCCTACACCAATGCTGGGAAGCTGAAGTGGACTGCGGGCACGATTCCGGCAGGCGAGCAAGATGTTGAGCAGACGGGTTCTCGGGAGTTTGGTCTCCCGCGTGGACTTGCGCTGGACGGTAGAGACAACCTCTTCATCGCTGATGCGTTTCACTTCGCCATCGAGGCCTACGACAAGAATGGCCACAAGCTTGGAGAGGTCGGAGACCGTGGCACAACGCCCGGCCTGTTCAACTTCCCCAACGACATAGCAATCACGAACACGGGTGTAGCCTACGTCGTTGACCGCGCGAACCAGCGAGTTCAGGCGGTACGCATACCTGGGCTGATTACGCCTCCGAATATCGCCGGTCCATGGCATTTCCCATGGTGGGTCCTGCTGCTGCTGATCCCGCCGCTGCTGGTTGCGTATCTGTTGCTGCGCAAGCCGAGATTCATCGCGGATGAGCCGTTCCTGGCAGAGCTGTTGGCAGCAGGGGGCGGACAACTCTTCGACAAGAAGATACGTCGTGCTCGCGTGACGCCCGAGGTGCTGGTGGCCACAAATGCTCTCGACGAGAGGCATGTGCTGGCCGACGTCCTCAAGGAGACGAAACCGAGTGAGAAGACGGTGGACGCACTCGTCGACGAGCACGGCCTCGAGGTTGAGGTCGCCAAGACACTCGCAGTCGCTCGCAGATCACTGGTGCAGAGGCTCTTGGCCGTACAAGTCGTGCTCTTTGCAGAAGACCAGGACCTGCGCAAGGTCGCGGAGGATCTGGGCGCTGAGGTCGTCGACGTGGAGACCTTCCTGGATGTCTTTGCGGAAAATCCTGAAACACCGACGCCTGCACCGGAGGCGGCGGGGGGCTAGCCAAGGATGACCCGAAAATGGTGGCGGACGCTACTGGGCGTGACGCTCGGCGTGCTGGCTGCGGCTCTGATCAGGAGCTGGGTGCCGAGCGTCACGTTTCCTCGGGCACCCGTGAGCGCGTCGTTGATGTCAATGGGTTTCGCAATCCCTGACGTGGTCTATGACGATATTGACTTCGTGCTGGCGGCCATCGGGCCAGTGTTCTTGCCAGTACTTCTCGGAACGATCATCTGCGTGCTGGTTGCTGGCACAGATGGTCCAAAACGGGGGATCAACCTGGGCCTGCTTGTTGCCAATATCGTCGTAACCCTGCCCCTTGTGGTGATGATACTTCTGGCGTTCGCGCGCGGCCTGTCATTTCCCCTGGCCACATGGTTGATCCGAGTACTTATTCAGCCAGTTGCCGCAGTAGTCAGTGGCATTGTCACGGGCGCTTTGATGGCGGTCGTTATGCGCATCGCCTCTGTGGCTCGAAGTCGCGCATCTTCGTCTCTGTAGGTCTCGCGCGCTTCGCATGCAGCTGCGTCATCCTCCCAGCTCCTGCGGCAGCGCTATTCGACCGTGCCGTATCGTCTGGCCCAACCATGGCCGACTATCGCCGAATTGAGCTGGTCGGCCAGAAGCTGTCGGGTATAGACCGCTCCGCTCGGCAGATTCTCGATGATGGGCAGCAGCTCAAGATCGAGATCCAGCGTCTCGGCGCGCAGGATGACCTCGAGTCGCGAGACTCGCTTCGTGGTGCGAAAGAGACTGTTGATGAAGCGCTGCAGAACCTCGGCGTTGTCGTCAGGCATGCGCGGATTGTACGTCATCCAGCGTGCCTAGAACCAAGTCTGCTGCAGGACGTCGGAAGTTGGTCGACCTGAGCTCAGTTGCCTGAACCAGCTGCAACGACTGCGATCTTGCCGACGATGGAAGAGTCTTCGGTACATCTCACAGTGAACGCACCCACCTTGTCGGCGGTCCACGAAACCTTCCCGAGCGGAGTCAGGTTGCCCAGGTCGGTGCTGTCAATAGCGAGATGATGGGCGACCTTGTCGCGGTTCACGAACGTGATTGTATCGCCCACATGTATGCTCACGGAGTCCGGGATGAACTTGCCCTGAATGCCGACCAGAGTGCCTTGGCCGGTGCCGCCCACATCGACGAGCCCGCGTGGCGTCGTAGTGGTGCTCGATCCGGATGAGTCACTGCCAGCGACTCCTGCGACTTTGCATCCCGCCAACATCAGCGCCGCTACTGTCGCGAGTATGAGCACGCCGACCATCAGTGCGCGTGACCCGTTTCCCTTTCTCATCGAAAGCCTCCTTGCGCATTGTCTCCACGGTTTCTGCCAGGGCGTGGAGCTGGCCCCACAAGACACCGTCTGTTCTGGTCGCTCCAATGCGACCGAAATCCTCTTCAATAATAGTCCAGAATGGACCGCGTGACAGTGGAAATGCGACGGAGATTAGCCGAGCCACCTTCTCACGGCATCTTCGACTGCCTCGCGTCCGGCGTCGATGACGGCGCTGAACCGCTCGGGCCGTTCGTCGAGCTCTGCTAGAGCCTTCGGCACCTGGAGATCGTCGTCGGCGGTCTGCTGGATACGAGAGAGCAACTCCATGCCCGGAAGCTCTCTGATTCCGTCCGGGAGCGTCTCGCCGTAGGGGATCTCGGCAAGCGCCTTGTATACGTCCTCTCCGAACTTCGCCCAATGGGCAGTTGAGACCACAAGCACCGGATCCCGCTCACGAAGGCGTTCGGCGACTTCCCAGGCTACCGCCGAGTGAGGATCGAGGAGATAGCCCGTCTCGGAGAAGACTTCGCGAATCGTTCGGAGCGACTCGTCGTTGCCAACGTAGTCCGCGCTGAACAGCTCTCGGATCTCGCGAAATGTCTGCGGGTCTACTTGGAAGCGTCCTTCGGCCGCTAGCGAATGCATCCACTCAGACACTTTGTCAGTGTCGTGTGCTATCTCGTAGAGGAGCCGTTCCAGATTGCTGGAGATCAGAATGTCCATGGACGGAGAAGGGGTGGTCACGAAGAGGCGGTCTGAAATGTCGTACACGCCAGTGGCGATGAAGTCCGATAGCACCCTGTTCTCGTTGCTGGCCACGATCATTCGCCCGATGGGTACTCCGATCTTCTTCGCGTAGAACGCTCCGAGGATGTTGCCGAAGTTCCCAGTGGGAACGCAGACGTCCACTGGCTTTCCCGGGGGGACACCGCCGGCAGCGACCAGGTCTGCGTACGCGCTGAGGTAGTACACGATCTGTGGCAGCAGTCGTCCCCAGTTGATGCTGTTGGCGCTGGAGAGACGTAGGCGGTATTCGCGGTCCAACTCCTCGGCGAATGCGGGGTCATTGAACGCTGCCTTCACCGCTGTCTGACAATCGTCGAAGTTGCCGCGAACACCAAGCACCTGGACGTTGGAGCCACGCTGCGTGACCATCTGCAGCCGTTGAATGTCGGATACGCCGTCGACGGGATAGAAGACAACGATGCCGGTGTGCTCGCGATCGGCGAATCCTTCGAGTGCCGCCTTGCCGGTGTCACCTGACGTTGCGACGAGGATCAGGTAGTCGTGGGCTTCCGGGGTGCGGCCTTCGGCATGCTGGATCGCTTCTGAGAAGAACAGAGGCATACATTGCAGCGCCATGTCCTTAAAAGCGCTTGTCGGCCCGTGCCACAACTCGAGCACCCATGTGCCGGGGACGACTTCCTCGACTGGCGCGATACGTGCGTCGTCCCATTGCGGCCCGTAGGCCTGTTGCATGAGGACGTCCACCCTGTCCGTGCGGACATCAACGCCGAAGCGTGAGAAGAAGGCAGCGGCTCGGCGCCAATAGGGCCAGGTCGACATAGCAAGGATCTCATCGAGAGAGAACTTGGGAAGCTCGATGGGCACGTAGAGCCCGCCGCCGGGCGCGATGCCCCGCACCACGACCTCGGAGAACGTTCGAAGAGTGTCGTCGCCGCCACGAGTATCGCGGAACAAGGTGGGTGTCTTCATGCTCGCAATGATACCTGAGGGCGAGCGCTTGCGTGGCGCTCGTCTGTGTTTGGCTGCTACGCTTGGCGGGCGAACCAACAAGAGGAGAAGCGTGAAGTACGTCATTGTGATCCTTGACGGTGCGGCGGGTTGGCCGCTCCAAGCACTCGGCGGCAAGACATCGCTACAGATAGCGCAAACGCCGAATCTCGACTTGATGGCGCGTTCAGGACGTGTCGGTCTGGCGCACACGATCCCCGCAGGGACAGAGCCGTCGTCGTCTGCGGCCTGCATGTCGATTCTCGGCTACGATCCGGTGGCCGATTTCGTGGGTCGCGGAGCGATCGAGGCGGCAAGCATGGGCATTGAGCTCGCTCCGGATCAGGTGGCCCTACGCCTGAACCTCGTATCGATTCGTGACGGTGTGATGGAGTCGTATTCGAGCGGCAACATCTCGACTGAGGATTCCGGCGCGATCGTTCGCGAGATAGCCGCTGGGCTTGATGATGAGGTCTTCGCACTCCACCCCGGTGTCGCGTATCGGCACATCCTGGTGGTCACAGGCCATCCTGAGCTCGCCGATGCGAACTACACGCCTCCGCATGACATCTCGGATCGTCCTGTTGCTGGCAGCCTGCCGAGTGGTTCCGGTGCGGGCCTGCTTCTCGACTACATGGAGCGCGCCCACCCGCTTCTCGCGAAGAGTGCTGTCAATAGACGCCGCGGCGTGGGTGGGTTGGTCATGGCAACGGACGTGTGGCCTTTCTGGCCTGGCACTGCCCCACGAGGTCTCAAGGAGTTCTCGGCGCTTCGGGGTGTGTCGGCGGCGATGTCGAGTGGCGTGGACCTCTTGAACGGTCTCGCGGCACTGGCCGGCATCCAGCGTCTTGAGATTCCCGGAGTGACTGGTGACTCGAGCAATGACTACCGTGCGCAGGCCCAGGGCGCTCTTGGCGCATTGCACGATCACGATCTCGTTGTGATTCATGTGGAATCCCCGGACGAAGAAGGGCATGCGGGCAACGCGACAGGCAAGATCGAAGCGATCGAGGCCATCGACTCACACATACTCTCGCCGCTGCTTCGTCGAGCCGCCGAGGGGGACGTGCGCATTCTGGCCATGCCTGACCATCCGACCCCGATCGAGCTCAAGACCCACGTGGGCGAGGCGGTTCCGTTCGTGATCTGGGGAGCGGGGATCGCCGCCAACGGCGCGACGTGCTATGACGAGGTCGCCGCCAAGGCGACTGGACTGGCGCTGGACCCTGGCCGCCTGGTGATGGATGAGCTTCTCGGCGGGTGAGAGGTGGCGGCGCTAGATCTTGCCCGCGAGCATTCTGCCCAATGACGAGGCCTTGTCACGCTCCCACTCATCGAACGCCTCGCGCACCCAACCTCCGGTGATCGCAAGCGAGCCCACGGTTCGGATCCCTCCGATATCGAGGGCTCCGCGCAGTTCTCGGATGGGGCCGGTTGTGTAGCCGAAGAATGTTGCGAGCGGTTCGGGGGCTCGGCATGCCGTGATGATCACCGCGCGTTTGGCCGCACGGGCGCTAGGGATGTGCGGCACGTCTCGTCGGCTGACGCCAGGTAGGGTGAGCTGGTGATCGTCGGGGAAGAAGCGGCTGACGCGCGCCAGGATGGTCTGGGTATTGGGATCGGGTCGGCGAAAGTACGACGGGAGCCCAAAGATCACTCCGTCGGCCTCATCAATCTGCACGGCGAGTTCTGAGAGATCGTCAGTGATCTTGCACTCGCCTGTCAGATGGCACATTCCGCAGCCGGTGCAGCTGAGGATGTGCAAGCTAGCGAGCCGAATGCGCACGACGTCAGCCCCGGCCTGCTCGGCGGCTCGAGAAGCCTCCTCGACTGACAGGCTGATGACTCCGCGTGTCGGACTTGCATCGATTGCCACGATCCTCATCGAGCGCGTTCCTTCCTGCGGTGTGCGCACGTCATGCAGTCGACGGACCGGTCAGCGGTTGGAGGTCGTCTTGTGATAGGGGCGGCAGCAGCCTGCCGGTGGTCAGTCCCTCGATGCAGTCGTCGAGCCAGTCGATGGCGGCGCGCTCGATCGCGATGGCCCCGCCGTACGCTGCATCGCGCACCGACACTTGCCTTCGCGATGACGGGTCGTCCTGAGCCGCGTTCTCGGCGTGTGACCGCAACTCATCGAGCCGCGTTTGGTGGAGGCCTCTGCGTGCCTTGAGGTGCTCTGCGAGTTCGTCGTCGGTCGACCGTGCGCCAAAGTAGAGCTGAAGCAAGAAGGCGTCGCGCGGCGGAGAAAGGGGGATCTCGGAGCCGAGCCACGCCGTCAGCGCTTGTCGGCCGAGGTCGGTGAGGGAGTAGATCTTGCGGTCCGGCTTCCCCGACTGTCGCTTGCGCGTGACGCTTACCAGCTTGGCCTTCTGCAGGCGGTCGAGGGTGCGGTAGATCTGCGCCTGGTCGGCAGTCCAGAAGTCCCGAGCGTCGTCGTCAAAACAGCGCGTCTTCAGGTCGTAGCCTGATCGCGGTCGCTCGCCGAGGAACCCCAAGATCGCGGCGTCGAGTGACATGATTCTTCTTCCGCGCAGTGCATACAGGACAAGACATATAGTAGATGAAACATATATGAACCGCAATCGTCGATTGCTGCCCGATCAAGCGAGCGGAAATACCAGATGGGAGTGGGCGTTTGGGAGGTGCAACGCGCGCACACACGTGTCATGTGTGCGCTCTGCGATGCGGGAGGCACTCGCGCAGTGGGCGCAAGAGTCGCAGGCGGGCGCAGACTCAGCGCGTGCCGAACTGCGCCTCATGCAGTCTGGCGAACGCGCCTCCGGCCCCGAGCAGGGTTTGGTAGTCGCCTTGCTCGACGATGCGCCCGTCGTCTACGACGACAATGCGATCGGCTTCGCGGACGGTGGACAGGCGGTGGGCGATGATAAGGGCCGTTCGCCCGGCGAGGATGCTCGCGAGGCCGCGTTGGATGAGGAGTTCGGTGCGTGTGTCGACGGAGCTGGTGGCTTCATCGAGAACAAGAATCGATGGGTCACCGACGATGGCGCGCGCAAACGCAATGAGCTGGCGTTGCCCGGTCGAGAGCGTGCCGCCTCGCTCGCCGATCTGAGTCGAGAAGCCTTCCGGAAGCCGCTCGATGAAATCGAGAGCTCCGGCTCTCGCGGCGGCGGCGCGCACCTGTTCGTCGGTGGCGGCAAGCGCGCCATAGCGTATGTTCTCGGCGATGGTGCCCGCGAATAGAAACGGGTCCTGCAAGACGATGCCAAAGTGCCGACGGAGTGATTCAAGCGTGATCGTACGGACGTCTCGATCGTCGAGAAGGACGGAGCCGAGCGTCGGGTCGTAGAAGCGCGGCACCAGGTTGACGAGCGTGGTCTTGCCAGCGCCTGTTGGTCCGACGATGGCGAGTGTCTCGCCTGCACCGATGGTCAGGTCGATACCGTGAAGAATCTCGGAGCCGGTCTCGTAGGTGAAGTGCACGCCGCGCAACTCAATCCGGCCGCGGATCTGTTCGAGCGGGGCCGAGTCCTTCGAGTCGACGACGCGAGCCGGGGTGTCGAGGAGCGCGAAGACGCGTTCGCCGCCAGCGAGCGCCGCTTGTGTGTCTGAGTACAGCGACGACAGCTGGCTGACGCCATTGAAGAACTGCCGAGCGTAGCTCAGAAACGCGACCACCACGCCGATGGTGATGAGTTGCCGGGCCGCGAGGAACCCGCCGAGGGCCGCAACCAGCGCTGTTGCGAGCGTCGAGACCAGCGCGAGAACAGGCGAGAACGCCGATGACACTACGGCCGCGCTCACGTTCGCGTCGCGGTTGGCGGCGTTGCGCTGCGCGAATTCGCCGAGGTTGCGCTCGGTACGGTTGAAGGCCTGGGCAACGCGAATGCCGCCGAGTTCCTCGGCAAGCGCGGTCGAGACTTCGCCGATCGCTTCCTGGCGTTCGCGAAACGCTCGGCGGGCGATGAAGCCGAAGAGCCGCGTGATGCCGAGCATGACCGGCACAACCAGGAGCGTTGCCAGTGCGAGTTGCCAGTCAACCCACAACATCGCCGCGAGTGTCGCCGTCAGGCTGACTCCCGCACCGAGCACGCGGCGAAAGACCTGGGACAGGAATGAGTCCACTTGCGAGATGTCGTTGATCAGCCGACTCATCAAGTCCCCGGAGTTCACGCTCTCGAAGAAGCCAACGTCGAGCTCTTCGATCTTGGTGATCACGTCAGCGCGCGCGTCAAAGAGAGCTCGCTGCCCGGCCGTCCCCAAGGCGTAGATCTGTGCGCGAGTCGCGAGCCATCCAAAGACGGGCACTGTGGCCAGCGCAAGGCCAGGCAGCACGAGCGAGCCGGTTCCGGCGTGGGTTCGCGCGGAGAGCGTCGCGACGTCGATGATGTGCCCGATGAGAGCGGGCGTGATGGCGGAAGACGCCGAAGAAATGACAACCCAAGCAAATCCCACGGCGACCCCGGCACGGTACGGTTTCAGGTAGCGGGAAAGGCGAGCAACCGTGGGCGCCACCGCCGTGGGGCGATCGGTCTTGGCAAGCGAGCTGAGGCCTCCGTGGCTACCGGGTCCGCGATGCGCCATCAGGACCCCCCTCCGACCAACTGGCTGTCGGCGATCTCGGCATAGAGGCAGCTGCGCGCGAGCAGCTCGGCGTGCGTACCCGAGTCTACGAGGCGCCCGCCGTCCATCAGGAGCACGAGGTCGGCCTGGCGCGCGGTTGCGAGGCGCTGGGCGATGATGAGGGTCGTCCGACCGTGCATGAGGCGGTCCAGCTGTACCCGGATCGCTGCCTCCGTCGCCGAGTCAACCGAGGACGTTGAGTCGTCCATGATGAGGATCCGAGGGTCGATGAGCAGCGCACGGGCGATGGCGATGCGCTGGCGCTGTCCGCCAGAGAGCTTCACCCCGCGCTCGCCGACGCGCGTGTCATACCCGTCGGGTAGGCTGCCAATGAACTCGTCGGCCTGGGCAGCATGCGCGGCGGACTGTATCTCGGCGGAGGTGGCGTCTGGGCGTCCGTACGCGATGTTGTCGCGCACCGTGCCGGAGAACAGCACGCTGTCTTGCATGACGACGCCGATCTGTCCGCGGAGCGATTCGAGCGTGACTGTGCGGACATCGATGCCGTCTATGCGAACGCTGCCTTGGACGGGGTCGTAGAAGCGGGGGATGAGATTGACGACGCTGGTCTTGCCGGATCCGGTTGCGCCCACAATCGCGACCGTAGTGTCTGGCTCGATCGTGAAGCTGACGCCAGACAACGTCTCCGTGGCGGCGCCAGGATAGCGAAGGTGCACGTCCTCAAGTTCGATGCGGCCGGTGATGCGGGAAAGGGGGGCGGCATCGGGTTGCTCGGCGACGTCCTCAGGTGCGTCGAGGACCTCGAAGAGCCGCTCGGCAGACGCGGATGACTGGGCGATCTGCTGGGCGCTGAAACCCAGGGTGGTCAATGGACCGAGGAGGAGAAAGATGTAGGAGTTGAATGCGACGAGCTGACCGACGGTGAGAGTTCCGTGCACGATCTGCGCCGCGCCGGCCCACGTCACGAAACCTACGCCGATGGTGCCGATGCTGAACATGAGCGGGAAGGCGTTCGACACCGTGCGTCGCACGATGAGACCTTGCTCCAGAAGGGCCTCGTTAGCGCGGCCGTAGCGCTCGATCTCGAACTGCTCGCGGGCGAATGCCCGCACGACGCGCACGCCTGCGACGTTTTCCTGCAGAACGGTGTTGAGGGCGGCAAGTCGCTGCTGTCGCACACGGAACATCGGTCCGAGTCTGGTCACGAAGAGCAGTAGAACCGCTATCGTTGCGGGCACCACGGTGAAGGACAGCAGGGCGAGCATGACGTTCATCCGAAGCAGCAGCGCGACAGAGCCGATCAGCATGAGCGCTGCTGAGATCACCTGCACCAATCCGCTGCCGACAAAGTCGCGCACGCGGTCGACGTCGGACGTGACCCTCGTGATGAGCTGTCCAGTTTGCGCGCGGTCGTGGTAGGCGAAGCTCAGGCGCTGCAGCTTCCCGAAGATGTCGTTGCGCATGTCGAAGGCAGAACCGTGACTTGCCTTTGCTGAGAGGTAGCCGGACAAGAAGTTCGCGAAGCCGTCGAACACGGCTACGCCCACGAGTGCGACGGCTCCGGTAATGATCACGCGATAGTTGGCTTTGGCAACACCGGAGTCGATGATCTGCCGCAGGATCTGCGGGCCGACGAGGTCGGCGACCGTTGTCGCCAGGACCGCGAGCACGCCGAGAAACGCATACCACCGGTACGCGCGTACAAATCTGAGTGCACGAAACAAGGCGGAAGACACGGAAGCTGCACCTCGGGTGGAAGTTCGAAATGGGCCTCGAGAGCCCACTGTCGCAGCGTATCGGCAGGTCACTCGATTCTACTCCACATACAAAGCGACCCGGTTCTGCCAGACCGGGTCGCTTTGTACAAGGGGAGGGAACGGTGGGCGCAGGAGGGGTTGCGCCAGAAATTGTCTGTGTCAGCGGCCGAGTATCGCCATCATCCTGTCGTATTCCTCGGGAGTGATCTCGCCCTTGACGTAGCGCCTGGCCAGGATGCGCTCGGCTTCGTCAATGGGTGACGTGGGCTGCTTCACGCGTACGAGGTGCGGCCCACAGAAGACGCCTTCTCGCCGACCAATCAAGGTCACAGCGGCGATGGCGGCGAGGCCGATCACGGTTACGGTTGCGAAGAACATTGATTCGGCCTCCTCACGTCTTGCTGGCGGATCGATACGTCTTGCATCTGCTGATGACCCCACTATGGTCGTGGACTAAGGAGGGGCAGTGGACCGCGTATGGAGAAGGGATGGATTGGTGGCTGTCGGAGGCGGAGTTCGCCCATCAACCTGGGCGCCCATCGACCCGGGGGTTCCGCTAGACTTGGTGACATGACGAACACCTACACCTACGACTATCCACGTCCCGCGTTGAGCTGTGACACGGTGGTCTTCGCTGGACCGGAGAGAGCACGCAAGGTCCTGCTGGTCAGGCGGGTCAACGAGCCGTTTGCCGGATGCTGGGCGCTTCCGGGCGGCTTCGTGGACGAGGGCGAGCGTCCGGTTGATGCGGCGCGCCGAGAACTGGCGGAGGAAACCGGGCTGATATGGGAAGACGAGATGGTGCCGGTTGGCGCCTTCGGAGACCCCGGCCGCGATCCTCGCGGATGGAACGTCTCGGCGGCATACGTTGCGGATGTCGGCCTGGAGACTCCCGTCGTGGTGGGCGGTGATGACGCTGCCGAGGCTCGCTGGTGGTTTGCTGACGAACTGCCGGCGAATATGGCGTTCGACCACCCCCAGATTGTTGCCGCCGCGCTCGAGCGCGTTGGCTGCCTGTAGGGGGCTCTTGTGGGCTTGGGGTTCGCAGACCTATCTCGCTATACCTTCCTGACCGTGGGCTTGTGGGTCGCCGTGGTCGGTGTGGTTGCTTTCTCCCTCGTGTACGCCGTAGGGCCGACGCGAGGCAAGCAGGCGGCGCGCATGTGGGCGGACTCGTGCTTGGGACTCGCGCTCGTTGGGGCTGTGGTTGACGCAATTTGGGCTCTGGAGTCCAACGAGGTGTTCGCGTTTGTCGGCGTCTATGGTATTGGCCCCATTCTGGTGATGCTGACGTCGTTCGCACTGCTCTTTGGCGGCTTGTGGTACATGGCGATCCGCTACACTGATGGGCTCAAACGCTAGGTTCGCGGGAAGGATTCGGGCGCGCCGCACGGGCCCGAGCGAGTTCACGACGGAAGGTTCGGCATGCCAGACATCATGAATCGCCTTGGGCGTGACGCGCTGGTGATCGACGGTGCCATGGGCACGATGTTGCAGCGTGCGGGCCTGCCTGCTGGGGAATGCCCGGAACTCATCAACGTCACGGCACCGGAGATGGTGGCCGACGTTCATCGTCTGTATCGCCTCGCCGGTGCCGACTGCTCGACGACGAACACATTTGGCGGGACCGCACCCAAGCTTGCCGAGTACGGGCTGGCCGATCGCGTGGCCGAGCTGAACGTCGCGGCGGTTCGCATCGCGCAGCGGGAGGGCAGCCCACATGTGCTCGCGGACATGGGTCCGACCGGGCTGGTGATGGAGCCGCTCGGCTCGGCGACATTCGACGAGGTTTTCGCCGCCTTCGCCGAACAGGCTGCGGCGCTAGCCTCGGCGGGTCCGGATGCGATCTTCATCGAGACGATGACTGACATTGCAGAAGCTCGCTGCGCAGTGCTTGCCGTCAAGTCGGTGACCGACCTGCCCGTCTTCGCGAGCTGCACGTTTGGGCTGGCCGGTCGCATGGACTTGTCGGGTACCGATCCAGAGACGGCCGCCGTTGTGCTTGAGGCCGCCGGGGCCGACGCCGTTGGCATGAACTGCGGTCTGGGTCCCGAGGAGATGCTGCCGCTCGTTCGCCGCATGATATCGGCAACGAGGCTGCCGGTGTTCGCGCAGCCCAACGCCGGCCTGCCACGACTTGATGAGAGCGGCGCCACCGTGTTTCCTGGCACGCCTGCCGAGATGGGCGCGTTCGCGGCGGCCGCGCACACGGCTGGAGCTGCGATGCTCGGCTCGTGCTGCGGTTCGACGCCTGTGTTCACCGGCGCGATTATCGACGCTGTGGCCGACAGGTTCGTTGTCGATGTTCCCGACCGGGGGTTCGACGAGCTTGTTGTCGCTGGCCCGCGCAAGGTCGTGACAATCGGCGCTTCCTCGCCGGTGTGTGTCATCGGCGAGCGCATCAACCCGACTGGCAAGAAGGCCCTGGCCGACGAACTCCGGGCTGGCTCGATGAGCATCGTGCGCTCGTTTGCGTCCGAGCAGCAGTCCGCTGGAGCTGACCTTCTCGACATCAACGTTGGCGCGGCGGGAGTGGACGCGAGCGTGGCGCTGCCCGCAGCGGTACGTGCGGTGATCGGCACGAGCGATCTGCCACTTGTGCTCGATACCACGGATCCTGTGGCGCTCGAAGCAGCGCTGCGCACGTACCCTGGCCGCGCACTCATCAATAGCGTGAACGGCGATCCGGCTTCGATGGAGTCGGTCTTGCCGCTTGCGGCCAAGTACGGTGCCGCCGTGGTGGTGCTGACGCTTGATGACACTGGGATTCCCGAGAGTGCCGAGGGACGCCTGGCCGTGGTGGAACGCGTGCGCACGGCCGCCCATGAAGCTGGCCTGGCCGACACCGCCCTGATCGTTGACGCGCTCGTGATGACTGCGGCGGCCGATGCCGACGCGCCTCGCACGACGGTGGCCGCACTCGCAGGGGCACACGAACTCGGCTTGGCGACGGTGCTCGGTGTGTCGAACGTAAGCCACGGTTTGCCGAGTCGCCCGTTGCTCAATGCGGCGTTCTTTGACGCGGCGGCCGCAGCCGGTCTCGACGCCGGCATCATCAACCCAAGCGATCACGTCATCATGGAAGCGGTTCGCCTCGCCAACCAGACGCGCACGGAGCCGAAAGCCTCGGGACAGCTTGCCGATGCCTGGGACGCGTGGGATGCCGCCTATGCTGCCGCCTTGAAGACGGCGGCCGAAGGCGCCAGCCAACTGGTCGCCGGAGTCGAAGGCGGGGCTGCGGGTTCGGCGCGCGGGGCCGGTGTCTCGGGCGAAGCTGGTGTGGCTGGATCGCCGATGGCCCCGGTCGATCCGCGAGCCGCACTCGAGTCGGCCGTCCTTCGTGGTGACACGGATGCCGCACCTTCGCTGGTAGAAGCGCTCGTCGAGTCGGGCGAGCCGGCGGAGTCGGTGATCGAGGACGTGCTGACACCGGCCATCCAGAGGCTCGGCGACGCATTTGGGCGCGGCGAGGCCTTCCTCCCGCAGCTGATGATCGCCGCCGAGGCCATGAAGGCAGCTGTGGCGCGCGTGAAGGAATATCTGCCGGAGAGCACCGCAGAGTCTGCCGGCCCGAAGGTCGTCTTCGCGACCGTGAAGGGCGACATCCACTCGATCGGCAAGGATATTTGCGTCTCGCTGCTGGAAAGCCAAGGCTTTGATGTCGCCGATCTGGGCGTCGACGTGTCGGTCGAATGCGTGCTTGAGAGCGCTGCCGAGGCAGAGGCGGTGTGCCTCTCGGCATTGATGACGACGACGCTTCCAGCCATGCAGCGCACCGTCGAGAGCGTTCGTGATGAGATGGCGGGGCTTCCGGTCTTCGTCGGCGGGGCTGTCGTGACCGCCGAGTGGGCGAGCGGCATCGGGGCGGGGTATTCTCCCGATGCGCCCGGTTGCGTGAATGCCGTGCGCGAAGCGATTGCCGCTCGACGAATTGAGCCTCAGTGATCGTCACCAAACCGCGCGACTGGGCTCGGATCAAGGCGAACCTTGCCGAGATCGGGGCCAAGAACGTGTTCATCATGGGCTGCGGTGAGTGCGCCACGATGTCTCACACGGGTGGAGAACCTGAGGTTCTGAAGGCCAAGATCGCGCTGGAAACTGCCGGCTACTCAGTGAGCGGCTGGGCGGTCAGCGCCGTTACGTGCCATCTAGGTGGCGTGAAGCTCGACATGCGCAAGCATGTTGGAGAGGTTGAAGCTGCCGATGCGGTGCTGGTGCTTGCGTGCGGAGCGGGAGTGCAGACGGTTGCTGACGCGGTCAAGAAGCCGGTCTTTCCGGGCCTAGAGAGCGCGTTTCTCGGCAATGTGATTCGCAACGGGGTGTTCGAAGAGCGCTGCCAGATGTGCGGTGATTGCGTGCTGGACAAGACGGCCGGCATCTGCCCGGTCACCACGTGCCCGAAAGGGCTGCTCAACGGGCCGTGCGGTGGCATGTGGAACGGCATGTGCGAAGTGCTCACTGATCGGGAGTGCACGCACGTGAGGATTCGCAATCGCTTGGCCGAACAGGGGCGCAGTGTCGGCGGCGTCATACCGCCCAAGGACTACTCGGCGAAGCGAGGCCCGGGCTCGGTCAACACTCGTTCGGAGCTTGGGCGCCGCAAGGCGCGCGCGCCGCAAGAGTCGGCTGCGGCGC
>CAZIPN010000023.1:0-7956 GCA_964541225.1 uncultured Eubacteriales bacterium
GCGGCTTCTACCTCTACACCTCTGATCCCAACGAGAAGAACTCCATCGTTGCCAAGCTCTCGAAGTCCTACAAGCTCGAGGGTGTGGCATACAGCGTCTCGAGGAGCACGGGGTCGCCCGTGTGGCGCTTCCGCAATCTGAAGGATGGCACGTATCTGTACTCGGCTGACCCTGCCGAGAAAGCCAATATCGTCGCCAAGCTCTCTAAGACGTGGAAGCTTGAGGGAGTGGCGTACTTGATAGCGCCGTAGCGCGGAACCGCACACAACGCCTCAGGGCGAAACCGCATACACGACTTCGCCAGTACGGGTGTCCTTCGGGGCACCCGTGCTGCTGTCCAATCGCGGCGCGCTGGCATCTTGCTCGCTGGTTATCGAGAGCGATTTGTGCGGTTGACTTGTCGGTCTCTGGCGCTTCGGGCTGTGCTACGATTCGCATCGACGGTGGATGGGGTGACGACCCATCTCGAATGAACGGGGGAATCGGCGTGTCTTCGTACCTGACTGTGCGTGGCGGGGTTTCCCGCGCGCGAATTGGTCTGCTGCTCTTCGTCTTCGCTGTGTGCATGGCGTGGGCGGGGGTGCTCGGCTTGCCGGCGTTTGCGCTGGCCACTGCAGGGACCGGGAGTATCAGCGGGACGGTGACTGATGCGGTCTCTACGGGTCCCCTGAGCGATGTGACAGTGACAGCCTACACGTACGACTCGGGCGATTGGTATTGGGCGAACGAGAGCTACACCGACAGCAGCGGGGACTACAGCATTGATGATCTCGCGGCCGCCGTGTATCGGGTCGGGTTCTTTGATGCGTCGGGCGACCACGTTGGTCAGTACTACGACGGCGAGGAGACCATAGACAGCAGCGACCCGGTGACCGTCGGTGTCGGCGCTGCGGTCCATAGCGTCGACGCCGCGCTAGCTCAGGCATCTCATATCACCGGGACCGTGACCGATGCGGAATCCAGTGCTCTCTTGGAGGGTATCGAGGTCGACGCCCTTCATCAGGACGGTACGGGCGACTGGGACTGGGAGTCGTCTGCCTATACCGAGACTGACGGGACGTACGATGTCGGCGGGCTCTCGGCAGGAACGTATTGGGTTAAGTTCTCCGACATCGAAGATGACGCCGACTACCTGACTCAGTACTACAACGGCGAGGCCTCGGAAGGTGACGCCGATGACGTT
Organism: uncultured Eubacteriales bacterium; assembly: GCA_964541225.1. Classification (GTDB taxonomy): domain Bacteria; phylum Actinomycetota; class Coriobacteriia; order Anaerosomatales; family JAAXUF01; genus CAZIPN01. The sequence goes on from CAZIPN010000023.1 coordinate 1,184, forward strand.
GTTGTCGGGGACGTCGCAACAGCCTCGGGCATCGACGCTGCGCTGGAACCGGCGTCCCGCATCACCGGTACTGTGACCGACGCAAGCACGGGCGATCCGATCACGTCCGAGGATATCGAAGTGTACGCCATCGAGATGGTGGATGGGGATTGGTGGTGGGATTCCCAGGTCTTCACCGGCGCCGATGGCACGTATTCGATTGGCGGTCTTGAGGCCGGGACATATCTCGTCGATTTCTACGACACCGCGGGCAACTATGTCGAGCAGTACTACAACGGCCAGCCCGGACTCGACACTGCCGACGAGGTTACGCTCGGCGACGCCGCGACAGCATCGGGCATTGATGCCGCCATGGCTCCCGCATCGCATATCACTGGGCACGTGACAGACGCGGTTACGCATGCCCCCATCACCTCGGAGGCGATCGAGGTTGGCGCGTACAAGTCGGAGTCTGACGGTTGGGACTACGTAAACGGGGCCAACACCGATTCAAGCGGCGCCTACTCGATTGGTGGTCTTGCGGCCGGGACGTACCGCGTCGACTTCTATGACGAGGATCACGACTATCTCGACCAGTACTACAACGGCAAGACGGTGTTTCAGGCTGCCGACGATATCGTGGTCGGCGATACCGTGACAGTGTCGAACATCAATGCTGCCTTGCAGCACGGTTCTCACATCACCGGTACCGTGACTGATGCGACCATGGGCAGCCCGCTGGAGTCGGTCGAGGTCGACATCTATGAACCTGACGGATCAGGCGGGTGGGACTACGCCGCCGACGTATCAACTGGCTCGGACGGCACCTACGACGCCAGCGGGCTTGCGGCCGGGGACTACAAGATCGGGTTCTCTGACTGGAGCGGCGATCACGCGGCTCAGTACTACAACGACAAGACGACGATCAGCGTTGCCGACACCATCACCGTCGGCGAGACGGCCACGGTGTCGCATATCGACGCGGCTCTGGCAGAGCCATCCCACATCACCGGAACCGTCACCGAAGCGGGCAGCGGAGACCCGCTGGAGTCGGTCGAGGTCGTGGCGTACACGTCGGATGGTTCGGGCGGTTGGACCGACGTCGGCGATGCTTCGACCGATTCGGATGGTGACTACAACATCAGCGGCCTTGCCGCCGGAACGTACCGAGTCGGGTTCTTCGACGACTCGTATGCCGCTCAGTACTACAACGACAAGACGACGCTTGGCACGGCTGACGACATCGAGGTCGATGAGGCAGGGACAGCCTCCGATATCGACGCGGTCCTGGGAGCGCCCTCCCATATCACTGGGCACGTGACCGACGCTTCCACGCACGCGGCGATTACCCAGGGCCAAGTCTCGGCGTACGAGCCAAGCGGCTCGGGTGACTGGGACTGGGCGACGCAGGCCGATCTCGACTCGGTGGACGGCTCATACGACATAGGCGGCCTTGCTGCCGGAACCTACCGAGTCGAGTTCTATGCCTCATCGGCTGACTATGCTGTTCAGTACTACGACGGCAAGACGACGCTGGCCGACGCCGATGATGTTGCAGTCGGAGCGGGTGCAACGGTGTCGGACATTGACGGCGCGCTGGTGGCTGCCTCAAGCATCACCGGTCACGTGACCGACTCGATCACGAGCGATCCGGTCGATTCCGTCGGTGTCACGGTGTACGCCTCAGATGGCTCGGGCGGTTGGGACGAGGTCGATGAGGCCGACGTCGCAGCTGATGGCTCCTACACCATTGGTGGTCTTGTGGCCGGAACGTACAAGGTCAAGTTCTACGACTACTCCGGTGGCCATGTCACTCAGTACTACGACGGCAAGACGACGATAGGCGCCGCCGATGACGTCACTGTCGGCGCAGGCGACACGGCATCTGACATCGACGCGGCCATGGTGCCCGTCACCTACACCCTGCACTACGTCGCAGGTGACCACGGCTCGATCGAAGGCAGCGCCACACAGGTCGTGCGCAAGGGGGCAAGTGGCAGTGCCGTGACAGCGGTCCCGGATGCCGGCTATCACTTCGTGGGCTGGGATGACGCGAGCACAGCCAACCCCAGGACTGACACGAACGTCTCCGAAGACACTACCGTCGTAGCCTCCTTTGCCTCAGACACCTACTGGAATGTCTATCGCTTCCGCAACCTGAAGAATGGCTACTACCTGTGGACCGCAAGCGAGGTTGAAAAGAACAACATCGTGGCCACGATGGCAAAGACGTGGAAGCTCGAAGGTGTTGCCTACCGGATCAACATCTGGACCAACACCTCGCCTCTGTGGCGCTTCCGCAATCTGAAGAGTGGCTTCTACCTCTACACGTCTGATCCCAACGAGAAGAACTCCATCGTTGCCAACCTCTCCAAGTACTACAAGCTTGAGGGAGCGGCCTACAACGTCTCCAGGACTACCGGTTCTCCGGTGTGGCGCTTCCAGAACCTCAAGGATGGCACCTATCTGTACTCGGCTGACCCGAATGAGAAAGCCAACATCGTCGCCAAGCTCTACAAGACGTGGAAGCTTGAGGGAGTCGCGTATCTGATAGCGCCGTAGCGCGGAACCGCACACAACCCGCAGGGCCAAACCGCATACACGACTCGCCAGTACGGGTGTCCTCCGGGGCACCCGTACTGCTGTCCAAGCGCGGCCCGCATCGGGCGTCTTACTTGCCGCTAGCTGCGCGTCAGGGCCGCAGTCCGGTCTTGCGAAGGAAGGTGCCAACGCGGCGGCGCGTCATCCGGTACGGCCCGATCTTGCGAAGGGCCAGCAGTTGAGCCGCCCGCTCGGCATGCTTCTGAGAATGGACCTCGTCGGCATCCCACAGATCTCTTATTGCCGAGATAGCGCCGCCCTGGAGAAAGACCTCGCGCGCGCGGTCCATCGTCTGACTCGCTGCCTGGCCGAGACGTAGTCGCAGCGGCGCGTCCTCGGCGAGCCGCTGCATCCACTGCGCGGCTGCGGTGACGTCGGGTTCCGCCCACATCTGGTTCTCGCCGATTGCGTCGGCGACGTATGTTGGGTGGTTCGAGGTGACCGGCACGAGCGTGTGCCCGACAAGGCACGAGTTCTCTTCGGTCATGTAGTCCATGTTGCCTGACCATGCCGTGGCGATGACCGCCTTACCCAGCGACATTGCTTCCATGAGGTTCAGGCCGAGTCCCTCAGCCCGGTGGAGTGACACGTAGACGTCACACGAACTGTTCAGCGACAAGACGTCGGCGTAGCTCAGGCGGTCCTCGATCGTCGTTACCCTCGGATCGGACTTCAGCGAGGCAATCAGCTCGTCGGTTTCTCGGCTGAAGTTGCGCGAGATTCGGCTGTTGTTGAGCTTCACCACAAGCCGAGCATTGCTGTCGGCTTCGGGCGGAAACGCCATCCTGAACGCTTCGAGGGCGGCGCGCGGGTTCTTGCGCTCGAGATCGCTCGCGACGTCAATGACCATCAGGAAGGCGATGGCGTCTGCAGGAATGTGCCACCGAGCGCGATTCGGGCGCACGTCGGCAGGCAAGAAGACGGCCTGGGGGTAGTGGACTGCGACCGCATCGGGGCACGATCGATTGACGGTGTCGAGGATGTAGCGCGTCGGAGCCAAGACGAGATCAACGTTGTTGAGCACGGGGACCCAGTACTGCTCCGGCAGGTACGTGAGCTCCCAGAAGGGGACGCATGCGTTGACTCGCGTCACTGGATCGAACATGCGACGGTCGTCGACCATCGCGTTTACGACATCGGGCGGGTTGAGATGGATGAGGTTGATCGCGAAAGGGGGCGGCTTGGACCCACACGCCAGGTGCTGGTACGTCAGGTCGTGCCCAGAGCGGCCTCCACCGGCATCGATGTCGACCACGCAGACAGACTCGCCGCATGCCGAGAGCATGTGAATCGTGTTGCGGCATGCCACAGCGAGCCCGAGGTTGCCGGAGATGTGCCCCAGTACGTTGAAGCCGAACGGTACCTGCTCTTGGTTCTCACGTACGCTCACGGCATGCCATCTCCAGCTGCAGTTTGGCGAGTCATTCGGATGTAGACGGTAGCACACGCCCGCTGCCTGAGACGGTCATGCGCTACACTCATGGCGCCCCGTACCGATCAGCCCGGAGGGACGCTCTCAGCCGATGAAGGGCATCATCCTCGCCGGAGGTTCCGGCACGAGATTGCACCCGGTCACACGCGGCACATCGAAGCAGCTGCTGCCTGTCTATGACAAGCCGATGATCTACTATCCGCTTTCGGTGCTCATGCTCTCGGGGATTCGCGAGATTCTCATCATCACGACGCCCGACGACCGAGTCGCGTTCGAACGACTTCTCGGCAATGGATCGCAATGGGGCGTCGCTCTCACGTATGCCGTGCAGCCCACACCTGGAGGGCTTGCTCAGGCGTTCCTCATCGGCGAGGAATTCCTTGAAGGTGGGCCGGCCTGTCTTGTCCTCGGCGACAACATCTTCTATGGCAGCAATCTCGCCGAGATGGTGCAGGACGCTCGGGAGCGCGCGTCGGCGGGCGGCGCAGTTGTCTTTGGCTATCAGGTGAGCGACCCCGAGCGCTACGGCGTGGTTGAATTCGACGGTGACGGGCGAGCGCTTTCCATCGAGGAGAAGCCGACAACCCCTCGGTCGAACTTCGCGGTGACTGGTCTGTACTTCTATGACTCGCGCGTGTGCGAGATGGCGAAGGAAGTCAAACCCTCGGCGAGGGGCGAACTCGAGATCACGACACTGAACAACATGTATCTGTCCGACGGCAGCCTGACTGTTCAGGTCATGAGCCGGGGCATGGCGTGGCTGGACACGGGGACACCGGATTCGCTTCTGGAGGCCGCGTCGTACGTGCAGATCATCGAGAAGCGCCAGGGTCAGAAGATCGCATGCCTTGAGGAGGTGGCCCTGCGCATGGGGTTGATCGACGAGGCTGCAGTGCGAGCCGCCGCAGAGGGCGCGAGCTCGGAGTACTATCGCTACCTCTTGGGGTTGTAGGGGACGGGACCATCCCTTGTTGGCGATGTGCTTGAGCCGCGTCGCGTTCTACAAGGGACTCGGATTCAAACCCATGGAGGTGGCTCGAGGAAGGTCTCGAGTCGCTGGAGCGGTCCCGACGTATCTCGCGGTGAAGAGGATCGAGCGAGCTCTCGGCGGCTCGTAGGGCTCAAGTCACCCCCATGCGCCGGTGCGCTACTATTGCGTAGCGCAACTACTTGGGAGGGGCTACCCATGATCGACGGTGTGAAGGTGAAGGAACTCAAGGTCATGCCCGACGAGCGGGGCTTGCTCATGGAGATGTTTCGCTCCGACGATCCGGACTTCCAGAAGTTTGGCCAGGTCTACGTCACGATGGTCTATCCGGGCGTGGTCAAGGCCTGGCACTACCACAAGCTGCAGACCGACCATTTCGTCTGTCTGGGCGGGATGGCTAAGGTCGTGCTTCATGACTCGCGCGAAGATTCGCCGACGCGGGGCGAGACCAACGAGTTCGTTATCGGCTGGCAACGCCAACGCATGGTCGTGATTCCGAAGGGCGTCTACCACGGATTCACCCCTGTCGGCAACGAGCCAGCCTACATCGTCAACGTGCCGACAGAGGTCTACAACTACGCCGAGCCCGATGAGTATCGGCTTCCCTTCGACGACGCTTCGATCGGCTACGACTGGAGCGTGAAGAACGGATGAGGGTTCTCGTCTGCGGCGGAGCGGGCTTCATCGGCTCCGAGTTCGTGCGCCGCATGCTTCACAAGCACGATGACTGGGAGATTGTCTGCTACGACAAGCTCACCTACGCAGGCAACCTCGAGAATCTGAAACCCGTCGAGGCCAATCCACGCTACAGCTTCGTGCGCGGTGACATCGGGGACGGGGTGGCTGTCGGTGCCGCGATCGATGCGGCCGGTGGCGTGGATGCGATCGTGAACTTCGCCGCCGAGACGCACGTCGATCGCTCGATCGCCGAGCCCGAGGCGTTCTTGCACACCGACATCCTCGGCACGCATACGCTGCTTGAGGCCGTGCGCGAGCGAGACATAGCCAAGATGGTGCAGGTCTCGACCGACGAGGTGTACGGCTCGATCGAGTCGGGGTCGTTCTGCGAGACCGATTGCGTGCGGCCCTCAAGCCCGTACTCGGCGAGCAAGGCGGGCGGCGACCTGCAAGTGCTCGCGTATCACACGACCTACGGCACGCCCGCGCTCATCACGCGGGGGAGCAACACGTACGGGCCGTATCAGTACCCCGAGAAGCTGATCCCGCTCTTCGTGACCAATGCGCTGGAGGGCGGGAAGCTACCGCTGTACGGCGATGGCATGAACGTCCGCGACTGGCTGCACGTGAGCGATCACGCTGACGGAATCGAGGCAGCGCTGCTGCACGGTGAGCCCGGCGAGGTCTACAACATCGGCGGCGGAAACGAGCGCACAAACCGCGAGATCACGACGATCGTCATCAACGAGCTGGGGCTGTCGTGGGCAGAGTACGTCGAACACGTCACCGATCGACCGGGCCACGACCGCCGCTACTCGATCGCGTGCGATGAAGCGCGCGAGAAGCTTGGCTGGACCCCGCAGATCGATTTCGCCGAGGGCCTGGGCCAGACGATTCGTTGGTACCGCGAGAACGAGTGGTGGTGGAGCAAGATCAAGCATCACACCGAGGAGTTCGCCGACTGGCAGAAGCGCTGGTATGACGAGCGGACCTGACGCCGCCGAGCACCGCGACGCGCCCGACCAAGGCAGCGCTGCCGAGCAGGGCAGTCCGGCCGACCAGCGCGACGCCGACCAGCAGCGCGACGCCGAGCAG
>CAZIPN010000023.1:8056-32924 GCA_964541225.1 uncultured Eubacteriales bacterium
CTCGCCGGGTACGCGTTCCTGGTCGCGGGCGCTGACGGCATGCTTGGCACGGCGCTGCAGTCTGTGATTGCCGACGCGGGAGGCGAGCTTCACGCGCCGGGTGAAGCTGGCTTCGACATCACCGATCCCGTTGCCGTGCGCCACCGCGTGGCCGAGTTTGTCGGCGTGCTTCGAACCGAACAGCACGGCGTGCTCATCAACGCCGCCGCCTACACGAATGTGGAGCGTGCGGAAGAGGAGCCAGACCGCGCAGCTCTCGTCAACGAGCACGGAGCTGCTGTGCTGGCGAGGGCAGCGCGCGAGGTGGGGCTCACCTTCGTGCACGTCTCGACGGACTTCGTGTTCGACGGGCACAAGGACGGTCCGTACGCCGAGGACGACAAGCCCAATCCGCTCTCGGTCTACGGCGCCACGAAGCTTGCGGGTGAGGTCGCCGTCATCGCCGAATACCCCGACGCGCTCATCGTGCGCACGGCCTGGGTCTTTGGCGCTGGCGGAACGAACTTCCCGGTCAAGATCATCGAAGTGGCGCGTTCTCAGCCATCGCTGTCGGTTGTGACCGATGAGGTTGGCTCGCCCACTTACACGGTTGATCTCGCGCGCGGCATTGTCGGTTTGGTCGAAGCAGGCGCGACGGGGCTGTTCCACCTCGCCGGGTCGGGCTCGTGCTCTCGTTTCGAGCTGGCGGTCGAGGTGTTGCGCCGCGCGGGCGTCGAGGCGCTCGTGCAACCCGTCACCCACGATGCGTTTCCCATGAAGGCCGAGCGCCCGCTGAACTCCGTGCTTGATTGCCGCAAGGCGGCGGGTCTCGGCGTCGTGATGCCCGACTGGCACGATGCGGTTGCGCGCTTTCTGAGCGAAGCGGGGATCGTTCGGCACTAACGGCTATGGCAAGATGAGGGCATGAGCAACCTGGCCATTGACGCGATCGTCGTCAGCTTCAACACCAAGGACCTGCTGCGTGCATGCATCGCATCGCTGGTTGCCTCTCGGCGCGTCGTCAACCGGATCATCGTGGTCGACAACGCGTCTTCGGACGGAAGCGCCGAGATGGTGCGCGCCGAATTCCCCGCAGTCGAGCTGATCGAGATGCCGAGCAACGTCGGCTTCGCTCGCGCCAACAACCAGGCCTTTGGGGTGTCTGACGCCGATCTCATCTTCCTGCTGAACTCAGACGCCGAGATCGAGCCAGACACGCTTGATGCGATGGAGGGCGAGCTGCTCTCAGACGATCGGATCGGGATGGTCGGTCCGGTGCTTGTCGGCAATGACGGTCGTGTGCAGTACGAAGGCGCCCGACGTGACCCCACGATTTCTGGCGAGTTCGGCAATATCTCGCATCTGAACTGGCGGCGCCCAGACGGCATCTTTGGACGCTACCTGATGAATGACTGGGATCACCGCTCGACGCGCGATGTTGAAGTGCTGAGCGGAGCCTGCATGCTGATTCGCCGAGAAGCCCTCGGCGGCGTTCTCTTTCGCGACGACTTCTTCATGTACGGCGAGGACATCGAAGTATGCCAGCGGCTGCGGCGTGCGGGGTGGCGGCTGCGCTACCTCGGGAGCACCGAGATCCTGCACCATGGCGGGGCGGCATCGCGCAAGGCGCGCACGCGCATGCGCTTCGCGGGTGTAGTCTCGATGGCGCAGCTGCTGGGCAGGTCGCGAGGCTGGCTGTACGCCCTCGGCTACCTCGCGATCGTACCGGTTGCGTGGCCGCTCGGGGCCATCGTGAAGCGCGAGCGGCAGACATGAGCGGCGCGGTGAGGGTACTGCTGGTTGCCGCAGCGAACTCCACGACCGGAGGCGGGGAGCGCCATGTCGCCGACTTGCTGCGCCGACTGCCGCGCACCGACCTGGAGCTGGGACTGGCGTGTCCCGCTGGCGGGGACCTCGCCTCGCTTGCCGAGTCGCTCGGCCTGCCGGTCTACCTCGTGCCCATCGCGTCGGGCTTCTCGCCCGCGGCCGTTCGCGGTGTGCGTGACGCGATCCGCGAGTTCTCGCCCGACGTCGTGCACGCGCACGGCTCGCGGGCGGCGATGTTTGCTCGGCTCGGCGATCCTTTGGCGCGCGAGCGCGTCGTCTACACGGTGCACGGCATCCACGTCGACAAGGCTGGCTCCGTGGCGCGGCAGATCACCTTGGGGACGGTCGAGCGGCTGCTGAGGCCGCGCACAGCGCGCTTCGTGTGCGTGTGCGAGTCCGACGTGGACAAGGGGGCGTCGCTCGGCGTTGTGGACGCGGATCGAGCGAGGGTGATCCACAACGGGATCGAACTGCCGAAGCCTGTCGGCAGCACGCGCGGTGCGTTTCGCGCCGAGCTCTCGATCGAACCGCAGGCGCCCCTGGTGCTGAGCATCGGGCGGTTCCACCAGCAAAAGGATCAGCTGACGTTGCTCGAGGCATGGGCGCTTGTGCGCGAGCACGTGCCGGGTGCGGTCCTCGCACTCGTGGGCTCCGGCCCGCAGGAGAGCGCGCTGCGCGAGCGGGCGGCGGCACTGCAGCTCGGCGATTCGCTGCGTCTGGCGCGACCTCGCTTCGGGCTTGCCGAGGCCTACGCGGACGCGGACGTCTTCGCGCTGTCGTCGCTGTGGGAAGGGCTGCCCTATGTGCTGCTTGAAGCCATGGCGTATGGGTTGCCGGTCGCGAGTACGAACGTCGACGGCATTCCGGAAGCCGTCGCTGACGGGGAAAGCGGGATCCTGGTGCCGCCCGCCGACCCGGGGATGTTGGCCCGAGCGATTGTCGAGCTTCTCGGCGACGCGGGCATGCGCGAGCGGATGGGCGAGGTGGGACGGACGCGCGTTGCGGAGCACTTCTCGCTCGCAAGCATGGTCGAGGGCGTCGTCGCGCTGTATCGAGATGTGGGAGTGGCAGCATCGAAGTCGGGGGACTGAGCGGGAGTAGTAGCCGAGAATGATGTACACGACAGGCTCGGCTTGGAGTAAGGTGGGTTAAGCAAAGTAATCAGTGATCCAGCGTTCCTGTCTTGGGGGCGCAAACCGGCTGGAGCAATCGCTGATGGTATACGTCCGATGGAAGATGGCGATGCTCGCCATCCAAGGGGTACTGCTGGTGGCCGTGTTCAGTTGGCTTGCGCAGCATGGCGCCTCGATTGTTGAATGGGGCAGCGCTCACACCATCGTTGTGGCGCTGGTGGCCGGTGTCGGCCTTGCGATTGGGCTTCCCAACGAGCTTCATGCTCGCTTGAGGCGACGACACACCCACGTCCTGACACCTGATGTTGCGGCGGTGTTCTTGCCGATGATGGTCGGGATTCTCGCGCTGGTGGTGGCGCGTGACTCGGCGGGACGCGCGCAGGGCGTTGCGGTGGCAGCCTTGTTCGCGGTTGGGTACCTGGCGGCAGTCGCACTTGCCGGCCCTCTTGCTCATCCGATTCGCAAGCGCGCTCGCTCTGGAGCGCCAGAGTAGCCGATGGCCCCCAAAGCAGCCGACGGCGCTATTCTCAGTCTGGGCTGCCGATTCCACACTTCCGCCCCCTGGCCTCGGACGCCCTCATGCGCGAGAATCGACTCCGACGTTTCGCGAGGATTGAGGGGTTCGCCGAATGAGCACCAACATTCACTTCGGTACTGACGGTTGGCGCGCGGTTATCGGCGCTGACTACACCTACGACAACGTGCGCCGCGTCGCCGATGCCGCCGGCCGGGTCTTCGCTGCCGACAAACCAGGCGGCACCGTGATCGTCGGCTACGACACACGCTTTGAGGCGGGCGCGTTTGCCGCCGCTGCAGCCGAGGTGCTGGCCAGCCACGGACTGAACGTCCGCGTCTCCGATCGCTACCTGCCGACACCAGCGCTGTGCTGGTCGGTCAAGGAGGCCGACAACGCTGCCGGCGGTGTGATGCTCACGGCGAGCCACAATCCGAGCGAGTATCTCGGCTTGAAGCTGCGCATGGAAGACGGTGGCGCATCGCCGGTCGAGTTCACCGACCGCGTCGAGGCCGAGCTGCGCGATGAGCCGCCCACGGCGCGCGGTGCGTTCGAGACCGTCGACCTGGTCGGCCCCTACCTGGCCAATCTCGCGTCACTCGTGGACGGCGAGGCGATCCGCTCGGCGAACTTGCGCGTGGTCGTCGATCCGCTCTTCGGCGCGGGACAGACGTACCTCGCCGAGACGCTGCGCACCTTCGGCGTCGACGTGCACGAGATTCACGACGTCCCCAACCCCGGCTTTGGCGGACTGCACCCGGAGCCGATCCCGCCGTGGATCTCGGCGGCGACCGACGCGGTGAAGGCTGATGCGCGCGACGCCGGGTTCGTCAATGACGGCGACGCCGATCGCATCGGCGCCATCGATCGCGCCGGCAACTTCGTCTCGCCGCACCGCATCATCGGACTCATGGCGCAGCATCTCGTGCAGGACAAAGGCCAGAGTGGCCGAGTGGTCAAGACGCTCTCGACGTCGGTGCTCGTCGACCGGCTCTGCCGCGCGCTCGGCCTGACCGTCACAACCACGCCCATCGGCTTCAAGTGGATCTACGAGGAGATGCTCAAGGGCGACGTTCTTGTCGGCGGGGAAGAGAGCGGCGGCATTGGCATTCCGAGTCACGTGCGTGAGCGCGACGGGCTGCTGATGGCGCTCATGCTTACCGAGATGATGGCGCAGCGCGGCAAGGGTCTCGGCGAGCTGGTCGACGACATGCTCGCGATCACCGGCCCGATGGCGTACAACCGCGTCGACTTGAAGGTGACGCCCGAGGTCAAGAGCGCGTTTCTCGCCAAGGCACACGAACTCGCGCCCAAAGAGGTCGCCGGCGTGGCGGTACACGATATCGTGCGCACCGATGGCGTGAAGTTCCTGCTCTCCGACGACGCATGGTTGCTGCTGCGCCCGTCGGGCACCGAGCCACTCGTGCGCGTGTACGCTGAGGCACCATCGGCGGGTGTCGTGGACGACTTGCTCGCAGCGGGTCGTGCGATGGTCGAGGGGTAGACGAGACGAAAGGCGCGCATGCCGCTGCCCGACCGCCCTTTGAGGGTCACGATGGTCAACAAGTACTACTATCCGCCTCATCTCGGCGGTGTTGAGACGCACGTTCGCGACATCGCCGAAGGGCTGGTCGAATACGCAGGCGCAGGCGTTCGCGCGATCGTGTGCAACGAAGGTCCCGAGCGTGTTGAGGAGTCCATTGGCGGCGTGGATGTGCTGCGGCTTCCTCGGCAGTTCGCGCTCTCAAGCGCGCCCATCGCGCTCTCGATGCCGGGCGCTCTTCGCGCCGAGATGTACCGAAGCGCGCCTCCCGACATCATGCATCTGCACTTCCCGTATCCATGGGGCGAGCTGTCGTTCCTGCAGGCCAAGCCAGATGTTCCGAGCGTCGTGCTCTACCACTCCGACATCGTGCGGCAGAAGCGGATGCTCACGCTGTACCGGCCGTTTCTGGAGCGCTTCTTGGACTCGGTGGACCTGATCATTGCGAGTTCGCCGAACATGGTGCGACACTCCGAGTTCCTCGCACCGCGCGCCGAGAAATGCCGAGTGGTGAACTTCGGGCTGCACGTGGAGCGGATCGCCGACGGTGCCGAGACGCTCGCCCGTGCCGAGAAGCTGCGAGCCAACCACGCAGGGCGCAAGATCGTGCTCTTTGTCGGCAGGCTCATCTACTACAAGGGTGCCGACGTGCTCGTTCGGGCGATGGAGGACGTGGACGCCGACCTCGTGATGATCGGGCGCGGCTCACTCGAGTCCGAGCTGCGCGAGAGTGCCGCCAGGGCGGGTATTGCCGATCGCGTCACGTGGCTCGGCCCGCAAGATGATGACGAACTTGCGGCGTGGTATCACGCGGCCGACGTGTTCACGCTGCCGAGCGTGGCGCGAAGCGAGGCATTCGGGCTCGTGCAGATCGAAGCCCACGCTGCGGGCACGCCTGTCGTTTCAACCGACTTGACCACCGGCGTGCCCTACGCCAATCTCGACGGCGTGACGGGGCTCACGGTACCCGTGGGAGATGCGCCAGCGCTTGCGGCCGCGCTCAACCGGATCCTGGACGACGACGACCTGCGCGGGCGTCTCGGCGAGCAGGCTCGGCAGCGGGCGCTCACCGAGTTCACGATACCTCGCATGGTCGACCAGACCCTCGAGGTCTACGCCGAGGCCGCTGCGATACATGCCGACAGGGGGGGACGCTAGATGTCGCGCGGCCGGTTCATCGCTCTGTCGATCGCGCTCGACGTCGTGTCCGTTAACGTCGGCTACGTGCTCGCATTCATCATCCGATTCGGTGGCCACATTCCTGCCGATCAGGTCCAGAACTTCCCGGTCTACGTCGCGCTGGCGCCGCTGATCACGCTCTTCTACGTCGGGGGAGCGTGGACCTACGGCCTCTACGATCCTGAGCGCGCGGACACCGCGTGGCTCGTGGCACGAGCCGCATTCGCTTCGGCGACGCTCGGCACGCTGCTGACTGCGGCGATCGCGTTCTTCGGCGGCCCGAGGACCACGGCAGTCGCCCGTACGGTTGTCGTGCTCGCGTGGCCTGTCGAGGTGTTGCTGCTCTCTGGCTGGCGGCTGGCGTTCCTGAGGTTCGGCAGCATCAAGTGGCCCGAGCAGCGTGTGCTGATCGTCGGCACCAACGACGCGTCGGTCGATCTCGCGAACGAAGTCGCCTTGCGCGGCAAGTGGGGCTGGAAGATCGCGGGCCTCGTCGACCCGAGTGTCGAAGCGTGCGAGATTGCGCCGCGCGAACTCGGCGGGCATCCGGTCTTGGGGTGCGCGCGGGACGTCGCCAGCATCGCCGCGAAGGTCCGTGCGAACCGCGTGATCGTCGCAAGTCCAGTGGCGCTGCGAGAGATCGTCGAGAGCCTCGTTCTTGCCGACGAGGTGCGCGTTCGTGTAGATGTTGTGCCGGAACTCTATGAGATCTTCATCGGCACGGTGGATGCTATTGTCGGCGATGTGCCCCTCATGGAGATCACACGCTCAACCGTGCCGCGCTACTACGCTGCGGCCAAGCGGGGACTCGACCTGATCGCATCGGTGGGCTTGTTCGTGTTGGTAAGTCCAGTACTCCTGGTGGCGGTGATCGCAATCGTTGCATCCGACGGACTGCCGTTCGTCTACTCGCAAGAGCGTAGCGGCAAGGGATTGAGATCCTTTCATGTCTACAAGCTGCGGACCATGGTCAAGGACGCCGAGAAGCTCTCAGGCGCCGTTCTTGCCGAGGAGGACGATCCGCGGATCACGGCGGTTGGGCGCTTCCTTCGTAAGACGCGCATCGACGAGCTTCCGCAGCTGGTCAACATCATGAAGGGTGACATGAGTTTCATCGGGCCCAGGCCCGAGCGGCCGGTCTTCGTCGAGCAGTTCTGCGAGGAGATCCCTGGCTATCAGGAGCGATTCAACGTCAAGCCTGGCGTGACCGGGCTGGCGCAAGTCAGCGGTGGATACGCAACGACACCAGAACGCAAGCTCAAGTACGACCTCATCTACATGTATCATCAGAACTTAGCCATGGACATCCAAATCGTGGCTGAGACCCTGCGCGTGGTACTCACGGGCCGCGGCGCACGATAACAAGAGGAGCACTCTCCATGGCGAAGGCCTCAAGGAAGCCCGTTCGGGCTGACGCTCGCAAAGGCGCGAACAAGAGCACTGGGGGCAAAGCTACTGCCAGCAAGGCATCTCGCAAGAACGCCGGCGGCAAAGCGCCTGCCAAGGCGATTGCGGCCGTTTCCTCCACTGAGGACATGAGTACTGCTCAGCTGATCTCATGGTATGCCTTGCTCGCCATGGTGTTCGTCGTGCCCTTGGCCATGAGCAACTGGACGTGGCTCGGATTCAAGCTCCCCATCACGTTCGACCAGTTCGACATCATCAAGGTGTTCTTCCAGCGAGTGCTGGGCTTGGTGGCGTTGTCGGCTTGGGGCTGGCACATACTGACGCGCGGCGGCAAGATCCGCCGAACCCCCGTCGACTGGCTCATCCTCGCGTTCTTGGGCTGGGTCGTGATCTCGACCATCTTCTCGATCAGCCCGGCGACGGCCTTCTTTGGCAAGTACCGCCGTTTCGAAGGCTTGCTGTCCTTCATCAACTACGCGGTCATCTACTTCCTTGTGCTCCAATACGCCGATCGTCCCTCGCGCGTGCGCGCACTTGCCGAGACGCTGTTCTGGTCGGCGTTCTTGGTCGCTGGCTACGGCGTGCTTCAGTCGATCGGTCGCGATCCCATCGACTGGCACCAGCTGCCATTCGAGGCATTCCGACCGTTCTCGACGTACGGTAATCCCGATCTGCTCGGCGGCTTTCTGATGTTCTCTCTGCCGGTGGTGCTTGCTCTCGCACTTGCCGAGAAGAACATCTACACACGCCTCGTCTATTGGACGGGGTTTGGCATCAACGTGTACGTGTGGATCGTGTCGTTCACCCGCGGTGCGTGGATTGGCGGGGCGGTAGGGATCGCGCTCATGGGCATCGTGGCCTGGCGCCATCACAGCAAGCTGCAATGGATCGATCTCGTTCCCGTGGGGGCGACGGCCGCTGCCGGAGGGACCGCAATCATCAGGAGTCTCTCAAGCTCCAACGCGGTGATGAATTTCTGGGCGCGCCTGGCTTCAATCCCGCAGCTCAACGAGGGCTCTGGTCTGACGAGGACGGAGATCTGGAAGGCAGCCATTGCGGCGATCACCCACTCGCCGATGAGATTCATCCTGGGCTACGGCGCCGATACATTCAGGCTCGTCTTCCCGAGGTTCAAACCCATCGAGTACACGCGCGACGCGGGATATCTCTCCGTGGCCGACAACGTGCACGACTATCCGCTGCAGCTCGCTGCAGGAATTGGCGTGGTAGGTGTGGCTCTGCTGTACGGCATTTTCGCGTGGGCCGCTGCCCGGTCGTTCAAGATCGTCTTCGGCAGGTCAGATGACCCAAACCGATTGCTCGTCGGCGGTTTCTGGACTGCGGCCGCAGCGTACCTTGTGCAGCTGATGTTCGGCCTCTCCGTGACGGGCAACACGTTTCTGCTGTGGGTCTGCATCGGTGTTGTCCTTGCGCCCACCGCCACCTCCTTTGAGTTCAAGGCTCGGGAGTGGGGTATGGGTGCGGCCACCGTTGCGCTTGTGTTGGCCATGAGCGGCGTCGGATATCAGTTCGTCTTGATGTACGCCGACTACCAGTACCTGCTGGCGAACGTTGCGCTCAGCGGTCAGGCGCAAGTGGACGCGGCCAAGCTCGCGGTTCGACTGAACCCGTTCAACGACATGTATCGCTCCGAGGTGGGGATGGCGTATCGGCAGGAACTCGTTAGTGCGGGGACTGCCATGGCGCAGGCACAGCAAACAGGGGGCAACGCATCTCAGTACGCGGTGACTCTCAACGACAGCTTCCAAAACGCCGTCGCCGCCTTGCAGGACACGATCAACTTCGTGCCGGACGAGTATGACAACTACGTGTTCATCGCCAGCGTGTACAACGCCGGAGGCAACTTCTTGGATCCGAAGTACTTCCAAGACGCGATCGCGTGGGCCAAGAAGGGCATCGAGGTGGAACCCTATGGTCCTGCGATCCGTGTCGAGTATGCGCGCGCGCTGGTTTCGAGTGGTCAGCTGGATGCTGGGCTCAACATGCTCGAGAGTGCCTGGGCGATGGATCACGCGTACGTGGACGCCGCCGAGCTTCTTGCGCAGGTCTACGAGCAGAAGGGCCAGTACGCGCAAGCAGCTGACGTGCTCAGGCAGACCCAGGCTGCCAACCCAAGCGACACGAGCATTGCGCCTCTGCTGAAGGCCGCCGAGGCGAGCGCGACTGCGGCGAGTTCGACACCGGCTACCGCTAAGTAGGCGAAGGCTGCCCCCTAG
Organism: uncultured Eubacteriales bacterium; assembly: GCA_964541225.1. Classification (GTDB taxonomy): domain Bacteria; phylum Actinomycetota; class Coriobacteriia; order Anaerosomatales; family JAAXUF01; genus CAZIPN01. Next base: position 17,876 of record CAZIPN010000023.1, read on the forward strand.
GTGAGCTAGCGCGTTGTGGACAGCTCTTTGTCTCGGCAAGACACTGATCGAAGGACCAAAATGGCTCGACGACTGAGGCGCGTGTTCGGCGGGTTTGCGGACCCGGCACGGAGAACCAAATGGATAATCGTCAGCTTCACCGTGCTGATTCTGTTGATCGCGGCGTCTATTCCGGTGTTCGCTGTCACTACGAGTACGGGGTTTTGTGAGAACGCATGTCACAAGGTCCAAGACGATACGATCACCGCGTACCAGCATTCGGTGCACTCGAAGGTGGCGTGCGTTGCGTGCCACTTGCCGGTAGGACGAAACCCGCTGACCTTCGCCGCGCACGAGATCAGCTCGCTGAAAGAGGTCGGCGAAGCTCTCACAAACAACTATTCGCTGCCTTTGAACAAGAACGACTACGTCGCCCTGACGATGCCCTCGGTTCAGTGCACGCAATGCCACGATCTGTCGAAGAATAGCGGCACAACGAATCCGCGCGTGATCGTGCTTCACCAGATTCACACCGCAAAAGGCGTTGCGTGCACCATCTGCCACAACCGCGTTGGGCACAACGAGGACTTCGCGTTGAAGCTGACAGATCCATCTGGTGCGAAGAATCAGAAACACACCGACTTCATGACGATGCCGGCGTGCTTCCGTTGCCACACACAGGAACCGGTCAAGGATGCACCATCCGGCAAGTGCACGAGGTGCCACGACCGCGGGTCGGCGCATGCGCCGACAAACCACCAGAGTGCGGACTTCTTGCAAAGCGAGCACGGCAAGCTGGCTTCTGCCGAGGAGTCGCGCGTGCCCTGGCTCAACGCCAAAGAGCCGACGTCGACCGCGCAAGGCACAGCCCGCGTCCAGGCCAACGGGGCGGATTCTCAATACTCCGATGGTGAAGCATTGAAGAAGGTGTCGCAGGTCAACACCTGTTCGACGTGCCATGCCAAGAGCTTCTGCACGGACTGCCACGGCCTGCAGATGCCACATCCGACTGGCTTCAGGGCGACCCACGCCAAGTTCAGCGCGGCGAGCGAGCCCGTGTGCGCGAAATGCCATGGCTCAGGCGCGAATTCTTGTTCAGATTGCCATCACGGCACGGAAATCGGCTACAAGATTGACCCATCGCGCACATGGCTCCAGCAACACTCCGATGCGACCGGTCTGGCGAGCGAAGCCGATTGCGCGCGGCCCGGAGGATGCCATTCCTCGCCCGCATACTGCGCTGACTGTCACGCGAACCACGGCACGATGCCACCAGGCGCGCCTCCGCTCTAGGGTGGAAACGTGTTCCCGCGTCCTCGTGCGCGCCGTCGCGAGGTGCTTGGCGCGCGGGTTCGTTGCCCGCTGGCGCGAGTTCGTTGCCCGCTGGCGCGTGTCGTCGGGCGCTGCCGTCGCCACTACCTTCGTGCGCGTCGTTTGTCCGCTGACTCGAATGCCGGTAACCTGTTCGCGCGGTCGGGGCGTACAGATCCTCGGCCACGTCGGATCGCCACTCGGCCGGCCGTCTCTTGAGGGCCGCGCCACGAGCAAGGGATGAGCATGCCCGACTCCGATCTCGCACCCGGCCGCCCAACAGCTGAGCGCGTCCGCGGGATCTTCTCGCAGATCGCCGACAAGTACGACCTGTTCAACGCCATGGCGAGCCTCGGCATCGACCGCTCATGGCGTCGCGAACTCGTGCGTGCCTGCGCTCTCACGCCTGCATCCCGAGCGCTCGATCTCGCTTCAGGGACTGGCGACGTTGCTTTCGCGCTCGCGAATCTCGGCAAGCCTGCCGAGGTCGTTGCCACCGACTTCGTGCCCGAGATGCTCGCAGTCGCCGAGCACAAAGCCGCCGACAAACCCGCGGCGGTTCCGGTTCTGTTCTCGGTAGCCGACGCGCAGGACTTGCCCTTCGAGGATGCGAGTTTCGACGTTGCGACGGTCGCATTCGGCGTGCGCAATTTCCCTGACCGGGAGCGCAATTTCGCCGAGGTCTTGCGGGTGCTCAAGCCCGGCGGCCGCTACGTCATCCTGGAGTTCTCGCGGCCGCCGTTCGCGCCATGGCGCGCCCTCTACCACGTGTATCTGCGCCATGCGATCCCGGCGATCGGCGGGGTGCTCACCGGTGATCGAGCCGGCTTCGTCTACCTCAACGACTCGATACGTCAGTTTCCGACTCAGGCTGAGCTTGCTGCCGAGCTACGCGCAGCCGGGTTTCATGTTGTCAGCTGGAAGGACATGAGCGGCGGGATTGTCGCGCTGCACACCGCCGTGAAGTAACGTGCGCCGTAGACTTCCGGGCGCGATGCGCTGCTGCGCCGCCGACAGGCTGTCGGCGCAGGAGCTGCCTGCGGTATCATCGCGTCAGCCCCGAGCCGAAGGAACCTCCTGATGCTGCTGACCGCTCGCTACGTGCTGCCAATCTCCACTCCGCACATCGAAGACGGCGCCGTTCTCGTGCAAGACGACAAGATCGTCGATATCGGCGATTCCGCACAGCTGCGCGAGACCTATCCGGATGAGCCGGTGCGGGATTTTGGGCTTGCGGCGCTCATGCCGGGATTCGTCAACCTGCACACACACCTCGAGTACACCGCGATGCGCGGGCTCATCGACGATCTTCCGTACTCGGAGTGGAAGCTGCAGCTCATGCGCAAGGCGCAGCTCTTCTCGAGCCAGGACTGGGATGACTCGGCGCTACTCGGCGCCCTGGAATCTCTACAGTCCGGGATCACGACGATAGCCGACATCAGTGGGACGGGATCGTCTGGGCATGCGGCGCAGGGCGCGGGCCTTCGAGGCGTTATCTACCGCGAAGTCTCTACCATGGACAAGAGCCGCGTCAGCGAGGTCATGACACGCGCCGCCGAGGACATCACGGCGTGGCGCGAGACCAGCGACAGTTCGCGCATCACCGTCGGCATCGCGCCACACGCCGCGTATTCGTGCCATCCGGAGCTGTTCCGCCGAGTGGCCGAGTACGCCATGGATGGGACGATGGTCGCCATCCACCTGGCCGGTAGCGTCGAGGAGTACGAGTTCGTGAAGTACGGCTCGTCGATGTTGGCGGTGGACGTGCGTGACAGCTACGACGCCGACGCGCCCCTGTGGCTTCCGACGGGTGTCAGCCCCGTGCGCTACGTTCTTCAGTGGGGGCTTCTTGATGTCCCCAACATCATGGCCGTGCACTGCACCCAGGTCGAAGACGGCGATATCGGCGTGCTTGCCGAGAAGGACGTGACGGTCGCGCACTGTCCGCGGTCCGAAGCCAAACTCGCGATGGGTGTGGCCCCGATCGAGAAGTTCCAGCGTGCGAGCATTCGCGTGGGCATTGGGACGGACTCGCCTGCGGCGTCTAACTCGATGGATGTGTTCGAGGAGATGCGCATAGGTCTGCTGGTCCAGCGCGCCATCATGGGCGAGGACCGGTTCATGAGCGCTCGGCAATACGTGAAGATGGCGACGCTTGATGCCGCCCGTGTGCTGGGCTTGGATGATCTCGTCGGGTCGCTTGAGACAGGTAAGCAAGCCGACATCATTGCGGTGGATCTGTCCAAGTCTCACCAGATCCCGACGCATTATCCGTACAGCACACTCGTTCACACGGCCAACCAGGAGAACGTGCTCGCAACGATGGTTGCTGGCCGCATCCTGTACGAAGACCGCACGTGGAGTTCGATGGACTACGAGCGCCTCTTCTCTCGCGCAGACGAGATGCGCATGAAGTTGCGGTCGTAGGCTGCGTCGGTTGTCCGCTGCGAAGCGCGGCATGTTTCTAGCTGGAGAGCGTGTGTGACGGTTTGCGGACGAGCGCGGTTCGATCAGGCCGCATGATATACTACGCGGGTTCAGGCAAGCTCAGGCGCATCGATCGCCGACCCCACAATTCAGGAGGAATCGCACGTGAGCGACGAGAACTTCTTCTTCGATGACGATGCCAAGCCGGCATCAAAGGTCTCCAAGGCGAGCAAGACGCCAACCAAGAGCAAGAGCAGCAAGACGACGACGCGTCCGCCGAGCAAGAAGGGCACTCGCAAGACAGCGCCTCCGGCTCCCGAAGGGCAGAGCGTGTCGATGACGATCGCCATCCTCTTCTCAGTCGTCAGCTTGCTTCTCGGCGTGATTGTCGGGCTCTACATCAACTCAATCACCGGTGGTGCGAACGGCACAATCAGCTCGACAACTCCGCCCGCCACTCAAGCGCCGGCCCTGACACAGGATCAGATGGGCGGGGGCATTCCCTCCGGGCACCCGGACGTGAACTCCATGTCTGGTGGTACGGGTGGCGCGGTGCCAGGTGGCACTTCTGCGACCTCCGCAGGGCAGTAGTCCGGATCCAACCGCTCACGAACCGCAATGTACCCACGCGCGGGTCGCTAGACCTCAACGATTCCCAACGGAGGGAGTGCCAACGTGGCGCTCAACAAGTCCAATACCTCGCTCTGGGTGAAGATACTGATCATCATCCTGATCGTTGCGTTCGTCAGTCTATTCATGTACACGGGCATTGCGGGCATCTTCGATTTGTTCAAGCAAACACCGGCGTCTCAGACGGCCACGGTCGATCACGTCACAGCACTCTCGCAGCAGTATCAGCCACAAATCGACGCGTTCAAAGCAGCTGCGGCGAGCAATCCAACAAGCTACACGGCCCAGGTTGATCTTGCGAACGCCTACTACGAGTGGGCTGCGGCGCTGTCTCAACCGGAACCCGGCAAGAGCCAGTTGACTAGCGCGGCGATGACCGCCGCCTATCAGACATGGGGATTGGCGAAGGATGCCTACGACAAGGCAGTTGGGCTGAGCAAGACGTTTGACCCAAGCACGCAGACAGACAGGTCGTACGCGACGTTTTACAGCAACGACGCGACTGGGGCCATCACGATCGTGAACGAGGTTATCAAGAAGGACCCGACGTTCGCGCAAGCCTGGGTACATCTCGGCACGTACTACGAGGCCGTCGGCAAGATGTCCTTGGCGATTCCGGCCTATCAGAAGTACCTAGCGCTCGATCCGAAAGGGGCGAGTGCGTCGGGGGTGGCCGAGCACCTGAAGTCGCTGGGCGCATCGACCACGGCAACCAAGACGCCGTAGTCCCGGTCGGGCAGCTTCGGCGACAGTTCCAGATGCAGAAGGGCGCGGGCGCAGACTCGCGACCCGCAGCATGTGCGGCGACATCAGTTGCCGATCGGATCTGAGGTCATGCGAGGCTTGCGTCCACCATCTGAAGAGCTTCGTCGAGTCCCGCCGCAGTCGCGAAGATGCCATTGAGCCGCGTGAGCGACAAGATGTTGTCGACGGTCTCGTTGGTGATCAACACGAGCTTCCCCCCGGATTGCCCGTACTCCTTCGACAGCGAAAGCAAGAGGCCAAGCCCGGAGCTGTCGAGGTATTCAACGTCGGACAAATCCACGATCGCAGCGGGTGGGGCGTTCTTCAGGATACGGTCGATGTTCATCCGAAACGTCGCACACTCGCCGTAGTCGAGATCCCCAACCAGCGTGAGCTTCCAACACCCGGGATTCTGATCCAGATTGATGCTCAGTGTCATGGAAGTCCTTCCGTATGTGTGGGGCTACAGGAATCGTACCCACTCGAACGGCTCTTGGAGCGGCACTGCAGGGGCGGTACAATCCGTATTCACCGGCCCGTGGCCAGAATGGAGCGCTGCATCGTATGGAACTAGACATTCGTAGCGAGAAGGACGGCGTCGCATGTACGATCATCCTCGACGGTGAGGTGGACGTCTATACAGCGCCGCAACTGAAGGAAGAACTGGTCTCGCTGATTCGGGGCGGATGCACTCATCTCACTATCGATCTCGAGCAGGTCGGGTTCATCGACAGCTCTGGTCTGGGAGTACTCGTCAGCGCGCTAAGGCGCGCGCGGGAAAAGGATGGCGTCGTGCGAATCGTCTGCACGCGCGATGGCATTCTGAAGATATTCCGTATCACGGGACTGGACAAGGTGTTTCCGATCTTCTCCGACGCTGCGGAGGCTGCTGAGTTCTAGACTCCTTTGGTGGCGTAATCGCCTTATGCGGCACGGTGATTGCGTGCTGCCATTTCAGGCACGCGCGTCGAGAAGGGCAGGGTTGTGTTCGACATCAAGATCATGGTCATTCTTGTCGCGGCCCTGATTCTCATTGGCCCGGATAAGCTGCCGGATATTGCCCGTACTGTCGGCAAGTTCATTCGCATGTTCAACAACGCGAAAGAGGAGATGGAGCGCAGCATCAAGGCCGACATGTTTGCGACTGAGGAGACCACGAAGGTCTTCACCGATACTCGCGCGAGCCTTGCCTCCTCGCTCTACGACACCAGCCCCGATGACGAGGAGGATGAGGAGGAGTAGCGGCCCGCCGCTCCTCGAGCGCCCATGCCCATCGGCCCCAAGAAGATGCCGTTTCTCGAGCACCTGGCGGAGCTCCGACAGCGCATTCTCGTCATCGCTCTGACGCTGGGGATCGCTTCGGTCGTGTTGTATCCATTCACCGGCGCCATCGTGAGTTGGCTGTTCGAACCGATCAGCCCGTATCTCAACGATTCCGCTCTGAACTTCTTCGGCCCATTCGAGGCATTCGCGTTTCGCTTCAAAGTCGCGTCGTATGCGGCCATCGTGCTGACGAGCCCGATCTGGCTCTACCAATCGCTCGCGTTCTTCCTGCCAGCTCTCAAGTCCAAAGAGCGCAAGTGGTTTCTGCCGACAGTGACGGCGATCATCGTCTTGTTCATAGCCGGCAACCTCTTCTGCCACTACGTCATCGTCGCGCCGTCGTTTCAGTGGCTGCTGGCGCAATCGAGTGGCGGGGTTGACGTGAGCGCATTCATCTACCGGGTGTTCCACATCGGCGCCGCCGGCCATGGGATGGCTATCAAGCTGCAGACTCTGCCAAACGCGAACCAGTTTCTCGGCGGGCTGGCGATACTCATGCTCGCGTTCGGGCTGACCTTTGAGCTGCCTGTGCTGCTGTTCTTCCTGCTCGGCGTCGGGGTCGTGAAGTACGCGGTGCTTCGCAAGAACTGGCGCTACGCCTATCTCGGCCTCATTACGTTCGGGTCTCTGGCGACGCCAGACTGGAGTCCGGTGACGATCGGAGCTTTGATCTTGAGCCTGATCGTGCTCTACGAGCTCACGATGCTGTTCGCACGCTTGGCCTTCGCGAATCGCATCAAGGCCCAAATCGCCGACATGGCTAAGGCGGTCTGACATGCACGAAATGGGCATCACGCAGGGCATCTTGACCGCGTCCTTCGACGCGGCTACCAATGCAGGCGCCGAGACGATCAGCGAGATCCGGATCAGCATCGGCGAACTCACCGAGATCCAGGAGTTCGCGCTGCAGTTCGCGTTCGAGGCACTCACTCCCGGCACGATGGCCGAGGGTGCGACTCTGGTGGTGACGCATATTCCAGCCACCTCGAAGTGCAACGAATGTGGCATCGAGTACGAGCATGACCGCTACCAGATGGTGTGTCCCGAGTGCGGCGCCTTCAACGTCACGTCGCTGACGGGCCATGAGCTGCAGATCGACAGCCTCGAGACTCCTGACGAGCTGGATTCTCAGCCCGCAACCGCCAATTCGCCCGCACCCACCGACGCGCAAGGGGAGTAGCCGTGGAGATCGATCTGTCCAAGCCGATTCTGGACATGAACGAGCGTTTGGCCGCCGAGAACCGCGCCGAGCTCGATCGCCACGGCGTGTTCGTGCTCGACCTCATGGCGTCGCCCGGCGCGGGCAAGACATCGACGATTCTTGCCACCATCGAGGCGCTGCGCGACCGCTATCGCATCGCGGTGATCGAGGGCGACATCGCGAGCAAAGTGGACGCCGAGAAGGTCAAGGCTCACGGCATTCCCGCAGTGCAGATCAACACTGGCGGCGCCTGCCACCTCGAGAGCGACATGATCAAGCGGGCGCTGTCGGCACTGCCGCTCGCGGAACTCGATCTCATCATTGTTGAAAACGTCGGAAACCTCGTATGCCCGACCGATTTCTACCTCGGCGAGAATGCGAAAGTGATGATTCTGTCGGTTCCGGAGGGTCACGACAAGCCGCAGAAGTACCCGGGCATCTTCCAGGTCTCAGAGGCCGTGATCCTGAACAAGGTCGACACGATGCCCATCTTCGACTTCGACGAAGACGAGTTCACCCGCGTAGTTCGTTCGCTGAATCCGACCTCGCCGATCTTTCGCATCTCGGCGACCAAAGGTGAGGGCGTCGACGAGTGGGCGAAGTGGCTTGCCTCGCGCATCGACGAACTCAAGGCCTCAACTGCCGAGGAAGGGAAGCGCCCGTGATCTCTCGCGATGAAGCGCTCGCGCTCGTTGAGGAGCGCATACCGCAGCGCAACTTGGTCAACCACTGCATCGCCACTGAGATCATCATGCGCGCGCTGGGCGAGCGACTCGGCGAATCGCCCGAGGACGTGGATCGCTGGGGACTGGCTGGGCTGCTCCACGATCTCGACTACGCCGAGACTGCCGATGATCCCGCGCGCCACGGGCTGCTCACCGCCGAGGCGCTGACGGGTGTGGTTGACGACGAGATGGTGCATGCGATTCTCGGCCATGCGGGCAAGGCTGAGCGCCTCTCGGCGATGGACAAAGCTCTGTGGTGTGCCGATCCGACGACCGGCTTCGTTGTGGCGGCCGCCCTCGTGCGACCCGAGAAGGATCTGGCGGGCGTACAGGTCAAGAGCCTGAAGAAGCGCTGGAAGGAAAAGGCGTTCGCCAAGGGCGCGAGTCGGGAGCAGATGGGCGCATGTGTCGAACTCGGCATCGAACGCGACGAGTTTCTGCAGATTGCGCTTGAGGCGATGCAGGCTCGAGCCGCCGAAATCGGCTTCTAACGCGACGCAGGGCGTCCTCGGGTCAGCGCACGCTAGGATCGCCGCTGTCGGGAGGCGCACAGCGCCGCAGTCACGCGGGCCGCAGCGCTAGTGCACGTACTCCAGTCTGGAGACGATTTCTGCCCCAGTTGCCGCGACGAACTGCTCTTCTTCGGCGAAGCGGGTCTCGTTCTTCGAGAAGGTCATGCCGTCTTTGTGCTGCGCCTGTAGCGCAAGCGTGTAGGCCAGGTGCTTGGTCGCGAAGCCAAAGGCCGTGGCGTCGTCGAAGAGCGACCAGTACTCGACGTCCATCTCGGCAGCGTTGAAGCGCCGCCGAGGCGACCAGTCGTATCCCTGCGGGTAGTAGATGTTCGCCGTCGGCTTGTTGTTCTTGTCCCAGCGATAGATTGTCCCGCCGGGCTCTTTGTAGGTGGTGCCGGGTTCGAACTTCGTCGCGGTGAGTCCACGCCACACGAGCGCCAGGTTGTTGTGACATTCGGCCGGGACGGGCGCGTGCGCCTCAGCGGATGCGAGATCGCACTTCACCATCATTTCCGCGGCGGAGAACATGTAGTCGGGATTGATCTTGCCGTGATTCGTGACCGTGCCGTTCGCGTTGAGATTGCTGCCCAAGATGCGCCGGTCGTGGCCCACCTGGTCGGGAGAGGCGAACGCCACGAGCATGTACGCCTTCGCCTGTGTCTCCCACCGCTTCGCGTTCGGATTGCCGGGGTACTCGCGTGCCGCCGTGAGTAGGAAGGCTCCATCCCAGGCATCTTCTTCCGACTTGGAATCGCCCTTGTAGAGCACCTCACCCTTCGCGTTCTTGTAGTAGGGAGGCGGGAGAGTGAGCAGGTGATTGGCTTCAGACGCGACGGCGGCGTCGATGAGATTCTGGGTCACCGGGGGGAGCGCATCCCACTCTTGGTGCGCCCCATACGAGAGGTAGTAGACCCATAGCGGCGTCTGCCAGCCTTCGGCCCATCCGTCGCGGTGGTAGCTGATCGCGAGCGCGTTGGTCCACGCCACGACCCTGCGCAAAGCTTCCGTGCGTGACACCCCGACTTGCGTCGCGTCATAGGTGTTGTTGTTCAAGGCGATGGCCGTCGCGTACAGCGCCGAGGCTTGGCTCCTGACCGCCGGTTCGGCATCAGCCGCGTCAGGAAAGCCCCCGCTCGGAGCGAGGACTTCGATCGTGTTGGGGTTCTCGGCAGTGTTCGCGCCGGAAATCGAGCTCACGGGGACGGTGCGGTAGTGATAGGTGGAGTCGAACCACGTGGAGTGCAAGTAGCGAAGCGAGTTGTTCTGCATCTTGATCGCCGAGGAAAGCAGAACTGCGCGCTGCACCAGACGAAGCGATGGTTTCTCAGGAGTGCGACGGCTTTGCACGACAACGACAACCAGGGCGCCGAGCACCAACAGAAGCACGAGCACCGCGACAAGCGAGCGTCTTCGCCTGGCCATCTTCTAGAGCAGCTCCGCTCTCCTCGTCGATCTTGATTGTCGTGGGTCGTGCTGTGGCATAGTGCCGAGCCTCGCTTCGCGAGCCTACCATCAAGACTCGGCGAGTCACTAGGTTGCGAGGCGTCCTCGGCGCTCAAGACCCTCTCGATTGCCGCACATTCCACCTACGGCTTGACGCACCTGTGTATACTCGGCTGCGAATTGCCCGATATGGGGAAGGTCGTCTTCGTTGAAGCTCATTGTCACTGAGAAGAACATAGCCGCCAAGAAGCTCGCCGAGATACTTGCTGTCGGCAAGCCGAAGACGGACAAGGTCTACAACACGCCCATCTACACGTTTCGCCGAGACGGCGAGGACTGGGTCAGTATCGGCCTCAAGGGCCACATCCTTGGCGTGGATTTTCCGCAGCAGATTGTCTTTGACGGCAAGGCATGGAACGCCGTGTGGGAAGACGACGCCATCAAGGCGCCGGTCGCTATGCCCGACACGCTTCCGACTCCGATGACGGGGTTTGCCGACGGCCCGTGGCGCAAGAAGAAGCCGTTCACCGTGGATGGCGTGGACCTCAAGACGTGGAAGCTCCTCTCACTGCCCTATCTAGTATGGGCGCCCATCGGCAAGAAACCTGCCGAGCGAGAATTGATTCGGTCGCTGAAGAGTCTTGCCAAGAAGGCCGACGCCATCTTCATCGCGACGGACTTCGATCGCGAGGGCGAGTTGATCGGCAGCGATGCCGCCACGCTTGTGCGCAATGTCAACAAGACCGCGCCGATCAAGCGCGCGCGGTTCTCGGCGATTACGCGTGACGAGGTTGAGCGTGCGTTCGCCGAGCTGGTGGATGTGGACGAGAACCTGGCGCAGGCTGGCGAGTCTCGGCAAGACATCGACTTGGTGTGGGGTGCTGTGCTCACGCGCTACCTGACGATGGCGAAGTACTCCGGCTTCGGGAACGTGAAGTCGGCAGGGCGCGTGCAGACGCCCACGTTGGCGCTCATCGTCGAGCGCGAGCGCGAGCGCGAGGCATTCGTGCCCGAGATCTACTGGACGGTGAAAGGCGCGTTCAAGACGCAAGCACGCGACGGCGGTGCCGCGACTGAGTTTGGCGCGGGGCACGCGACCGATCGCTTCAAGAGCGAGGCTGAAGCCACGCGCGTCATGGACGCGATCGCCGATCAGAAGTCGGGCACCGTCACCGCGGCCGAGAAGAAGCGTCGCAAAGTCTCGCCGCCAACGCCGTTCAACACGACCGCGCTGCAAGCCGCCGCCGCTGCTGAGGGCGTCACGCCGGCCCGCGCCATGCGCATCGCCGAATCGCTGTATATGGATGGCTTGATCAGCTATCCGCGTGTCGACAACACGGTCTATCCGCAGTCGCTGGATATCCGCGCGATCCTGCAGAGCCTGTCGCAGGTGCCCGCCTACCACGAGTACGCAGGCAAGCTGCTTCACGCATCCTCGCTCACGCCCACTCGCGGCAAGCAAGAGACGACCGACCACCCACCGATTCACCCCACGGGCGCGGGAGATCCGGACAAGCTCAAGCCCGAGGAGTGGAAGATCTACAACCTGGTCTCGAGACGCTTCATGGCCACGCTCTCCGGTGACGCCGTCGTCGAAGGGACGAAGGTCACTATCGAGGTTGGCGGGGAGCCGTTCGTGGCCAAGGGAGACGTGCTGGTCGAGCCTGGCTTTCGGGCGATCTACCCGTACGGCCTCAAGAAGGACGAGCAGCTGCCGGTGTTGCACGAGCATGATGAGTGCGATTTTCTCGGCGCCGAAATGGCGCAGAAGGCAACCGAGCCGCCTGCGCGCTACTCGCAGGGCAAGCTCATCCAGGAGATGGAGAAGCGCGGCCTGGGCACCAAAGCTACGCGACACGCCATCATCGAACGCCTGCTTGAGGTGAAGTACGTCGTCAACGAGCCGCCCGAACCCACGAGCCTGGGCCGTGCGGTGATCGATGCGCTTTCGTCGTTCGCACCGCACATCACCACGCCGGACATGACGCGGGACCTCGAAGCCGAGATGGACGGCATCGCAAACGGCCGAGCGACGCGCACGCAGGTTGTCACGCATTCACGCGAGCTGTTGGCACGCGTGATGGACGAGCTTATCCCCAAAGCCTCCGAGGTCGGCGAGGCGCTCAAGGAGGCCGGTGCCGACGACGCGAAGGTGGGCGTGTGCCCGAAGTGCGGCCACGACCTGCTCGTCAAGTCGTCCGTCAAGACACATGGTCAGTTCGTCGGCTGCTCGGGATGGCCCGAGTGCGACGTCACCTATCCGCTGCCCCAAGGCAAGATCGAGGCGGTCGACGAGGTGTGCTCGGTGTGCGGGACGCCACAGGTCAAAGTCATCCAGTTTCGAACCAAGCCGCGCGTGATCTGTCTGGATCCGGCGTGCCCCACGAACGAAGAGCCCGAGATCAGCATCGGCGAGTGCAAGACGTGCGCGGCGGCTGGAAAGCCCGGGCAGCAGCTCACCGTGCGCCGCTCGCCTCGCACGCTCAAGCGGTTTGTGCGCTGCACCAACTACGACGAGTGCCAGACGAGCTATCCGCTGCCGCAGCGAGGGGAACTCTCGGCGACTGGCGAGGAGTGCCCGGCGTGCGGTGCGCCGATGGTAGTGGTCACGACCAATCGCGGGCCGTGGAAGATATGCGTCGACCCGAACTGTCCGAGCAAGGCTGAGGCCGCCAAGAAGAAGACGTCACGAGGTGGTGGCGCCCGGAGGGGCGCGAAGCAGGCGGCAGGTTGATATCGAACGTCAGGAGCGCATGAGATGCAGATTGCGGTCATCCAACACGTGCTGCGTGGCGACGACCAGGAAGACGCGGCGGCTCTCGCCAACGCTGCGGCTGATGCGACCGACATGGGCGCGGATGTCGTTGTCTTTCCCCCAGCGCCGGTGCTCGCCGACGATTCTTCTGGCGATCCGGTCGCCAAGCTGTTTGAGGCGATCGGTGAGAGTCAGAGTGAAAGTGTCGTCTACATCAACACGGCGGTCGTGACCCAGGGCGGTCACGTCGCGGCGATCCCACAACTTGGGCAGACCGCGCTGCTGGTGAGCGATGCGTGCGCGGACGGTGCTGAGATCTTGAGTGTGTCGGGCAAGAAGCCTCAGGTTGCGATCCTCTCGCCACGGTCTGAAAACGATTTGCAGGCCGAGGCCATCACTGAGTTTGCGCTCGACCTCTCCTCCTCCCTCGCGGGGCTGGTTATCGTCGCGGAATGCACAGGTGCGGAGCCAGGTGAGCCGGGTCACGGGGGCAGCGTGATCGTTCATCTCGGCGAGGTGATTGCCGAGTCGATGGGAGATGGGGACGAGACGCTGGTCGCCGAGATCGAGACGCCGATCGCGCAACCCGAGCCGCGAGAATTGCTGCCCAAGGTGCCGACGATCCTTGCTGATCGCGTGGCGTATCACCAGGGTCGCAAACCCTCCGTGGACTATCCTGCGGATCTGTCCTGACGCAAGCGCGTCGCGTGGCACGGGCGGGTGCTTCGCGCAAGCCCCGGGCGCTGATGTTGCGACTCTCACCTGGCCCCCGCATGCGCTCGTTGCGCTCAGATCGCATGCTAGAATCTTGCGGTATCTCACCAGCGCCCGCTTGCAACGAGGGCCGCGCTTCTAGACGCTTCCAGACACGAGGGATTGGGACTTGATGGCGTATCCGAAGGTCACCATTGTGGGCGCCGGGCAGGTTGGAGCGACCGCCGCCCAGCTCATCGCAGAGCGCGACATTGCGAACGTGGTTCTGATCGATGTTGCCGAGGGACTGCCGCAGGGCAAGGCGCTGGACATGATGCATATGCGCTCAGTGCTCAAGTTCGGTCCGAGTGTGACGGGCACCAACGACTATGCCGATACCGCCGGATCCGACCTCGTGGTTGTGACCGCCGGCCTGCCGCGCAAGCCAGGCATGAGTCGCGATGACTTGCTTGCCGCCAACCGAACCATCGTCGAAAGCGTGATCTCGAGCGTGGTCGCGGCCTCGCCGGACGCGGTCATCCTGTGCGTCACGAATCCACTCGACGTCATGACGTACCTGGCGTGGAAGGTCTCCGGGCTGCCCGCGACGCGCGTGCTTGGCATGGGCGGCGTGCTCGACTCGGCACGTTTCGCCTTCGCCATCGCCGAGAAGACCGGCGCGCCGATCGGCGACATCGTGGCTCTTGCCGCGGGCGCGCATGGCGACGCGATGGTGCCGCTGCCGCGTCAGTCGACTGTCGGCGGGACACCGCTCACCGAGCTCTTGTCCGCCGATGATGTCGATGCGCTCGTTGCGCGCACCATCAATGGCGGCGCCGAGGTCGTGAGCCTGCTCAAGACCGGCTCGGCATTCTACGCGCCTGGTGCCAGCGTGATGGCCATGGTGCGAGCGATACTGCAAGACAGCGGCGAGGTGCTGCCGAGCTGCGTGTACCTGAACGGCCAATACGGCATCGAGGACGTGTACATGACGGTTCCGGCCACTCTCGGCGCCGCTGGGGTTGTCGCGGTCGACGAAATCGCGCTCACCGCCGACGAACTCGCTGCGCTGCAAGCCTCGGCTGCGACCGTCTCGGCGGCTGTCGACGCGCTCGGCTTGCGGGAGTAGCGTGCTTCCCTCGGCGAGCATCGCCGACGCCGTGGCCGCCGCGATTGTGCGCGCGGCCAGCTCGCTGCGACCCGACGTGCTCGATGCGCTTCAAGCAGCCGTCGCCACCGAGCGCTCGCCGAGAGGGCGTGCCGTGCTCGAGCAGCTCGTCGAAAACGCCCGCATCGCCGAGTCCGA
>CAZIPN010000024.1:0-32818 GCA_964541225.1 uncultured Eubacteriales bacterium
CGCAGTCGACCGCAGCGCTCCTATCTGCGCGGGCCGCCGCCAGGTCCCAGGCCGTGACCTCCGAACGCGTTTCGCAGCGCCGTGAGCACCTGGCCCGCGTAGCTCGGATGCTTCTCGCTGTCGATGCGGAATTGCAGCGAATCGGCGATCGCGGGCACGTCGACTTCGAGGTCGCGAGCCGTCTGCACGGTCCACTCGCCTTCGCCGGTGTGTCCAACTACACCGCTCACGCCCTCGAGATCGTCGCCCAACTCCGAGTACGCCTCGCCGAGCCACCCCACGAGCCGCGACTCAACGACGCTGCCATGCTGGTAGACATCGGTCACGTCCTCGAGATCCAGCTCAAACGGCGATGCGTGCAGCACCTCAAAGCCCTCGGCGATAGCCTGCATCATGCCGTACTCAATCCCGTTGTGAAGCATCTTCACGAAGTGCCCGGCGCCGTGGCCAGGGAAGAAGCGGTAGCCACCGGGTAGCGCGACATCGGCAAAGATCGGCTCGGCGGCTTCGAAGGTCTCCCGACTCCCGCCGATCATGAGGCACGCGCCGTGACGCGCACCCGCCGGACCGCCACTCGTCCCGCAATCAAGGAAGTGGATGCCGAGCGCACCAAGACGCTCGGCCCTCGTGCCGTCATCGCGGAAGTGAGAGTTCCCGCCGTCGATCACGGTGTCACCCGGCGCGAGGAAGTGCGCGAGTCCCGTGCCTTGGGCGAAGAGCACCTCATCGATCGGCGCGCCTGACGGGACCATCAGCCACACGGTGCGCGGTGGAGTGAGCGCGGCCACCAGCTCGCGCAAAGTGGACGCTGGCTCGAGGCCGTGCGGCGCAAGTGCGTCAGCGCCTTCGTGATGTCGATTCCAGCCGACCACTCGCCAATTGTTGTCGATAAGGTTCAGGGCGAGTCCTGCCCCCATCTTGCCGAGACCACACACGCCGACCTCGCCGCGGGTTACTCGGCGGCTTAGGGCATCGTCGGCAGCGCGCACAATGTCGGCCGAACCCGCCTCGTAGCGCTCAAGCGGCACCGCACCCGCCGCCCATACCGAACAGATCGGATCGATGAACGCCCAGCCCGCCTCCACTTCTCGCGTCGAGACAAAGAGCGTCTGATCGCCCTCGAACGCGTCGTGCATCAGCTTCGCGTACTCCTCGACGTACTGGGCTTTCACGGACTTCTCGTAGAGGAAGAAGCTGAAACGCCGCTCTTCGATCTCGTCCTCCACGCCCGGCTTCTTGG
Source organism: uncultured Eubacteriales bacterium (assembly GCA_964541225.1). Lineage (GTDB taxonomy): Bacteria > Actinomycetota > Coriobacteriia > Anaerosomatales > JAAXUF01 > CAZIPN01. Next base: position 1,241 of record CAZIPN010000024.1, read on the forward strand.
CAAAGAACACGATCTCGATTTGGTCGGCGGGCTCGAGCGTGAAGACGATGCGGTTGGTGTAGCGCGCTTCCTCTGGGCACAGGCACTGCTTCGGCGCGCGGAGCGTCACGACGATGCGTTTGCACGCTTCCCCCATCGACTTGCCAGATTCCATGCTCACCCGCACGCCCGACCAACGCGCACCGGCCATGTGGGTCCGCAGCTGAAAGTACGTCTCGGTGCCCGAATCTGGACGCACACCCACGGCCTCACGAAATCCCGAGTACTGCGCGCGAAACGTCGACGAGGCGACGTCACGCGCAGACATCGGCAGAAGGCTCTCGATGAGCGCGGCCCGCGCGTCACGAATGTCGTCGGCAGCGATCGAGGCGGGCCGATCCATCGTGACGAGTGCGAGCATCTGCAGCAGGTGGTTCTGTCCGACGTCCCGAAGTGCGCCGACCTTGTCGTAGAACGCGCCTCGCTTGTTGGCGTCGAGCGATTCAAGCAGCGTGATGTCGATCGACTCGATCGACTCGCGATCCCACTCTCGCTCCAGCAAGTTGTTCGTGAATCGGAAGTTCAGAATCGCCTGCAGCATCTCCTTGGCGAGGTAGTGGTCGATGCGATAGATCTGCTCCTCGCGAAACAGGCTGCCGAGCAACCCGTCGAGCTGCTTCGCGGTCTCGAGGTCATCGCCGAACGGCTTCTCCACAAGCACGCGAGTCCAGCCGGTCGCGTCGCTGCACTCGATGGTCAGACCGCTTGAGGCGAGATTGCGGAAGATAACTTCGTAGTTCTCAGGCGGGACCGCCAGGTAGAACAGCTTGTTCGCGCACACCCCCCACTCGTCTTGGATTCCGGCGATGTGCTCAAGGGTTCTGCGATACGCCTCGTGCTCGTCAAACTCGCCTCGCTGATACTCGAAGAGCTGCAGGAAATCCTCGACATCCTGTGGGTCGGCCTCGGCAGCCCGCTCGGCAAGAATGCCGCGCACATGGGCGCGGAGCTCCTCGTCGCCCCATTCTCGGCGACCAAAGCCGACGACGCGGAGCTTCGGAGGAAGCTCGCCTTGTCCGCGCAGGTAGAACAACGACGGCACGACCTTGCGCGCCATGAGGTCGCCGGTCGGGCCGAAGACCACGAGAATCGAGGGGTGTGTCGGCACGCCGCCCCCTGCCGAGGAATCCTTCGAGTCAGGCATCGCGAGCTCCCTTGCTTAGACTGGTGTGGTGTAGGGTGTATGCCCACCTCTCGCCGACAACGCCAAACCACTCGCAGAAGAGCGACTCGCACGGCTGTGCCGACGTGCTTGGCGCGGCGAAGTTGGCAAGCACGCGGTGATGCCCGCATCATGTGCTGCACGGACGCTGAGGAGAACAGGGAGCATCGCGTGCGCATCATCGACATTCACACTCATGCCTGGCCGGACGAGATTGCTCAGAAGGCGGTCTCTGCGCTGATGAGCCAAGGGACGCTCACACCCTTCTACGACGGAACCGTCGCCGGCCTGATCGCCGAGATGGACCGCTGCGGGATCTCGACGTCGGTGCTGCAACCGGTCGCAACCAAGCCCGCGCAGGTCAGCGACATCAACGACTGGGCGGCGTCGCTTGCGAGCGAGCGCATCGTGCCGTTCGGCGCCATCCATCCGGATTTCGAGAACCCGTCTGCGGAGGTGGCGCGCATGGCGGCGCTCGGTCTGCGCGGGTTGAAGCTGCACCCGGAGCACCAGGACTTCGCGCCCGACGAGCCGCGAATGGCGCCCGTCTACGAGGCCGCCATCGAACACGACATGACGGTGTTCTTCCACGCCGGCGAAGACGAGCTGCACGAAGGGCTGCACGGCACGCCTGAGTCATTCGCCGCCGTACTCGACGGCTTCCCCAAGATGCGCATGGTCCTGGCCCATCTCGGCGGCTACCGCGTGTGGAATCGCGTCGCCGAGCTGCTTGTGGGCCGCGACGTCTACCTCGACACCGCGTACACGCTGGGACATCTGCCCGACGCCGACTTCGTCGAGATCGTGCATGCGCATGGTCCCGAACGCGTCTTGTTCGGCAGCGACGGGCCGTGGACCGATGCCAAAGCCGAGATCGCATGGCTGCGCCGCCTGCCGTTGCGCGAGGGTGTGATCGACGCGATCCTGAGCACCAACGCCGAGCGTCTGCTCGCCGAGTAGCCAGCGCCCCGAGCAAGCACGAGCCCAGGAGGAACTCCCATGCCCGCCGACACAGAACTGTTCAGACACCTCCTCGACAGTCTCAAGGACCCGTTCGTCTTCTGCGACACCGAGCACGTGATCCGCTACTGGAACGCCGAAGCCGCGCGTCACTACGAGGGACGAACCGGCGGCCCGGGAGACTCGATCCTGGACTGCCACAACGAGACCTCATGCGCGCAGATCATCGACATCGCCGAGCGGTTCGCCGCCGAGCCGGAACTCGACGAAGTGCTCATCACCGACAGCGAGAAGCACCGCATCTGGATGCGCGCCGTGCGCGACGACGACGGCGCGCTGCTCGGCTACTACGAGCGCTACGAACCGCCGACCGCGAGCGCGTAGCAGCGCAGGAGCGAAGCGCTGAGCCCATCAGCCACCGTTCGTGACGCGAGCACCGCCGGGGAGTGGCGTGCGGGTTGGCGGCGACTCTGCAGATGCGCGGGCGTGGCAGCCCGTGCGGGTCAGCGGCGACTCTGCGCGGCCGGTCTTGCCGCGCAGGAGCGAAGCGGGGAGCCGACAACCCGCACGCCACTCCCCGCCCCCGCGCTACTCGCCAGCGCGAACTTCCTTCTTGCCCCCCAGATACGGCCGCAACACCTCGGGAATCGCGATGCTCCCGTCGGCCTGCTGGTAGTTCTCGATGACCGCCGCCAGCGTGCGCCCCACCGCGAGTCCCGATCCGTTGAGCGTGTGCACGAACCGCGAGCCCTTGAACTCGCCGGGATCGCGATACTTGATGCTCGCTCGGCGGGCCTGGAAGTCGACGCAGTTGCTGCAGCTCGAAATCTCCTTGTAGCCGTCGTAGCTGGGCAGCCACACCTCGATGTCGTAGGTCTTGGCCGCCGAGAACCCCATGTCGCCCGTGCACAGCACGATCGTGCGATACGCCAGCCCCAGCTTCTGCAAGATCAGCTCGGCGTCGGCGACCATGCCCTCAAGCGCGTCGAAGCTTTCCTCGGGTCGCACGAACTTCACCAGCTCGACCTTGTCGAACTGGTGCACGCGGATCATGCCGCGGGTGTCTCGGCCAGCTGAACCGGCCTCCTCACGGAAGCACGGCGTGTAGGCGGTGTAGCGGCGCGGCAGCGTCTCGCCCTCAAGTACTTCGTCGCGATGAATGTTGGTGAGTTGAACCTCGGCAGTCGGAATGAGGTAGAGCCCCTCGCCCGTCTTGTAGAGGTCGTCTTCGAACTTGGGCAGCTGGCCGGTGCCGGTGAGGGTCTCGGCGTTGGCGAGCGCCGGTGGCGCCCACTCGCGATATCCCGACTCGGCGTGAGTATCGAGCATGAAGTTGATGAGCGCGCGATTGAGCTTGGCCCCCATGCCGCCGAGCAACACGAAGCGGCTCTCGGCAAGCTTGACCGCCCGCTCGAAGTCCAGGATGCCGAGCGCCGGTCCCAGGTCCCAATGCGGAATCGGCTCGAAGTCGAAGGCGGGCGGCGTGCCCCACCGGCGCACCTCGACGTTCTCGGTCTCGTCGGCGCCAATCGGAACGCTTGCGTCTGGCGGGTTGGGAGCCGTCAGCAACAGATCGCGCGTATCGGCCTCGACGACCTCGCGCTCGTCATCGAGAGCGGCGACGCGATCGTTGATGCGCCGAACGGCTTCCTTGGCCGCCTCCGCTTCGTCGCTCTTGCCCGATTGCATCAGGGCGCCGATAGCTTTGGAAGCCTCGTTGCGCTCGGCCTGCAGCGCTTCGACCTCGCCGATAAGCCGCCGACGCTCCTCGTCCAGCGCGAGGAACGCGTCGAGATCCCATCGTGAGTCGCGAACCTCCATCGCCAAACGGACGACATCCGGGTTCTCGCGAACGAAACGAGCGTCGAGCATCAAACCTCCCAGAGCTGGCGAAACATCGGACGGCTTCTCCTCGTTGGGAGTATAGCCGAGGGACGATGGAGCCATCCGGGAGCGCGCGTGTGATGACTGTCACGGCAAATCCGTGCCGACCGACTACTCTCGTATGACCGGCTCAGGGTTGGCCGCCATAGGTCGATACAGGACCTCGGACAATCACATGTTCTTCCTGCAGACGAACGGGGGCGGCGTGGAAAGCCGCGGGAATACGGTTCGCGAAGATCAGCAGACCTCACCGGGAGAGGTCTTCGATCTTGCTGCCCGACACATCGCCGGACGTGACCGCGAGCTTGACCTGAGGTCAACACTGCTCGAAAACGTTGGCGATGGCATCATCGCGCACACCCTCGAAGGACTCATCGTGTATGCAAACGAGCGAGCCGCCATGATGCTCGGCTACGAACACGCCGAGATGATGGCTTTGCCGACATGGCACTGGATCGCGCCGGAGCACCGCGACCATCTCATGCTACGAATGGACGAACTCAGATGCTCCAGAGGGCTTGTCTTCGAAATGGAGTGCCGAGGGCGAGAAGGGCACACTATCGCAGTCGAAACGCATTCTCGGCTCGTGACAATCGAACCGTGGGGCGAACTGGTCGTGAGCGCATCGCGTGACCTCGCCGAACGCTCGGCAGCACAGGAGACCATGCGGCGTCTGGCGTTCTACGACAAGCTCACCGGCTTGGGCAACCGCGCAATGCTCGAGAAGAGAATCGAGGCCGCGTTGCGAGGTGCCTGCGAGTGCGGAAAGACCGTCGGCCTGATCTACATGGACCTTGACGACTTCAAGCCAGTAAACGACACCCACGGACACGCGATGGGCGATCAGGTCTTGCAAGTCATTGGCGAGCGGTTGCTGAACTCGGTACGTGAGACAGACACCGTGGCGCGCGTCGGCGGGGACGAGTTCATCGCGCTGTTTCCACAACTCCCCAGCGCCTTCGAACTCGCCGAGAGGGCGAGTTCCATCGCGGGATGCATCGCTCAGCCGATCGCCGTCGAAGGAGCTACGGTGCGTGTCTCGGTAAGCGTTGGCCTGGCGACCTATCGAATTGGCGAGCATCACGACGAACTCATCACGCGAGCCGATCACGCGATGTATCGCGCCAAATTGCACGGTCGTGCCGGATGGGAAGAGTTCCTCGTCAGCGCCTGAGCAAGCGAGCTTGCCGCTCAAGGGGGATAATCGGATCGTCCGGACACGACTCCGGGATCCGAGGCGCCGAGCAGGCACCTGCACGGGCACCGAAGTCACCACGCGCTTATGGGGGAGTGCGAGCGATGACGCAGATCGCATTGGGGCACAGTTTCGTCTCGGCACTAGCCAAGCTCGATCCAGCGGCGATACACCAGACTGTTGGGTTTCTCGAGCGATTGATCCGTGAACCGGATTCCATAACCGCCGAGACGCAGGTCGGACGCGATCCTCTCCAGTACTGTGCGGAGGCGTTTCGGGTCAACGACTACCTTCGGGTGATCGGCCGACGAGACAGCAGCGAGATCCTCTTGCTGTACGTGGGTCTCTCCAACGACGCGTACGACTGGGCCACCAGCAGGTGCTTCGCGCACAACGAACCGCGCGCGGGACGCCGAATTTCGGTCGGCGAGATTCCGAGAGGTACCGTGCCCGGGCTGATGGGCGGTGCCCTCGACGAGGCGTGGTACTGTCCGATCGCCGACACCTACCAGCTCCATCAGGCCCTTGAGACCGCTGGGATCGGCCAGACGGGTTTGTGACGCCGGGCGACCGAGGCGCCGAGCATCTACTGGCCCTCAGGTATCGTCTCCCGTCCCAGAAGCATCAGCTTCAGCGGGGGCATCCCGTAGATGCTGCTGATGTAGACGTGCACTGCGACGAAGACCACAACCACCCACATGATGAAGAAGTGGATGATCCGCATGTACATCAGCCCGCCAACCCATGCGGTCCCGGCGGAGAAGAACGACCACGTGTGTGTCGGACCCCAGAGGCTGAAACCCGTGTACGCGGCACACAGCATCACCGGCACCACCAAGAGGTAGGCGAACTTCTGCAGCACGCCGTACTTGGCCGAGATGGGACGTTCCTTCTTCATGAACAGGTAGTACTTGATCGTCGGCCACAACTGATGCCGGTTGGCTTTCTGGGGCAGCCAATTCTTGATGTCGGCGTCCACTTCTCGCGAACTCATCATGTTCGCGTCCTTGACGAAGAAGGCGAGAGCCACGCGGATCACAAGCGTGAGAACCACCACGAATGCCCAGAATGTGTGGGTGCTCGTCGCGAGGCCCATCAGGCCCGGTATGAGCGGATAGTGGATGTAGAGTCCGGATAGGATCAAGAAGCCTATGCCCAGCAAGAGGAGCCAGTGGGTGACGATGAAGACGGGCGGATGTTCCTCGCGATAGAAGGCACGCTCTGACATCTACCCCACCCCTCCCGGACCAGCCCACACCGGCGGTCGTGACCCTTCCTTGGCGTCGATTGCATGTACCGCGCACGTCGCGCTCGGATCGAAGCTGTGCACCGTGCGCAATGCCTCAAGTGGCTGCTTGAGATCGGTACACGGCACGCCGACCAATGCTTCCTCGAGCGGGCCGCGTGTGTTGCTGTTGGCGTTTCGCGGAGAGATGTTCCAGGTAGATGGCGCGACGCACTGGTAGTTCTGGATCTTGCGACCCTTCACGTCGACAGCATGCAGGAGCGCGCCTTGTGGCGCCTCCCACATCCCCACACCCGCGCCTTCATCGTCCGCATACGGTTTGAAGAACTCAGAGTCACCGCCTTTGAGGCTCGCAACCAGCTCATTGACCTGGTCGATCATCGTGTTGGCGACGTAGAGCGACTCAAGGGGACGTGCCGCCGTTCGTCCGAGAGTTGAGATCAGCACCTCCGGTTTGCCCGACGCACCCAGTTTGGCGAGCACGGTGTCGACAAGATCCTTGACCGGAGAGACACCACGAAGGTATGCGACCAACACACGAGACAGCCCGCCCACTTCCATCGCTTTGCCGTCGTAACGCGGAGCCTTCGCCCAGGTGTACTTGCCATTCTGCGATCGAGTGTCGTATTTCGGTGCCACGGGCTGGGTGATGCCAGCGGCTGGCCTCAGTCCCTGCTTCGCTCCTTGCGGATACGGAGCGTAGAAGGACCGGTCGACGTACTCGAGGATCTTAGTCTCGTCGACGCTGCTGAGGTTGAGTCCTTCGGCGATCACTCCACTCGGCAGGTAGCGGTCCTCAGGTTGCCGAGACTCCCTGTCAAAGACGCCGTAGGCCAAGAAGCGACCAACGCCTTTGCCATAGTTGAGAGCCTCAGGGTAGTAGGGAGCCAGTGCGAGTGTGTCTGGAACCATGGTGTTCTGGATCCAATCGCGAATCGCCATGAACCGCTGCAAGATTCGCTCAAGCTTCTCATCCGTTGGCACAAAGGCGGTGCCACCCGGGATCGACGTCATAATATGCGGCATCTTCCCGCCGATGATCGCCGAGATGGTCGAAGCTTCCGACTGGTAGTGCAACGCCTCGAGGTAGTGCGCCATGGCGATCAGCGCCAGCTCGGGAGGCATCGTCGCGGCATAGGCCGGGTTGTTGAACCAGGCGTTGGTGAAGATCGACAGCTGACCACCATCCGCAAGGTTCTTGAGATGCGCTTGGACACCAGCAAAATCCGCCGGAGATGTGCCGGCTTGCTCGGCGAGCGAGTACGTTGCGGCGATGTCGGCCCTGAGCGCTTGGGAAACGTCCACCCAGTCCAGAATGGCCATGTTGTAGAACCACAGTATGTGGCTGTGCAGGAACTGCGATCCCTCGACGATGTTGCGGATGATCCGCGCGTTGTTCGGGATCGTCACCTTGAATGCTGAATCAACCGCAGCAGAACATGTGTGGCCGTGCGAGATCGGGCTTCCGCCGGAAATGCGCTGCGAGATGTAGAAGGCATCCTGGGGAGCTCGGTCCTTGAGAATCTGTTCGAACCCGCGAAACAGCGTGCTGGACACCCACGCGTCAGTGATCACGTTGTTGTTGACTTCGAGTTCGACGCGCAGGTGGCCTTCGATTCGAGTGACCGGGTCAATCACCGTGCGTACCATCTACTCGTCGCCCCCCTTCTCGGCATGCTTCTTGTCGTATTCCTTCGCATCCTCAGTGGGCACGCCAACACGGCCAGTTCGACCGGCGAGCTTCATTCCGACACCGTGAACCGCCAGCCCTGCGGCGACCACGCCTGCTGCCCCCAGGCCGTATACCATCGGCTGCACCCCCGCGCCGACCGGAAGATCGCGAAAGCGATCAAAGAAGGGGGCATCGCTGTCGACCCACGAGAAGTTGCCACATCCGATGCAGGGTGAGCCGGACTCCACACACCAGCTTTGCTTCTGATTCCAGCGCACGACGGGGCAGTTCGTTTGTGTCTGCGGACCCTTGCAGCCCATCGCGTAGAGGCAGTAGCCCTTCGCTTCCTCTTCCGAGCCAAACTGATAGACGAATTCGCCGTTGTCGAAATGTCCTCGGCGGGGGCAGTTGTCGTGGATCGACTGGCCGAACATGGCTACCGGACGGTGCTGAGCGTCCAGCTCTGGAAGCTTGCCCAGCATCAGGACGTCGACCAGCACCGCAACGACCCACACTGGATTCACAGGGCATGTGGGCAGATTCACTAGCGGTTTCTTGATGCCTTGCGTCGCGAGGTACTGCGAGACTCCAGTCGCCCCGGCGGGGTTTGGCGCAGCTGCGACCACTCCGCCGTCAACAGCGCACGAGCCGATTGCCACGACGGTCTGGGCCTTCTTGGCGGCGTCTTTGAGGTCCTGAAGCGCACTTCGGCCGCCTACCATAAGGGCCTTGCCACCCCAGCCTGTCATCACCGAGCCCTCGTAGACCAGGATGTAGTCTCCGGCAGTAATGGTGCTTGATTTGGCTTCCTCGGCGGCGTAGCCAGCGGCCGCCATAAGCGTCTCTTGGTAGTTCGCCGAGATGAGACTCAGGATGATCGTTGCGATGTCAGGGTTGTCCGATTGCGCGACCGAATCGGTGCACCCGGTGCACCCGCCACCCTCAAGCCACACGACGGGCCTGAGCTTCGCCGCATTCTCAAGTGCCGCCGCGACCTGGGGTGCCGCGGTCGTCTCAAGACCAATCATGGCCGCGATGATGCCGCAGTACTTCATGAAGTCGCGCCGAGAGACTCCGCGCGCTTTCAGTTCCTGCGACAACACGCCGTTGTCCCCAGCCATGGGCGTGCCTCCTCCTGATGGACCGGCCTCCTCGAAGTACCGACGTGACTCTCCCACGGGTCTGTCGATACCACAAGGCAGCAGCGAACGAGCTGTGCTCACCCTGAAGGGGCCGCACACAGTTTGCAAGAATGTTGACAGGATTGACGTACGAAATACACGACGGTCAGCTTGTGATTGTCAGTCCATCTCGGCAAATGCACTGAGCGCAGCGCCGAGCGCACCGACCGTCTGCGACTCTTGGGGCACGACGACTTCGCCGGAGAACCCCGCTTTCACAAGCTCGACGACAGCTTCGTTCTTGGCCACTCCACCGGCGAACACGAGCTGGCCTCGCGCGTCGATGCGCGCAAGGGAGCTCAGCGTGCGTTTCACGATCGACTGATGCAAACCGAGCGATATCGCCCGCCGATCCTCTCCCCTGTGCACCAGCCCCGTCACCTCACTCTCGGCGAACACTGTGCACATGGAGCTGATGGCCACGCCTCGTTCGGCCGACAACGAAGCTGCAGCCAGTTCCTCCAACGTGAACCCGAGGGCCCGAGCCATCACTTCCAAGAACTTGCCGGTCCCGGCGGCGCACTTGTCGTTCATCTCAAAGTCGAGGACCTTGCCGTTCCCGCCAAGCACTATGGCCTTGGTGTCCTGTCCGCCGATGTCGAGCACCGCCGAAGCGTCCGGGAACAGCGCCGAGGCCCCCAGCGCATACGCCTTGATCTCGGTGACCGCCGAGCACTCATAGGCTTTGCGGGCTTCGTGACGACCGTAGCCCGTTGCCACGATGACGTCGTGTTCTCTGCGCTCAACGAGAGTCCGCGCCGCTGCGGCCGGGTCGAATCCGGAGTCCGCGATAGCGGCATCGACCACCTCGCGATCCTCAAGCCACACCGCGTCGACACTCCGGGAGCCAATGTCGAGACCCAGAACGCGCACTACAGCATTTCCAGGAAGGCCTCAACGCGAGTGGAGAGCTGGCCCGCATCCTCGGCAGAGTAATCCGTGTCGATCTTGAGCGTCGGGATCTGAGATGTTGCCGCGGCCGTTTCGATGGCGAGCGCTTCCATCTGATACGGCGTGCAGAAGTTCAGCGAGTAGTCGATGATGCCGTCGGCGTTCAGTTCGCGTGCCATGCGCACGACGTCCTCGGTGCGGCCTTCGTTGGGCGTGAAGCACGCGCAGTTGATGCCCATGTACTTCTCGGCGATCGCGTCGAGCATCTCCTCAACCGTCTCGCCGTCTTCAGGCAGGAGCGAATCGTAGTAGCGAGACCCCGTGCACATCTCTTCGCCAACAACGATTCCGCCTGCTTTCTCGACGATGTCGTGCAGCTTCCAGTTGGGTAGGGCCATCGGCGTACCGGTGATGAGCACTCGTTTGGCGTTGGCTGGAGCCACGCCGGAACCGTCGGCGACACGCTGCTCAAGCTCATCTCCAAGCTTGTTCATCATCTGCGTGAAGCGATCGACGTCGTCGTAGAACGCGACCTGACCAGCGAGCATGGCGTCCTTGCCGCTAATCGGAGCGGGCTTGGCGGTCCGTGCGGCGTAGATCCTCTGAAGTGCGCGACGCTTGTCGTTGACTTCCCTGATTGCCGTACGGAGGCTCTCGGCGGTGATGGTCTTGCCCGTCAGGTGTTCGAGCTCGATACACAGTTCGTCGAGTTCGGCTCGATAGAATGCGACATCCTGCGGCCGCTTCATCTGCGGGAGCTCGAGCACGTAGGTGTTGTGAACCTCGCCGAGAAGCTCGTACGCCTTCTTCTTGCCGTCGCACGTTGTCTCGCCCACGACCAGGTCTGACTCCTGGATGTAGGGGCAAACCTTCGTGAGTTTGAAGCCCATGAAGGACTTGATGAGCGCGCACGTGTTTCTCGGCATGATGCGCTCGACCGCGTCGTAGCCAAACTCAGCCCCCGCACACAATCCCACGCACCACGCTCCGGCCGCACGCACGATTTCCTCGGGTACGTAGAGGCAAAATGTTCCGACGACCTTGCCGCCTTGGGCACGGAAGTCGTGCAACTCCTTGATGCGCAGTCCGTGCACTTCCGACATCACGAAGTCCAGGTAGCCCATGGCCTCAGGCCGGTCTTCCTGCGTCAGGTAGACGTCTGTGTAGAGCTGGCCAACCGCGCCGAGCAGCGCGTCATGCGTCTCCAGGTCCAGGCCCAGCTCTTCCCACATCGGACGGTAGTCGACCTCAGCCTGCTCGCTCATTGCGCTTCCTCCCACTCGGCGTGACATGGAATCAGCGGATTCTATGTCACCTCTCTGTTCTGCTTATGCCGAGAAGAATAGCAGGCCCCGCGCGTCAGGCAAGGGCCTTGAGTGATGGATCAGGCGCGTGGGTAGCTGCCCAGAATCTTGACCTCGCGCAGCTTCAAGCGCAGGCAGTCCAGTGCAGTCCGAACATTCGAATCCTCGACGTGTCCTTCAAGATCCACGAAGAACATGTAGTCGCCGAGCTGTCGTTTGGTTGGACGCGACTGGATCTTGGTGAGGTTCAGATCGCCATAGGCGAACTCGCCGAGAATCATGAGCAGGGCTCCCGGCTTGTCCTGCTTCATGAAGAGCGCCAGCGACGTCTTGTCCCGGCCCGTTCTCTCGCGGATGCCTCGGCCGATCACCACAAATCGCGTCTGATTGCCGGCGTAGTCTTCGACATCGCGCTTCAGTATCTCGCCGCCGTAGAGATCTGCTGTGATCGACGGCCCGAGCGCCGCCACTCCGGCTTGCGCAACCGCAGTCTGCACCGCCTCGGCATTCGAGTTCGCGGCGGTGACTGCCCGGCCCGGCAAGTTGCGTTCCAGCCATCGGCGGCACTGCCCACTCGCCTGCGGATGCGCGATCACCGACACGATGTCGCTGAGTTGCGTGCCCGGTGCGGCTACCAAGGAGAAGTGCACGTCGAGAACGAACTCTCGCTGGATCTCCAGGGATGCATCGAAGACAAGCCCGTCGAGCGTGGCTGACACCGATCCCTCGATCGAGTTCTCGATCGGGACCACTCCCGCGTCCGCACGGCCACGTTCGACGGCCTCGAACACCTCTCCGATGCTGGAGCAATCGACCGGCTCAACGTCTGAGATGTCGAGCGACAGGAGCGCTTCTTCCGAGAAGGTCCCGGCCGGGCCCAGAAAAGCGTAGCGAACCATGTCCGTCAGACTCCCGTCCATTCATCAGACGTCGCGTTCACGTCGGCCTCGGGCTCGTGCCGTTGCACAGCGTGAATGCGCTGCGGTGCCCTAACACGGTTCTTCCCGCTGTTCTTCGCTTCGTAGAGCGCATCGTCCGCTTCGCGAAGCAGCGAATCCTTGTCGTGACAGTGCGTGGGATAGGCCGCGATGCCCACGCTCACCGTGAGAGTAGCGATGCGAGCACCCTCGGCATCGGCGAACTTGTGCAGTTCGACAGCTTCCCGAATCTTCTCGGCGACCACGAAAGCTCCTGCCGAATCGGTTTCCGGCAGCACGATCGAGAACTCCTCGCCGCCGTAGCGTGCCACAACATCCGCTTCGCGCACTCGGCCACCAATGATCGATCCCAGCTCGGCCAGAGCGCTGTCACCGGCAACGTGACCCTGAGCGTCGTTGAAGACCTTGAAGTCGTCAACGTCAAGCATCAGCAAGGCGAGGTGCTTCCGATAGCGCGCGGCGCGCACAAGCTCGTCATCGAGCCGCTGCTGCAATTGCCGGTAGTTGTCCAAACCGGTCAGTTCGTCGGTGACGGCGAGGCGACTGGTCAGCTTGTACAGCTCCGAGTTCTCCACCGCGACGACGAGTTCGCTAGCGACGGCCCCAAGCACGAGCCGATCTTCGCTGGACATCGCCGACAGCGCCTCATCGGTCGTGCAGAACAAGACCATCAGCGGATCGCGCTCACACACGGGAATGCACGTCAGGTACTCGCGAGCTTCAGTCGCCGAGAGAACCTGACCCACAACCGAAGACTCTTCCTCCGTTCCCCTGCTCGCCGAGAACAACGTCTCTGAGTGAGTCTTGTCGATCACAAAGAGGCAGCATGTCGTGACCCCGATCGCCTGAGCCACAATGTCGAGCGCCTGATCTCCCACCTCGTCGAAATCGAGAGACGAATGGATGATCTCGGTGATCTCGGAAACAGCCTGGAGTTCGTGGACGCGTCGTCTGAGCTGATCGTTGAGGTGCTCACTCTCGGCGGCACATCGCGCGGCCCGCTTCTCTCGCACCCGTCGATGTTCGGCTGATCCGGCCACCAAGAAGGCAGCAACCGGAATGAGGGCCGCCTTCATGAAGTAGACGGTCACAGCCGCGCTCGTCTGTGGGGCGGCGAACGCGACTCCTATCGCATACGCGACGGCTGCAAGCGCTCCCGCCAGCCACGCCTGTCGTTTCGGCACGACAAGCGCGTACAAGATGGGTGTCACCATCACCACGGGGTAGTAGAAGTCGGCCGGTCTGCCGAGGAACGTGAAGGCTGCGGCGGTGATCATGTCCGGAACCAGAACGTACATCATCGCCCGGTCCGCAGAAACACGAACGCCGAGCACAAGGGCAAAGAACACGACCGTGCCCGCCAGCTGAAGCGTCAGCGCTGCCAGGTAGAGCTGTCGCCCAACAACATCATTGCGCCCGATGACGTTAAGAACGAAGAGCGCAACGAACACAACCTGCAACACGAGTCTGGCCACCGCGTACGCTCGTTCGTCGATGCTCAAGCGCGACCAGGGATCCTCGGCAGTCTCATTTGTGTGGGTCGCGAACACAGCATCGCCCCTTCGGCGGCTTGGATCGTGGTACAAGTATAGCGGACCACCTCACCTGACCTGCCCCTTCATGTGACACAAAATGACCCGAAGGATGGCGATGGACCGCGACAGACTCTACGAGCTTCTGCGAGCAGTTTCCAGCGGCACGTGCGACCCCGCAGACGCTGCCCGCGAACTCGAAGTTCTGCCATTCGCGGAACTCGTCGATGACGCCGAGACCCACGTTCACGCCAGGGTCGATCATCACCGCGCCGTTCGAACAGGGTTCCCTGAAGTCGTCTACTGCCAGGGCAAGACCGCGGCACAGGTTGCCGCAATCACCCATGAGATCATCGGCCAGGATGCCGTAGTCCTCGCCACCCGAGCGACGCTCGAGCACTACTCGGCGATTCGCGGGTTTGCGCCGGACGCCATCTGGCACGACGCGGCGCACGTCGTGGTCGTGGATCGCCGAGAAGATCCTCCTTCACAGGGGCATGTCGTCGTCACGACCGGCGGAACAGCCGACATCCCCGTCGCGGAAGAAGCGGCCGTGTGCGCCGAGGTGATGGGCTGCCGAGTCACCCGCATCTTCGACGTCGGCGTCGCGGGACTGCACCGCCTTCTCGCGCACACCGAGACGCTGCGCTCGGCGCGCGCCATCATCGCCGTCGCCGGCATGGAGGGCGCGCTTCCGTCGCTCGTGGCCGGGCTCGTCGACGTTCCCGTTGTCGCCGTCCCGACGAGCGTGGGCTACGGCGCGAACTTCGGAGGTGTCTCGGCACTGCTGACCATGCTGAACTCGTGCGCCGGGGGAATCGGCGTCGTCAACATCGACAACGGGTTCGGGGCGGCGGTACTCGCGACGCGAATCAACCGCCCGCCAGCACGACTGGCCGACACCCCTGACGCGCCCGACGGGCTCGACCTCCCCGATGTCGCCGCCGCACCCGCCGTACCCGCCGTACCCGACGCCCCCGCCGCCCTCGTCGCCCCCGTCGCCCCCGCCGCCCCCGACCTCCCCGAGGTCGCCGCCGTCTCTGACGCCAGTCGGCCCCCGGATCCGGCGCGCCGATGACCCCCCTTCGCGTCGCATATCTCGACTGCAGCACCGGTGTCTCTGGCGACAAGTTCCTCGGCGCACTTCTTGACGCGGGAACGCCGGGTGGCGAGTTCACCGCTCGTCACCTGCGCTCCATCGCGACCGCGCTCGCGCCGGAAGCTCGCGTCGACGTGGAGCCGGTGCTCTCGCACGGCATCCATGCGATGAGCGTGCGCGTCACCGCCGAGAACGACGTGCCCGAGCGCACATGGCGCGACATCCGCGAGCTGCTCGAAGCAGCTGCGCTGCCGGGCGACGTCCGCCGCAACGCCCTGCGCGTCTTTCAGGTCCTCGCTGACGCCGAGGCCGTCGTCCACCAGGTCGACGTCAGCGACGTGCACTTTCACGAAGTCGGTGCAATCGACTCGATCGTCGACATCGTCGGCGTGTGCGCTGGCCTTGACGCGCTGGGCATCGAGTCGATCACCGCCGGACCCGTCGCGGTTGGCAGCGGAACGACTGAGGCCGCCCACGGCCCGCTGTCCGTTCCCGCACCCGCAACCGCGGCGCTTCTCCTCGGCATGCCCATCACAGGAGGTCCCGTGCCGGGCGAGCTCACCACTCCGACGGGCGCGGCGCTCCTGAGAGGCCTCGAGTGCCGCTTCGGCGCCGTGCCGTCCATGCAGCTCGACCGCTCCGGCTTTGGCGCGGGCACGCTTCACATCGGCATCCCAAACGTGTGTCAGCTGCTGATCGGCTCAAGCACGACAGAGCAGCCCGCGACACCATCAGCTACGCCGGAGCCGGTCGTCTTGCTTGAAACGAACATCGATCACATCGCCGCCGAGGAACTCTCCTTTGCCGCCGAGGAACTGCTCGGCGCGGGTGCGCTCGACGTGTGGCAGACTCCGATCGTGATGAAGAAAGGCCGGTCGGCCACGGCCTTTTCCGCGCTCGCAACGCCTGAGACCGCCGACGCCCTCACCGCGCTCATGATCGAGCTGACCGGCTCGCTCGGCGTGAGACACCATCGCATCGAGCGCTCGCGAGAGCCGCGCCAGTCGCTGGAAGTCGCAACGCCATGGGGGCCTGTGCGCGTGAAGTCGGGGGCCGGTCGGCTGCGACCCGAACACGACGACGTCGCGCGCATCGCACGCGAACAGTCGCTACCATACTTCGCCGTCTCTCGCGAGATCACTCGCCTTGCCGAGGAACCCGACGCCATCGACGAACGCTAGGCATGCTCGGACAGGACTCCTGCCGGGCCAACTCGCTCGGCAATCAGCCAGCGACCGCCCCGCTCGACCAAGAAGCCGTCTCTCGCGAGATCGCGCAGGATGTGCGCGACGTCCTCCTCGGCAGGCGCCTGGCGACCGGCGGCGCGCTCAACGGTGGCGAGTTCGTGCGCGAGTTGCTCGGCGGACAGACCCGACATGTCGGCCACGGCGTGCAAGAGCCAGGCCCGCTTCTGCCGACGCGATCCCTCGAACCGTGACTGCCGAGAATGCGCCGCACTTCGCCGGGACGGGTTTGGCACCGTGCGCTTGAGGTGCGCGCCGTAGTCCAGAACGGCGGAGTACCATTCACGGGGACCGACTCCTTGCCGCATCGCCTCGCCAACCGCGGTGCGGACGAGCGGCGTGATCTCGCGATCAGAAACCTCATCTCGACTGGCGAACCACTCGTGCAGAAACACCGCGCGAACGTTCGTTTCTAGATAGACGGCCGGTAGGTCGTGCGCGAACACGACAACCCCCGCAGCCGTGGAATGCCCGACGCCCGGCAGTTGGCGAAGCCCCTCCTCGGTGGCAGGGAGCTGCCCGCCGTAGTTGTCGGAGACCTGCTCGGCGGTTCGCTTCAGCGCGATCGCGCGCCGATTGTAGCCAAGCCCGCGCCATGCCAGCAGCACGCCCTCCAACGAGGCGCACGCAAGTGCGTCCAGCGTTGGAAATCGTCTCAGCCACGCCTCGTACTTCGGAACGACCCGGGCAACCTGCGTCTGCTGAAGCATCACCTCAGAGACCAAGATCGCGTAGGCATCGGTCGTGTGACGCCATGGCAGATCTCGATGGCACGCAGTCCCTTGCTCCAACACCCGTGCGACAAACTCCGTCACATCCGCACACAGCGGCGCGGCGTCAGGGCCGGACTGCCCGACCACTAGTAGCCTTTCACGTAGTAGCGACATTCGCGATGGCGCGGACACTCCGCCGGAATCTCGGCGGTGACAAATGTCCACCGATACCCCTCGACGAAGCACGAACAGTCGACCCGCTTCTTGTCAGGTTTCACGCTGATGTCGTATCGATCCTCGGTGTTGGGGATCTCTCTCCACCACACGCACTTGCCACGAACTGGTGAGTAGGGATCCCCAGGCATATCTAGCGCTGCACAAGGACTTCGGCAGACATGGACGTCGTAATTGAGCAGCCGTAGCGGTATGTCCCGGGCTGGTCAAACGTGTAGGAGAACTTCTTGCCCGGCTGAACCACTCCGCTGTCAAACACGCTTGCCGTGCTACTCACCGTATGGATGTTGCTGTCCTTGTTTGTCCAGACGACTGTCGTTCCCACCGGGACTATGAGATCAGAAGGAGTGAATCCAGCACTCGAGATGGTGACGGTCTTTGTCTGTCCCACGCCCTTGGCTTTGGCGCAGCCAGTAAGCCCGACCAAGCTCAACGCCACCACCACAATCAGTGCCAACCGAATCTTCTTTGCCATCAGTGCCTCCAGAGTGTTGACGCGGCGCCGGACACATCGCGTTTTCGGATGTATTCCCCCGGGTTCAGGGGTGCGTCGTGCGTGGACGAAGTCCCGCATGGGGTACAGTGACCAGGATTCGTCCGTGAGCCATTCGCTCCGAGGAGGCGCTCCACATGGCACCCAAGTCCGGTGACACCGTACGTGTCCACTACCGTGGCACGCTGGCCGACGGCTCCGAGTTTGACGCCAGTGCCGGCCGCGAACCACTTGAGTTCGTTGTCGGCTCTGGTCAGGTCATCCCTGGATTCGACGCGGCCGTGCTTGACCTCGAAACCGGCGACAAGACGACCGTCACGATCAGCGCTGCCGATGCTTACGGCGAGCACGACCCGGAAGGCCTGCGGAACTTCCCTCTCACCGCCTTCCCGTCCCCACCTGAGGTCGGTTGGGCAGTTGAGCTCGGCGGTCCCAACGGCGAGCGCATTCCAGCCGTCATCGCCGAGGTCGGCGATGAGGAAGTCACGCTCGATTTCAATCATCCGTTGGCAGGCAAGGACCTGACGTTCGAACTCGAACTCGTCGAGGTTGTGCCGGCAGCCTCGGAGTAGAGTTTCGGTCATGGGCGGCTCACCGTTGTCGGAGTGGTGATCCAAGCCGCTCGAGTCGGATTGCCTGTGTCCATCTCGGCGACTCCGCGCACCGAAGTTCCCGGAACGAATCGAGACCTGGCCAGAGGACCCGCCGAGCATTCCGCAAGAAGAGCTGCGGCCTGCGGCGGCTGCGGGAGCACGAACAGACGATCTCGCTTCACCGCTCCTCCTACCAGACGAGAGCCACATCGCCGCTAACGCGAACTCGCTCATGCGCGCGCGTGACGCTGGCTCGACAAGCACCGAGAACTCGGTCGCTAAACGATAGCAGACGCCTGCCGCAATGTGCGAGAAACGGACGCGTTGGTGATCTCAACGGTCGCCTCAGAGGGATGGGGGGTCCTGTCGGTCAGAGGACGTAGCCAGCTTCGGCGTGCTCTGTGACGTCGAGTCCCGCAGCCTCCTCGTCGCCGGACACGCGCAGCCCGATCGTCGCATCAAGAATCTTGAGCACCACGAAGGTCACCACAAACGAGTAGCCGGCCGCCACCACGATGCCAATCGCTTCTACGAGCAGCAACCGCGGATTGCCGTGCAAGAGACCGTTCGCGCCAAGGCTGTTGACCGCCACCGTGGCAAGAAGGCCGGTGAGCAACAGGCCCAGCACGCCGCCAACTCCATGGATCCCCAAGACATCGAGTGCGTCATCGAGACCGAAGCGGCCCTTGAGCTGTACACCAAAGAAGCACGCTCCACCAACGACGACCCCTATGATCATCGCAGCTCCTGGACCGACGAAACCTGCGGCGGGAGTAATGCCGACCAACCCGGCGACGGCGCCCGAAGCGGCTCCCAAGCTGGTGGGCTTGCCGAATCTCCATGCCTCAAGCACGAGCCACGACAGCATGCCCGCAGCCGCGGCGAAGTGGGTGTTGAGAAAAGCCTGTGCCGCGAGATGGCCCGAGGTCAGCGCGGAACCTCCATTGAAGCCGAACCAACCGAACCACAGAATTCCCGCGCCCAGAAGCGTCATGGGCAGACTGTGCGGGTGATACTCCTCAGCGCCATGACCGATTCGTTTGCCGATCACGATTACGCACGCGAGCGCCGCACCAGCCGAGGACAGGTGAATGACCGTTTCTCCGGCGAAGTCGATAACGCCGAGGCTCTGCAGCCAGCCGCCACCCCACACCCAGTGTGCGAGTGGTGCGTACACCAGCAGCGACCAGGCAGCTATCAGTGCAATCCATGAACCGAATTTCATGCGCTCCGCAAACGCTCCGCTGATCAGCGCGGGCGCGATGATGGCAAACATGCACTGGTAGGCAAGGAACACAGCGTGCGGGACTGTCGGTGCCCAATGCGAGACCGTCCCATAGACGTGCTGCATGCCGAGGAAGTCGAGCCCGCCGATCACCCCGCCGATGTCAGACCCGAATGCCAAGGTGTAGCCGACAAGTCCCCATAGCACCGTGACCACACCCATGCAGATAACGGAGTACATGATGGTCGACAGCACGTTCTTCGCCCGCACCATGCCACCGTAGAAGAGCGCCAAACCCGGCGTCATGAAGAGCACGAGTGCGGACGACGCAAGCATCCATGCTGTGTCTCCGGTGTTGATTGCGTGCACAGGACCTCCCCGGTTCGGCCGACTGCCGCACGCCGCGGCGTCGCGTGGACGGTATCGGCCGTATGTTTCCAACGTATTTCGTACATATTTCGCTCGTGTGATCTCACGCTCATCGGGCGCGGCCAGCATCGCGCTCCGCAACAATGTGGAAATAGGACTCGTCGCAGTGTGTGCGAGTCGCGAGAGCCCCGCTGGCCTGCGACCGCGATGCGGCCTATCGTGAGCACAGAGCCAGCGAAGGGCGAGTGCGCAGCCGGTTTGGAGGCATGCCGCGTGCGGACGGACATCGACCTGCACATTCCCGCCGAGACAACTGAATGGCTTCTCGGCGAGGACAATCCGGCAGTGGCCGCACTCACGCGCCGCCTCCTGCTCCACATTCCGGACGACTCAGCCACCGCCCGCCTCTGGGATCGCCGAAACAAGTACGCGCCCGTCGCCAGCATCCTTAGTTCGCAGCTCGACGATGGCGCATGGGCACCTCCCGAACGGGACTACCAGAAGTACGGCGGCTCTCTGTGGCAAATCCATTTCCTCGGCGAGCTGTGGGCGGATGGAGGAGACGAGCGAATCCGGCGCGGCGCCGACTACGCGTTTCGGCGTCAGATGGCGGATGGGTCCTGGAGCTGCTGGAACATGCAGCCCAGTCGCTCGATACCATGCCTCACGGCCAATGTTGCCCGCGCGCTGGCGCGGCTGGGATACGAGCGTGACGAACGCGTACTCTCGGCACTGCGCTACTGCATCGAGCTTTTCAACGAACTCGGCGTACCGAACTGTCGCCTTGCGCACGGATACCAGCTCAACGGCTACTGCCACATGCTCATCCCCAAGCTCCTTCTCTTCCTCGCCGAGATACCGCGCGATGCATGGCCGAGCGGCGCGACAGAACTCCAGGAGGACTGCGTGGCGAGGCTGCGCGACAAGTCGATCTCACGATGCCTTCCTGCTGAGGCGAGGGCCTTCAGCGAACTGACGCGATCCGCGAACGCCTCGCGGCGCGAGGAGCTGCGAGAGAGGTTTCTTGCCGAGCATCCAGCCCTGCACTACGGAGACAAGCCAAGCTGGCTACGGTTTGGGTATCCCTTGTCGTACAACTCCGACACGCTCGAAGCACTGTTCGCGCTTGCACTGCACGACGAGATTCGCAGACCCGAGTACGAGGAAGCTCTTGAGTTGGTCAGGGCCTCCGGCGGCTCGGACCTGCGATGGGCCATGCGCAGCTCTCTCAATGGAAAGATGCTCGCCGACGTCGAGACCAAAGGGGCTCCCAGCAAGTGGCTCACACTCCGCAGCTTGCTGGTCCTAGCCCACTTCTCGTCTCCATGATTGTCGGGGCACCGCAGCGCCCATGACGAATCGCCGATGGAGTAGTATCGAACCACCCGGCGCTCCTTCACACGAACACCAGCACACGCCTTCTTCATCCAACTCGGAGAACAGCAGCGGGGGCGAGATGCCAGTCGGTCACACACCACAAGCTGCGGAACCTGAATCGAGCACCACAAGGGACCTTGGCGTCGCCGTCGACCTCGGCACAACGCACATCCGGGCATCTCTCTGGGACCGGGACACTGGTGAGAATCTACGCGGAGCCCTCGTCCCAAATCTCCAGATGCGCTTTGGAAAGGACGTCCTTGCTCGGCTCGCGGCGGCAGCAGAGTCCTCGGCACAAGCAGAGGAAGTCAGCATGCTTGCGCAAGACGCGATTGGAGCTGCGATCCGAGACGTGTGCGCCGGCGCGGGAGTTCGAGCGCTCGACGTCTGCCACGTGGCTATTGTCGGCAACACGGCGATGCTGGCCCTTCTCACGCGCGAAGGCTACGCGAATCTCCTCAACCCTGACTCATGGAATCGCGAGATCGAGTGCGTCTTCGCAGATCCGGCGAGCGTGTGCGCGTCATGGGGGCTAAGGGCCGACTGCCACATCGACGTCGTGCAGCCGCTCGCCGGATTCGTGGGCTCCGACCTCCTGGCAGGCGTCTTGGCGACAGAGCTTGAGAAGGGTCCGGCCGGTTCGTTGCTCATCGATTTCGGCGCGAACAGCGAAATCGCTCTGTGGGACGGCAGTCAACTGTGGGCGACCTCGACAGCGGGGGGGCCCGCGTTTGAATGGTGTGGCATCCACGACGGGATGCCTGCAGAACCCGGAGCGATCTGGCGCATGAAGCGCGTATCGACCGGGACTGGCTTTCGGTCAGAAGTCATAGGCAACACGGAGCCCAAAGGCATATGTGCATCAGGTCTCGTCGATGCAATCGCCTATCTGGTCGAGGCCGGCACCTTGTCGATCGCCGGGCAGCCATCGGGAACCGCCAAGGGAAAGAACCGCATAGCACTGACTGAAGAGGAGACCGTCGTTGTCGATCGCCGAAGCGTCGATGCGTTCCAGCGTGCAAAAGCGGGGGTTGCTGCGGCAACTCAGTGTCTTGTGGCCGGCGCGGGAATGAGGGTGTCCGACATCCAGCACGTATGCGCTGGTGGCGAGTTTGGCAGCAGCCTCGACATCCGAAATGCAATTTCTGTCGGTCTGCTTCCACCGGTCGATCCGACTGCGGTGAGCCTATGCGGCAACACCGCGCTCGCCGGTTGTGGGTTGATCCTTCGTGGCAAGTCAGAAGCCGCTTCCCTGCAGCGAGAGCATGTGAACGTCGTCAACATGTCCTATCTATCGGAGTACGAGGAAGTCTTCATCGACAACCTGTTCCTGCGACCATGGGGAACCGGCCCCCAGCTGACTGCTGAGCCCGGCGATGCCGATGTTTGATTCCGTGATCGAGGCCTACAACCACGCCGTCTTTGACACCGACCGTGACCAAGCTCTCGAAGTGGTCCACAACGCAGTGGCAGCCGGCATCTCCCCTGAAGAGATTGTCTTCCAAGTCGTCTTGCCAGCGATGGACCAGATGATCAGGTCACTCGAACAGGAGGGCGGTATCAGCCTGGCGCAACACTACGTTGCTGCTCAAATAGCAGACGCCGTCACCAGCGAAATGCTCACGAAGTTTGTGAATGCTCCGGAGATCGTGGGCCACGTCATCATGGGAACTGCCGAAGGCGACCTGCATTCGCTGGGCAAACGCATAGTGACCGGCACTCTGAAGGCTCGCATGATTGAAGTGACCGATCTCGGCGTCAATGTCGCCCCCGAGCGCTTCGTTGAAGAGGCACTCGCGCATGACGCCCCCATCATCGCCATCTCCGCGATGATGGTGCATACGGCCAGAGGCGAACGCGGCTGCAAGAGAGTTCGCGACATACTCGATGAGCAGCACCTCGGCGGCAAGATCAAGATCATCGTGGGCGGGGCTCCCTATCGATTCGATCCCGATCTGTATTGGTCGGTAGGGGCCGACGCATGGGCCGAGGACGGCGTGTCCGCCGGGAAAGTCATCGCCGACATGCTTGCCAAGGAGCACTCATGACCACAGGAGTCGAGCGACTCACTGCTGCTGTCACTGGCAAGCCGGCAGACCGCATCCCTGTGTTCTGCAACATGTTCGACCAAGGTGCTCGCGAGCTGAACATGTCGCTGAAGGACTACTACTCCAAAGGAGAGTACGTCGCCGAAGCCCAACTGTGGATGCGCGACAGATTCGGCTACGACAACGTCTGGAGCGTCTTCTACGCTGGCAAAGAAGCCGAGTTGTTCGGATCGCACACGATGCGCTTCGCGCCCGACGGCCCGCCAAATGTTGAGGACTTCGTAATCCAATCAGACGCCGACATCAGTCAACTTGAGGTCCCCACCAACATCCTCAATCACCCGGGCTTCCAAGAGCAGCGCACCTGCATGGACATCCTGGCGCGCGAAGCCAAAGGGAAGCATGTCATTTGCGCCTACGTCACGGGCAGCATGTCCCTCGCGCCACTGCTGATGGGCATGGACAAGTGGATGGAGCTGCTCTTCCTGGGCGACCCTGGTCTGCGCGAAGAAATGCTGGCGAAATCCCACGAGTTTCTCGTAGAAGAAGCGATGGCGTATCGCGAGCTTGGCGCAGACCTCATCGTCTACACGAACCCGCTGGGATCGACAGACTTCGTCCCTATGAAGTTCTTTCTCGAGCATTCACTGCCCTGGATTGAGAAAGATATGCAGGCGATTGGAACCGAAGGGGTCGTCTACTATGGCGGTGGCGCGCGCATCAACAGCATCATTGATGCAACACGCGAGCGCACCGGAATCGGCATCTGGTACCTGAGCCCTCTCGACGACCTGGCCGAGGGAAAGCGCATCGTTGGCGCCAAGAACCTGACGTGCGGTGGCATCAACGACATCAAGCTCATGGGCTGGTCGAAGTACGAGATCCGGCAGGAAGTGAAGAGACTACTCGCCGAGGGCATGCCCGGCGGGCCTTACTTGTTCGGAACGGGGATGGTGCCCTACAACGTGCCCGACGAGAGTATCGCCATCATGC
Organism: uncultured Eubacteriales bacterium; assembly: GCA_964541225.1. Classification (GTDB taxonomy): domain Bacteria; phylum Actinomycetota; class Coriobacteriia; order Anaerosomatales; family JAAXUF01; genus CAZIPN01. The sequence goes on from CAZIPN010000024.1 coordinate 25,633, forward strand.
TCGAGGCCGTGTATGAGCACGGGCGCCTGAACGGAGACACATCGCTGTGAACGGGAAAGGCGAGATCCTCTCCAAACAAGCCGAGGAGAAACACTCGGACCATCTGTGGATCGCCCAAAGCCTGGATCGAGTCAACCGGGCCATCTTGGCAACAGATGACCTCGAACAGATGATGCACGATGTGCTCGGCGTCGTTCTCGAACTGCTCGACTGCGACCGCGCATGGTTGTTCTACCCGTGCGATCCCGACGCGCCGACATTCCAGGTCCCAATGGAGGTCACCAAACCCGAATACCCCGGTGCCGGAATACTCACCGAAGGGGTGCCTCTGCCTCGTGACATGGCCGAGAACCTGCGAGAGGCACTTGAGTCCGACGAGCCCGTGACCTTCGTCGCCGGAACGCACCGGCCAGTGAACAAGGTCAGCGCCGAGCGATTTGGCGTGCAGTCGATGATGATCAGTGCGCTCTACCCCAAACCGGGCAGCCCGTGGGCGTTCGGACTGCACCAATGTTCTCGCCCGCGGGTTTGGACTGCCGAGGAACGCGGGCTCTTCAAGGAAATCGGCTGGCGGCTGACGGATGCGCTGACCAGCCTGCTTGCCCATCGGGAACTGAAGCGAAGCGAAGCCGAGTACCGACGCATCGTCGACACGGCCAACGAGGGTATTTGGGTGCTCGGACCTGACCTTGTGACCACATTCGTCAACGCACGGGCGTCCGAGATCCTCGGCTACTCCGCCGAGGAGTTGATTGGCCGACCGCTCGTCGATTTCATGTTCGAAGAAGACGTGCCGGATTACATGCACAAGATCGAGAGTCGTCGCCAGGGCGCCTCTGAGAACTACGAGCGTCGCTTTCGGCACAAGGACGGCACGGTCATCTGGACGCTCGTCGCCGCCACGCCCATCTTCGATGATGACGGAAGCTTCGTCGGCACCTTTGGCATGCTCACAGATATTACGCACCGCAAGCTGGTCGAACAGGCGCTCAGGGAACGCGAACGAGAGTACCGCACCTTGGTGGAGAACATCCCTGATCTGATCGCGCGCTACAACCGGGACTTGCAGCGGATCTACGTGAACCCCGCCTGGGAGACGGCGAGTGGTCTTGCCGCAAACAAGGTCATCGGTCTGTCTGCAGTCGACGCGGCCAAGACCCCGAACGTCGTGATCAGCAAGGAGCACGCGGACAAGATTCGCGAGGTCTTCGAGACCGGGACATCCCAGGAGATGGAACTCGCTTGGACCAATGTCGCCTCGCAGACTCTTTCCATGCAGTACACGCTCGTGCCTGAGCACGATGAGTCGGGGGATGTGACGAGCGTCTTGTCGGTCGGGCACGACATCACTGAGCGCCAGCAAGCGGAAGACGCGCTGCGTGAAGCCGCTCGCTACTCGCGCAACTTGATCGAGGCGGCGCTCGATCCGTTCGTCACTGTAGGTCCTGACGGCAAGATCGCTGACGTCAACCGCGCGATGGAGCAAGCCACGGGCAAGCCTCGCGAGAAGCTCATCGGATCTGACTTCGCCCGCTGCTTCACTGAACCCGCTCTGGCGAACACCGGATTCCGCAAGGTCCTCGAAGATGGCTCTGTGCGCGACTACCCTCTCACCCTGCGAGGTACCTCGGGCAGCACGATCGACGTGCTCTACAACGCAACCACCTACGTCGACGATGCCGGCGAGATTCAAGGCGTGTTTGCAGTGGCTCGCGACATGACGCTGCTTGAGCAGGCCGAGACCGAGACCCGGAACGTGCTTCTGGAGATGGTCGAGGCAATCTCGCTCACGATTGAGAAACGGGATCCATACACATCGGGTCACCAGAAGCGCGTCGCGGAACTCGCCTCGGCGATGGCCGAAGAAATGGGGCTGGCGCCGGCCATTGTTGAGGGCGTGCACCTCGGCGGCATGATCCACGACATTGGCAAGATATACGTTCCTGCCGAGATCCTCTCAAGACCAGGCAGTCTCTCGCCTTCGGAGTGGCAGATCATCCAGACGCATCCGGCGGTGGGTGCCGAGATCGTTCACGGAGTGCACGCTCCGTGGCCCATCGAGGAGATGATCCACCAGCATCACGAGCGCCTGGACGGCTCTGGCTACCCGCGTGGCCTGAAAGGCGACCAGATCCTGCTCGAATCACGCATCCTCGCCGTAGCCGATATCGTGGAAGCGATGGCGTCGCACCGGCCGTATCGGCCAGCCCTTGGCACCGAGCGGGCGCTGCAAGAAGTCGTCAACGGAAGCGGCACGCTCTTCGACAAGCGAGCCGTGGACGCGTGCGTCTCGCTCTTCACGAAGCAGGGTTTCGAGTTCAGCTCGTAGCGTCCTGTTCGCTCCGACCACTCTGGGACTACCGTTGCTCGGCGAGAACCGTTCTCGGCACGCGGCGGTTCTGTGGCCCCAATGGCCGACCGTCACACGCCGTGGGTATAGGCCCACTATCGAGACCATGGCTTGGGGGCCGTGCTCAAGGGGAGGAACAATGGACACCACTCAGCTAGACACATCAACCGAAGCGACGATCGAGAGACTCCAACGCCGCATCGAGAAACTCAAGCAGCGCCAGAGGGTCGCAAGAGAGAACGTTGCTCGCTTCCACAAGCTCGACTTCGAGGCCTGGAACAAGAAGGACTGGAAGCTGTTCGGCGACCTTCACACCGGAAACGTGCGCGTCGTCGAAGGATCGATGGTCACGAACGGTCGAGACGCTCATGTGCAGACCATGCAGGCGATGCTGGCTTCCACGGATAGCCAGATCCGCTCCCACGACGTCGTGTTCGGCAGTGGAGAGTGGACGTGCTGCGTGGCAACCGCAGTGGATCGCAACGCGGCCGGAGAAGAGCGCAACTCGTCCGTCTGCACCGTCGCTCGATGGCGAGACGGAAGAATCGCCGAGGAATACCTGTTCGTGGGCGCACGCCCCGAAGGGTAGTCCCGGACACTCGAAACGCACCGCTTCCTAGAAGAGTCCTCGCCGCATGCAGATGGCGACGGCGTGCGCACGGTCGCGCGCGCCAAGACGCTCAAATGCCCGAGACAAGTGCGTCTTCACTGTCTCAGACTTGATCTTCAAGCGATCTGCAATAGCCGCGTTGGTCATGCCTTGAGCGGCGAGCCGCAAGACGTCGAGTTCGCGCACGGTCAGACCGAAGTCGCTCGAATGCGAGCCAGCCCGGGAGCTGTGCATCAGAAATCCGCTCACCCCGGGATCGATGTGGCTCCGGCCAGCTGCTACACGTCGTGCCGCGAGTCGAATGTCGTCGCGCGAAGCACCATCGAGAAGGTAGCCGTGAGCGCCGTGTGAGAGTGCCTCGCGAAACGTGCCCGCGTCGTTGGAAACCGAGAGCACAACGCACTCAGTGAGTGGACTAAGGTGCCGAAGTTCGCCGACAAGATCGTCGCCCTTCTCCCCATCGATCCGCGAATCAACAACGGCCACGTCGGGTGTTTGGGATTGCACGGTGGCCTTGGCTGCACCGGTGGTAGCAGCCGTGCCGATGACTTCGAAGTCCTTGTCGGCTTCGAGCACGGCGCGAAGACCATCAACGACCAGCGGACGATCGCTCACGATGAGCGTCCGGATCACGGCGCCCGTCTCCTTCCTCCCGCGGAGTTGGGCCTCCCCCTCACCGCGTGGGACGTGTCGGCTTCCCCAAGCCGATGTGCCAGACTCGTGCGTCCCCCGGAACGGATGGTGCATCTCGGCATCCTCCGCTGACAGGTCCCTCGGTCGCGCGCGACCCACCCGCGCTACCCCCACCAACACCCGGCCGAGCTAGCCACCAGATAGTTCTTTCCCCCGTCTGAGCGACATCGGACACCCACCTTCACCTGCGTTTTCTCGCATCCCGCCGAGCAGAGCCGTCGAAACGTACTCCATTCGCGCTATCGGCGCGCCCCAGCGATTCCCCCGATGCACGGGACGTGGGGAATTGAATATGAGCAAAGTCGCCAGGACAGTAGTTGTTGGGCTTGGTGGGGCAGTCCAAGGTATAGTCCTCTTCCTGATCGCATGCGCGATCATCGCCATGATTCCACCCGTAGTGGTCAGTCTTGCAAATCGTGGAACCGTCGATTTGGACGCCTACCTACCTCACGTTTGCCAAAATCCGTCCTCGGCAGCTCAGGTCAAGGTCGACGGCGCGCCTCAAGAGCAAGCGGCCGTGCACCAAGCGCTCGAGGAGCTCGTGTGGCCCGTAGATCCCTCGGCATTCAGCGTGAAGGTTGTCCCGAAGCAGCAACTGCCCCCGAACGACATGGGCATGTACGTCTATCCACAGAGCATCATCTACATCGACGCTGAAGTCGTCGACGATCCCGTGCGTCAGAGTCTGCCTCACGTTCTCGCGCACGAACTCGGCCACATGGTCGATGCGCAGTACCTCACCGACGATGCAAGAGCTCAGTTCTTGAGGATTCGCGGATTCGCGCCGTCATCCGACTGGACCGGAGGCCCTGGTGCGGCGTGGGCCACACAGCCGCAGGAAGACTTCGCCGAAGTGTATGCGGCGCTAGACGCGCCGTTCACCGTCTGGACGATCAAGACTGTCGGCGGGCGCATACAGGACCCAGCCGCCATGCAAGATTTCATCGAGCAGTATCAGCCTGGCGCGACCCAGCCGCGCGAGTCGCTGGGCGCCTCGGCTCTCGTGTCCAAGCTTGGCTCGGTGCTCGACATCGTCAAGAACGACATGTACCTACTTGAGGGCTTGTTCGGCCTCGCTGCGGTCTACGCCTGCACATTTGCCATCAGATCGATGGGCCACATGCACTGGCTGTAGGGTTGCGAGGACTTCCCCGAGGTGCTCCTGTTTCGCAGGGCCGCCCTATGCGCTCGGAGCAGTCGGCGGCACGTCCGGCTGCAATCCCGTCGCCGCAGCGATGGCGCTCACATCACCGCTCTCGACGGCGTCGAGCATCAACTTGATGCGCGCCGGGTCAAACTCGAGACTCCCACCCTGGGGATTGCCGGGCATGAAGATGACGATCTTCTCGTTGTTCTCACTCGAAATATCCTTGATGGTCTGCAGCTCGCGCAGACGCAGAGCGCCCGGAACGGCGGACATGATGATGGCGGCTTTCGTCACGTTCTTCGAAGCTTCGAGTTCCGCCGACGAGGCGATGATCGTGGCCTCTCTGTTGCGCTCGGCGACCGCTCTTTGCGCCATCGCACGAACCATGTCCTGTGGCAGTTCAATCTGCTGCATGAGGATCTGATCGATCTGCAGACCCCACGTCTCCACGTCCTTCTCCACGAGTTCGCGAACGCGCCCGGCGATCTCCTCACGACTCTGCAAGATGGTGTTCATGTCCGACGTGCCGACGATGTCGCGAAGAACGGCCTGAGTCTTCGAAATCGCGTTGGCGTGGTAGTTCTGCACGCCGAGAACAGCCTTGGGCGCGTCGGTCACTCGGTAGTAGACCACCGCGCCGACCTTGATGTTGATGTTGTCCTTCGTCATGACCTCTTGAGGCGGGATCTCGAAGGCAACCTGGCGCGTGTCAACTCGAATGAGCTGCTGATAGCTGAAGTACGGCAGAACAACCGTAAGTCCCGCGTCGACCGTCTTCTGATACTTGCCCCAGCGCAGAATGACGCCCTTCTCGTACTGCTTGATGATCTTCACGCACGGCAAAATGACGAACAGCATGAACAGAATGAAGAAGACAAAGAGAGTGCCCAGAAAACCAAGAACGACGCCCATTGCGCATCCCCTCCGCAGATTCGGTGTGTGCCGAGAACATAGCAGAGCGCGCGCATCCAGTGGACGACCACGCTGAGAATCACTGCCGGGAGGCGGCACCCGCACCACGCTCAATGCCGAGGCGCCCAGCCGAACCGCCGACAACCCCCGCACTTCGGGGCCGTTCATGCGGACACACCGCCATCCTCAGAGTAGAATTCCAGTGGCCGAACCTGACGCAGAACACGAAGCTGTTCGCGCGGGACCTGGAAGGGATGGGCGATATCTGTGAAGCGCCGAACGTACCGCCGCGCTGCCCTGGGCGCTCTCATCCTCTCGGCGTTCGTGATTGCGCTCGGCGGATGCTCCGGCAGCCAGTCGGGGGGAACCTCCGGCACGGGTTCCTCGGCAAGCGTCGGAACGACGTCGACCGCGACAAGCGGCGAAGGGCCGACTGAGACGACGCGCGGTGGCGGAGTCCCGCTGCCACAGCCCTACGACTACCCGCCCGCAGACGGCATCCTGAAGAACGGCAGTTTCGAGCGCGGCCTCGGTGGCTGGCAGGTGTACGACCAGAAGCCGACCCGCAGCCCCGGCAACAACACCGTGGACGTCACAAACTGGGCCGAGCGCGGCGGCAAAGTGCTGCATGTCGCACGCTCGTCGAACCGCGACGGCGGCGGCTGTGGCGTATTCCAGCGCCCCGACTACGACTGCAGCCACGACACGCACTTGTGGGTCACCTACCAGGCGTATGTCAACTTCGAGCAAGGCGGCAACATCGCTGGCAAGAACCCAAACCAGTTCCCTGAGAGTGGTGCGCAAGCGCGAGTCAAGTACCTGGACGCAAGCGGTGCGGAGCATGAGTGGTACGACGGCGTCTTCATCACTCCCACGACAGGAGCTGACACCGCGCGGTTCCTCCAAGCTCGAGACAACGAGTGGACCCATCGAGTGGGGCAAGACCTCATGACGCTCAACCCCAAGCCGGTCAAGATCGTCGAAGTGCGGTTCTACGGATTTGGCTGGGGATTCGACTCCATGTTCGACGACTGCCAGGTCGTGACCGGCAAGTAGGTCGCCCAGCACCGCCGAGACAGACGACAGGGGCCTTGCGGCGTCACCGCAGAGCCCCTGCTTGGTGTTGTGGTGCGGGTGAAAGGAGTTGAACCTTCACGGGGTTGCCCCCACATGGACCTGAACCATGCGCGTCTGCCATTCCGCCACACCCGCGTATTTCGTTTGAGTAGGGTAGCACACGGGCGCGAGCACGCAGAAGAGGTTCGACGGGTTCTCGACGAGGCGAGCATATCTCATCGCCTTGTCGCGCTGCCGCCCGCCAAACACCGCAGTCGCACGGTCTGCCTGGCGCTCCCCTACGGCGCGATCAGGTACGCCACTCCCTCAAGCTTCCACGTCTTGTAGAGCTTGGCGACGATATTGGCTTTCTCATTCGGGTCAGCCGAGTACAGATAGGTGCCATCCTTGAGGTTCT
>CAZIPN010000025.1:0-28050 GCA_964541225.1 uncultured Eubacteriales bacterium
CGGCGCATATGCCGAAGATGAAGACGCACAAGGGCACCGCGAAGCGGTTCCGCACAACTGGCTCCGGCAAGATCATGCGCGGCAAGGCCTTCAAGAGCCACATTCTCGAGAAGAAGTCGCCTAAGCGGAAGCGCGGTTTTCGCCAGGAGACGGCCGTCTCGCCAGCCGATGTCAACGTCGTCAAGAAGGGCCTGGGCATCGGGTAGGTTCGTTTGACCCGCGATTGTCTGTGTCCTGCTATCAAGGAGTGATCGACCCATGCCTCGCGTGAAGCGCGCCGTAACGGCGAAGAAGAAGCGTCGCACCGTCCTAACTCGTGCGAAGGGGTACTACGGCAATAAGAGCCGCAGCTATCGTGCTGCGAAAGAGCAGACCCAGCACTCGCTGCAGTATGCCTACCGCGATCGTCGCAACAAGAAGCGCGACATACGTCGCCTGTGGATTGCGCGCATCAACGCGGGCGCTCGCCTCAACGGCTTGTCGTATTCCGTGTTCATGCATGGTCTGAAGAAGGCTGGAGTCACGTTGGATCGCAAGGTCCTCTCGGACATGGCCATCAACGACGCCGCTGCGTTTGCCAAGCTCGTGGAGGTCGCGAAGGCCGCCGCGTAGTACTACACTGCATGAAGCAAACTCCCGATGGCCTCCTCACCGCGAGGGGGCCATCGGCGCGCGTCGAGGCTGTTCGCAGTGGGGGTATCGGCGTGCAGCACCCGGAACAGACGTGCGGTGGGAAGGAAATCGCGCGAGCCGGAGTGAGAGCGAGGCCGGGCAACCGGCCGGGAGGAGACCGTGCAGACGTCTGACGCCGACATTCGCGCCACCGAGGGGCTCACCGCGCAAGAAGCTGCCCGTCGGATGCAGACGGATGGTCCCAACGAACTTCCCTCGGCGAGGCCGCGGACATGGCTGCAGATCGCCCTCGGCGTCGTGCGCGAACCGATGCTTCTACTTCTGCTCGGGGCGGGCTCGGTCAACTTCATGCTTGCCGAGCCCATGGACGGCGTCATCCTCATGTCGTTCGTACTGGTCGTCATGGCGATCACCTTCTTCCAGGAGCGCAGGACTGAACGTGCGATCGAAGCGCTGCGTGATCTTTCGAGCCCTCGTGCGCTTGTCGTTCGCGACGGCATTCAGCGGAGAATCGCGGGTCGAGAGGTTGTGCGTGGCGACGTCGTGCTGCTTGCCGAGGGCGATCGTGTTCCGGCCGATGGTGTGCTGCTTGAGTGTATGAGTCTCAGCGTCGACGAGTCGCTGCTCACCGGTGAGTCGGTTCCGGTACGCAAGTCGGAGTGCGGCAAAGCGATGGAGATGGGTCCGCCGGGTGGTGAGGCAACGCCGTGGGTCTTCTCCGGGACTCTGGTCGTCAAAGGACAGGGAGTCTGTCTTGTCCGCGAGATTGCGAGCGCCACTGAACTCGGTCGCATAGGGACCGCACTGGCGAAGGTGGAGCCCGAGCGCACGCCTTTGCAGCGAGAGGTTGGCCGTCTCGTACGCAGGGTGCTCGTCGCCGGACTCGTGTTGTGCGTGGCTGTGGGGATCGTCTTCGGCCTGACTCGTTCGAACTGGCTGGAGGCTACGCTCGCCGGTATCACCCTCGCGATGGCGATGCTTCCCGAGGAGTTTCCCGTTGTGCTTACTGTGTTCCTCGCACTCGGTGCTTGGCGACTTTCTCAGCGCAATGTGCTTGTTCGCCGGATGCCGGTGGTCGAGACCCTCGGGTCGGCAACGGTACTTCTCGTCGACAAGACCGGCACGCTTACGACCAATCGCATGAGGGTGCGAGACCTGGTTGTTGACGACGAGCACTACGCGATCGGTGAGGGAGTACTCCCCGAACGCTTTCACCAGGTGGTTGAGTACGCCGTGCTCGCGAGTCCTGTCGACCCGTTCGATCCGATGGACACCGCCTTCAAGGATCTCGGCGTGCGCTATCTCGCCGACACAGAGCATCTGCACGTGGACTGGACCCTTGTGCGCGAGTATCCGCTTTCAGAGCACTTGCTCGCGCTGTCGCACGTGTGGCGCTCGCCAGACGGCAGCGAGTTCGTGATCGCCGCGAAAGGTGCGCCCGAGGCGATCGCGGATCTTTGCCACCTGACGTCCGAACAGTGCGACGCTCTCGATCGCGGGGTTGACGAGGTCGCCGGCCTTGGTCGGCGGGTTCTCGGCGTGGCGCGTGCCAGGTTTCGGGTAGGCGAGCGTCTGCCTGCCGAGCAACACGACTTCGACTTCGAGTTTGTCGGGCTTGTCGGCTTGGCAGATCCTGTGCGTGAGGGTGTGCCGACGGCGCTGCGCGATGCCTACGCCGCGGGAATTCGCGTGGTCATGATCACGGGCGACTATCCGGGTACCGCGATAAGCGTCGCTCGCGAGATCGGTCTGCAGTCGCCTGATCGCTACGTGATGGGACCCGATCTTCCAGAGCTGACCGACGACGAACTTGCCGAGCAAGTTGCCACGGTGAGTATCTTCGCGCGCATGGTCCCGGAACAGAAGCAGCGCATCGTGCGCGCCCTGAGGGCGATGGGCGAGGTCGTTGCGATGACCGGCGATGGCGTCAACGACGCGCCAGCGCTAAAGACGGCCGACATCGGCATCGCGATGGGGGAGCGTGGGACTGACGTTGCACGCGAGGCGTCGGCGATCGTGCTCACCGACGACGATTTCACGTCGATCGTGGGAGCAATCCGGCAGGGCCGACGCGCCTTCGACAACTTGCGCAAGGCAATGGCGTACATCATCGCGGTGCACGTGCCGATCGCGGGGATGTCTCTCATTCCGGTGCTTGCCGGGAGTGCGCAACCGCTCGTTCTGTTGCCGATGCACATCGCGTTTCTGGAGTTGATCATCGACCCTGCGTGCTCGGTGGTCTTCGAAGCTGAGGGTGAGGAACCGGGCGTGATGGAGCGCCCGCCCAGACCTGCCGAGCAACCCCTGTTCACCCGTCGCGTGCTGGTGATCAGCGTCCTTCAGGGTGCAAGCGTGCTTGCCGCGGTGTTTGCCGTCTACTGGGGCGCCATCATCACCGGGCACTCGGAAGGCGATGTACGCGCCCTGACGTTCGCGGCTCTGGTCGCAGGCAACCTTGGACTCATCGTGGTGAATCGCTCGTGGACGCGGGGGGCATTGCAGGGACTGATCGAGGATCGCAATCCTGCGCTGGGTTGGGTGCTCGGCGCCGCATCGGTCTTCCTCGCGCTGGTGATGACGGTCCCGGCCTTGCGCGAGATGTTCCGTTTTGCGCCGGTGCACCTTCTTGACACCGTGGGTGTGCTGGCCGCAGCGCTCGCGGGGGTGGCGTGGTTCGAGGTCTACAAGTTCGCGCGAGATCGTCGTAAGTCGGCGGTAAGCGAACGGTAAGGCGTCCAGAGGATGATGCGAGGTGGTCAACGGGCGCCAGTTGACCGCTAACCTAACACCGTCCGCTCTCCCCTCGGCGGGCACGTTTCCGAGGAGGAGCGATGTACAAACGCGTCCTGTTCTCTGTTGTGGGTGCGCTCGCTGCACTGTCGATCGGTGCTGCTGGCGCCTACTTCACCGCGCAAACACAAGTTGCCGACAGCATCATCAAGGCCGGGGCGGTCGCCATCTCGACGGTGCCAACCACCGCACCGCTGTCCGTCGAAGCTCTTGCACCCGGAGAAACCGCGGTTCGTCCACTCGCGGTCGTCAACGATGGTTCATTGCCCGCCGACATCGTGGTTACCGCTCAGAAGAAAGCCGGTACGACGGACTTCTTCAATGCACTCACCGCTCGTGTCTCGTGCAACGGGACCGAACTCTACAATGGGCCGCTCTCGGCGCTGAGCACGTCTCCGTTGAGGCTGGCGTCTGGAGCGCGTGGCGATCTGCGATTCGAGATCGGTCTGCCTGCTGAGGCGTCGAACTCGCTCGCAAATGTCTACACGAAGGTCTCACTCTACGTCGATGCCGAGCAGGCGCACTGATGCGCAAGGCGCTTGCATGGCTGGCCGAACCGCTCGCGATTCTGGGTATTGTGCTTGCGTTGGTGTTCGCAGCCCACACCGTGTTGGCGCCCGTGCGCGTCGGCGGATGGTCGATGGGCCCGACGCTTTGCCCCGGCGACATCGCCTTCGTGCGGTTGGGAGCCAGGCCGATCGTCGGAGACATCGTGCTGGTTCGCGAACCGGGACACGAGCCTGTGCTGCACAGGGTCATCGAAGTCATGGACGGGGGATGCGTCCGTACCAAAGGCGACGCGAACGCCGTCGTCGATCGGACTGCTGCAAGCGCGCCCGAGGTTGCCGGTAGGTGCGTGGCTGTTCTGCCGGTCGGAGCGTGGATCGCCCGGTGGCGGGGCCAGTCCGCGTACGCTACCATGACGTCTCAACCGAACAGTACTCGGCGTTGACGGAGACGGCGTTTCGCATCATGCCGACCGACCAGAGAGAGGCTCCTTTGACTGGAAGAGCCTTGGCCGGTAGCGAGGCGGTTCACTCCATCAGCCGCGACCTGAAGACCGCCGACGCGGTTGTGTAGGGAAGCCGTGAAGCCCGCGTTACGGGCGCGTGCGGAGGCAAGCTCCGTGGCATCGGCGCGAGCGTGTGGTGTCGGTGCGCAAAGAGGGCTCGTGCGAGCGAGCCAACCAAGGTGGTACCGCGGGAGTCGCTCCCGTCCTTGGGGTGAGCACACCCCCGGGCGGAGGCGACTCCCTTTTTTCGCTCGTGGGCGCGGGATTCTGTCAGGCAACGAATGCAGGAAAGGCGCGAGCCAGATCATGGGCATCACTGAAGAACTGCACGAACAGCAGGCGCGGGGACTTGCCGAGATTGGCTCGGCAAGTGACCTGAGTGCTCTGGACGCCGTGCGCGTGGCCTACCTCGGCAAGAAGGGGTCTCTCACAACCGTGCTGCGTGGGCTCGGCGCGTTGCCTGCCGAGGAACGCCCCGTCGCCGGCAAGGTCTCCAACGAGGTGCGGGTGGCGCTCGAGTCTGCTGTGGAAGCCAAGCGCGAGGAGTTGTCGGCGGCAGCGCTTCGGACGCGCATCGGTGAGCAGGCTGTCGATGTGACACTGCCCGGGCGCGGACGGCCCGTGGGCTCGCGCCACCTCATCGAGCAGATACGCTCCGAGATCGTCGAGATATTCCTCGGGCTCGGCTATCGCATCGCCGAGGGCCCCGAGGTCGAACTTGACTACTACAACTTCACGGCGCTCAATCAGCCCCCCGATCACCCGGCGCGCAGCCTCCAGGACACGTTCTATGTGCGCGATCTTTCCGGCGACACGGCGGCGGTCGAGGGCGAAAGCGATGTGCTACTCCGTACGCACACGAGTCCCGTGCAGGTGCACGTTATGGAGGAGCAGAAGCCGCCCATCTATGTTCTGGCTCCCGGCAAGGTCTACCGCCGAGACGCCGCCGATCCGAGTCATCTCCCGCAGTTCACGCAGATCGAGGGGCTCGTCGTCGACGAGGGCATCACGTTCGCCGACCTCAAGGGGACTCTCGATCACGTCTGCAAAGCGATCTTCGGTCCTGACCGCCGCACGCGATTTCGCCCGCACTTCTTCCCATTCACCGAACCTTCAGCCGAGGTGGATGTGAGCTGCGGCATTTGTGGTGGCGAGGGCTGCCGCTTCTGCAAGGGGACCGGGTGGCTTGAGATCCTGGGCTGTGGCATGGTCGACCCGAACGTCTTCGGCTATGTGGGCATCGACCCGGAGCGCTATTCGGGCTTCGCGTTCGGCATGGGCGTGGAGCGGATCGCCGCACTCAAGTACGACCTCCCTGACCTGCGGATACTGCTTGAAGGCGACATGCGATTCCTGCGTCAGTTCTAGATTCGCGGTGATCGGCTGCACGGCTCGCCACGTTGCCTGTTGACTCGAAAGGAAGAGCGCGATGCTCGTTTCGCTGAAGTGGCTCAAGGACCTCGTGCCAATCGATCTTCCCGTTGCCGAACTGGTGGACCGGCTCGATCTGACGGGGACCGCGGTCGAGTCCGTTAGGACGGCCGGAGCGGCGCTCAAGGGCGTTGTTGTCGGCCAGATCGTCTCGAAGGAACGCCACCCCGAAGCCGACAAGCTGTGGATTACGCGCGTCGACGTGGGTGGCGACGAACCGCTTCAGATCGTATGCGGTGCGCAGAACTTCGAGGCGGGCGACAAGGTTCCAGTCGCACTCGTCGGCGCCGCGCTTCCCAACGGCATGACGATCAAGAAGGCGAAGCTGCGCGGGATCGCGAGCGAAGGCATGAACTGCTCACCTGATGAACTTGGGCTCGGCGGTGAGCACGCCGGACTCATGATTCTGCCGCCCGATGCCCCCATCGGCACTCCGTTCGCGGAGTACCGCGGGCTTGCCGACACGATCCTCGAACTCGAGATCACCCCGAACCGTCCCGATTGCATGTCGGTGGCGGGCGTGGCGCGCGAAGTGGGTGCTGTGCTCGGACGATCAGCCACGCTTCCCGCGTCATCACCTGCCGAGACGGGCGAGCCAATCGGCGATTCGGCAGCGGTAACGATCGCTGACGGCGACCTGTGCCCACGCTACACGGCGCGCCTCATCCGCAACGTGAAGATCGGACCGTCACCGGAATGGCTTGCCGAGCGAGTGCAAGCGTCCGGTGCGCGCTCGATCAACAACATCGTCGATATCACCAACTACGTCATGTTCGAACTCGGCCAGCCGCTGCATGCTTTCGACGCCGACTTGCTTGCGCGCGACGAAGGCGGACGCATCTCGATCGACGTGCGTCTTGCGAAAGAAGGCGAAGGCCTGCGCACTCTCGACGGGCAGGATCGACACTTGAGCGCCGATACGCTGTTGATCACCGACCCCAGCGGCCCGGTTGCACTTGCGGGTGTCATGGGAGGCGAGTCGACTGAGGTTGGAGACGCAACCGTCAATATCTTGCTGGAGGCGGCGTCCTTCTCGGCGGCTTCGGTCTCGCGCACGTGCCGTCGGCTCGGGCTGCTCTCGGAGGCGTCGGTCCGTTTCGAGCGTGGGGTCGACCCTGCGGGCTGCGCGGCCGCACTCGATCGCGCTGCGGCGCTCATGGCCGAGCTGGCTGCCGGCGACGTCGCGCCGGGCATCGTCGATGCCTACCCCGCTCCCGCGCAGCCACGCGACTTGACGCTGCGCGTCAAGCGGCTGCACGCGATTCTCGGCGAGAAGGTTCCTGCCGGGGAAGCTGCGGACATCCTCGGGCGCCTCGGCTGCTCGGTGGCCGTCACCGGTGCCGATGCCGAGCCGTCGCTGCAGGTCGTGGCACCCACGTTCCGCCCCGATCTTGAGCGCGAGATCGATCTCATCGAAGAGGTGCTTCGCATACACGGCATGGAGCGCGTGGCAGCGACGCTTCCGGCCGGACGCGGGCGGGTCGGGGAGCTGACGCGTGAACAGCGGTGGCGTGAACGCATCGGCGCGACACTAAGAGCTTGCGGCTTGAACGAGACCATGACGTACTCGTTCGTCGATCCGGGCGACACCGCGCGTCTGGGTCATGAGCTGCCCGAGGGCGAGCTGGCCAGCGAGCTTCTGAACCCGATGTCTGGCGAGCAGTCGGTGCTTCGGCACATGCTGTTGCCGGGACTGCTGCGCAGCGTGTCGTACAACCAGCGCCGAGGTGTGAGCAATGTGCACCTCTACGAGATCGGGTCGACATTCGTCGCATCGCCGGGTCGAAAGCAGCCTAAGGAGCACGCGAGGGTGGCGGGCGCACTCGCCGGCGCATGGCAGGTGCCGTCGTGGAACGAACCGGCGGTGCCGCTCGGCTTCTTCGACGGCAAAGGGGTGCTCGAGGCGATTGCCCACGAACTTGGGCTGCGGCGCTTCAAGGTCCGTGCTGCCGAGATACCCTTCCTCCAGCCTGGGCGTAGTGCGGAAGTTGTTCTCGGCGGGGAAGTGATCGGCTGGCTCGGCGAGGTGCATCCGCTGGTGGCCGAGGCGTTCGAGGCGAGTGCGCCGATCACCGCCTTCGAGCTTGAACTCACTGCGCTTGTGCGCGCCGCCCAGGACGTGAAACCCTTCACCGACGTGCCGAGGTTTCCGGCAGTCGAGCACGATGTGGCCCTGATTGTCGCAGAAGACGTGACTGCCGAGCGCCTCGAGCAGGCGGTGCGCTCAGCCGGCGGCAAGCTCTTGGAATCGGTCCGAGTGTTTGATGTGTATCGGGGCGATTCGGTGCCCGCTGGCAGGAAGTCGGTAGCGCTCGCACTCACATATCGGGCTGCGGATCGCACGCTCACGGCCGATGAGGTTGATGCTGCCCACGACAAGCTTGTTCGCAAAGTGAGTGGTGCTCTCGGCGCTGAACTGCGAAGCTAACACGGCGGCGAGGCACGCTGGGGCGAGAGGCGGGTCGAACCAGCAGGCGACGCCCGGGGGTTGGACTTCCCCACTGTGGCGCGTAGTGCATACTGAGTTGACCATGATGCGAATATACGCATACAATCGCCAGAAGTTCACTCCGAGTGATTGGAACGTGCATTCATGGTCAACGTCGCGGTCGTGGGCGCTGCGGGCTACGCGGGCATCGAGGCGGTTCGCCTCGTGCTTGGCCATCCACGTCTCGATCTTGCGCTTGCGACGTCTGCTGCCGATGCGGGAAGGCGGGTTGCGAGCGTCTATCCGGCACTCGCCGGGGCGACGGACGTGTCGTTCGTCGAGCCGTCAGTCGACGTGATCGCTGGCGCGGCAGATGTCGCGCTGCTAGCCGTTCCGCATACGGCCTCCGTTGAACTTACGGTGCCGTTGCTTGCCGCTGGTGTTGTTGTGATCGACCTGTCGGCGGATTTTCGGCTCCTGGATCCAGCTGTCTACGAGAAATGGTACGGAGTGACGCACGCAGCTCCCGAGCTGTTGCCGCAAGCCGTCTACGGGCTTCCCGAACTCGACCGGGCTGGGCTCGCGGGTGCGAAGCTGGTCGCGTGTCCGGGCTGCTACCCCACGGCGACGGCACTTGCGATCGCGCCGGTGCTCGAGTCAGGTGCGGCGTCTGCTTCGCGGATAGTCGTTGACGCGAAGTCCGGAGTCTCTGGGGCGGGTCGTTCGTTGAATGCATCAAGCCACTACGTTGCGGCGAACGAGTCCGTTCGCGCGTACAGCGCAGGGGGCGCACATCGCCATACGCCCGAAATCGAGCAGACGCTCACGAAGGTTGCTGGTCGCGACATCAGCGTAGTCTTCACACCCCATCTGGTGCCGATGAGCCGGGGTTTGCTTTCGACCGTCTACGTGGACGTCGCCGACGGATTTGCGACCCAAGACGCTGTCGCACTATACAAGGAGCGGTATCGGGCGGAACCATTTGTCTACGTTCACGACGAGGGTCAGATGCCGAGCACCCTCGAGGTCAGCGGCAGCAATCGTGCGGCCATAGGCGTGGTTGTTGATGAGCGCACCCGCACGCTTGTGGCCACATGTGCGATCGACAATCTGGTGAAAGGGGCCGCCGGACAGGCGGTGCAGTGTCTCAACGCGGTGCTCGGCTACGCCGAGACCGAAGGCTTCGAGCGACCCGTGCCCGTCATCTGACTCGTCCGCGCACCATCTTGCGTTCGTCGCCCGCGTTCCACCGACCCGTTCCGGAGACACCATGGCACACTTCTCTGACAGTCCCACTCTCACACCGATTGAAGGTGGCGTGAGCGCACCGGCTGGCTTCTCGGCAAGTGGGATTTCGGCTGGGCTCAAGCCAAGCGGCGCGCTCGATCTTGCGCTCGTCGCCGCCGAGGCCGCATGCCCGGCCGCTGCTGTCTTTACCACCAACAAGGTCGCTGCGGCGCCGGTGATCGTCTCGCGTCGGCACATCGCCGACATGACGGCGCGCGCCGTCGTGATCAACTCGGGGAACGCCAACGCGTGCGCCGGCGCTCAGGGCGAGCGTGACGCCGAGAACACTGCGGCGGTGCTCGCTGATGCGCTGGGCTGCGCCGCCACAGACGTCATCGTTTGCTCCACCGGCGTCATTGGCGTCCCGCTCCCCACGGATCGGCTGCTTGCAGCTGTGCCGGAAGCGGTCGCGAGTCTGTCGCCAGACGGAGACGCCGCCGCACGCGCGATCATGACGACCGACACCGTCGCCAAGCAGGCGGCCGTCGAGTTCACGTGCGGTGGTTCCACGTATCGGGTGGGCGGCATGGCCAAAGGCAGCGGCATGATTCAGCCGAATATGGCCACCATGCTTGCGGTGCTTACGACCGACGCGCCGCTTACCGCCGAGGCGTGCGATGCCGCGTTGCGCGCGGCAGTCAACGTCACCTTCAATCGAGTGACGGTGGACTCCGACACGTCTACCAACGATACGTGCGTGCTCTTGGCGTCGGGCGCGGCTGGTGGCGAGCCGATCGCGCCGAACGATGCCCGCCTTGTCGACGTGATTGCAGCCGTCAAGGCTGTTGCAGAGACTCTCGCGCGCATGATTGCCCGCGATGGCGAGGGCGCGACCAAGCTCATTACCGTCAACGTTCGCGGCGCCGCGAACGACACCGACGCCGAACTCGCTGCCTTCGCGATCGCGAACTCGCCGCTCGTCAAGACCGCGATCTTTGGCCGAGACGCCAACTGGGGCCGCGTGGCGATGGCGCTCGGCAAGTCGGGGTGTGAACTCGATCAGACCCGCTTCGACATCACATTCGCGGGCATTCCCGTGTGCTCGGCAGGGCAGGCGATTGCCTTCGACGAGGAAGCGGCGTTTCGCGCGTTGAGCTCCGACGACGTCACACTTGAGGCTGATCTTCACCTCGGCGGGGGCGAAGCCACCGTGTGGACGTGCGACTTGACCTATGACTACGTGCGCATTAACGGAGAGTACCGCTCATGAAGAGACAAGACGCCCATTCGATGAAAGACCTGCTGGCCAAGGCCGAGATCCTTACCGAGGCGCTGCCGTATATCAAGCGCACGTGGGGGCGGCGGGTCGTCATCAAGTACGGTGGTGCCGCCATGACGGATCCCGCGCTGCGCGAGCAAGTCGCCTCCGACATCGTGCTGATGAAGCTCGTTGGGATCAACCCGGTCATCGTGCACGGCGGTGGGCCCGAGATCACCTCGTACATGGAGCGCCTCGACATGCCCGTGGAATTCTTCGACGGACTGCGGGTCACCACGCCTGAGGCCATGGAGATCGTGCGCATGGTGCTCGTCGGCAAGGTGAACCCCGAGCTGGTGGCGGCAATCAACGCACACGGGCGGCTGGCGGTGGGCGTTTCGGGCGACGACGGGAACCTCGTCACCGCCCGGCAGCGCGATGAGCGGCTCGGGCGTGTGGGCGATGTCACCGCGATCGACACCACGATCGTCGACAACCTCATCGAAGACGGATTCGTGCCGGTCGTGGCGACCGTTGCCTCTGGCGAAGACGGCGGGAGCTACAACGTCAACGCCGACCACGTGGCAAGCGAACTGGCCGTGGCACTTGCCGCCGACAAGATCATCTTCCTGACCGACGTCGACGGGCTGTACGCTGATCTCGCCGACCCATCCTCGCTCATCTCGGCGCTCACGCCTGATGCTGCCGAGAACATGATCGCCGAGGATCGACTGGGAGGCGGCATGGTGCCCAAGGTAGCTGCGTGCGTCTCGGCGCTGCGGGGCGGGGTCGGCCGTGCCCACATTCTCAACGGCACGGTGCCACATGCACTGCTGCTTGAGGTCTACACCGACGAGGGCGTCGGAACGATGATCGCCGCGAACGGGGAGGGCTAGGGATGGGATCGCACCTTGAAGCCGAGATGGCGCTCGACTCGGCGGCCATCATGCATACATACGCGCGCAAGCCCGTGCTATTCGTGCGGGGCGAAGGGATGCGCCTGTATGACGACGATGGCCGCGAGTATCTCGACTTCGTGAGCGGCATCGGTGCGGTCAACCTTGGCCACGCGCACCCGGCTGTCACTGCCGCGCTTACCGAGCAGGCGGCCAAGCTCGTGCACGTCAGCAACCTCTTCTACGTCGAGCATCGCGCCGAGCTAGCGCACGAGGTCTCCGAGCTGCTTGGCGGCGGATGGAAGATGTTCTTCGCGAACTCCGGAGCCGAGGCAGCCGAGGGCGCCATCAAGCTCGCGCGTCGCTGGGCCGGGGAGCACAAGCCAGGTGCGTACAAGGTCGTCACGCTTGAGCGTTCTTTCCACGGGCGTACGCTCGCGGCACTTGCTGCCACTGGCCAGGCCTCGAAACAAGACGCGTTCAAGCCGCTGCCGGAAGGCTTCGTCCACGTCCCAGCCAATGACATCGCCGCGCTCGAAGAAGCAGTCGACGACACGGTCGCCGCCGTCATGATCGAGATCGTGCAGGGCGAGGGCGGCGTGTGGCCGCTATCGGCCGAGTACCTCTCGGCAGCCCGGCGCATCTGCGATGCTGCCGGAGCGCTGCTCGTAGCCGATGAAGTCCAGACGGGCTTCTACCGCACGGGTCCCGCTTTCGCGCACCAGGCGTTTGGCGTGACCCCCGACGTCGTGACGGTGGCCAAGGGCCTCGGCAACGGACTGCCGATCGGGGGTTTCCTGGCGCGTGGCTCAGCCGCCGAGGCACTGCAGCCGGGCGATCACGGCTCGACATTCGGCGGCGGGCCGGCTATCTGCGCGGCGGCGCGCGCTACCATCGCTCAGCTTGCTCAGGAGAAGCTTGGCGAGAATGCGGAAGAGGTCGGGGCGTACCTGCGCCACGGGCTCTCGGCTGTCGCCGAACGCGCAGGAGGGATATCCGATATTCGCGGCGCAGGCCTGATGGTTGGAGTGACGCTTATCAGCCCCGTTGCCGCAGAAGCAGTGAGTCTGGCGCTGGAGCGTGGCTTGGTCTTGAACCATATTGGGGCGAATATCTTGCGGTTCCTTCCGCCACTGGTGTGCACGAAGCGAGAGATTGATACACTCCTGTCCACAATCACCGATGTTCTTGCCGAGGTGACCGCCGAGTAATGGATACTCCTCTGAGGGGCCGTGACCTGCTGTCTCTGGCTGACCTCACTCCGGCAGAACTCACCATAATCCTCGACGCCGCTGACGCCCAGAAGCGCGCGTGGGCTCGGGGAGTGCGAAGCGCACCGCTCGCAGGCAAGTCGGTTGCGCTCATCTTCCAGAAGCCGTCGATGCGCACTCGAGTGTCCTTCGAGGTCGCGTGCGCGCGGCTTGGGGCTCACCCGGTCATCATGTCTGGCCCAGACGGCGCGTTCTCGCGTGGCGAGAGCGTATCCGATACCGCGAGAGTCCTGGAGCGCTACTGTGATGCGATCGTGATCCGCACTGCCTCGCAGGAGATGGTTGCGGAGCTGGCCGCGATTGCCAGTGTGCCGGTGGTCAACGCGCTTACCGACGAGCACCATCCGTGTCAGGGACTTGCTGATCTGCTCACGATTCGCGAGCGATTCAATCGCCTGGCAGGAATCAAGATCGCCTATGTTGGAGATGGCAACAACATGGCCAACACGTACCTGCTCGGGGGGGCCCTGGCCGGGATGTCGGTCGCAGTTGCAACGCCACTCGGATACCATCCCTCGCGGTCGGTCGTGGAGCAGGCACAAGCGATTGCCGCAACTACGAACGCAACCATCGCAACATCACACGACCCGCACGTGGCGGTGGCAGGGGCGGATGTTGTTGTCACCGACACGTGGGCATCGATGGGCCAGGAACATGAGCATGCCGAGCGCGTGAGCGTGTTCACGCCGTATCGCGTTGATGAGGCGTTGATGGGGGAGGCGGCGGACGGCGCCGCGTTCATGCACTGCCTTCCAGCGCATCGCGGCGAAGAGGTCGCCGACGAGGTCATCGATGCGTCGTGCTCGCTTGTCTTTGACGAGGCCGAGAATCGGCTTCACGCGCAGAAGGCCCTGTTGTCGTTGGTGCTCGGCTAGTAGGCTCTCGAAGAGGGATTGGACGAGATCGATGAGGAAGCGGCTCGAACGGCAAGATGCTATCAGGCGGATAGTCCGAAACGAACGTGTTCGGACACAGAGAGTACTGGTCGATTTGCTGAGACGGGAAGGGTACGTCTGCACTCAGGCCACTGTCTCGCGTGACATCACCGAGATGGGACTCCGCAAGCTGCCCGAAGGAGTCTATGTACTTGCCGAGGACCTGCACCTTCAACGCATGGTGTCGGATCTCGTCATGGACGTGAAGCGCTCGGAGAACCTCGTGCTGGTCAAGGCTTCAACTGGAACGGCTCCTGGGGTGGCGGCGGCCCTGGATGCCGCCGACGTCGAAGGGATTCTCGGCTCGGTCGCGGGAGACGACACGATCTTGGTGATCTGCACGGGCGCCGATGAGGCCACGCGGCTGGTAGATACGCTCGACAAGTTCCGAGGGGTTTCTCCCGAGACATCCGTACAACCGCTTACCATGGCCGAACGCGCCCGCGCGCAGCAAGAGCGCCAGGGCTGAAAAGGAAGGACGCGCATGGCTCGCGACAAGGTCGTACTTGCGTATTCCGGAGGACTGGACACCTCCGTTGCTATCAAGTGGCTGCAAGAGAATCACGATCTCGACGTCATCGCGCTCGCGATCGACGTTGGGCAGGAGCGTCAGGACCTCGAGTTCGTCCGCGAGAAGGCGCTCAAGATCGGCGCGGTGGAGTCGATCGTCACCGACGTCAGAGAAGAGTACGTCGAGGAGTTCTTGGCCAAGGCGCTTTGCGCCAACGCCCTGTACGAGAACAAGTATCCATTGCTCTCAGCGATGAGTCGGCCGGTCATTGTGAAACACCTGGTGGAGGAAGCCCATCGCCATCAGGCGAAGTACATCGCCCATGGCTGCACCGGGAAAGGCAACGATCAGGTTCGCTTCGAGGTCGGTATCGCCGCGCTCGATCCAGACCTCGAGATCATTGCGCCTGTGCGCGAGTGGGACCTGTGCACGCGCGAACAGGAGATGGACTACGCGGTCGAGCGGGGGATTCCCGTGCCGACGACCAAGGCCAACCCGTATTCGATCGACGACAACCTGTGGGGACGCGCGATTGAGTGTGGCGTGCTGGAAGACCCGTGGGTCGAGCCGCCAGCGGACATCTACACGCTGACCGCCGACGCACGCGGAGATTCTTGCGGCGAACCCGAGTACGCCGAGATCAGCTTCGAGCAGGGGCTCCCTGTTGCGCTGAACGGCGAGATCCGCAGCTTCCATGAGATCATCTTGGCGATGAACGATCTTGCTGGCAGGCATGGTTTCGGCCGGATCGATATGATCGAGAACAGGCTCGTCGGAGTGAAATCCCGCGAGGTCTACGAGGTGCCTGGGGCATTGACCTTGATCCAGGCGCACAAGGCGCTTGAGGACCTGTGCTTGGAGCGCGAAGTACTGCACTACAAGCTCGGCGTTGAGCAGAAATGGGCGGAGCTGGTCTACAACGGTCTGTGGTTCTCTCCGCTCAAAGAAGCGCTCGATGGATTCGTAGATACGACCCAGAAGCTTGTGACAGGTGACATCCGTCTGCGATTCTTCAAAGGAAGTTGCGTCGTCGTTGGACGGCGCAGTCCCTACTCACTCTACGACTACAATCTCGCAACGTACGACGCGGCTGATACATTCGACCACAAGGCTGCGAAGGGCTTCATCGATCTGTGGGGTCTTCCCACCAGGGTGTGGGCGCGCCAGCGTCGAAAAGTTGGCAAAGAAGGGGAGGTCTAGGGATGGACATCGTCGGGGGTCTGCTTGGACTCGGTTTCGCGTTCGTCTGTTTCGCTCTACTGTTCGTGGTCCTCGTGATTGCGCTGGTGGTTTGGCTATGGAAGCGCCAGCCGGACCAGGGAGTCTCGGCTAGCGCTCCGACTCCCCCGATCCAGGCGACCATTCAACATCCAACCGCAGGTTCGGCTGCAGGCGTGCCAGAGCCACCCGCAGCGCCCGCGCCAGCAGCACCCGCAGCGCCCGCGCCAGAGCCACCCGCAGCGCCCGCGCCAGAGCCACCCGCAGCGCCGAGTACCGAGCCGCCGACCCCTCCAGCGCCGCCGAGTGCCGATGCCTGACGCGAAGTCGCCATGGGGCGGGCGGTTCGAGAAGACTCCCGCGAAGTTCCTCGCGGAGTTCGGCAACTCGCTGCCCGTGGACAAGCGGATGTGGGCCGAAGACATCCGGGGGTCGATCGCCCATGCGCGGATGCTAGCGAAGCAGGGCGTGTTGACCGAAGCCGATGCCGATGCAATCGAGGAAGGTCTCTCGGAGATCTATCGCGAGATCCATGGCGGGACGTTCGAGTGGAATCTTGCCGACGAAGACGTTCACATGGCGATAGAGCGCGCGCTCACTGAACGTATCGGTTCAGCTGGTGCGCGCCTGCACACGGGCCGCAGTCGCAACGATCAGGTTGCTACGGATGCTCGGCTGTTTGTGAAACGCTCGGCGGTTGAACTTGCCGAGGCTGCAATCGAGCTGCGCCGCTCGCTCATCGCGCTCGCCGAGAAGCACCTCGGCGTCGTAATGCCTGGGTACACGCACTTGCAGAAGGCGCAGCCAGTGCTGCTCAGCCATCACCTGCTTGCATATTCATGGATGCTCGCTCGCGATCTCACGAGGCTGCGCCACGCCCACGAGGCTGCCGACACACTCCCGCTTGGAAGTGCGGCGCTTGCCGGGACGACGTATCCGCTTGATCGCGAGTACGTGGCCACGCGACTGGGGTTCTCGGCAGTGAGCGCGAACTCAATGGATGCGGTGTCTGACAGGGACTTCATGCTGGACGTGGTCTATGCGTGCGCTATGTGTCAGACCCATCTGTCACGATTGGCCGAGGAAATCATCGCGTGGTCGACGGAGGAGTTCGGCTTCGTGACTCTTGATGATGAGTACTCGACTGGGTCGAGCATCATGCCGCAGAAGAAGAACCCCGACTTCGCTGAGCTTGTGCGGGGCAAGACCGGGCGCGTGCTTGGCGACTTGCAGACGCTGCTGGTGACTCTCAAGGGACTGCCACTTGCGTACAACAAGGACATGCAGGAGGACAAAGAGCCGACCTTCGATGCGATTGATACGCTCGCCATGTCGCTTCGCGCCATGCGGGGGATGCTCGATACGCTTCAGGTGAATGCGGACAAGATGAGCTCCGCGGCACGTGGAGGCTTCATGGCCGCTACCGACGTCGCTGACTACCTCGTGGGCAAAGGCGTCCCGTTTCGGGAGGCGCACGAGATCGTGGGCCGACTTGTGCTCGCCTGCGAGCGCGAAGGGCGGACGTTGCAGGACTTGAGTGCGGCGGACTTCGCGAAACAGTCGACGGAATTCGATAACGACGTGTTGGAAGCTGTGGATATCGACAGGGTCGTCGCGAGGCGCGTCACGCCGGGCGGCACCGGTCATGAGGCCGTTCAGTCCCAGCTCGCAGCTGCCAAGGACGCGCTTGCTGCTGACACGGCCTGGATCGAGAACGTCCGCGAGTAGCGCTGCGCGGTTGACACACGAGTCTCCTAGGGGAATGATTAGAGAGTCTAACTATCTAGGAGAGCCAATCGTGTCTACCACTCAACGATTGCAAGCAGCGCGCGCGTTGCTCGGCACGTCACCGCTTGTCATGCGCACCGTCGGACGGGCGATGCGGATGAATCAAGGCGACACGGCGCCACTCCTTCCGCAGCAGTACCGGTTGCTCGGGGCAATTGCTCGCAAGCCGAGAACGCTGGGGCAGATCGCGCTGATCCAGGGAGTAACGCCGGCCACCGCCACGACCGTCGTCACGACGCTGGAGTCCAGAGGGTGGGTGACGCGCCGTCATGATTCCGACGATCGCCGTCGAATCCTCGTCTCACTGACCGAGGGCGGTGCTCACGTGCTGGAGGCTAGCCAACGCGTAGCCGAGTCGGCGATGGTGGACCTCCTCGCACCGTTATCCGCTGAGCAACTGGCGCGACTCATCGCTGGTCTTGAGGTGCTGGACGAGCTTGGCGGTGGGGAGACTCCGCAGTAGGCGCTACGGCATTCCCTTGTTGGCCATGTGAGCTGTCACCATCGGAGCAGGGCGCTCGCGAGCTATTGGCACGGGGCCGCGTCCCTTCCGAGCGCAATGACAGGCAATTCGCGTGGGCCCATCACGAGGATGAGTGATCCGCTCGGGTACACTCGGTGCATGCCCGCTTACGACAACATGGCGATTGCCGCCAAACTCGATCTCGCTGCCGACCTTCTCGAGATCTCAGGCGCCGACAAGTTCCGCTTCCTGAGCTACCGCAAGGCAGCCAATTCCGTCCGGGCACTGTCGGAGCAAGTAGCCGCGCTTGGCAACGCTGGCAGGCTCACGGAAATCCCGGGCGTCGGCGCGAAGATGGCCGACAACATCGAGCAGATCATCGCGCGAGGCAGCTTCGACGTCCTCGACGACGTCGCCAAGGATGTGCCGCCGACACTTGCCGATGTCATGCAGGTCCCTGGCGTCGGCCCCAAGCGAGCCGCCCTGCTGAATGAGAAGCTCGGCGTGAAGACGATGGGCGACTTGACGACGGCGCTTCAGAGCGGACGAGTTGCCACTCTCGGCGGCTTCGGGGCCAAGACCGCCGAGAACATCGCGGCCGGGGCGGCCGCCTTCGCACGCCATCACGAGCGCACCCCCATCGGCGTCGCGCTTCCCGTGGCCGAGGAGCTTTCGAGCGAAGTTGCCGCCATGCCCTCGGCAATTCAAGTCGAGGTTGCGGGCAGCGTGCGTCGCCGAGAGGAGACGATTGGCGACATCGATCTCGTCGTAGCCAGTGACGACGCCCCCGCGCTCATCGCCGCGTTCACGGCGCTTCCGGCCGTCGAGCGCGTGATCGGTGCGGGCGACACGAAAGCGAGCGTCGAGCTGCACGATGGACTGCAGGTTGACCTTCGCGTCGTGGCGCCGGACAGCTTCGGCGCGGCGCTTCAGTACTTCACCGGCAACAAGCCTCACAACATCGAATTGCGAGAACTGGCCAAGAAGCACGGGCTCAAAGTGAACGAGTACGGTCTGTTTCGCGTGGACGAGACGGGCGCAGAGACGCTGAAGATGGCCGGCAAGACTGAGGAAGACATCTACGCGGCTCTCGGTCTTGATGTACCCCCGCCGGAGACGCGGTGGGGGACCGGCGAGGTCGGCCTCGCGGCCGCCCACTCGCTTCCCGAACTGGTGACTCTGGCTGACATCCGTGGCGACCTCCAGTCGCACTCCACGGCCACCGACGGTCGTAACACGCTTGCCGAGAACCGCGAAGTCGCTGCTCGTCTCGGCTACGAGTACTTCGCCGCAACAGATCACGCGCTCAATCTCCGCATGGTCGGCGGGCTGGATCTCGCGGCGCTCGAACGCCAGTGGGCCGAGATCGACGAGCTGAACGCCGAGGGCACCTGGCCGCGCATCCTCAAGGGCATCGAACTCAACATCGCCGACGACGGTTCGGTCGACTACGACGAGGACATTCTGTCGCGCTTCGAGATCGTTCTGGCGTCGCTGCACTCCGGCTGGGATCAGGATGAGGCCACGGCCACGAAGCGCCTGCTCACGGCCATCGCGAATCCGTGGGTTGACGTGATCGCTCACCCAACCGGCCGCATCATTGGCCGCCGAGATCCCATCAAGCTCAACATGGAGGCGGTCCTGTCCGCAGCGGGCGAGACTGGCACGATCATGGAGATCAACAGCTATCCTGATCGCCTCGACCTCTCGGCGCAGCACATTCGACTGGCTCGCCGCTACGATGTGCGCTTCTCTCTTGGCACCGACGCGCATGCTTCCGAGCAGTTCAACTACATGCGCTACGGGGTAGCGCAGGCTCGCCGAGGATTGGTCATGTCGAGCGAGCTCGTGAATGTTCACCCGTGGGAGACTGCGCGAACTTGGCTGAAGCGCGCTGCCCGTCTCGGTTGGAAGTGAAATGCGATCTGCCCGACTCGGATGCGAATCCTGCAATCATGACGGCCGTCGCCGTCCAAGCTGCACTACCATCGACCTGTGAACACCTTCGAGCACGAGACAGTATTTGATGTCTCATCGGCAACTCCCTTGTCGCAGGCATTCTTCGACCGATCGCCCGCGGTTGTTGCGCCAGAACTGCTCGGCTGCGCTCTTGTCAGTACTGCCGAGGGTGTGACGACCGGCGGGATGATTGTGGAGACCGAGGCGTATCTCGGCTCCGATGATCCAGGTAGCCATGCCTCGACGAAGGGGATCACTTCGCGCAACGCCGTCATGTATGGACCTGCTGGAGTAGCCTACGTCTACTTCACGTACGGGAACCACTTCATGTTCAACGTGGTGTGCGAACAGGAAGGAACCGCTGGGGCAGTTCTCGTCCGCGCTCTGAGACCTGCTCTCGGCGTGGAGGCGATGACTTCACGGCGTCGCGGGCGTGATCTACGCGAACTCTGCAATGGCCCCGGCAAACTGTGCGCGGCTCTGGGCATCAATCGAAGCGACAACGGGACGATCCTGGGTGCCTCGCGGTTGGCGATCTATCAAGGCGATCATGAGCACGCAACGATCGCCGTGTCGGGACGCGTTGGGCTCAGTCGGGGTCACGATCTGCCGCTTCGCTACTGTCTTGCCGATGACCCGTTCGTATCGCGTGGGCGGACCGGTCCTCTTCCACCCAAGAAGCGTCGGTCGTAGGGCCGATCTGCGAGGAGCCGAGATCTACGGGCTTGGCTCAAGGAACGCTTGGATTCCGGGCTAGGGAGTGGACGTGCTGTTTCCCGAGCCGCCACCCGATCCGCTCGAACCGCCGGACTTCTTGCTCTTCTTGCTGCTCGACGGCTTGGGTCCCTTGGAGATGGTGATCGTCGTTACCCCATGCGAATCGGTTGACTTGTCGATGATGGAACCGTCAGGCAAGTCCGAGTACACGTATACCTTGATGGTCGACCTGCGAGCGGATTCGGCGTTCTTGGTTTCGTCGCTCACAGGGATGTCGAACTTGTCCGGGTTGTAGTCCGGATCCGAGGCCGACGGGAAGTCGCGCTTCGGTTGTCCAGCGAGCGCCTTGCGCATGAAGGCGGCCCAGATGGGAGCGGCGAGCGTACCGCCAAACCCTTTGGACCCGTCGATGATGAGGGTCTTCTCGGTCGTGTAGCCGACCCACACAGAGGTGACAAGTTGTGGCGTGTAGCCGACAAACCATGCATCGCGGTTGTTCTGGCTCGTGCCGGTCTTGCCGGCCTCTGGTCGGCCTATGTCGGCGCGCGTCGCGGTACCCTGCTGGATCACGCCCTTCAGAACCTCCGTTGCCGCGTGCGCAACATTCGCCTTGATGACCTGCTTGCCCTGTGGGTGAGCAGCGAAGATGACCTGTTTGTGGCTGTCGTACACCTTCGTGATCACGATAGGATCGCAATGCACGCCGCCTGTCGCCAACGTGCCGTAGGCGGACGCCATCTCAAGAGGCGTGCAGTTCACCGAGCCCAAAGCGATCGAGGGGTAGCTGGGGATGTGCGTCTGGACGCCCATGATCTTCGCAGTGTGAGCGACGTCCTTGATGCCGATGGCCCACGCGACTCTGGCATAGACGGCGTTGACCGACGACCATGTTGCTTCCGCCAGGGACATCATGCCACTGCCGTGACCCTCGTCGTTGTTCACAACCCACGGCTTGGGTTTGGACGGGATGGTGACCGGAGCTTGTGAATCGACTTTGAAGTCAGGCGGCATGCCTTGTCCCAGGGCCGTCACAAGCACGAACGTCTTGAATGAAGAACCGGGCTGCCGACGGCCTTGCGTTGCGAGGTTGAACTTGGACTTGGCGTAATCCTTCCCGCCCACCATCGCCTTGACGTAGCCGTTGCGCGGATCGATGGATACAAGTGCGACTGAAGGGTCCTTCGCCTTCTTGAACTTGCTCAGCGCCGCCTTCTCGGCATCCGCCTGCAGCCGCGTATCCAGTGTCGTGTAGACCGTCAGTCCTCCGTTGAATACGACACCGGGGGTGAACTGCTTCTGTAGCAACTTCTTGACGTATGCGACGTAGTACGGTGCTGAGTAGATCCCGTCGTGCGGCAGAGACTGACGCTTGAGCGCAAGAGGTGTGGCAAGTGCGGCATCATATTGGACCCGCGTAATGTAGTGGTTGACGAGCATCCGGGTCAGCACTTCTTTGCGTCGCGTGAGTGCTCCATTGGGGTTCGAATAGGGGTCGAGCCGGCTTGGGGATTGCACCAGACCCGCGATGAGCGCCCCTTCCGGCAGCGTGAGGTCCTTGGCGCTCTTGGCAAAGAATGTCTGCGCGGCAGCTTCTGCGCCGTACGCTCCTTCGCCGAAGTAGACGGTGTTGAGGTAGTTCTCAAGGATCGTTTCCTTGGACAACGACTTCTCGACTTGTTCGGCGAGGTAGGCTTCGCGCACCTTGCGTTCGAGCGTGATCTGCGTGGCCTCATCACGCAGAATCGTGTTGCGGATGTACTGCTGCGTAATCGTTGACGCTCCGCCGTGACCGCCGCTCACGTTGGAGAACGCCGCGCGCAGAATGCCGATTGGATCGACACCACCATGCTCGAAGAAGCGCTCGTCTTCGACGGCCACGACTCCATTGGAGAGGCTTGTCGCGATCTGCGACATCGGCACGACTTCGCGATTCTGCAGGTAGAACTTGGCGAGCAGCTTGCCGTCCGCCGAGTAGATCTTGGTAGGCTGTGCGACGTCGAACGCTCCGGGTGACTGGTAGTCCGGCAGCCCTTTGAGCCACACGTTGACAGCAGCCATCGCCGTTGTCGCTCCGGCAGCCGTGAGCAGCAGCAACGTGCCGAGGAAGACCGCGGTGATGCGCAAGAATATCTTCGATGCTGGCGTTCGCCGGTTTCGACGACGCCTGGAGCGTCTGCTCACATACTCCTCCACAGTCGGAGCTCGATGGTACATTGTGGCTTACGTCGTGCGAATTGCACGCCATCGATGTCATGCGTCATCGGCCTGTCACCCTCTTGGGAGTTGTTCGTGCACGCGTCACATGGCTTTCTTCCCGAGCTTCTCGCGCCTGCGGGAGGTCCTGAAGCACTGAGGGCCGCCATCGCCAATGGCGCCGATGCGATCTACCTCGGGGTCGAGTCTCTCAACGCCCGCCGAGGGGCTCACAACTTCGTTCTGGCGACGCTGCCTGAAACGTGTCGATTCGCGCATCTGCGTGGTGTTCAAGTGTACCTCACGTTGAATGTGCTCATACTGCCGGGCGAACTGGACGAAGCGCTGCGACTCGCGGATCTCGCGTGGGCGGCAGGGGTAGACGCGATCATCGTTCAAGACCTCGGCCTGCTGCGGGTCATGCGCCGCGTCCTGCCCGAGGTTCGCGTGCACGCGTCGACGCAGATGAACACGCACAATACCCCTGCTATCGAGCTGCTGGAGTCGCTCGGCGTTTCGAGAGTCACTCTCGCCCGAGAAGTCTCCTCGGCCGAGATCAAGCAGTTCACCTCGGCAACCGGCATTGAGATCGAGTGTTTCGTCCATGGCGCCCTCTGCGTGTGCCATTCGGGCCAATGTCTGATGTCGTCGTTGATTGGGGGCCGAAGCGCGAATCGCGGGTTGTGTGCGCAACCGTGCCGACTGCCGTACGAGCTGGTTGACGCGGAACATGCCGCACGCGAGACACCGGGAGCCCATCTGCTATCACCCAAGGACCTGGCTGGTTTGGCCATCTTGCCGCAGCTTGTTGCAACTGGCGTATCGGCGCTCAAGATTGAAGGCCGGATGAAGAGCCCGGAGTACGTCGCCCTGGTCACAGGCGTATATCGTGCCGCGCTCGACCGCATTCGCACGGACACCAGCAGTTTTGAGGTGCGTGAAGGAGAGCGATCAGTTCTCGCGGAGTCGTTCTCGCGGGGGTTCACCGAGGCCTACCTGCTGGGACAGCGCGGCAACGAGATGATGAGCTACCAGCGCCCCAACAACCGGGGTGTGTTCGTGGGGCGAGTCCAGTCGGTTCGCGAAGGACGGGCATTCATCACCTTGGACTCTTCGCTCGAATCCGCAGACACCATCGAGTTCTGGACATCCTCGGGTCGCTTCGCTCAAGCCGCAGGTCGACTGATTGTGAACGGAAGTGAGGCGGAATCCGCCCCAGCGGGATCGCAGGTGGAACTTCAGCTGATGGGCGCGGCATCCTCCGATGATCGCGTCTTTCGGGTGCGCAACGCGGCGCTCATGGAAGCGGCGGCCAGGACGTTTGGAGATGCCGTAGGCCATAAGCAGATTACACTCAGTGTCGATGTTCGGGTTGTCGTCGGCGAGCCTCTTCGGATGAAGGTGTGCGATGCCGACGGCCGCAGCGGGACTGCCGAGGGAAGCCCCGTGGAATCGGCTCGCACCAAGGCAGTGACTGCCGAGGAGATCACCGAGCATGTTGGGAGGCTGGGTGGCACCCCGTATGCGGTGGCGTCGTGGTCGCTTGATCTTTCTCCGCAGGCGGGCGTTGGCTTCTCGGCGCTCCATCATCTACGTCGAGCCGCGCTCGCTGACTACGAGGATGCTGTTCTTGCGCCGTGGGCGCATAGACGTGCGCGCAATCCCGTCTTGCCGACCGCCCCAACAGGGAAGTCGCCGACTGCCCCGACAGCCAAGACGCGCGTCAGGGCCGTTCCCGATCTCGTGGTTCACGTCGCCGATCTCGCGTCCGCCACAGCGTGTCTTGCCGAGGGTGCGGCTCGCGCTCTCGTGCCTGTGGCTGAACTCCAGGGAGTGGGGGGTCTGCCCGTCGGCATCGTGCCTCTGCTTCCGCGCATTGCACACGACCACGAAATCCCGCCAATGATGCGGTGGATCACCAAAGGCCGACGCATCGCGATTGGGAATGCGGGGCTGCTCCTTGCCGCAACGCGGGTTGGAGCGGTGGTCGAGTGCGATTGGCCACTGAACGTCGTGAATTCGCAGTCCGTTGCTCTGCTTGCCGAGCTGGGCGCGGCCTTCGTGTGGCTGTCGCCCGAGCTGTCCGGCAACCAGATCGCCGAGGTCGCGGGTTCCTCGGCACTCGACGTCGGTGTGTCGGTCTTTGGCCGACAAGAACTCATGGTGACCGAGCACTGCATCCTCATGGCTGAGGGACCCTGCGCCCAGCAATGCCGCACGTGCGTGAGGCGATCGCAGCAGCGATTCCTGCGTGACCGGAAGGGCTACGAGTTCCCCGTCGTAACGGATGAGAGCGGCCGGTCGCACGTCTTTAACTCAGTGCCACTGGATCTGGCTGGCGCGATCCACGACGTGCGCGCTGCCGGCGTTTCGGCGGTGAAGCTGGACCTCGGGCTATACACTCCCGATGAAGCGGCTTCTCACACGGCGGGCTTCTTGAAGACGCTTGAGCAACTGGACACGGACACGGCGCCGAGTCCCCGGGGCAGACGTATCGGGACGACTTCGGGTCACTACTTCAGGGGTGTGCTGTGAGGCAGCTGCTCGTATGGCCTCTGCTAGACTGCAACGCGTGGTGCCGGTGCGGTGGCCCCCCGCCGCAGGAGTGCCCCGAGGCAGGCAGTTCATCGAGGAGGCTTCGTGTCAGACGCTGACGAGCAGCTGCGGGTGATCCAGAGCGGCATCGCCGACCTCGTGCCAGTGGCCGACATGAAGCGCAAGCTAGCCGAGAAACGCCCCCTGCGCATCAAGCTAGGCGTTGATCCCACAGCTCCCGACCTACACCTCGGACACGCTGTGCCACTGCGCAAGTTGCGCCAGTTCCAGGACCTTGGCCACACCGTCGTGTTGATCATCGGGGATTTCACTGCTCTGATCGGCGATCCGTCTGGGCGAAACTCAACTCGGCCGCCGCTGTCCAAAGAACAGATTGACGCGAACGCCCAGACATACGTCGACCAGGCCTTTCGAATCCTGGATCCCGAGAAGACCGAGCTGGTTCGCAACTCTGATTGGCTGGCACCTCTGGGGTTTGCGGACCTGCTGAGGCTGACGAGCCAGTTCACGGTTGCGCGAATCCTGGAGCGCGACGATTTCTCGAAGAGATATGAGTCGCAGCAACCCATTTCCCTGCATGAGTTCCTCTATCCCGTTGCGCAGGCGTATGACTCCGTCGCCGTTCAGTCTGACGTTGAGATAGGCGGGACGGATCAGCTGTTCAACTTGTTGGCCGGGCGCGAACTCATGGAGAAACAAGGAATGGAGCCACAGGTGGCGCTCACGTTGCCATTGCTCGAGGGTACGGACGGCGTGCAGAAGATGAGCAAGTCCTACGGCAACTACATCGGATTGACTGACGCCGCCGAGGACATGTTTGGCAAGGTCATGTCGATTCCTGACGACCTCATGGTCAAGTACTTCAGGC
Organism: uncultured Eubacteriales bacterium; assembly: GCA_964541225.1. GTDB lineage: Bacteria > Actinomycetota > Coriobacteriia > Anaerosomatales > JAAXUF01 > CAZIPN01. The sequence continues at coordinate 26,155 of CAZIPN010000025.1, forward strand.
TCTGCACCGCTTTGCCCGTCGGCGAGATCAGTGGACTCGAGGCCTCGCTGAAGGTCGGGAACGCGGATCCGAATGCAACGAAGCGGCGACTTGCCAGGGAGATCGTTGCGCTCTATCACGACGTCAACGCCGCTCAAGCTGCCGAGCACGCGTTCGACAGGGTCTTCAGGGATCACCAGGTGCCATCTGACATTCCGGAGGTCGAAGTGGAGCTGGCCGAGGACGTGTATTTGCCCGCGCTCTTGCAGGAGGTATCTTTCGCGGGGTCTGGTGGCGAGGGACGTCGGCTGATCGATCAGGGCGGGGTGAAGCTCGATGGCACCCCTCTTGAACCTCGCATATATACGTACGCGCGCACGCGCGTTGAAGGAGCTGTGCTTCAGGTCGGGAAACGGCGTTTCGCTCGGGTGGTAGCGTCGAACCAAACGTGAGATCCCGGGTGAGCACGGGGGGTCTGTGACCGGAACGACCACAGAGATCGAGACCGGCCGAGCAGACCCCCAGTTCCGAATTCTCCCATTCTGTGCTTGCGTCCAGGGATGAGCGCTGGTACAGTACAGCACCGCACCGCCAATGGTCGTTACGACAGGGACCGTGCGTGTTGAAAACCAGCGGGAGTTGGGAGAAGAAGCAGTAGCGAGACTCGACGATACGAGACATAGCGTCGCGCCTGTCTGCTGCCTCCCGTGAATTCGGGAGGTTTTTCTGTTCTCGGATTGCGCCCGCTGGACTGCCGTCAACGTGGCTTGAAAAAGTTCGAGAAACCCGTTGACACGCTTCAGGCGAGTGCGTAGTGTATCACCTTGCCGCCGAACGCAAGTTTGACGGTTTGCGACGGGCAAAACCGCAGGATATGCAGGGAATCCGTCGCAGCTTGAACCTTGAGAACCGGATACTGTGACAAGCCAGTTAGGTTCGCATTGCGAACCGCACAAACCCGTCATGTCGAGAGGGTCTATCAAAAGGCCAAACCGACGCGACAGAGATCGGGTCCAAACCGCCTCGGCTTCCTTACCGAGTGCAGGTGGACCACTCCGGATAGAACCGGATCACACTTCGTGAATCGCGAGCTTCGGCTCGTGAACATATTCTACGGAGAGTTTGATCCTGGCTCAGGATGAACGCTGGCGGCGTGCTTAACACATGCAAGTCGAACGATTAAAGCCCCTTCGGGGGTGTATAGAGTGGCGAACGGGTGAGTAACACGTGGGCAATCTGCCCCTCACACTGGGACAACTCAGGGAAACTTGAGCTAATACCGGATACTCCGGACTGATCGCATGGTCGGTCCGGGAAAGCTCCGGCGGTGAGGGATGAGCCCGCGGCCCATTAGCTTGTTGGTGAGGTAACGGCCCACCAAGGCAACGATGGGTAGCCGCGCTGAGAGGCGGATCGGCCACACTGGGACTGAGACACGGCCCAGACTCCTACGGGAGGCAGCAGTGGGGAATTTTGCGCAATGGGCGAAAGCCTGACGCAGCAACGCCGCGTGCGGGATGAAGGCCTTCGGGTTGTAAACCGCTTTCAGCAGGGATGAAATTGACAGTACCTGCAGAAGAAGCCCCGGCTAACTACGTGCCAGCAGCCGCGGTAATACGTAGGGGGCAAGCGTTATCCGGATTCATTGGGCGTAAAGAGCGCGTAGGCGGCTTGTTAAGTCAGATGTGAAAACCGGGGGCTTAACCCGCGGCCTGCATCTGAAACTGGCAGGCTTGAGTCTGGTAGAGGAAAGTGGAATTCCCAGTGTAGCGGTGAAATGCGCAGATATTGGGAGGAACACCAGTGGCGAAGGCGGCTTTCTGGGCCACGACTGACGCTGAGGCGCGAAAGCTAGGGGAGCGAACAGGATTAGATACCCTGGTAGTCCTAGCCGTAAACGATGGGCACTAGGTGTGG
>CAZIPN010000026.1:0-5673 GCA_964541225.1 uncultured Eubacteriales bacterium
TCCATCGGCATGTCGATTCCCAGAGCTTCGACACCGGGATACTCGGGACGCGTACGCTCCATGGGAACGGCCCATGTCGGCGACTCGGGATCGCACGGATACAACAGATATGCGCGATCGCAATCGAATAGCTCAAGCATCAGATCGAGCACATCGCGCATCATCTGCTCGAGACTGTCCGCACCCTGAATAGCCCGGTTGACGCGATCCATGCTCTCGACGAATTGAAGGCGCGCCGCGTGCTCGGCCTCAGCCTTCTTGCGCTGCGTGATGTCGCGACCGATCACCGATATGTTGATGACATCGCCAGCGTCATCTTCGATGGGCGAGAGCGTCAGCGAGACGTCGAAGATGCTCCCGTTCTTGCGCATCCTCCGAGTCTCGTAGGCCACGACGCGCCCGCCGTGCAGGATTCGACTGATAAGCCAACGAGGCTCATCCGTCCGATCGGGTGGAGCCAACACCGACACGCTTCTGCCCAGGATCTCATCGGCCGAGTAGCCGTACAGCGTCTCAGCAGCGGGATTCCAGCTGGTGATCTTGCCGCTGAGATCCCAACAGAAGACCGCGTCCTGCGTCGACGTGACAATCGCGGCCAGACGCGCGGCCTGCTCTTGTGCCTTGTTCCACTCGGTCACGTCCCGTGCGATCGTCAGCACTCCCTGGACCTCGCCAGCCGCGTCATGGTAGACGGTCGCGTTGAACAGAACGTCCATCATCTCCCCAGACGCGTTCTTCAGCGTCAGAGGGAAATTGCGGGCTGAACCCTCCTTCAGTACCCTGCGGAAGCCCGCTCGAGCCAACTCCGAGTCGGTGAAAGGAGCGGCGAAATCGCTGCCGATCAACTTGCTGCGAGGAATTCCAAGGGCCTGTTCGGCAGCCTGGTTGACGTCGGTTATCTTGCCATCGACACCTACTGTGACGATCGCATCGAGGCTGGCCTCGATGACCGTGCGAGTGTAGCTGGCGACCGCACGCGCCTCTGCCTCTGCTTCCGCTTGCGCCTGCCGCCCTCGGACAACCCCAACTCCGAACGCGAGGTCGCTCGCGAGCTCGGAAAGCAGTTCAGTCTCCTTGTCTCCGAAGGCATCCGGCCGATCGGAGTACATCGCAATCGCTCCGAAGACCTTCGCATCGGCGTCAAGCAGCGGGAGGCTGATGGACGACTGGAAGCCTCGCTTGACCGCTTCTTCTCTCCACGGCTCGAACTTCGGATCATTCAGTATGTCGCGCTGCACCGCCGGCTTGCGTCCCCTGACACTCCTCCCCCCAGGTCCCCGACCCTTCGGACCCGATCCCCAGCTGACTTCGATGTTCTCAAGGTAGTCCGCGCCGGCGCCCGCCCAAGCGACCGGACGAATAGACTTCGCCTTGTCATGCTCAACGAACCCAACCCATGCCAGCCGGTAGCCTCCAACCGCGACTGCGGTCTCGCACACATTTTGAAGGAGCTCGCTTTCGTCAGTCGCGTGCACGAGTGCCTGGTTGACCTGGGACAATACGCCGAGAGCCCGCGTGCGTTCATCAACTTCGACTTCAAGGTGACGTTTGGCCGCACGCAGCTCCTCCTCGGCGGTCCTGCGTTCCTTGGCAAGCTCCGTGGCGCACTCTTGCAGCTTCTGAAGCTCCTCGGCAGAGATGCTGACTACCTCGGGCACCCGCCTCACCTCGCTAGCTCGCTGGCCGCATGCCCATAGGTTCGAGCATCATGTCGCCACCAAGAGCCGGACACGCGACCCGGGTGGCTTTGCTAATTGGCACCGAGCAGTTGCGGCACGAACCCTGCCCCCGCATTCGAGACATGCCGAGCAACTTGAAGTCATGTGAAACACTCCCCCCTGCTATATCCCCACTGGATTGAAGCGAGACTCGGCGCCGCCAGCTTCAGCGCGAACGATGACCCAGCTCATCGAGCGCAATGATGCGCGTGCCGAGACGCCCGTCCTCGGCGATCTCAAGCACGCCCACGGTGCAGCTGTCTTGGCGCCGACGCTGGGTAGCGGAACCGGGATTGATCACAGGCACGCTTCCGTGCCACGCAACGCCCGGCACGTGCGAATGACCTCGCACGACCACGTCGACATCCTCGGGGATGGGGCCCAAGTCCGCGAAGTCGTGGATGACGAGGATGCGTGTGTCGCCGACACGCAAGCGGGCAATACCCCCAAGCTCGAATCCCGGCTGCGGCACATCGCAATTGCCGAGAACCGCCGTCACCGGAGCGATGGCTTCGAGTTCGTAGAGCACGCGAGGATCGGCGCCGATGTCACCCGCGTGCACTATCGCCGCAAGGGGTTCCTCGGCGCGAAGGGCCGTCACCGCACGCGGATCCAGCCAGCCGTGCGTGTCCGAGATGAGGCCGACGCGCGTGAGTACCCCGCGTACGCGCGTCATGACCCGCCTACAGCCCGAGTGCCTTCTTGAGGGACGGCACGCGGCGCCGGGAGACGGGAATCTGCGTGCCGGCGTCGTCGGAAAGCGTGAGAAGAAGTGTCCCGCCGTACATCGGGACGACTTCTTTGACCCGAGACAGATTCACGAGATAGCGACGGTGAATGCGGAAGAACCCGGCCGGCTCAAGCTTCATCTCGAGCTGGGCGAGCGAGATCGTCGACAGGTAGCGATCGGCCGCCGTGTACAAGTAGCTGTAGTCGTCCTTCGCCATGACGTACAAAATGTCCTCGACGTTGACCAGCAGCTTCTTGCCAGCCTTCTCGACTGGTATGCGCTCGACTCGTGCCGGTGCCTGGTCGGCGCTCGGCTCCAAGCGCGAAATCGCCTGTTTGAGGCGCTCAAGTTCAACTGGCTTGACGAGGTAGTCGGTGGCCTTGACCTCGAACGCTTTGACGGCATGCTCGCTGTGCGCCGTCACGAAGATGATCGCCGGCGGGTGTGTCAGCCCGGCGAGGACCTCGGCAAGCTGCACTCCGCTGAGTCCGGGCATTTGGATGTCGAGAAAGATGACATCGTAGGGAATCGCTTTGATGAGCTGGAGGGCTTCGACGGCATTGCCCGCCTCGCCAACGACCTCCACCCCGCCAATCTCGGCCAGCAAGTATCGCAGTTCCGAGCGCGCCGGAGCTTCGTCGTCGACAACGAGAGCCTTAAACATCGAAGAACCTCCTTAGTGTGTCGGCGCCACATGTGCGAATACGAGCGTAACAGTCGTGCCCTGTCCTTGAGTGCTCCGCACGCGAACTCCAGAACCGGGGCCGTAGTGTCCTTTCAGTCTATCGTCAACGTTCTTGAGCGCAATTCCTAGCCCCTTGCCGAAGCCCGGTTCCAGCACGTGAGGCAGCATGTCGGCGGAGATCCCAACGCCGTCGTCCGTCACCTCCAGAAGGATATCGCCGGCGGCGTTTCGCTCAGAGGCCAGCATGATCTTCAGAGGGCCGTCTTCGCGCATTCCGTGCGCGATCGCATTCTCAACGAGCGGCTGGATGATGAATGCTGGGACTGTGAACTCCAGGATTTCTGGGTCGATGTCTTGCTCCACCATGATGCGATTCCCGAACCTCGCAATCTCAAAGTGCAGATAGCGATTGGTCTGCTCAAGCTCAACCGAGAGCGGAATCAGTTCCTCTGCCGCCTCCAGTGTGCGTCGATAGAACGCTGCGAACTCGCGCAAGAGATCACGTGCGCGAACAGGGTCCGTGCGAATGAGCGAGGCGATAGTGTTGATGGTGTTGAAGAGGAAATGCGGGTTGATCTGAGCCTGCAGAGCCTTGAGTTCCATACGCGTCGCCAGCTCAGTTTGCTGCTCGAGTTCGGAGAGTTCCAGCTGGGTTGAGAGTACTTGTGCCAGGCCCTCGGCCATGACCATCTGCGTTTCATTGAGGAGCTTGGGCGTGGTGTAGTAGCACTTCAGCGTACCCACCGCTTCACCACGCATCTCGAGCGGGACGACGATGGCGGCCCGAAGCGGGCAATCCCCGCGTGGACAGCCTATCTCCGCGCGCGTGGCGAGAATTCGTCCCTCGTTGTGCTCGAGTGCCTCGTGCGTGCCTTTCGTGATGATCGGTCCGCCGACGGCATGGTGGTCCTCACCTGCCCCGGCAAAACCCAAGACACGCTCGGTGTCGGTCATCGCTACCGCTACGGCCTCTGTGGACTGAAGGATGATGCGACACACAGCCTGTGCGCTCTCCTCATTCAGACCCTCCCGCAAGTACGAAAGCGCTTCATCGGCGACGTTGAGAATCATGTGCGACTGAAGCGCTCGGAGATGGTCTGGCCGAGTGGCGAAACGCGCCCACACGAGCGCGAGGGCGATCGTGACAATCCCGCTTGTTCCGACGATCGCCACCACCTGAGGGATGCTGTGCTCGGCAAGCCCCAGGATGGTCACCAGCGACAGCACGAAGAGCGCGCACGCAATGGCGAGGTCGATCAGGGCGCTGCGCGTCTCGCTCTTCACAACTCCGCCCCCTTCTCGACATCTCCAATCGCGAACGCATAGCGCTCTTCGAGCTCCGTCAGGCCCGAAGCAGCGTAGAGCCTTCGCGACGCCGAGTTCTCAACCTGAGTGCACAAGGCGACCGTGACCGCGCCGCATTCGGCTGCCCACGCCACGGCCTCCCCGAGAAGCGCCTGTCCGATTCCGCACTTGCGCGCTTGCGGCGCGACGGCCAGACGCGTTAGGGTCGCCGCTCCCCTGTTCACGTTGGCCAGAGTATAGCCGAGGACCGTGCCGTCCTTTGCCTCGGCGACCGCTAGTCGTTCGTTGGTGAGGAAATCCCGCAAGTCAGGCTCACCCCACCCCCAAAGCCCTTCGAAGCTGGCAGCGTCGACCTGAGCAACGGCCGGAATGTCGGCCGCCGATCCTTCGCGCACGACCACGCCGACAGGAGAACCAGACGCCGGCACCATGCCTGGACGACCTTGAATGGCCACGACTTGCTGTGCGATCGTCATACCGGCCGCAAGGTAGGGCTTGAGGAGCGCCTCGGGAAGGAGCGGGGACAGTACCCGGCCGAACCCATGCTTCTTGGCCTGAGCGAAAGCATCGTCGATGAAGGCGGCGGTGTTCTTGTCCGAAGCCCACAGGCCCCGTATCGCGAGCACGTCCAGGTGGCTCTTCCATCGGCCGAGAAGTACGGCCTCCCCACGATGCGCAACCCGAACGTGCCACGGGTGCCTGTCTCTATACCTGCGAAACGCCTCCAACCCACGAAAGAGGCGGTCGGAGCGAACGACCGCCCAAAGACGATCGGCTTCCTCCGCGCTGGCGTTGTGAATGGACAGGCTCACGAGGGCAAGAGCCCGACTTCAGCAGCTGCAAGCCAGAAGCCAACCATGAACAGCATGATCGAGAAGGCGATTCTGATCGCTCGATCGCTTGAACCCAACGTGATTCGCGCGCCGAGCCACGCACCTGGCACGACTCCAACGATCAGCGCGGCAGCGAGAGCCCAGTCCACATGACCCAGGATCGCATGGGTGATTGTGCCAGGCACGGCAAGAATCGCAATCGTCATCAAGGACGTGCCGATTGCCCTCTTGATGTCGAGGCGCAGCCAGCGCGTCAGAATGGGCACGAGCACAAATCCACCGCCCAGCCCGAGGAACCCCGAATACGCCCCTGTCACCACTCCAACAGCCGCCAACTTCCAGAAGGGATGCCGAGTGTCAGAGGATGCTTCGGGCGACGTCGCCGGGGTCTCGGCCGCGGGC
>CAZIPN010000026.1:5773-25454 GCA_964541225.1 uncultured Eubacteriales bacterium
GCGGGCTCAAAGACCTCGGCGGCGTCGCGCTCCTCGCTCGCCAACAGTCCGAGCCGCGGGGGGCGAACCACCTGCAGGACCATGTCGCCAGCCGTGTACAGAATCAGCGCTGCCGTGGTAAGCAGGACGACCCTGCCCCCCACCCAATGAGTGGCCAGCGCGCCAAGCACGGCGAACACGGATCCGACGAGCCCTGTGACGAGCGCTACGCGTACTTCAAGCAGGCCCTTCTTGTAGTAGCCCCATGCGCCTGTGATCGCACTCGGGAAGATCACCGGCAGTGGAGTACCAACGGCGATGAGCTCATGCTGCGCGCCGACCAAGACCCGAATAGCTGGCGTTGTGACGATGCCGCCGCCGATTCCGAAAGCGCCCGACAACAGGCCCGAAGCGAGGCCTATACCGAAGGTTGTGAGCAGATGACTGACCGGAACGACTCCCCGTGTGGTGTGTGTGACCCCGCTGGCTACGCGGGTGGCACCACTGGGAAGCGCCCAGTGATGGCAGTCCGGTCGACCCGGCGCTCACCCGTGAAGAGGGACTTGAGCGCCACATCATCCCAGAGGGACTCGATCATGATGGGCCATCGCCTCTGGAACTCGAAGTAGTTCTGGCAGTTCTCACGCGCGTATGCCGCGGCCTCTGTCATGACGTGAGTCGCAATCTGGAAGTACAACCCTCGCTCGGAACTCACAAGTGAGCGCAGCAGCGATGTCAGTGCCGCGCGCCTGCCAACGGAGGTCTCCAGGAACTGACCCGGATAAGGCATCATCGACTTCGGCGTCACCTGTCGAAGGTCAACCTGGGACTTCGCGAACTCGATCTTGCGTTGCTCGTAGACGAAGCGATAGGCGTCCTGCCTGAAGCGAATAGCAGGGCTCACGGTGCCCGGTGGCAAATGGACGATCGACCATTCGTCATCCAAGTAGACGCCCCCACCGTGCATGCGGGCACTGATCACATAGTCGACGTCTTCTCCGCGAAGGACCCACGGATCGAACGACACATTTGCGTACATGTCTCGATGAAGCGCCATGCAGCCACCGAACGCTATGTTGCTTGGCTTGACCCTCGGCTTCTTGGGGATCTGCGCAAGTGCGGCGTTGTACGCCTCGTAGCGTCGCCAGAACATGTCGGTCCAGTGCGATTCGAATTCGACTTCGTACCGACCACGCACATCCGTGTAGTAGCCGGTCTTGGCAAGAAGCGGCGTGCCGTCTTCGAACTTGCGACCGATCCCATACAGCGCGCGCTTGAGGAAATCCGAGGTCGTGACAACCTCGTCATCATCGATGAACACCACGACCTCGTGGCCGAGAACAGCGGCGGCCATGAGGCCGACGTTGCGTACCGCGCCATAGCCCCTCAGCGTGACGCCTTCGATCATGTCGGCAAACTCGAGCTGTTCCAGCCGACGATGTAGGCTGCCGAGTTCGGCCGGGCCGAACACGAATGCGTCGATGTCAGGAAAGTCGTCGACAATCTCACGGACCTTGTCTTCGGCGCGATGCTCGATAGATTCGTCGGTCGTCGCGACGATGATCACTACCTTGCCCAGGCCCTCGACGCGCTGCAAAGACCGCAGCAAGTCGGGCAGTGTTCCATCCGAGTCTATGGGCGTTGGGTGATCGTAGACGCTCGACAGATCGTCGACGGGGGAGTTCTGGCGGCCTCGCTTGGCCTGCGGCTTCGTCCAAAATGTCGGGATCACGACGACTGGTTCCACGGGTAAAGACGCTCCCTTGTCAGCGGCGATGCGAGGACCGGAGTCCCCAAGCGCTACACATGATAGCGCTTGGAGCCGACAAGGTCGCGCCTACGGGAGCCATCTACCTGTCAAGAACGACACAATGTCCGCAGCGAGAGATCGCCGCCGCACTGAGCGCATTTGTCCTCCGTGCTGACTGCTTCGAGCCGCGTTGAATACCCGCGCCGACGAATCGCGACCGTTCCACAGCTCGGACAGAGGGTGTCCTCGCCGCCAGGAATGTCCGCATTTCCGATGTAGACAAAGGAGAGTCCCTCTTCGTAGCCAATCTCGCGCGCATGTTCCAACGTCGCAAGCGGCGTGGGCGGGAGACTGGCGAACTCGAGATACGGAATGAATCGCGTCACGTGCCACGGCGTGTCGGGTCCGAGGTCGGTCGCGATCCACGAGGCAATGGCTCTTAGCTCAGAGTCAGCGTCGTTGATCGTAGGCACCACATTGGTCACGCACTCCACGTGCATGCCGTGAACCTTCTTCGCACGAACCGCCTGTTCGCGCACCGCCTCAGGATGTCGGACTTTGCACAGGCGCACGAAGGGCTCAGGTGTGACCGCCTTTATGTCCACACGCCAGACATCGATGACCTCCGCGAAGAGATCGAGGCCCGCCGAGGTGACGTAGCCATTCGTCACCATCACCGTGAACAGTCCGGACCTCTTGGCCAGGCGGCCGACGTCGAGCACCCATTCAAGCGAGATGATGGGTTCGTTGTAGGTGAAGGCAACTCCTTCGGCGCCAGCCTCCTGAGCAAGTGCGACGGCCTCGCTCGGGTCCATCTCTCGCAGCGCGACCGACCCATCGTCGCCCTTGGGACGCGAGATCTGCCAGTTCTGACAGTGGCCACAGCGCATGGTACAGCCCACCGAGCCAAACGACATGACCTTGGATCCGGGGCAGAAATGAAAGACCGGCTTCTTCTCGATGGGATCGAGCGCCACAGAGCTCACAAGTCCGTACGTCAGCGCTCGCAGGATACCGTCAACAACCCCTCGCGCTCCGCAAACTCCACGAGAGCCTTCGGCAATCAGGCACGCATGCGGACAGAGCCCACACCGAACACGCTCACCTTCTGGAGTGCCGAGCAAGGCGTCGTGCATCGTCAATCTCCTCAAGGCCGCAAGACGACAGCATCAAGAAGGTCTTACCCGCTCAGAGAGTTGTCGGCACCGAACGCGAGCCCGCCGAGAGGCCCGCGCGCCCGCCGGTTCGAAGGCCAGGGCTGCCGTCTTGAGGCGGTCTACGCGAGTTCCACTCGATCACGCCCGCTGTGCTTAGCTTGGTAGAGAGCGGAATCCGCCGACTCAAGGAGGTCCACGGCGCCTTCGTGGTCCGCACTATATGACGCGACTCCAAGCGAAGCACGAATCTGCAGCTCGCGATTTCCGCTCGCCATAAGGTGCAGCGCCTGCATCTCGGAGCGCAGCTTCTCGGCGACCACCCACGCCTCGGTCTTGACCGTGCCCGGCAAGATGATGGCGAACTCGTCACCACCGTATCGCGCGGCAACGTCGCTTACACGGAGCGCGTCTCGCAACAGCACTCCCACCGCTGCAAGAACCTCGTCGCCAGCCACGTGCCCGTACCGATCGTTGATGTCCTTGAAGCGGTCGAGATCGATCATGATGAGCGAAAGCGGCTCGGAGTAGCGTTCCGCACGTGCGACTTCCTCGGCAAGACGTGTGTCGAAGAGACGGCGGTTGCCGAGACCTGTGAGCGGGTCAACGAGCGCCGAGCGGGTCAGTTGCTCTCGTTCGCGCGCCATGAGCTTGCGCTGAAGCGGGAAGCACAGGTCCCATGCGGAGTACCCGAGGCTGATCGCGGTTGCGTGCTCGACGCAGGTCGCATACCCGCAGGCTCCGCAGTCGATGGTCTCCGCGCGGCTGGAGAACTCGCCTTCTGCCAGCACCGCATCGATCTCCTCGGCGGTCGGCACGCGTGACAAGGCGGGCTTCGGCTCGAAGGAGCGCCACATGTCGATGGCGGGAAGTGCCGTCAAGAAGGATCGGCTGTCGACCGCTGCGGGCGCCTGCTGCTCGCGCTCGGAAACCATGATGTTGCGCTTCGCGAAGACCGACAGATCGTTGTTGACGGCCGGTCCGTCGATGCAGCCGTCACACGCCAGCATGTCCACCAGGTGCGGTGCGGTCTCTCCCCGAGTAATTCCTGCCAGCAGGCGATCGATCCTCTCGAGGCCACGGACAGTAGCCAGGTCGCGGGTGATCGGGTCGGACTCGGCAACGGCCTGCCGAGGAAAGCCGTCGGTAAGCGAGAGCTGCTTGGGCGCCTGCGGCCGACGGGTCGGTGCGCTCATGACTCCCGCCGCGGACAACCGATGGGGGCGCTCGGCGATCAAGCGCTTCAACTCGTCGAAGCCGACGGCCACATCGATCGCACCGCCGAAATCGGGATCCGAGATTTCGTTCTTTCGCGCCCAGCACGGGGAAACGTAGACGACCGCGACATCATCTGAGTACAGCGCCCGCACGAGGCGCGCCTGAGCGATGTAGGGCGGGACTATGGGGACAAGCGCCTCCGTGAGTTGCGGGTAGAAGCGCGAGACCCACGCGACCGCAACCGGACACGTCGAACGCAGTCGCGGCAGAGCCGAGTCCGTGCGGGCCTGCATCTGCTCGTACGCCTCGGCGACAAGCTCCTCACCGAGCACAGTGTCTTCGACAGCCGCGAAACCGACATCCCGCAGAATTCGCTCTATCTCCGAGAACGGCAGTGGATGCATCGCGGCGACATATTCGCTGGCCAGAATCGCGACAACCGGGCGGTCGGTCGCGAGCAGATCGAGAACCGGCGGGATGTCATCGCGCACGTGATAGCCAGAGTTGCCGCATGCGGTGACGCATATGCCGCACTCGACGCACCTTTCGCGGAGGACCGTCGGGACCCCGCCGACAACGGCGATGGCCCGAGCCGGACAGTGACGCACGCAACCCCAGCAGCTTGTGCAGTCATCGGCGTCTTGGCCGATCAGGAGAGGCCTCGGCGTGCCGAAAGCGCGCCGATCAAGCGACTCTCTTCCGGCTTCCGCTGGCATCTTTCCCCCCAATAGCGAGTGCGTCACTTGCCGAGCAATCCTGCGATCGCGGTCCTCCGCAAGGCGAGCAGCAGCGGCAGCCCTAGCCCGTAGATGACCACCGCTTGGCCGATGGCTATCGTCGCAACGTACCCAGCGTACAACGGTAGCGACATCTTCGTTAATGATAGACCCAAAATGAGAGGTACGTGATCATAGATAACCTTTAGAAGTACTGGTAGATATGCGGCCACGATCAACGCATTTATGATCACCGGACCAAGCAAAGCAAGTCCAATCCGCTCTCGAAACCGCCACGTCCAGGCCGCGCTCAGCAGCGTGGCAAACGACCCAAACACCACGTCAAGCGCGGAGACTGGCCACACTGCCTGCGGATTCAGCAGGTTCGCCACCACCGAACCGATCGCCAGCCCCGGAATCGCCGCCGGCGTGAAGACGGCAAGCACGGTCGCTGCTTCGCTCAAACGAAACTGAATGGGGCCCCACGCGAACACCCCGCCGAACACCAGTGTCATCCATGTTAGAGCGCCGTACACTGCGGCGATGACCCCAGCCTGAGCAACATAGCGCGTTTTGGACACAGCAAGGCCTCTCGTCGTCACTTCCCAGACGCCCCTCGTCTGTGCCCGAGGTCGATCTTCAGTTCTTTCGATTGTCACATATGTGCTCGGCGTGTGCAGCCACGAACTCACGTGAGTTGACTTCGCACCCCGCCATACGGCGCTCGGCGCACGAACTTCATGAATGGTCAGCGGGGTTCGGATCGCCAGGCCGTGCACGGTTCTAGGCCGGAAGCTCTGGGCGACCCTTTGCCTCCATCGAGGCGAGAAGCCCAGTTGAGCCCGCGATCACTTGCTGGTCGAGAGCGCCCAGGAGGGCTTCGACGACTGCGGGGTCAACCTGAACGCCCGCGAGCGCTTGCAGCTCTTTGCGAGCCTGCGCATACGTCATGCCCTTACGGAAGATCCGCTTCGTGGTCATCGCGTCGAAGATGTCGGCAACCGAAAGGATGCGCGCGAGCAGCGGAATTTCCGTGCCACGAAGACCATCCGGATAACCTGATCCGTCCCAGCGCTCGTGGTGGTGCAAGATGACCGGCGCAAGTGACTTGAGAAACTCGATCTGGTCGACAATGCTCGCGCCGAGTTCGGCGTGGGCGCGAACCCTCTGAAGATCATCCTCGGAGAGCTTGGAAGGCTTGAGCAGCAGCTCGGAAGGTAGTCCGGTCTTGCCAATATCATGCAGCAGCCCAGCGAAGCGCAGCTGCTCCACGTCTTCGAGCGGCAATCCCATTTCCTCACCGATCGTCATCGCATACTCCGTGACTCGACCGGAGTGGCCTTTCGGCACTCGCTCGCCAGCATCCAACGTCGCCGAGAGAGCGGCGATCGTCTTGGCGTAGTCGTCGCGAATGCGAGTGAACAGCGCGACTCGACCGAACGCAGCTCCGGCGTGCGCCGCAATGCCCGCCAGAAGCGCTCCGTCGGCTGCGTTGTAGCGTCCTCCGTCTGCGCGCGCCACAAACAAGTAGCCGACCACCAGATCGCCGTGCTCGAGTCCGACTGCCGCGAGAGCCCAGTCGTCGTGCTCTCGCTGCGCCTCACGAACGCTTCCATCATGCGACGTGGTCCGCACGCTTTCGAACGGGTGCTCCTTCACGTCTCGGCCAGCCACCTCGGAGAGGACGTAGTCCACATCACCTGAGTTCACATCGCCGGACACGATCAGATCAGCATGATCGCGCCCCCAACTGGACAGCACGACGCCACCGATCTGGTACTCAAAGGCCTTGCCCAGCACGTTGGAAACCAGAACCGTTGCGCTTTGGATATCGCTCACGCCGCCGAGCGAGGCCGCCAATTCGTTGAGCTGGGTGTAGCCGCCCATGGCCTTCTCGACCTGCGCACGCTCGTCTTCGCGCGAGAGCGCGATGGCGATGAAACGTCCAAACCGATCCAGCCGAGCCACCCGCTCGGTTGGAACGCGAATCGCCTCGGCGGGCAACCGTACTTCCAGCACGCCGAGAACGCGACCGCCAAGGGAGAGCGGCATTGCCAAAGTGCCAATCGACTTGTCTCGTCCGCTTCGCGCCACCACAGTGCGCTGAGTGGCAATGGCCCGGGCCGACGCGGTTCCCTCGCGCGGGATCAGGGCGCCGAGCGCGCCTCGCCAGCGCTCGGTGCGCGCAACGATCTCAAGGAATCCTCCGACGGGCCTGAGCAGAGCACCCGCCTCTCCGCCGACAAGTGCAACCGCCTCCTCGGCGATTCCGCCGAGCGCAGCGGCGTCGAGCCGCTCCGAGGTCACGACTTGCTGACCGGCCGTCACGAAGAGTCGCAGTTCCTCGACGCGTTCGACTGCCGAGAGTTTCTCGGCAGTCGCATCGATGATCGCCCGGGCACAGGCGAGCGACACCTGAAGATAGCCTTCCGCCTCGGCGCGCGGCACGACCGGAATCGCCTTGACAGCCAGGCGTACCGAGTCTTCGCGCACGCCACGAGCGGCGAGCAGTTCCCACAGACGCCTGCGGTCACGAGTCGACGTGACGAAGCCCGCGACCATCACGTGGGCAATCGGCACTCCACCTCGCAGGACCGGACCAACGAGTGTCGGCAGGCCGGCCCGGCACATGACACGCGCAGGACCCGAGTCAGCGCCTGGGGGTTCATCGAAACATGCGCCGGGACCGGGAAGGTCTCCGCCGCTCTTGAGATGGCATTGGGCACAGCGTGAGTCTCCCGCGAGCAACTCATCGTGAGAGAAATCCATGGCGCACACGGTGACACCAGTGGCTTGGAACATCGCGTCGGCCGCGGAATGCCACTCGTTTGTTGAGAATGCCGCTTGTGCGATTTCGCGATCGTCAGTGGGCACAGACAACCCCCGGTCGGGACAGCTCCATCACACGAGTTATCGACGCGCCGCCAGAACCACTTGAAGATCGTGACGGGCGTCACACTCGACCGCGCGGAACCCTCACCGTGAACGTCGTGCCTTTGCCCACCTCACTCGCAACTTCGATTGTGCCACCCATGCTGTCAACGATGTTCTTGCAGATGGACAGTCCGAGGCCAAAACCGGCCTCTCCGGCAGCTCGCGAGGCTTCGCTGCGGAAGAAACGGTCGAAGATCAGAGGGAGCTCGTCGGTGGGTATCCCCTGGCCCGTGTCGCTGAGTTCGATCTCGATCATGTCGCGCCGCCGACGGGTTGACGCGACAACGCGACCGTTGGCTGGCGTGTATTTCGCCGCGTTGTCCAACAAGATGGACAAGACGTCTTCCACGCGATTGGGATCCCCAGACATCAGCAAGGGCTCTTCTTCCTCAGGTCCGACGAAGTCGAGATCCTTGTCGATCCAGCGACTCGCGGTGGCAGCCAAGCGATCCCGCACCACTACGTTGACGTCGAACTTCTCGGTCTTGAGAACAAGCCCTTCATCGGCGTGAAGGATGTTGAGCAAGTCGCCGGTAAGTCGCGCCATTCGCCCGGACTCGCGATCGATGGCGTCGATCGCTTCCTCCAGCACCTTGGGATCCTGGGCACCCCAGCCTCGCAGGATGCCGGTGTAGCCGCGGATGCCCGCCACCGGAGTCGCAAGTTCATGGCTCGCATCGGCAACGAAGCGCGCCTGAGCATCGCTGCGCCGCTGCAATCGCTCGATCAGCCGGTTGATGGAATGCGCCAAGGCGCTGATTTCGTTGCTGCCGTGCTCTGGCAAGCGCGCGTCAAGCTGTCCGGCCTCGATCGAGTCGGCGGCCTTCTGCAAGTTCGTCACGAGATTAAGCACCCAGTTCATCGAGGTCTGCATGAGCATGACCATGATGAGCATCGCCGAGAACGCAAGAGCGGTCATCGGCGCCCGGATCGCGTCGATAACGCGTTCCTCGCTCGTGGGATAGTACGTGACGTCGAGCACCCCCGTGGATCCATCCGGCAGACTCACGGGAACGTGCGCTACGCGGACGACAAGTTGTGCCTTGCTGAGGAGTCCGGAGAGGAAGTTGCCCTGTCGTGCGATTGATGTGATCGTCTGACCGCCACGCGAAGCTTCGATTCTCGCACCACTTTGATCGGGCCACCGAGCCAAGGGGCTCCCAGCCCAGATCTCGCCGCCGTTTGCCTGATACAGCGCATACTGTGCCTCCCCTGCCCCCGGACGAGCTAGAAGCGACGGCAGTTCGTTGCGCACGGTCTGAAGAGCCACGCTTGCTCGCTCGTTGCCGGTAAGGCCGCGAGCCGTGGCCGCAAGCTGAGCCGAGTTGATGGCGTCGCGCACGATAGCTGCGGTACTCGCCGAGACCCGTTGGGCGGAGTCCAGGGCAAGGCTCTGGACTCCATCAGACACGATGACGTACGTGGTCACCGCGATGCCCCCGACAACAGCGACCGCGAAGAGGACCGAGATGATCAGCAGCGAGGTCCTCAGCGACGAACGACTGAACATCAGGTTCTCGCGAAGAAGTAGCCCACGCCTCGGATCGTCCGGATCACCTGGTTGCTCTCATCGCCAATCTTGTTGCGCAAGTGGCAGACGAACACCTCAATGACATTGCTGTCGGTCTCGTGTTGGCCGCTCCAGACTCTCTCCAGAATCTCATCCCGGCTGATCACGCGACCAGCGTTCGTAACCATGTACTCAAGCAGGTCGTATTCTTTGGCGGTGAAGTTCACCGGCTGACCGCTCACAAACACACTGCGCGAAGCGGGGTCGATCTCGACGTTGGCGGCTTTGTACTTGTCGCCGACACGCTCGTGTTCTGTGCGTTTGAGCAAGGCGCGCACGCGAGAAAGCAGCTCGGGAATCTCGAACGGCTTGCGTAGGTAGTCATCGGCGCCTGCATCGAAACCGCGCACCACATCCTGCGTTTCGGATCGCGCGGTCAGCATCAGGACCGGCATGTTCAACCCGCGACCGCGGATGGTCTTGGCGATCTCCACGCCATCCACACCCGCGAGCATGATGTCGAGGATGACAAGGTCGGGTGTCTCCTCGTCCAGCGCCGCATACGCGCACTCCCCCTCCGTGCATCGAGTGACGTCGTAGCCCGCATGCGCCAATTCCAGTTCGACGAACCGTCCAATAGTTGGATCATCTTCGACGATCAAGATCTTTGCCGCTTCAGCCATGCTATCCCCTTCTGGACCGGATTCCTGGTGTCGTGCGCATCCAATATTCAGCCGAGCAGCGCTTCGGCGATCTGTATTGCATTGAGTGCCGCGCCCTTGCGGAGCTGGTCCGCCACGCACCAAAACGACACGCCGTATTGGACGCTGTCATCTCGGCGCACACGTCCGACATACACATCGTCGGTTCCTTCAAGAAGAGCTGGCATCGGGTACTCGCTCTCGGCGGGGTTGTCGATCATCGTCACGCCAGAGGCATTCTCAAGCGCCTCCGTGACCGCGCCAAGAAACGCCGGCTCCGCGAACTCGACGTTGATGGATTCCGAGTGGCAGCGCAGCACCGGAACGCGCACGCACGTCGCCGAGACCCTCAAGTCCGGCAGATGCATGATCTTCTTGGTCTCCACCACCATCTTCCATTCTTCTTTGGTGGAGCCGTCTTCCATGAAGACGTCGATATGCGGGATGCAGTTGAACGCTATGCGGTGCGCGAAGTTCTCGACGTGCAGCTCCTGTCCCATGAGGAAGTCGCGCGACTGCGAGTACAGCTCCTCCATCGCAGCTGCACCAGCTCCGCTGGCCGCCTGGTACGTCGAGACCACGACGCGCTTCATCTCGGCGAGGTCGTCGAGCGGCTTGAGTGCGACCACCATCTGGATGGTGGAGCAGTTCGGGTTCGCGATGACGCCGGAATGCCACTCGACATCTTCGGGATTGACCTCGGGCACCACGAGTGGCACGTCGTCGTCCATGCGAAACGCCGAGGAGTTGTCGATCATCACGCATCCGGCGCCGACAACCGCCTCGCGCATCTGTTTGCTGACACTCGCCCCTGCCGAGAACAGCGCGATGTCTACTCCCTCAAAGGACGCGGCTGTCATCTCCTCGACGACGAGCTCGCCGCCTGCAAACGGCACCTTCTTGCCCGCCGAGCGTGAACTCGCGAGCGCGATGACGCGCGAGGCCGGGAAGTTGCGCTGCTGGAGCGTGAGCAGCATCTCGCGACCGACCGCGCCGGTCGCTCCTGCGACGGCAACGACGGGGTTGCTCGGCATGGGCTTGGTCCAGGCCACTACGCATCGCCTCCCGAGACAGGCGCGGCCTCTGCGATGATGTCGTCGTGCGCGAGCTCGAACTCGTCATGCAGAGCGCGAACGGCTTCCTTGACCTGACTCGCGCTTATCACGCAGCTGATGCGAATCGGCGAAGTCGAGATGATGTCGAGGTTCACGCCCGCATCGGCGAGTGCGGAAAACATCCTGGCCGCAATCCCCGGGTGCGTCTTCATTCCCGCGCCCACGAGCGACACTTTGGCGACCGACTCGTCTATCGAGAAATCGCGAGCCTCGAGCTTGGCAGCGATGTCGGCAACTGCACGCCGGGCGCGGACGAGATCGCTCTGCGGCACGGTGAACGATATATCGGCTGTCCCATCCTCAGACACGTTCTGGATGATCATGTCGACGTTGACGTTGTTCTCGGCCATTGCCGTGAAGATCGAGGCTGCCACGCCGGGACGGTCCGAGACGTCCTTGATCGTGACCTTCGCCTCCGAGGTGTCGTGAGTTACGCCCCGAATGATCGGCTGCTCCATGGTGTCGTCGGCCTCCTTGACGATGGTGCCGGGTGCGTCGTTGAAACTAGAACGGCAATGGATCGTGACGCCGTGGTTGCGGGCAAACTCGACCGAGCGCATCTGCAAGACGCCGGCGCCGCTCGCCGCCATTTCGAGCATCTCCTCGTATGAAAGCGAGTCGATCTTGCGCGCGTCGGTGACCAGACGCGGATCGGCAGTGTAGACGCCGTCGACGTCGGTGTAGATCTCGCAGACATCGGCGCCAAGCCCCGCTGCCACCGCCACGGCGGTCGTGTCCGAACCACCTCGACCGAGCGTTGTGATCGTCCCATCGCGCGTCATGCCCTGAAAGCCCGCGACGATAACGATCTTGCCACGCGCAAGCGCCTCTCGAACGCGGTCCGCGCGGACCTCGGTGATCTTTGCCTTGCTGTGCGCCGAGTCGGTGACAATGCCCACCTGCGCTCCGGTGAAACTCACTGCGTCCAGGCCCTCGGCGATGATTGCCATGGCAAGCAGGGCGATAGAGACCTGCTCGCCCGTGGAAAGCAGCATGTCCATCTCGCGTTCTGGTGGCTCGGGACTGACCTGCCGAGCGAGATCGACGAGTTCGTCGGTGACGTGCCCCATCGCCGAGAGAACCGCCACAACCTCGTCGCCTGCGTTCTTGCGCGAGATAAGGCGGTGCGCGACCGCGCGGATACGCTCGGGGCTTTGCACCGATGTTCCGCCGAACTTGGTGACCACGAGTGCCATGACCTAGACCTCGGAACCAGCGCCGCGCCTTCGGATACGCCGAACACACGGTTTGCCAGCGCGTTAAGGATTGAACCAGTGTAGGGCGAAAGCTTAACGCGTGCCAGGTGTCGAGCCCTATTCGCCCGAACGGAACTGCAGCGCGGCTGCAAGCTGCCGCATTCTCGACGAGAAGCCCTCGACGGCATCGTCGTAGAAATGCTCGACAAGCGTTCCGCCCGAGACACGCGCGATGATCGAGTCGACGTGACGAAGCGCTCTGCGCATAGCGTCTAGCTCCGCGGCGTCGTCATCGACACCGTCCTCGGAGAACACGAGTCGCCCATGCTCCATGCGATAGGGCAACTCTTGAGCGGCGAAGTACTCATCGACCTCGGCCTCGACGTTGCTCGCAAGACGCGGTCCGCCAAGCCTGCGGAAACTCCCCATCACACCGTCGACGAGCGCGGCAAAGATCGCTCGGGCTTCCTCGGCGTCGATGTCCTCGCCGAGCTCCCCGAGAACGCCGGTGCCGGTGCGTTCGAGGTCCTCGATCACGGCTGTCATGACCTCGACGATACGCGGGTCAAACTGCGTGCCCGAGCACCGCTTGAGTTCGGCAATCGCATCGGCGGCGCCTCGTCCTCGGCGATACGGTCGGTCTGCGGTCATCGCTTCGTAGCTGTCGGCCACGCACAGGATTCGCGCGAGAAGCGGGATCTCCTCGCCTTTGAGCCCCGCGGGATAGCCGCTGCCATCCCAGTACTCGTGATGGTGGCGCACTATCGGCGTGATCGCCCACGGAAACGCCACGGGCTTCAGGATGTTGGCCCCGATGAGCGGGTGATGGCGCATTTGAGCCATCTCGTCGTCGGTGAGGCGCCCCGGCTTGAGCAGGATGTCTTCGGAGACTCCGATCTTGCCGATGTCGTGCAGGTAGGCCGCCATCTCCAACGCGGTCAGCTGCTCGTTTGACAGGTGCATCCGCTGAGCGATCAGCGTCGCGTAGGAAGCGACCTTGTCGGAGTGGCCGCGCGTGTACGTGTCCTTCGCGTCGACGGCTGCGGCCAGAGAACGCACCGTTGCCAAGTACGCCTCCTGCAGGCTGAGGAACAGCTCGATGTTGCCAACGGCGATTGTGACGTGGTTGCCGATCGTCGAAAGCAAGCGCACATCATCAGCATCGAAGCGATAACCAGCATCACGCGAACCCACGGTGATCGCGCCTATCGTCCCCTCCGGAGACACGAGCGGGACGCACAGCGCCGCCTTGGCCCCGGTGAGCGCATCAACCTGTCCTTCTGTCGAGCCGGGATCGGGATTGAAGATGAGTGGCCGACCTTCGCGGACAACCCACTCCGCCATCGACGAACTCACGGCGTCTCCGCCCGTCGGATCCGAGGGGAGATCCTCCCCGCGAACCGCACGAATCTCGAGGGCGCCCGTGTCGCGGTCACGCAGCGCGACGTAGCCGACGTCGAGGTCAAAGATGCGTAGTGCCGAGTCGAGTGTCGAGCCGAGCAAGTCCTCCATGTCCAGCGTCGAGCCCAACGCCCGGCTCATCTCGTAGAGCGTGGCGAGTTCAAGCACCTTTTTGGTAAGCGATTCTGAGCGCTCTTTCAGCGAGTCAGTCATGTCGTTAAACGTCGCGCCGAGGACCGCGATCTCGTTCTCGCCTCGAACGCTGACCTTGGTCGTGAAGTCGCCGTCGGCGATGCGACGCACACCCTCGGCAAGTTCGGAGAGCGGCGCGCTGACCCGCCGAGCCACCCAGAAACCCAGCGCGACGAGCGCCAGAATTGCGAGCACGAACCACACCATGATCAGGTTCATGCTCGTCCGTGCGGCTTGGTCGGACACAGCCTGACTGACCGAACCAACGATGTAGCCGTCGAATCGTCCAATCGATTGCGGGCTCGTCACTTTGCGCGCGACGACGCGGTACTTGTCGGACCCGACCACGAGCGTCGCCTCGCCAGTGCTTGCGGACCCCACCTGCGCCAGTGCCGTATGGATCGCCGCTCCAGGATTGCGGAGCGCCTTGTCCAGCGCGATGCCTGACTTGGCCGGAAGCTGACCGGTGACCGCAGACGCCACATGATTGCCGGAAGCGGTATAGAAGCAGAATCCGCCATCAGCACTCTCGGCCAGCCGAGAGATCAGCGCGTCGTCGATCGGCCGGATGACGACGAGCCTGACATCGGTTTGCGCGTTGATCGGCTCGGCGGCGAGCAGCTCTGCGGAGTTCGCCGAGGTCACAGCGACCTGTGTGAACGCAGGAGTCGCTGAATCCGCAACCGATAGTCCCGGAAGCATCGCTCCCGGCGCAGGGCGCTGAACGCCCGCAGACGCCAGCACGACACCCCCGCGATCGATCACGGCCACACTGCCCCGTGAGACGAGCGCGGTGCGACTCGCAAGCTGAGACGAAAGCGCGCTGCGATCGCCCTTGTCGGCGGAAGCCCGCAACTCCTCTTCCTCGGCGACCGCCTTGGCAACGCTGTGCATCTCCTCGCTGAACTCCCAGTACCGCGCGACCACACCTGAAGTCGTGGCGCCCGCGACCTGCGTCACCCACTTGCCCGTCAAGTTCTGGAGGAAGTACACGCCGACGACTGAAGCGGCCAAGGACAGCCCGATCGACGCCGCAATGAGCGGGACCACGATCTGGCCGTAGAGATGAGAGCTGAACAACGATCTGCGTGTCATCGCGTTGCGACCGAGCGGTCGCGCAAGTCCTTTCTCACGTCCACGAGCCTGGGCGCACGCTCGCGCGGCAGTTCCGCTGCTGGACGAAGGATTTCGTACGCAGCGATTGTATACGCGAAAGCCCCGAAGCACGATCCTTCGAGGCCTCCGAATGTGGAGCGTGGGACACTAGCCGATCCCTCACACCTCGCAGATATCGCGTGTCGATCCCTCACGCCTCGCAGGTAACGCGTTTCTGGATGAACTCCCAGTATCGATCGACTTCGGCTTGCACGGCCGCCAGAAGTTCAGCGTTCTCTGGCGTGAACAGATGCTTGAAGCGTCCCTGCGGCTTCAAGAACTCCTCGACCGGCTTGCGATTCATAACCTTCACAGTCTGGCGCCAATGCCCGTCTTCGACCTCGAAGAGCGGCCAGAAGCCCGTCCGGACGGCGAGCTTCGCGATCTCCACCGACTGGTCGGGAGCGGTGCGCCACCCGCGCGGACACGGCGAGAGCACGTTGATGAACGCCGGTCCTTCGACGTTGAAGGCCTTCTCGGCTTTCGTGGTCAGGTCCTTCCAGTGGCTGATTGAGGCCTGTGCGGCGTACGGAATGCCGTGGTCGGCCATGATCGACGTGAGGTCCTTGCGACGCTGCGTCTTGCCCTGCTGCGCCTTGCCGACCTCGGCAGTCGTGGCCCATGCGCCAAACGGGGTTGCCGAGGAACGCTGGATGCCGGTGTTCATGTACGCACCGTTGTCGTAGCAGACGTAGACCATGTCGTGGCCACGTTCCATCGCTCCGGAAAGCGACTGCAGTCCGATGTCATACGTGCCACCGTCGCCGCCGAATGCCACGAACTTGATGCGCTTGTCGGCGGGGATCTTGCCGGCGCGCTTCAGGCCGACAAACGCCGCCTCGACGCCAGAGACCGTCGCCGCCGAGTTCTCGAAGGCGTTGTGGATGAACGGGCCGGTCCAGGACGTGTAGGGATAGATCGTTGTCGAGACTTCGAGGCAGCCCGTCGCGCAGCCCGTCACGATCGGCGTGTTGCCCGCGGCCAGCATGATTTGCCGGACCGCGATCGAGGCACCACACCCCGCACACAGTCGGTGACCACCCGCGAGACCTTCCTTGTTGTGCGTCAGCTCTTTGAGATTCGCCATTGGTCCTCCTCCCTACCGTGCGCCGAGGTAGACGAGCCGCCCGGGCTCGTGCACGCCGTCGGCCAGGTCGGCCAGGTCGCCAAAGACCTGGTGCATGAGTTCGAGTCTGACATCGGCTCCGCCAAGTCCGTACACGTAGTTCACGAGCGCTGGACGCTTCTGAGCATCGAAGAGCGCGCTGCGTATCTCGAGGAAGAGCGGGCCTCCCTCGGCACCGAATGAATCGGCGCGATCGAGCACCGCAACGGCCTTGGCGCTCGCAAGTGCCTCGGCAATCTCAGTGAACGGGAACGGGCGGAAGATACGGATCTTGAGCACGCCTGCCTTGATGCCTTGCGAGCGCAGCTCACGCGCGACGTGGCGCGCATTGCCAGCGGTCGAACCGAGCGCCACGATCACATAGTCAGCGTCCTCGACTCCCCACCCTTCGATCACGTCGAAGGGACGACCCGACAGCTCGGCGAACTCGGCACCGACGTCCTTGATGACACCCATGGAGCTGTCCATGGCGTTGCGCTCGGCCTTCTTGAACTCAAGGAACGTGCCGCCGAGACCCGCGAACGTTCCGTGACTCACAGGGTTGGCGACGTCGAGCAGTGCTCGCTCGGGCTCGTACTCGCCGACAAACGCGGCCACGTCTTCGTCGGAGAACATCTCGGCGCGGTCGATGGAGTGCGTGGTGATGAAGCCATCCAGCGCGCTCAGAGCCGGCAGGAGCACATCGGGGTGCTCGGCGACCCGAAGGGCCATCAGCGTGTTGTCGTAGGCTTCCTGCGCGGTCTCCGCAAAGTACATGATCCAGCCCGCGTCGCGCGCGCCCATGATGTCGGAGTGGTCGCAGTGGATATTGATTGGCGCGGACAGCGCGCGATTCGCGTTCGCCATCACGATGGGGAGCCGCATGCCAGAGGCGATGTGGAGTTCCTCCCACATCAGCGCCAGACCCTGTGAAGACGTCGCCGTCATGACTCGCGCGCCTGCCGCCGAAGCGCCAATGCATGCCGAGAGCGCGGAGTGCTCGGACTCGACCGTGACGTAGTCCGTGTGGACTTTGCCTTGCGCCACGAACTTCGCGAACTCCTCGACGATCGTGGTCTGCGGAGTGATCGGGTACGCTGCGACGACATCCGGCTCGCACTGCCGAAACGCTTCAGCGACCAGTACGTTGCCTGTGGTCGCAACGGTTTTCTGCTCGACGGCCATCGTCACTTCACCTCCGGAAGATCGCAGCCTTCTGGAACCATCTCGATCGCACCAAACGTGCACTCATGCGCGCAGATGCCGCAGCCCTTGCAGTGGTCGTAGTCGAACCCAACGACTTCCTCACCCTCAACGCGAACCGACGTATCTGGGCAGAAGATCCAGCACAAGAGGCATTGCGTGCATTTCGACTCATCGCGAACGGGTCGCTCGCTTCTCCAGCCACCAGTGACGTAGTCGGCGGAGTTGCCAGCCTCCGGAATGGTGGCGCCGCGAGGGAACTCCTCGGCGGTCCACTCGTCCATCTTCGAGACGTCCCATTTCTTGCCGCTCATGCCACGGTCACCTCCTCGTACGCACGCGTGACCGCCGCGAAATTGGCGTCGATCATTTCCTGGCCGAACTTCTTCCTGAGATTCTTGGCGAGCAGTGACTTGAAGACTTCCAGGTCTATGACGCCGGTGACCTTGATGAGCGCACCAACGATTGGCGTGTTTGGGATATCGCGCTTGATGGTGTCGATCGCGATGCCTGACGCGTCGACCGTCGCGACACGCGCGGTGTCCGGCAGTCCGAGCGCCTTCTTCATGTCCGCCGCCGGCGCGCACGAGTTGATGATCAGGACGCCCTCGGGCTTCAGGCCCTCAGTCACATCAACGACGTCAAGCAGCGTCTCATCCAAGACGATCACGACGTCGGGATTCTCGATGTTGTTGTGGATCTCGATTGGCTCGTCGCAGATGCGCGTGAACGCCTTGATTGGCGCGCCCATCCGCTCCGGTCCGTATTCAGGCATGGCTTGCATGTACTGGTCAGCGGAGAGCGCTGTCTCTGCGACCACTTTGGCCGCCGTTACCGCGCCTTGACCGGCCCGCGCATGCCAACGGATCTCCGTCAGCTGTGGCATTGCTTCCTTTCCCTTCACTCGGCACGACAAGGGTGA
The DNA here is from genome assembly GCA_964541225.1 of uncultured Eubacteriales bacterium. Classification (GTDB taxonomy): domain Bacteria; phylum Actinomycetota; class Coriobacteriia; order Anaerosomatales; family JAAXUF01; genus CAZIPN01. The sequence continues at coordinate 24,025 of CAZIPN010000026.1, forward strand.
GGGTGACTATGACGCCCGAGGGGCGACAGGTCACACAAGAATAGGGGCGAAGGTCTCAAGCACCTCCATGCGGTGTGTGCACGACGGTCGACGGCATGTACAGTCGGTGAGTGGTAGACAAGTATTGACAATTCCAACCCTACATCTCCCGCCTGGCTTCGAGCGCGCGACCAAGCGTGACCTCATCCGCGAACTCAAGGTCGCCGCCAACAGGCAAGCCACTCGCGATTCGCGTGACTCTCACGCCCAGCGGCTTGATGAGTCGCGCCAAGTACAGCGCCGTCGTCTCACCTTCCACGTTGGGGTTGGTGGCAATGACGACTTCTGTGACCTCGCCATCTGACAGCCTGTCAATCAGCTCACGGATCTTGAGCCGTTCGGGTCCGATCCCGTCGATGGGCGAGATCGCACCCTGCAGTACATGATACGTGCCGTGGAACTCGCCCGTACGATCAAGCGCGACGAGGTCGCGCGGTTCTTCCACAACGCAGATCTTCGTGCGATCTCGCTGAGGGTCCGAGCACACCTCGCACAACTCTTCCTCAGCGAAGTTGAAGCAAACCGGGCAGAAGTGGATCGTCCTCTTGACCTCAACGATCGCCTCGGCAAGACGCTGCGCATCGGCGTTCTCGGACGCAAGCAGCCAGTACGCGATGCGCTGGGCCGACTTCGGGCCGATGCCGGGAAGACGCTCGAGTTCCTCGAGGAGGCGAGCAATAGGCGGAGCATAGCGCATCGGCTACATCAAGCCCGGAAGGTTCATACCGCCGGTGACTTCCCCCAGGCGGCTGGCAGCCAGTTCCTGTGCCGAGCGAATCGCCTCGTTGACAGCAGCCAGCACGATATCTTGCAGCATCTCCGCGTCGTCAGGATCGATGGCGCTTGGATCGATCGTGACGGACGTGACCTGCATGTCGCCCGTGATTGAGACCTTGACCATTCCTCCACCAGCCGACGCCTCAACCACCTCGTTCTTGAGGTCCTCTTGCACCTTGGCCATCTTGGCCTGCATCTTCTGCGCCTGCTTCATCATGTTGCCCATGTTCACGTTAGTCGTCCTCTCTCAGGTCGTTCTCGAACAGTCCCTCGTCGGCGTAGCTGTTCGTCTCCACCGAATCCTGCGCGCCCGCCTCGTCGCCGAGAATACCTTCGCCTTGAGCAGGCGACTCTACTGGCGCTGCATGCTCGGCCACTATCTGAGCGCCGAGGTGCTCGGTAAGCAATCGTTTGATGTCATCCCCCGCATCGACGGACGACGGGCCAGCCGATGGCTGGAAGGTGCCAGAGTGGTGCACGACGCTAGCCTGCGTCAAGCCGTCGGCATCAGCGTGGCCCGCCACGCGTGGAGAATCGCCGATGGGGTCGGAATCGCCCGACCGGTCCGACGCCGGGTCGGCAGACGGGTCCAACGCTGGGTCAGCGGACGGGTC
>CAZIPN010000027.1:0-25411 GCA_964541225.1 uncultured Eubacteriales bacterium
CCGGGCTTCCAGTTCATGGAACGCTTCGACTGGATTCCGCAGATTCACATCCAGTACCTGATGGCTGTGGACGGGATCTCGGTGACGATGGTTGCGCTCTCGGCGCTGCTGTCGTTTGTGGTCGTGCTCGGATCGTGGAACAACGACGACAAACCGAAGACCTGGTTCATTCTGCTGTTGCTGCTCGAGAGTGGCATGAACGGCGTGTTCGTGGCTCTCGACTTCGTTCTCTTCTACGTGTTCTGGGAGTGGGTTCTCATTCCCATGTACTTCATCATGGCGTGGTGGGGCAAAGAGGACCGCAGCTACGTGAGCTTGAAGTTCTTCATCTACATGCTGCTTGGCTCCGTGCTCATCCTGTTTGGCATCATCGCCATGTACTTGAACCCCGCCGGACACACGTTCGACATGATCGAACTCGCTCACCGGCACTTCCCGGTTGGTTTCCAGAACTGGGTGACGCTGCTCTTCTACTTCGGGTTTGCCGTGCGAGTACCTGTCTGGCCGTTCCATACGGGCCACTCGGACGCGCACATTCAGGCGCCGACTGCTGGTTCGGTGACCTTGGCGGGCGTGCTGCTTAAGACGGGCACCTACGGACTCATGCGAGTCTCGCTGCCGATGCTGCCCGAGGGCTCGCACCACTGGGCGTTCTTCATCGCGGCCATGGCGTGCGGTGCGATCATCTACGGTTCGGTCGTCGCTTGCTGGCAGCCCGACCTGAAGAAGATGCTTGCGTATTCCTCAGTCGGCCACATGGGATTCGCGATGCTCGGCATCGCGGCGGGCACGGTCTGGGCGCTCAATGGAGCGATGGTGCTTGCGTTCGCGCACGGCGTCATCACGGGCCTGCTGTTCCTCGTCGTCGGAATGATCTACGACCGGGCTCACACGCGCATGGCTCCTGAACTCGAAGGTGTCGGCAAACAGGCGCCCGTCTTAGGCGGAATGCTGGGGTTTGCGGCGATCTCGTCGCTCGGTCTGCCCGGACTGGCAGGGTTCGTCGGCGAGTTCCTTGTGCTTGTTGGAGCGTGGCAGTCGGATCTGCCCAAGATCTTCCCGGTGATCGCGGGCGTCGGTATGTTGCTCGGCGCGGCGTACATGCTCTGGGTCATCTACCGCGTCGTGTACGGCGAGCCCACCGAGAAGGTTCTCAAGATCAAGGACGCGACTCCGATCGACATCGCCACAGCCGGACCGCTCATGGCGATCAGCGCGATTATCGGCGTGAACTGGAACGTGCTCCTAAGCTTCGTCAACCCAGCAGTCACTCATCTTGCCATGATGTTTGCGAAGGGGATGTAGATGCAACAGTTCCTCGCACTCGCCCCTGAAGCGCTGCTCATCGTCGGCGCACTGGTCGTACTCTTTGCCGAGCTATACGGTGGAGATCGCGCCGCAGCGATTGTCGGCACCGTGACCGCGGCGGCGGCCGCAATCCTCGTGTGGCTGATTCCGGCACCTGCGGAGATGTTCGGCGGCATGCTGCACTTCGGTGCGGGCACCGCTACTGCGACCCTGCGCAGCACGATCGCGGGGCTGAGCGCGATCATGCTCCTGTGGGTGGTCGCTCGCGGATGGGCGGGCTTCAACGCGAGAGAGGCCGTCTCGCTCATGATGTTCTCGACGGTGGGCGGCATGCTGCTCATCTCGGCGAACGACCTGGTCATGCTGTTCATGGCGCTTGAACTCGCGACGCTCCCGGCCTACGTACTGATCGGCTATGCGCGCGAGGACGAGCGTGGACTTGAGGGCGCGCTCAAGTACTTCCTCATCTCGATGCTCATGAGTCTGCTGATGGCGTATGGACTCTCGTTCGTCTTCGGGCTCACGGGCACGACGGCCTACCAGGCCATCCCTGCTTCTTCCGGTGCACTCGGCTTGCTGGCTGGGATTCTTGTCGCTGCCGGGTTCTTGACCAAGACAACGGCTACGCCGTTCCACTTCTGGTCGCCGGACGCCTACGGCGGATCGTCACCGACATCGGTGGCCTACGTCTCGGCGATCGCGAAGGTCGGCGCGGTGTGGGCGTTCGCACGCTTCTTCATCGTCGTGCTGCCTGGGATGAAGCCGCTGCTGTTCATCCTGCTCGGCGCGTCGGTCCTCTCGATGGTGCTCGGCAACTTCGTGGCGATCATTCAGCCGGACATACGGCGCATCATGGCGTACTCCGGTATCGGCAACATCGGCTACATGCTGCTCGGCATCTCATCGGGATCGGTGGAGGGTGCGGCCGGAGCGGTGTTCTTCGTGGTCGTGTACGCCGTGGGAATGGTCGGCCAGATGCTCGTGGTCGCGCAAGAAGGGCCAACGCTCAAAGATGTGGCGGGGCTCGTGCATCGGCGCCCGTACGCAGCGTGGTGCTCGGTCGGCTTCCTGTTCTCGCTGATCGGCTTCCCGCCGCTGGTTGGGTTCTTCGGCAAGCTTGCGGTCTTCAGTGCGGCGTATGACGCCGGCTATGGGTGGGCCGTCGCGGTGGCGATCGTCGTGTCGGTTGTTTCCGCCGGATACGCATTCAACATCATCCGCACGATGTTCACTCCCGGCGAGGGTACATCCCAGGGTTGGCACGGTCCGAAGCCCAGGCTCAGAGAGCTCTACGGAATCAGAGGCGAGGCCCTCCCTGGTGATTGGGATCGCCCCATGCTGGAAGAGACCACGACCTACAAGCAGTACCCTGCTCTGGCAGCCACGGTCATCTTCGTGCTGACGTTCCTCGTGATCGGTCTTGGCATCGTCGCGCAGCCGCTGATTCAGATGCTTGGCGTCGGACTCCCGTAAGAGTCCGCGCGGCAGCGGACGTCTGTGGGCAATGGGCTGCCATTCGGCGACCTGCGCGCTGGTCATTCGGCGACATGACTGTGGGCTTTCTATGAAAGACACTCGTCGCGCCGTATCTCGCCACTGCTCGGGGTACATTTATTGCTGCTCAGACTGGCCAATATCCCAACCGCGAACCGCTCCGTTCGGCTATGCGAGGTGCACCCAATGACCTACGACCCAGACTCCTTCGATCCCGACAACCGCCCGCCCGTTCCACCTGCCGAGACCCCCCCGGCACCCCAGGACCCATGGGAGCGGCGCCCGGTCGTCCCGCCCCCTCCCAGCGGCGTCCAGCCGACGCCTCCTCCTGCCGAGAACCCCCCGGCACCTCCCGCTCCCGGGGCACGGCCGTCATCCGCGCCGGTTCCCTCGAGTCCGCCGGTTCCGCCAGCTGCTCCACCCGCCGATTCCGGCGGCTACGCACAGCCGCCCTACTACCCGCCGGACGCCCCGCTTCCCGTCTGCGACTACACCACAGACAGCGACGAGCCGTGCGAGGAGCCGTCGCGCGTCAAGCGCTGGTCCGGTGCGGCCGTGGTGACGTCTGCCACGATCGGTGCGGTTATCGGCGGCGTGCTGGTTGCCGCAGCGCTGGTCTGGGCGTTTGGGCTCTTCCCCGGATCCGGTCAGACTCCGTCTACTCCGACGAGTTCGACGGCTGCGACCCCGGCGAACTTCTCGATCACTGCGAACAGCTCTAATCTCGACATTGCCGAGGCCGTTGCTAAGAAGGCGGTTCCGTCGGTGGTCAACGTGACGATTCAACAAGCAGTCATCGATCCCTTCACGGGCAACAAGTCGTATCAGGATCTCGGCAATGGCTCGGGCGTCATCATCCGTTCGAACGGCTACATCCTGACGAACAACCATGTGGTCAGCGATGCGGACCGCATTCTGGTTTCCGTTGGCGTGACGAACAAGGTGGCCAAGGTCATCGGCACTGACTCGACCACGGACCTTGCGGTCATCAAGATCGACGGTTCGGGCTATCCGGCGATTCAGATTGGCTCGTCAAAGAACCTTCAAGTGGGACAGTGGGTCATGGCTGTGGGAAGTCCGTTTGGGCTTGAGAAGACCGTGACCTCGGGCATTGTCTCGGCGCTTCAGCGCTCGGAACAGGCCCAGGGCCAGAGCGGCTATGACCTCACGACCTACACGAACCTCATTCAGACCGATGCGGCGATCAACCCGGGCAATTCGGGCGGTGCGCTCGTGGACGACCAAGGCAAGCTCGTCGGACTTAACTCGCTGATCCAGTCACCCTCGGGTGGAGTTGGCGCCGCGCAGTCGGCGGGCATTGGCTTCGCGATCCCGGCCGATTTCGCAATCGACATCGCCAATCAGCTCATCGCCACCGGGCACGCGACGCACCCGTACATGGGCGTCACGAGCCAGACCGTTGACGAGAGTGTTGCGGCCCAGTTCGGCCTGAATGTGAAGAGCGGTGCGCTCGTGCGCTTCGTGGCACCGGGCTCGCCTGCCGAGGCTGGCGGCATCAAGGCGGGCGACATCATCACGAAGATTGGCACCACGAATGTCACGGCCGTCTCCGACGTGTTCTCGGCGATTCGAGACCACAAGATCAATGAGAAGGTTCCCGTCGTGGTCGTGCGAAACGGCCAGACGCTAACCTTGAGCGTCACACTCGGCTCCGACTCATCCAACGCCGGGTGAAGCTCACGGTCATTGCGGTCGGCCGCCTCAAGGAGCGCTACTGGCGCGAGGCTGCCGACGAGTACCTCAAACGGCTCGGACCGTATGCGACGGTCCGGGTCGTTGAAGTCGACGATCGTGACTCCGGCCGCGACGCGGCTCGTGCGCTTGCCGAGGAAGGCGCCGACGTATTGCGCGCTATTCCCAGCGGCTCGCACGTGATCTCGCTGGAGATCGGCGGCGCCCAGCTTTCGAGCGAGGCATTTGCCGAGCGGCTGCGCAACTTGGCGCTCGATGGACGCAGCAGCGTGGCGTTCGTGGTGGGCGGGTCGGTCGGCGTGGCGGACGCCGTGAGTGCGCGTGCCGACGAGCGCGTGTCGCTTGGCGCGATGACGCTGCCGCACAATCTGGCGCGCGTCGTGCTGCTCGAGCAGATCTACCGCGCGTTTCGCATCAACCGTGGTGAGCCCTACCACAAGTAGGGGCGCGCGCATGAGCCCTACCACAAGTAGGGGCGCGCATGAGCCCTACCCCAAGTAGCAGGCCGCGTGCAGATCGCCGCGCCTCGCTCCCCGCGCCGCTAGCGCCGTTTCAGGTCCCGGTTCACCGCCATGGCCGCACGCGCCCCCTGGCCGACCGCGGTGATGATCTGCTTGCCGTACTCGTCGGTGACGTCGCCCGCGGCGTAGATGCCGGGTGTCGAGGTTGCACCCGACTTGTCGATGACGATCTCGCCGGCCTCGTTGGTGTCGACGAGTCCGAGCGCGAATTCCTCGGCGCCGATCGACCCGATCTCGATGAAGACGCCGCTGACCGGCAGCTCGCTCTCCACGCCCTCGGCACTCGTCACGACGAGCTTCTCCACGCGATCGTCACCCTCGATGCGCACAGGCTTGGTGCGCTCATGCAGGGTGATCGCGGGGTTCTCGGCGATCTTGGCAAGGACCGCTGGTGGGGCAGAGAGTGTGCGCTCCGTGACGAGCGCGATCGGAGCGGCACCGAGCGTGGCCAGCTCGAGCACGGCGTCGGCGGCCGATTCGCCAGGCCCGATCACCACGACGGCCTTGCCGGCGAAGAATGCGGCATCGCATGTCGCGCAATACGAAACCCCTCGGCCGACAAACTCGTCTTCACCTTGGATCGCGAGCCGGTTGGGGGCCTTGCCGGTAGCGATGATCACGGCAGAGGCATCGAGAGAGAGTCCTTCGCGTGTGAAGACCTGGAACGTGTTGTCGCCCGGCACAATGGCGTTGACGAGCTGGCCTTCGAAGCAATCCACGTCGAAGCGCCCGACGTGCTCGCGGAAGCGTTCGATCAGCTCGGGTCCGGCGACGAGCTGCCAGCCGATGAAGTTCTCGACGTGCTTGGCGTGCATGGCTTGCCCACCAATGCTGCCCGCTACCACCGCGGTGACCAGTCCCTGGCGGCCCGCGTACATGCCCGCGGTTAGGCCTGCCGGTCCAGCTCCGACGATGACGACGTCATAGTGATCGCGTGTGTGAGGTGCGGTGTCTGTCACGATGGCTCCCTGTTCGTCGACGGTACAGATGACTCTTCCCACGGCGCGTGTTGCCGGACTGCAACCCATTGTCACCGCCGAGTTGGCCGGGCGCCACCGAGGGGCAACGTCGCTAGATCATCATCGTACCCCCGCCCCGAATGGGCGAAGGAGACTCGACGACAGGGGGTGCGCGATGTCCGCAGGCCGATTGCTCGCGATCTTCGCGATCTTTGTACTCGCGACAGCAGGTTGGCTGGCTTTGGCAGGCTCGATACACATTCGCTCGCTAGACACGGGCCAGCGTCTTGGTGATGCGGTGAGCGGGCTGTGGGGCTCGCAACAGACTCAGGCGGTTCCTGAGTTTCGGGCGCTCGGCGGTTCCGGATCGACTCCGCTCGATGTGGAGGCCAGCGACATTTCGGCGAGCTTTCGCCTGAACGACAGGCGCAAAGGGCTGCTGTGGTATGCGACGTACGTCGTCGACTTCCGCGCTGCCTATACCGTGACCAACCCGCTGAGCCGAGAGGCCACGGGCACGATGGCACTCAAGTTCCCCGATCCGGACGGGACCTACGACGGCTTCGCAGTGAGGGTCGACGGCGTCGAGGTTCCCGTTGAGTACAAGAACGGCAAGGCCGTTGCCACATTCGTGCTCCCGCCGAAGGGCTCGGCGAAAGTGGACACCGGGTACCGTACGAACGGCATGGACGCCTGGGAGTACCAGCCCAGCCCCAAGGGTGTGGGGGTCGTGAAGAACTTCAAGCTCGTGATGACGACGGACTTCTCGGCGATCGACTATCCCGGCGATGGCGTCTCGCCGACTCACTTCCAGAAATCAGGTGAGGGGTGGCAGCTGCAGTGGCGCTACTCGAGCATTGTGAGCGGGCATCCCATCGGGCTCGTCATGCCTAGGCCGCTCAATCCTGGCCCGCTCGTCGCGCGCATCACAACGTTCGCGCCCATTTCGTTGCTCTTCTTCTTCGTCGCGCTCATCTTGCTCACCGCTACGAGCGGTGTGCGGCTGCACCCGATTCACTATGGGTTCATTGCCGCAGGTTTCTTCGCGTTCCATCTCCTCTTGGCCTATCTCGCCGACCAGATCGATCTTAACCTTGCGTTCTTGATTGCCGCAGCGACGTCGATTGGGCTGGTCGTCGGGTACTTGAGCGTGGTCGTCGGCAAGAAACGCGCGCTCGTCGAGATCGCCGCGAGCCAGCTGCTGTTCCTCGTGCTCTTCAGCTACAGTTTCTTCTTCCAAGGCTTCACCGGTCTCGCCATCACCATCGGCGTCGTGCTCACGCTCGCGTTCTTCATGATGAAGACCGCGCACCTCGACTGGGAAGACGTGTTTCCCAGGCGCCAAGCCGCAGCTCGGGGTAGCTACAGCCAGACGCCGGCGTATGTGCCTCCGGCGACGGCCCCTACCGAGACGGTCGTGCCCAACCAGCCGACATGATCGGGTCCCTGTGCGGCATGGGCGCCGGTCAACGCCTAGCACGACACGAGAGCTGCGCCCTCGGCCCCATGGCCACAGGCGCCGCCCTTCGACTGACGGCCGACCTCGCTTTCCGGTATCCTTTCACCCCACACCCGCATGCGCTTCCGAGAGGCCCTGATTCCTGGTGAAAGACGCGATTTCCCAGCTCGTGACCGACGCTCTAGCCGCGGCCATCGCGGCTGGCGAACTCCCGCTCGCCGAGATCCCCGACCCCGGCATCGAGCGTCCGCGCGACGCAAGCCATGGCGACTGGGCGACCACGGTCGCGCTGCGAAGCAGCAAGCAGGCGGGGATGAACCCTCGGCAGATCGCCGAGATCGTCGCGGCGCGCATCGAAGCCAGCGCAGACATCGAGGCCGTCGAGATCGCGGGGCCGGGCTTCATCAACATGCGGCTCTCGGCGGCGGCGCTGCAGCGCGTGGTGCGCGAAGCCCGCGAGCAGGGGCTGGATTTCGGTCGCATCGACCTCGGGCGTGGCCGTCGCGTGCAGGTCGAGTTCGTCTCGGCAAACCCGGTGGGGCCGATGCATGTGGGCCACGGGCGTTGGGCGGCTCTCGGCGATTCGATGGCGCGCGTGCTCGAGCACGCCGGCTGGGCAGTCGAGCGCGAGTTCTACATCAACGACGCTGGCGTGCAGATGGACATCTTCGGCAAGTCGGTGGCGGCGCGCTACATGGAGCTTGCCGGGCACGAGGTCGAGTTCGCTGACGATTGGTACCAGGGCGCCTACATCCGCGAAATCGCCGAGGAGATTCTGGCCAGCGAGGGCGCCAGCTGGGCCGACAAACCCGCCGAGGAGCGCGAGGCGCACTTCAAAGAGACCGCGTACGTGGCCGTACTCGGACACCTCAAGCACGTGCTGCACGGCATGGGCGTCGATTTCGACGTGTGGTTTGCCGAGCGCACGCTGCATGCGCCGGGGCCGAGTGGCGCCACCGCTATTGAAGACGCCATCGCATCACTGCGCGAGGCCGGCTACATCTACGAGCTGGACGGCGCGGTGTGGTTCCGCTCGACTGACTTCGGCGATGACCCCGAGCATCCGCGCGTGAACGTTCGCGACGACAAGGACCGCGTGCTCATCAAGGCGGACGGCTCCTACACCTACTTCGCCGCCGACATCGCGTATCACAAGAACAAGTTCGATCGCGGCTTCGACCGCGTCATCGACATCTGGGGTGCCGATCACCACGGCTACGTTGCGCGTATGGAAGCGGCGGTGGCCGCACTGGGCCATCCGATGCAGCTCGACGTCGTGATCGGCCAGCTCGTGAACCTCTTTCGAGGCGGCGAAGCCGTGCGCATGAGCAAGCGAACCGGCGAGATGGTCACCTTCGAGGACCTGCTCGACGAGGTCGGGCCTGATGCCGCGCGCTACTTCTTCCTGCGACGCTCCACCGACCAGGCGCTCGACTTCGACATCGAACTCGCGCGACAGCAATCCGCCGACAACCCCGTCTACTACGTGCAGTACGCGCATGCGCGCATCTGCTCGATCCTGCGCAAGGCCGCTGGCGACGAGATGGTTGCTCGGCATGCAACGGTCGCCTCGCTCGCTGCCGAGTTCGTGCCGGGCGATGCCGACCTGTCGGTGCTCATCGACCCCGCCGAGCTCACCCTCATGCGCAAGCTCTCCGAGTTCGCAGAAGTCGTCGAGGGTGCCGCGCGCGATCTCGCGCCCTACCGCCTCACGCGTTACGCCGAGGAGCTGGCGGCCACCTTCCACCAGTTCTACACGCAGTGTCGCGTGATGGGCGAGCCGGGACCGCTCACCACCGCGCGGCTCTTCACAGTCGATGCGACCCGAAGTGCGCTTGAGACGGTGCTTGCGCTCATCGGCGTGAGCGCTCCAGAGAGCATGTAGCGGCAAGGGGAGACGTGCTCCCCGCTCCTGTTCGTGGATGCTCCGACGGTACCCGAGCTTGAGGGTCAGCGCGAGCAGCACATCATTCTCTGTCGTGTAGGCGATGCGCTAGGCGCCTTGCCGAGAGCCCCGCGCGCCACGCTCCGGTTGTGGCTGCTCATGATAACGGCCCAACTGGCCGAGAACATGAAGCACAGGCCGCACAAAGGAGGAGGTCAATCGTGAGCCGTCGCAACACGATTCTGTTTGCGGTTTCGTGTGTGCTGATGCTCGTGTTGATGGCGGTGGCAGCGTGTGTGCAGGGGGCGTCGTCGACGCAAGCCGCACTCGCGCCTCACGATTCGTTCTCCAAGCAGGACCTCGGCGCTCCGGAGGGCTCGGAGAGGGTAGCCGAGGAGTCCATTCCCGTCGCATCACATGCTGCTACTCCGGTTGTGTTCGACGAAGCCGACCGCATTCTGCACAACGTGAAGAAGACGCACTACCAGCACAATCTGCTGTTCAACGAGACGAGCGGGACGTACCTGTGTGATTGCTCCGGCCTGGTGGACTACGTGCTTGGGAGGGTGGCTCCCGACGCTTTGGCCAAGATCAAGACGCACAGCAAGACGCACCATCCCAAGGAGAAGCGTCCCCTGGCGCAGGACTACTACGAGTACTTCACCGAGCTGAAGGCCGGGAGTGCTGGAGCAACGTCGTCCGGAAAATGGTCGGCGGTCAAGAAACTCACGGACGCGACCAAAGGCGATGTGATCGCCTACAAGTACACCAAAGCCGCCGACAAGCCCGATACCGGCCACGTCATGATCATCGCCGGTACGCCCGAGCCGACAGGTCAGCACTACTGGAAGCACCTCACCTGGAAGCAGTACAAGGTGCGCGTGATCGACTCGGCAAACTCGGGTCATGATGAAGACAAGCGGACCAAGACGAGTAACGGCGTTGGGGCCGGCTTCATGTACTACTACGTGGATTCTTCGGGGACGCCCGTTGGCTTCTGCTGGAATGATCAGAAGGGCACCGTTCGAGCCGACGAGTTGATCGGCATTGCCGTTGGCCGAGTCGTGCGTCCATGAAGCGCCGGGGATAACCGCGCTCATAGGTTGGTACGGGGTCCGTGTCGATTCTGAGCTGCATTTCCTCGGCGAGGCTGTGCCACGCGAGTGGTGCGAGCAGCTACACTAGGTAGACGGCCTGCGCACCGACGAATCGCGGGATCCTCGTGCTCGTCTGGGGAAGGCGCATCCGAGATACTGGTGGTGGAACCAGTGACGCGCGGGGAAGGGATCCTCGGCGATTGCGGCTCGTGCCCACGCGGTGCGAGCCGTTCGTGACCGAAGTTGGAGGAGAGAGATGCTGCCGTGGGGCACCAGCATGGTTGTGGTGTTCGTCGCGCTGGCTGTGGCGTACTCTGTGTCGCTGGTCGGCGCGTACGTCGTGTTCTGGCGCCCCCGGCGTCTGAGTCGGGGTGCCACGGGCGAGAATGTCGTGAGCGCGATGTCCGGCGACGAGATCGTCGCGAACCCTTCATTCGTTGCTACGCGGACAGTGACCATGCGTGCTCGCCCGGAGCACATCTATCCCTGGATCATCCAGATGGGTGTCGGGCGGGCGGGGTGGTATGGCTACGATTGGCTCAACAACTTCGGGCGTCCCAGTGCCTGGGGCCTCGTGCCGCATCTGCAACAACCTGAGGTTGGGGACCTGATCCCGATGAGTCCTCGGGGCAAGCGCGGGATGTGGATCAAAGAACTCGAGACCAATCGCCGGATGTTGTGGTGGGACAAGCGGGGCAACATGACATGGCTGTGGGAGATCCAACCCATCGACGAGGATAGATCGCGCTTGGTCACTCGCGTGCGGATCAAGTACCACTGGCTGTCGCCGGCGACTGTGTTCAATCTGCTCGTCAAGCTCCTCGACTGGCCGATGATGCGCACAAGCATGCTGGGTATCAAGCGCCGAGCCGAAGCGACGGCACCTCGGCCCTAGCACTCTCGCCACGCGTCCACTTCGGGTACCCTGTTCTTCACCCGTCGCCAAAGGAGCGCCAACATGGCAAGGCCGTCCGCACCGCGCCCCCCAGCAACTCCTGACCTCAAGACCACCGCCGATCTGGCGTCGGTCCTACCTATGACGTTTGAGGTCAAGGACGGTCACCTGCATCTCGGCGGCGTGGATATGGTCACGCTTGCCGAGGAGGCCGGCACGGCCCTGTACGTGATGGACGAGGCCACGATCCGTCACCAGCTTTCTGAGTACGTGAAGTGGACGACGTATCACTGGAAAGACGTCGACGTCGTCTATGCTGGCAAGGCGTTTCTGTCGCTCGCGATGATCAAGCTGGTCGAGGAGGAGGGCTGCTGCCTACTGTGTGCGTCGGGTGGCGAACTCGCGTACGCCAAGCGCGCCAACTTCCCAATGTCGCGCGTTCAGGTACACGGCAACAACAAGTCGCCCGCCGAACTCGCCGAGTGCGTCGAGGCCAGCGTCTCGCGCGTCGTGGTCGACAACTTCGACGAGCTTGAGCGGCTCTCGGCAATTGCGGAAGAGCGCGGCGTCGAGCAGGCGGTGCTCATCCGCGTGACCCCGGGTGTTGAGGCCGACACGCACGACTTCATCATGACTGGTGCCGAGGACTCCAAGTTCGGGTTCGGGCTGAACCAGGGACTTGCGATGCAAGCCGTCAAGCGTGCGATTGAGCTGCCGGGTATTCAGTTCGAGGGGCTGCACATGCACATCGGCAGCCAGATCTTCGCGCTGCACAGCTACGGCAAGGCGATCGAGGTGATGGTCGCATTCATGCGTGACATCCTCGCCGAGACGGGGGTGCCGGTTCGCATGCTCGACGTGGGCGGCGGACTCGGTGTGGCCTACGGCGCTCCCGACGAGCCCTCGACGGTGCGTGAGTTCGGCAAGGTCGTCGTTGACGGCATCAAAGAGGAGTGCGAGCGCCACGACCTTGCGGTGCCGAGAATGGCCGTCGAGCCGGGACGCAGTATCGTCGCCAACGCGGGCGTGACGCTCTACAGCGTCGGGACCGTCAAGGAGATTCCGGGCATCCGCACCTATGTGGCGGTGGATGGCGGGATGAGCGACAACATCCGCACGGCGCTCTACGACGCGCACTACGAGGCGCTCATCGCCAACAAGGCCGACCAGCCGCGTGAGATGGTGGCGACCGTGGCCGGCAAGCACTGTGAGAGCGGCGATATCGTCGTGCGCGACGCATCGCTCCAGCACACAGAGGCCGGCGACACTCTGTGCGTGTGCGCGACCGGCGCGTACTGCCAATCGATGAGCAGCAACTACAACAAGAACGTGCGGCCGGGCGTCGTGTTCGTGCGCGACGGGCAGTGGCGCTTCGTCATCCGCCGAGAAACCTACGACGACCTCATGAAGTGCGAACTCGGCTAGTCGAGTTCGCCTGACGGCGCCACGATTCCCGCTCGCCCTGCTCGCGCGTGCCTCGGCACGTCGATGCGCGTCGGCGACACGTCGATTCGCGCCCTTCCTCGGCGTGCCGGTACGACGTTCGTGCATCGCTCTGAGCTGCTGTGATGAGTCGATCCTGCTTCAGCTTCGCGCGCGTGCAGCCGATATCACTGGGTGTGTATGCCTTGTGGGGAGGTTCGTTCGTGTCCTTGCGCGCCAACACGTACGTCGCGTTGACGGGAGTGGTCTTCCTCGCCATCGCGCTCATCTTCGCTGTCACGATCTACGCCGGCCGTGCGATGGTGCACGGCGTCGAGCGCAACTTGGCGACCGCCGAGATGCACCAAGTCGAGCGCGAGATCGACGCCGACCTGACCTCGATCGATGCGGTCGCTCATGATTGGGGTTCGTGGGACGATTCCGTCCGCTTCGTAGCCGGGCATGATCCGGACTTCGTGACGGCGAACAGCCCTGCCGATACCCTCAAGCAGCTCAACTACGACGCGATGTACCTGACGGACCTGCAAGGTCACGACCTGATCGCCGAGTATTCCCCCAAGCTCGCCCACGATCCCCGCGCCGTTGCAGCTCTCGAGGCCGCAGTGGCTCCTGGCGGCGAACTGCTGTCGCATCGCGGAGGCTCGAAGTCGGGGACGGCCACCATTATCGCGGCCGACGGACAGGCGGTACTGGTTGCTTCCCGGCCGATCCAAGCCAGTTCGGAGAAGGGAGCCATCTACGGCACCGTCGTCTTCGCCCGGTTGCTTGATGCGGCAGCGCTCAAGCACATTGGCGCGCTTGCGGGAGTCTCGCTTGCCGCGGTCATGCCGCAAGAACTGGATGGCGCATCGGACTTGAGGCGGACCTTGTCGGCGATCACTGCTGCCAATCCGGTCGCCGTCGTCGTCAAGCGTCCCCTCATGATCACTGCCTACCTCAGGGTTGATGTGCTCGTCGGCCAGCCGCCGCTCTACCTTCGCGCGCAGATCGCACCCGTGGACTACGAATTGGTGGTGCAGACGATTGCGGTCTTGGTGGGTGTGCTGCTAGTTGGCGGCATGATCTGGGCAATCGTTGCCTTCTGGGTCGTCGATAGCACCTCGCTTTCGCGAATGACGTGGTTGCGCGACTCGATGGCCATGATCGCCCGGGATGGGGCGCTGAGCGGACGCATCACCGTTCCGGAGGGTCGCCGCGATGAGGCGACGACTGTTGCCGCCGAGGTGAATTCGATGCTGGATGCTCTCGGCAAGTCACACGAGCTGATGCGGCGAAGCGAGGAGCAGCATCGCGTGCTCGTGGAGAATATGCCGGATGCGGTCTTTACGGTCGGTCTTGATGGGGCGTTTGCATTCGCAAACCCGCAGTCCGAGTTGCTAACGGGCATTTCGCGCGATGAACTTGTCGGCGTGCACTACGGGGCGGTGCTCTCGGCGGAGTCGGTTCGGGTTGTGGCGGACCGGATCCAAGACCTTTCGGCGGTGGGGGGCAGGCCACTGGCGGTCTCCTTCGTGAGCAAGAGCGGTGACGCGTACCCCGTGGAGCTCTCCATTTCCCCCGTTGACGACGAGCACGGACATCCCGTCGCCATGACATGGATCGCGCGTGACGTCACCGAGCGCCGCGAGTTCGAAGACAAGCTGGTCCACCTCGCGAGCCACGATCACCTCACAGGCCTGTTCAACAGGCGCCGATTCGAAGAAGAGGTTTCGCTGCGGCTCGCTGACACGAAGCGCCGAGGCGACGGCGGGGCGGTTGTATGGCTGGACCTCGACAACTTCAAGACGGTCAACGACAGTTTCGGCCATCGCGTCGGCGATGAAGTGCTCAAGCACGTAGCTGCCGTTCTGCGCGGCAGGTCGCGCGAAGAAGACGTGCTGGCCCGCCTCGGCGGTGATGAATTCGCGATGCTGCTGCCGGGCGTTGGCGAGCACGAGGCGGTCAAGGCTGCCGAGCGCGTGCTCGGCGAACTCGCGCTGATCCCCGTGCAGGCGGAGACGCATCCGCTACGAGTTGGGGCCAGCGCAGGGGTGGCGCTGTATCCCGCGCACGCAACCACCGTAGACGAGCTGCTGCTCAGGGCAGACGCAGCGATGTACACCGCGAAAGAGGAAGGCCGTGGCCGAGTGTGCCGGTATTCTCCCGACGGTGCGTGGCCCCAGCGCATCGTCATTCGGAGGGAATGGGCCGAGCGCGTCGAAGAGGCGCTTGCCAGCGACTCGCTCGTTCCCTACGCCCAGCCAGTTCTTGACTTGCACTCCGGAGAGGTGACCGCCTACGAGTTGCTGGTTCGCATGATTGGGACCGACGGTCTGATCGTGCCTCCTGGAGAGTTCCTTCCTATTGCCGAGGGCCTGGGTTTGATCACCGAGATCGATCGGCTGATGGTGCGGCATGCAGTCGCACTCGCCAGTGCCGAGCCGGTGCGAGCCTCGGGTGTGAGGCTTTTCGTGAACTTGTCGGCGAAGACCATTGCGAGCCCGTCGCTCCCGGCCTTCATCCACGATCAGTTCAAGCACTCAGGCGTCGACCCTACGTCGCTTGGATTCGAACTCACCGAGACGGCGCTTGTTGCGAACCTGGCGCGTGCCAACGAACTCATCGGGCAATTCCGCGACCTTGGGTGCAGCTTCGCTTTGGACGACTTCGGGACGGGATTCTCCTCGATCACCTACCTGCGCCACATGCCTGTCGACATCCTCAAGATCGACGGAGGGCTGATCCGAGAAGTGCTCACGAGCGAGCAGGACCGCCAGCTCACCCACGCCATCATCGACCTCGCCCGAGGACTTGGGATTGATGTGACGGCAGAATACGTTGAGAACGAGGAGACCCTGGCCCTGCTCAAGACCGCCGGGGTGGACTACGCGCAGGGCTACTTCATCGGCAAACCGCTGCCCGCCGCCGAGGTACTGCTTGGAGTCGCGAATCACCGGGAGGTGGGCAGCCGTGAATGACTGGGTTCCAGCGTCTCGGCGGACATTGCGCTACATCGGCGTGGCCTCGCTGCTGTGGGTAGTAGGCGTCACGACGGGCCTCGTGTCACAGAGGATCAATGACGTCAACGACATCGTGAGCGATGTCACGCTTCTCGTGATGGTGATCGTTTCGGTCGCCGTTGCGGGTTGGTCGGCAATGCAGTGCCAATCGGGTTCGCTGCTGCGTCGAGGGTGGTTGCTCACGACTCTCGGTCTGGGCGTGGCGTTCGCGTCGGTAGCCTACATGGTTGTGCGCACGTGGGTCAGTCCGCAGTACCTGTTCAACGGTGCTGCGCCCGGTGTGACAGCCGGGTTTGCGATCGGCGGCTTTGGCTATGCGGTGGGCGGTTTCTCCGTTGGGAGGAAGGGCGGGCGGCGCGCTCCGTTCTTCCAGGCGATGGTCCTGGCTGCAGCTGTGTATGCCGTGATGATGGGAGCCCTGCTTGCTCCGGGTCCGACGATGCCGTTTTCGGTGGGACCGCGCGATGTCGCCGCGGCGTGGCGACTTGCCATCGACTGCGGGCTGCTTCTGTTCCCGGCCGCGTACGCGACGTTGGCACAACTACGCCTTCCAAACGGTCACCGCGCGCGGGGATGGATGTGGGCTTCAGCGGGAGCGCTCGTGCTCGCGATGGGTGACGTTGGTGCGCCGCTCGCCGACCTCGGCGATCAGCAGTTCTACCCCGTCATGCTGTGGTGTCTCGGCGTGATTCTGATTGCGGCGTCGGCATCGCTTACCGCGGATTTCGAGCGTGCCGAGCGTGGGCTGGATCGCGGCCGTGTGCGGCGCCTCAGGGCTGAGCCGAGGGCCGAAGTGCACTAGGTGCGCATGGTTGCTGCGATCTTGCCGCCACAGAACACGTGGTCGAAGTCGGAGCCGCAGGCGCTCGGAGGGCGGTTGGAGCGCGCGATCCGATTGGATGTCGGGGCGGTCGGCTACAATGGGCGGGCGTTGCTCGGCAGATGTGAGGCGCTTGAGTCGTGAAGGGGAAATCATGCGCGCTGTGAAGGTCGGTCTCATCGGATTGGGCACGGTCGGGTCGGGCGTGGTTGAGATTCTGCGCCGCCATCGCGCTGACTTCGCGCGGCGTGCGGGCGTCGATGTCGAACTCGTGAAGTTCGCCGATCGCAACGCGCAGCGTTTCGCCGATCTGGGTCTTCCCGCCGAGCAGTGCGTGACCGACGCAGCCGACGTCATCAACGACCCGTCGATCGATATCGTGATCGAGCTGATCGGCGGCACTGGAGTTGCGCGCGATGTGGTGCTCTCCACGCTCGGCGTTGGCAAGAGCGTGGTGACCGCAAACAAGGCGCTTCTGGCCAGCAATGGCGAGGAAGTCATGGCTGCTGCCGAGGCTACCGGCGCCGACATCCTGTTCGAGGCGAGTGTCGGCGGCGGCATCCCGATCATCGGTCCGCTGAAGCACTCACTGACGAGCAACGAGATTCACACCGTCATGGGCATCGTGAACGGCACCACCAACTACATGCTCACTCGCATGGCCGAAGATGGGCTGGACTACGACACCGCGCTTGCTGAGGCGCAGGCCAAGGGCTTCGCCGAGGCCGATCCGACGGCAGATGTCGACGGCCTGGACGCGGCTGCCAAGATCGCGATCCTGTGCTCCATCGCGTTTAACAGCCGAGTGGTGCTGTCGCAAGTCCCCGCGGAGGGCATTCGCATGCTCGCCCCTGGAGACATCGCGTATGCGGGTGAGATGGGCTACACGATCAAGCTGCTCGCGATTGGGCGGCGGACAGACAGCGGTATCGACGTGCGCGTTCATCCGACGATGATTCGCTCGGGTCACCCGCTCGCTTCCGTCAACGGCGTCTACAACGCCATCTACGTGGTCGGAGATTCCGTGGGCGAGACGATGTTCTTTGGTGAGGGCGCGGGCTCGCTCCCGGCCGCCTCGGCGGTTGTCGGCGATCTGATCGAGGGCGCGCGGCGAATCCAGGCTGGGTGTCCGCCGCTTGTCGGTTGCACCTGCACAGAGACGCTTGCAGTGCGCGATATCTCCGAGCTCGTCACCGAGTACTACGTACGCTTGGCGGTGGCCGACCAGCCCGGCGTGCTCGCCGCTGTTGCGACTGCCTTCGGCAACCACGGCGTCTCTATCGGTTCGGTGATTCAGAAGCGTGCCGAGGGCGGGCTTGCCCAGATCGTGTGCGTGACTCACTCGGCCCGCGAGGCTGACGTTCGCACCGCTCTCGAGGAGATCGAGTCGCTTGCCGTGGTCACTCGCGTGGCGGCGGTCATTCGCGTCGAGGAACTCTAGCCCATGGGCGCTGCCGTCCTCGTCCCTGGGACTTCGGCGAATCTCGGTCCGGGCTTCGACAGCTTCGGACTGGCACTCAACATCTTCAACCGTTTCGAGGCCGAAGTCGCTGACGAATGGAGCGTGCGCGTCGAAGGCGAAGGCGAAGGCGTCCTTCGCACGGACGCCAAGAACCGTGTTGCGCAGGCCATGGCGCGTGCGTTTGCCGAGGCGGGCCGCCCCGAGCTTCGAGCGGCAATCGACTGCGTGAACCGCATCCCCCTCGGCAACGGGCTGGGTTCTTCGGCGGCAGCTGTGGTTGGCGGACTGATGGTCGGGGAGCGGCTTGCCGGAGTCGAGCTGGGCCAACAGCGAATCCTCGAACTCGCTGCCGAGATGGAAGGTCATCCCGACAACGTCGCTGCTGCGCTTGTGGGCGGGTTCACCGTGTGCTGGACCGATGGCGGGCGCCCGCGTTTCGCACGCTTTCAGCCAGCGCGGGGCCTGGCGGCGGTTGTTGTTGTGGCGACCGGCGAGCTGTCCACCACCACGGCGCGTGCGATGCTTCCCGAGGCGGTGCCGCACGCCGACGCCGCCTTCAACGTCGCCCATGCTGGGCTTCTAGCGGCCTCGATCGCGACGGGCCGCCCCGAGCTCTTGGGCGCGGCGCTCTCCGACCGGCTTCACGAGCAGTATCGGGCCACTGCGGTTTCCGACCTTCAGGCGGTCCACGATATCTTGCGCAACGCTGGTGCGGCCGGAGTCGCGCTATCGGGCGCGGGCCCGACTGTCATTGGGCTAGTTGCGGGTGACACGGACGAGATAGCACATGCGCTCGCCGTCGAAGTCGCCGAACGGGCAGCCGATCCGGTGCGTGCGCTGGGATCTCGGCGACCGCCAGAAGCTCTTCGGATAGACCGAGCGGGAGCTCGCTTCCTATGAGGTGGCCAGGCGGCCATTGCGCGGGATGCCGCGCACGGGGAAGATAGTTGACACCGCTCGCGCAGGCATGACCACGTCACGCTCGTTGATTGCTTCGGAGGTTGTCTATGTCCTCGCCGGAGGAAAACTCAGTCGCCCCTCAGCCTGACCGTCCGGGTACGCCTATGGGCGTTCCGCCAGCAGGACCGCACGGCGTGGGCGCGCCGGTCGTGCCCCCGGGCATGGGCGTTGCGCCAGTGGGACCCCAAGGCATGGGTGAGCCACCGGCAGGACCGCAAAGCACTGGCGTGCCGCCAGCCTCGCCGCGCGGCCCCGAGGTTCCCCCAGCATACGGCGGCGGGAGCGTGCCGCCAGGCCCGCCTCCAAAGCCCGCGCGTTCAAGCCGGACGTGGGCGTGGGTGATCTTCGGCGTCATCGTTGTGTTCGGCGTGTTTGGGTGCGCGATCGCCTCGATCGCGGCTCTTGCTGGCGGGAGTTCCTCGGGCCTCGGCGGGGGCGACACTATCGCGGTCATCCCCTTCGAGGGTACGATCGCCGGCACAGGAAGCGGTTCGGGCTCTGTTACGCCGGAGAGCTTCTTGAAGCAGCTGCGCCGCGCCGAGGATGATTCCAGCGTCAAGGCAATTGTGCTCCGGGTCGACTCGCCCGGAGGGACCGTGGCGGCGAGCGAAGAGATCGCCACCTACGTCAAGAAAGCGACCAAGCCTGTGGTGGTGTCGGTGTCTGACGTGGACGCGTCGGGCGCCTATATGGTGTCGTCACAAGCCGACAAGATCGTGGCCAACCCCGGCTCGGCGGTGGGAAGCATCGGTGTCATCATGGAGATCCCCAACGCATCCGGATTGCTGGACAAGGTTGGCGTCCAGTTCAAGGTGATCACCGCTGGCAAGTACAAGGACGCTGGCAGTCCCTATCGCGCGGTGACGCCTGCGGAGACGGCAATGCTGCAAAGTCAGATCAACGAGGTATACGGGCAGTTCATAGACATCGTGGCCTCGGGACGAGACCTTCCGCGGTCGCAAGTTGAGAGCATGGCAACAGGCTGGGCGTGGACCGGCACGGAAGCCAAGAAGATGGGGCTCGTCGACACGATAGGCACCTACGACGACGCGCTCAAGGCAGCCGCCAAGCTCGGTCACATCAAAGGTCCCTACAACACGGACGTCTACAACCAAAGCCAGCTGTCTGACGTTCTCTCGGCGCTGCTTGGCATCGAAAGTCAACTGCAGAAGATCTCGGCGAGCAATCCTGTCGATCCGGCGACGCTGCAAGGTGGCGCGCTGGCCAAGTAGCCCCTGCGAGGGACTCGACATGGCTGACAAGACCGTCATCGCCCATATGTCCGACCTGCATTGCGGGTCGCGCTACCACATTCCGTCACTGGCGACGCGGGTAATCGACGAGGTCAACGAGCTTGAACCCGACGTCGTGGTGGTGACGGGTGACCTTACCGACATGGGCTTTCGTGCCGAGTTCCGTCAGGCGAATCGCATGCTCGAGCGGCTAACGTGCGACAAACGCATGGTGCTGATCGGCAATCACGATGCGCGCAACGTCGGTGAGGTGCACTTCGAGGAGCTCTTTGGTGCCCGCCGAGCCGAACTCGACCTCGAAGCGATGAAGCTCATCGGCTTGGACTCCAGCGAACCGGATCTCGACACGGGTCGCATCGGCCGAGACACCTATCGCCACCTCAATGAACGCTTCGGGCTCGTGCCAGACGCGCTGAAGGTCGTCGCGATGCATCACCACCTGGTGCCCGTACCGGGTACGGGCCGCGAGCGCAACGTCGTCAACGACGCGGGCGACCTGCTCCGCGTGCTCGCAGACGCCGGCGTGGATCTTGTGCTGTGCGGCCACAAGCACGTGCCCAACGTGTGGAGGCTCGAAGACATGCTTATCGTCAACGCCGGAACGTGCTGCACTCATCGCCTCAGGGGCAAGGTCCGACCTGCCTACAACATCATCGAGATCGATGAAGACGGCAACCACGTCAAGGTCCTTCGCAAGGAACCGTTCGTTGATGCTGAGGTTGCGGGCGACTACCAGGGCATACACCAGCGCTCATGCGGATGGCGCTCCGAGTCGGACTCCTCTGGGGCCGACGGGTGAAGCGTGCGATTGCGCTCATCGATGGTGAGCACTACCCGCCGGTCGTCCGATTCGCGCTCGTCGAGCTCGGCAAGGACTACGAAGTGGTGGCTGCCGCGTTTCTCGGCGGCACCGAGAAGATCGACACGACCGGGACCGCCGACATCTACGGGATCCCGCTCGTTGTTGCTGACACGCCTTCCGAAGCGCTTGCGAGCGCTCTCGCACACTACCGCCCGGATGTCGTGATCGACCTGTCCGACGAGCCAGTACTCACCTCCGCGCGGCGCTTCGAGTTGGCCTCGATTGCGCTGGAGCACAACGCGAGCTATCGGGGTGCCGACTTCGCCTTCGAGCCACAGGCCACGCTCGCCAGTCCTGCCACGCCGGTGCTCGCGCTCATAGGTACCGGCAAGCGGGTCGGCAAGACCGCCGTCAGTGCCGAGGTGGCTCGACAGCTCGCCGCGGCGGGACGCGACATCGTCGTGCTGGCGATGGGGCGCGGTGGCCCGGCCGAGCCTGAGCTCATTCGCGGTGACGAGGTCGCGCTCACGACCGCCGACCTGCTGGCGCTCGCTCGGCAGGGCAAGCACGCGGCAAGCGACAACTACGAAGACGCGGTGACGTCGCGCGTCACGACGATTGGCTGTCGGCGGTGTGGCGGTGGGATGGCAGGCGCCACGCACTTCAGCAACGTGCTGGACGGCGCCGCGCTCGCCGATACGCTCGGCAAGGAGCTGCTCATCGCGGAAGGCTCCGGCGCCGCGATTCCGCCGGTAGCCGCCGACGCGACGATTCTGGTGATCGGCGCGGGGCGCGGCGAGTCCTACGTTCGCGACTACTTCGGGCCGTACCGCATCTCGCAGGCCGATCTCGTCGTGCTGGCATCTGCCGAGGAACCCACCGCGTCGGCTGCCGAGGTCGCGCGCATCCGCGCTGCGATTGCCGAGCAACGCCCGGACCTGCCGGTGATCGCCACGACGTTTCGCGTGCGGCCGCTCGAGCCCGTTCTCGGCAAGCGAGTCTTCTTCGCCACGACAGCTCCACCCCAGGTGCTGCCGCTCCTTGTTGGGCACCTTGCTGCCGACCATGACTGCGAGGTTGTTGCTGCGAGTGCCAACCTGTCGGATCGCGCCAGACTGCGCGAGGACATGGCCGCGCACGAAGGCGGGTACGACGTGCTGCTCACCGAGCTCAAGGCCGCTGCGATCGACGTGGTTGCCGCAGCTGGTGATGAAGCGGGCGTGCGCACCGTGCTGTGTGAAAACGTGCCGATTGCCGTTGACGGTGGCAACCTGGCGGCTGAGCTCGAGCGCGTGGCAGAGCTTGCGATCAATCGCGGGCTGGCAAGGGGAGAGGCCTGACCGATGACGGACCCCAAGATCATCACGATTTCGGATGAGAGCCGCGGCCTGCCGCTGTCCAAGGGTCTGCTCGCGCAGTCCTTTACGAGCACGGGCGTGCCGCCAGCCAAGGCGTATGCCGTGGCGGCGGCGATCCAAGAGGATTTGCGCGCGCGCAGCGAGACGGTCATCAGCTCGGAACGGCTACGCACTATTGCGAGCGAGGCGCTGGAATCGCAAGTCGGTGAGTTGTACGCGCAACGCTATCTGAAGCTGCGTCGGCTCTCGAAACTCGAGCGCCCACTCGTCGTTCTGATTGGCGGCACCACCGGTGTGGGAAAGTCGACAATAGCCGCCGAGGTGGCGCACAGACTTGGCATCACACGCATTTCTTCGACAGATTCCATCCGTGAGGTCATGCGTGCTATATTCTCCAAGGATCTCATGCCTGCGATATATGAGAGCGCGTTCTCGGCGTGGCGAGGTCTGCGAGTCCCGGTGCCTGAGGGCGCCAATCCCGTGGTCGTCGGATTCCGAGAGCAGTCCGCTGTCGTGAACACCGGCGTCAAGGCGCTCATTTCGCGCGCTGTACACGAGGGCATCTCGATGGTTGTCGAGGGCGTGCATCTCGTGCCGGGATACCTTGACCCCCGTCAGTTCTCGAACGCAAGGGTGGTCCAGCTTGTCATCGGCGTTGAGGACGAGCAATCGCACAGAAGCCATTTTTACATCCGAGAAACTCAGACTCATGGGGTCAGGTCCCACGACCGCTACGAGAGGAACTTCGAGCACATCAGGCTGCTCGGCACGTACATAGAGTCCTTGGCACGCGAACATGACATCCCACTGATTTACAGCCACGAGCTTGACAGCGCCATCGAGGATGTACTTGAAACGGTCATCACGGCGGCGCTTGGCGAGGAGTGAACCACCAGCCCTGCCAGGCTGGAAGAAAGTGAACCACCAGCCCTGCCAGGCTGGAAGAAGGTGAGCGGCCAGCTGCTCCAAGCTGGCAAGCGACATGGAGGAGGGCTAACAGAGGTGAAGTTCTTCCTGGACACGGCGGACATCGCCGAGATCGAAGAAGCAGCAAGTTGGGGCGTACTGGCGGGGGTCACCACGAACCCGACGTTGTACTCCCGCGTGGGCGGCAAGCTCGCCGACTTCCACAGCCATCTCAAGAGAATCTGTGAGATCTGCGATGGCCCGGTGAGCGGTGAGACGGTCTCTTTGCAGCGCGACGCAATCGTGCGCGAGGGAGAAGAGCTGGCCGCGATCGCCCCCAATATCATCGTGAAGGTTCCCGTCATGCCCGAGGGACTTGCGGCAACCAAGATGCTCTTCGAGCGAGGCATCAAGGTGAATGCGACGCTGTGCTTCAGCGTTCCGCAGGCGCTGCTCATTGCACGCGCGGGCGCGAGCTACATTAGCCCGTTCGTCGGCAGGTTTGACGACATCTCCGAGGACGGCATCGCGCATCTGGAAGACACCGTGCGCTCGCTTTCCAACTACGATTTCGGCCACGAAGTCGAGGTCATAGCGGCATCGATTCGCAGCGCGAACCATGCGGTGCAAGCGGCATTGATCGGTGCCGACATCGCGACTGTGCCGTTCGCGGTACTCAAGAACCTCGTGAAACATCCTCTTACCGATAGGGGCTTGGAGCTATTCCTCGCCGACTGGGAGAAAGTGAAGAACGCATGAGCGCACGCCCTCGTAAACGGGGCCGCCGTGGTGGCGGCGGATCCACGCAGGAACAGCCGCAACCATCAGTCAAGCGAGAGGATCTTCTCGACAAGACGGTCGCCGAGCTTCGCGCGATGGCCACAGAGCTCGGGCTTGACACCAAGGTGCTGAAGAAGAAAGACGAACTCATCGACGCCGTGCTCGAGGCGAAGGTCAAGTCCGAGGGGTTCATTGAAATCCAGGGGGTTCTTGACGTTCTTCCAGAGGGCTACGGCTTCGTGCGTACCGCCGGCTATTTGCCCGGAGATCGCGACGTCTATGTCTCGATGTCGGTCGTTCGCCGCAATGAACTCCGCCGAGGCGACATGGTTCAAGGTCAAGTTCGTCCGCCGAAGGAGACCGAGAAATACCCAGCGCTCCAGCGCCTCGACGCGATCAATGGCGCCGCTCCGGAGTTGGCGAAGGGACGAAAGCGTTTCGCGGATCTGACGCCGGTCTACCCGGACGAGCGCTTGCGCATGGAGCACGGCAAGGAGTTCATGACGGCGCGCACAATCGACATGGTGGCCCCGATCGGCAAGGGCCAGCGCGGACTGATCGTGTCGCCGCCGAAAGCGGGCAAGACCACCGTCCTCAAAGATATCGCCGCTGCAATCACTGCGAACAATCCCGAAGTGCATCTCATGTGCCTGCTTGTCGACGAGCGGCCTGAAGAAGTCACGGACATGGAACGCTCGATCCACGGTGAGGTCGTTAGCTCGACGTTCGACATGCCGTCCGAGCAGCACATTGCCGTTGCAGAACTCGTGATGGAGCGCGCGAAACGCCTTGTGGAAAGCGGGCACGATGTCGTCATCTTGCTAGACTCGATCACGAGGCTCGCTCGCGCATACAACCTGGCGCAGCCAGCGTCCGGCCGCATCCTCTCCGGGGGTGTTGACTCCCAGGCGCTGTACCCGCCCAAGAAGTTCTTCGGCGCGGCACGCAACATCGAGTTCGGCGGGTCGCTCACGATCCTTGCCACCGCGCTCGTGGACACGGGTTCGAAAATGGACGAGGTCATCTTTGAGGAGTTCAAAGGCACGGGCAACATGGAACTGCGCCTCGACCGTGGCCTTGCGGATCGTCGAATCTTCCCTGCTATTGACGTCATCACATCAGGCACCCGCAAGGAGGAGCTGCTGCTCGACTCGCAGGAGGCTCCGTTCGTGTGGGGTGTTCGCCGGATTCTGCACGGCATCGACAATGCCGAGCGGGCGATGGACATGCTGATCAAGGGCTTGAAGCAGACCACGAGCAACCAGGAGTTCCTCGTGCGCATGGCCAAGCAGGCGCA
>CAZIPN010000028.1:0-19144 GCA_964541225.1 uncultured Eubacteriales bacterium
ACGATCGAAACCTGTCTTTGTGCCCACACGAATCCGGTAACGCTGAGCAAGAGAATGGCTGCTGGGACGAGGGCTGCGATTATCTGCTGGGTCTTGTGGGATCGTGCCGAGCGAGTCGGCCGTGACCTCATCCAGACCTCTCTGAATCGGGGACATTTCAACCGTTCAGTAACGAGCGGCGGAGTTCAGATGCTAGCGCTCACGAAGGGGCTTCGCAAACCCGCAGGTCGGCACGAATAGGTTCTTGAAGGGCCGTTGACGGGAACGGAACATCGCGTGTTCGCGGGAGTCCCAGGGGCTCATTTGGGACCCACAACTGGCGTTTCCTGTCAATGCGAGGCGCAATGGGATGACCCGAAGAGACTGCATCTTTCTCAGCTTCAAGCGCGCTGGCAGACGAAGCCGCGCGTGCCCGAAGACAGGCTACCGAGGACCGGATCGAACCGCCTCGACCAGGCTGGTGCCCACGTCGCGAGCCTGGCGAAGCGTGTGCGACTCGCACGCGATGTCACCTCGCTTGTCGGGCCCAACGGCCTCCACCGTGTGGTCAGTTGAGACCGAGAGAACAGCAAAAACGCTTCTGATCGGAGTGACGGCGCAGCCCGTGCCAAACGGATCCCCACCACCTCCCACGACGAGTATCGCCCCAGGCCGCTTCGACGCACGGGGCTTCTCTCCAAGCACATACCGACGAGCCCAGTACGGTTGACAGCGATCGAGCAACGTCTTGAGCACCGCAGGCACGGTTGCAAAGAAGACCGGCGTAGACACGACAATCGCATCTGACGTGTCGAGTTCCCTGTACACCTCGTCCATGCGATCGCGCTGAATACAGCGTCCATCCGAGGAGCACGAATTGCATCCGAGACAGACGCCGACACTGGCATCGCGCGCCACAAGCTTGATCGCATCGCCACCGGCGCTTCTGATCCCCTCAATCGTCGCGTCGAGCAGACTCTCGCTGTTACCGTGCCTGCGCGGGCTGCCCGCGATGCACAGCACTCTCGGAGTGTGATCTGCCTCGGCCATCACGATGCCCGATCCAGCAGTCGTGTGGCGTTGCCGAAGGTCGCCGCCGAGAAGACCGCGCAATCCTCGTCGCGAACCTCGGCGAGCCGCGCTGCGGTGAACACGACAAGAGCGGGCTCGTTCTTCCTTCCTCGGAACGGCTCGGGCGCCATGAACGGACAGTCGGTCTCCGTGAGGATACGATCGAGCGGGACCATCGATGCTGCGGCCCGCACCTCATCCGCCTTCTTGAAAGTCACTGGCCCCGCGAAACTGACACAACATCCCAACTCAAGAAAGCGGTTGAGAGGCTCGGGCCCAAGGTTGTAGCAGTGGAGTATGCATCCTGCGTCGGGCAATCCAATGTCATGCAGGATCTCCTCGCCATCGGCATGCGCTTCACGCAAATGGACGACAGCAGGAAGGTCGAGTTCTCGTGCCAGAGCGAGCTGACGGCGGAATGCCTCCCGCTGAACGTGGCGCGGAGAGTAGTCATAGTGATAGTCCAAACCGATCTCCCCAATCGCTGAAGTTCGAGCAGATGAGGCAAGGCGTCTCAGCTCGACCTCCACTTGAGAGTTCAGGTCCTTCGCATTGTGCGGATGCACTCCCACAACTACCCGAACCCGCGGCACTTGAACATCAGCAATTCCAGCGAGCGCAAGTATCTCGCGCCCATGCACGAGCCATGATGGAAGATCTGCATACGTGCGAGCCGCATCCTCCGTCACATCAGCAATCGTGGCGATGAAGCCGACTCCCGCTCTAGCCGCTCGAGCCAAAGCGCTCGCAGGATCCTCGAGCATGTCGAGATGCGCGTGGCTGTCGGCTACAAGTCCTGACAAGTCAGGAGCCGCCACTGCGCGTCCTTTGGAGTCGACGAACAGCGTCTCAGCCATGTCTACTCGGCAGGCTCAAGAATGCGCTGGAACAAGGCATCACCTTTCACGACCGGGTTCCCCACAGGGAGCAACCCCCATTCGCTCTGGGCTGCGAGATCCGTGATTGCCCCTGGATCGTCGAGCCCAAGCCGCGCGAAGACCTCCCGCGACGTGCTGGGCATAGTGGGCGCGGTGAACATCGCCGCGATGCGCACCGCTTCAAGTGCGTTGTACAGCACGGCGTGCAGGCGGGGTGTTGTATCGTCGGACTTCGCCAAGTTCCACGGAGCCGAGTCCTCAATGTAGCGGTTGGTGCGCTTGATGAGCTCCCATGCAGCTTCGAGCGCCCCAGCGTAGTCCAACCCTGCCATTCGACCGTCGACGGTGTCGAACAAGCCTATGGCAATGGAGCGCAGCTCCTCATCGTCGGAGGTTGGTTCAGGGGCAGCTGAGGGATCCGGAACACGAGAGTCGCAGTACTTCCCCACCATGTTGAACAGCCGAGAGACCAAGTTGCCCCAGTCATTGGCGAGATCACCGTTGTACCGCTGGATCATGCTCTCCACCGAAACCGAACCGTCGGCGCCAAACTGGACCTCTCGCAAGAAGTAGTAGCGGTACGCGTCCACGCCGAACTTCGCGACGAGGTCTGCCGGCGCCACGGCATTGCCCTTGGACTTGCTCATCTTCTCGCCTTTGGTGAGAAGAAATCCGTGCGCGAACACCTGCTCCGGAATGTCGAGACCAGCAGCCATGAGCATCGCCGGCCAGATCACGCAGTGAAAGCGGATGATGTCTTTGCCCACGAAGTGGTACTGCGCGGGCCATCGCTTCGCGAAGAGTTCGGCCTTGGATGAGTCGCCGTAGCCGATCGCGGTGATGTAGTTGATCAGCGCATCGAACCACACGTACACCGTGTGGCCCTCATCGAACGGCAGCGGGATCCCCCATTTCACATTTGCGCGCGAGATGGAGAGATCGTTGAGGCCTCCCCGAACAAACGAGAGCACTTCGTTGCGGCGCGTTTCGGGCTGGACGAAATCCGGATGCTCGTCGTAGTGCGCGAGCAATCGGTCTTGGTATGCCGAGAGCTTGAAGAAGTAGTTGTCTTCTTTGACGAACTCAACACGTCGGCCACACTGAGGGCATGCGTTGTCTTCGGCGAGTTGGTCTTCGGCGAAGTATGTTTCACACGGCACACAGTACCAACCTTCGTACGCGCCCTTGTAGATGTCACCACGCTCGTAGATCGTTTGGATGAATCTCTGCACTCCACGTTCGTGGCGAGGCTCGGTCGTTCTCACGAAGTCATCGTTGGAGATGCCAAGCATGTCCCACGCTTCGCGATACTTGGCAGCGACTGAGTCCACCCAGTCTTGGGGAGAGACTCCTGCAGCCTCGGCCGCTTGGCCCACTTTCTGACCGTGTTCATCAAGCCCGGTCAGGAACCAGACGTCATCGCCGCGCAACCTGCGGTAGCGCGCCAGCGTGTCGGCAGCGATAGTGGTGTAGGCCGTGCCGAGGTGCGGAACGGAGTTAACGTAGTATATGGGGGTCGTGACGTAGAACGACTGCTTCTCTGTCATCTGTTTCAGGGCTCCGTAGCTGTGGGTAATACTGGAAGCACGGGCGTCGCCGCCCTGTCTCGCGAAGATTCTAACTGTTTCGAGTTCACCAGCTTCTCTTGTGGAACGAAAGGTGGCCGATAATGCACGACACCGGGATCGTACGCAGGGTCGATGACCTTGGCCGGATCGTCATTCCCATGGAGCTGCGAAGGACACTCGGCATCAAGGTGAAAGACCCCATGGCAATCTTCGTCGAAGGCGATCGGATCATCCTCACCAAGCACAAGGACGCGTGCGCAATATGCGGAGCGGCTGATGTCGACACGGTAGACGTCAAGGGTCGGGCGGTATGCTTCGACTGCATCGCCGCCATCCGCAAGGGATAGCCGACGACCCGGTGCTCGTCAGGCCAGTCAGTCACTTTCGGTTAGAGAGATCGTAGATATCGTTTCGCGGCACACCGAGCTCTTTGGCGACCAGCTTGGCTGCGCCACCGCGCGTCATGCCCTCAGCCATCAGGGTCGTCACACGCCGCGCAGCCGCATCCAACTGCGCGCCGCTCAGCGTCGCGCTCGGCTTGTCGGACTCGGCAACTGGCGGACCGACGAGCAGCACGACTTCGCCCTTGAGCGACTCGCGACCAGCGATTTCTCGGGCCACCTCTTCAACGGGACCCCTGACGACTTCTTCGTGGATCTTGGTGAGTTCGCGGGCCAACGCTGCCCGCCGACGCGGAAATGCCTCAGCCAGCGCCTGCAGCGTTGCCGCACACCTGCGAGGCGATTCAAAGAACACGAGGGTGGCGTCAAGCGTAGCGAGCGCATTCAGTTGGCGCCTCCTTTCGCCGGACTTCCTGGGAAGGAAGCCGCCGAAGTAGAAGCGCGTCATTGGCAGCCCGCTGGACACAAGACCCGCCAGAAGCGCTGATGCTCCAGGCAGCACCTCGACCGGCACGTCAGCATCGATGGCAGCCGAGATGAGCCGCGCACCCGGATCGGAAACGCCCGGAGTCCCTGCGTCTGAGACGAACGCAACAACATCGCCGGCGAGCATCCGGTCCACGAGCATCGGGGCGAGTCTTTCGATCGAATGCTCGTCGCACCGCTCGAGCCGCGTCGCGACGTCGTATCGTGCGAGGAGCTTGCGAGTGACCCGGGTGTCTTCCGCCGCAACAAGGTCGGCCGATCTCAATGCGTCGAGCACTCGCAGCGTCACGTCGCCGAGATTGCCAATCGGCGTCGCGCACACGAGCAGACGGCCGCTCCTAGGCATGCGGCGGCTGATCGTGCGGGGGGTCGAGCTTGCCGTCAGTCGTCGAGAACGGCGTGGCGGAGGGCGGTGGCGCAGGAGGCGCGGGCGGCGGGTAAGCTGGTCCGGGCGCCATCGGCGGGTAACCGAGCGTCGGCGCCATGGGAGGGTAGCCCGGCGCGGCTGCCGTCGGAGGCTGGTAGCTCGCGGGGTGTGTCGGCGTGTAGCCGGAGTAGCGATCGGCGGCTGTCGGCAGCGGAGCGTCCAGCCCCGTCATCTGCCTGAAGAACGCCGTCCACATCGACGCCTGGAAGATGCGCAGCACCATGCCGAAGACGAACGCAATCACATAGGAAATCGCGAACATGGCCGCTATCGAGCGAATCTCGCCGGACGACAGGAACTCGGCGCTGGGTGCGAACATTATTCCGCTTGTTCCGAGAACCGTGAACCGCGCGACGAAGCCCACGAACGACTGGACCATGCTGACGACGATGCTAAAACCGAACACGATGAGCAGGAACGCGAGCACGCTGCCGAATCGAGCACGGAACGCCGACCATCCTGCGGAAAGCGCGTCGCCCGCGGACCGATCTCCGATCAAGGCGTAGCGAATCGCCAGTGCCTCGAAGCCACCCAGCATGATGACGGCAATCACTGCAACGAGAAGAAGCAGAATGCCTCCACAGATGCCAGCCACGCCTGCTCCTGCGTTCTTGCCCACGGCGGCGACAATGCCGGCGACCAAAGGGATGGTCCCAACGAGGATGAGGCCGAGTGCCAATGCGCCGATCACAAACTCGATTGCGAAGACGCGACCCATCCTACGCGCGCCGAAACTCCATGCGCCGCCAACCGTGGCGCTGCGCCCGGCCATGACCTCGCTCGTTTGGTGGATAAGCCCGCCGTAGCCTATGAGTTCCAGGGGAATTGAGAAGATCCCGAATAGAAACAACGCTCCACCGAACGCGAGAAACAACCCCACCACCGATGCGTCGGGAGTGCTGTTGTCGCGAATGGCGCTCACCAGTGAACCAACGGCGTCAGACCCGCCGGCCGCCACAAGAGCCGCCCCCATGATGACGGCGAGGCCGAGGAACACCACCCCGAGCACCGAAACCATGAAGGCCCAGATACTGCCGCGCCCCAGGGTTCGGAACGATCGAGAGATGATGTCTGAGTAGTTCATCTCGGGCCCCTTTCCGTAGACATGGTGAGCGGCGCCACGGCGTGTCGATCGCAGGATACAGGCACGAACGCCATCTGATCTCGGCCGGTGAGCTGACGCCAGAACAGGGTCCACACAACAGACTGCCACACCAAAGCGACGGTCAGCGCCAGAGCGGACACCAGCGCCACGGCCAGCGCGGCAATCGACGACACCACAACGGGGCCTGTGACATTGCCGGTGCCGGCCGACAGGGTCGCCGCACCAACCACAGCGACGACCACTACCAATGCAACAAGCGCAGCCATCGCCATCGCAATCCCCACGAGAACGCCCGCAACGATCAAGTACATCACGAGCACGTCGACGAAGCGCGCGCGAACCAGCTCCCACGCCTTGGCCAGAGCCTGCTTCCAATCACAGCGATCGATCACCGCATAGCGAAGACCCAGCGACACCCATACGCCCAGAGGGATTCCCATGATTGAGACGACGGTCGACAGCGGCGCGAGCAACGAGTTGTTGGCGGCAATGGCGTTGGCATCCGGAAGCCTGCCCTCAAAGAGTGGCAAGGAGATCGTCGCGAAGAAGACCGCCGCCATAACCCCCAGGAAGATGAGACTCGGCAGGGCCGCGACGGCGAGCAGCGACACCGTCTTCCACCAGATGCCGAGTCCCTCACGCATTCCCGCCGAGGCGGACGCGAGTCCTCCCTCGGCGGAAACGTCCGTTTGCGCGATCACTCCAGCGGTGGCAGCTACGTCAAGCACGCCGAAGACCGCCCATATTGCGACGAGCGTCACGATCCCGAAAACGACCGGAGGCCAGTAGGCTGCCAGCCACTGCACAGCTGCGGTTACCTCAGACGCGAGCTGCAGTTGCGAGGAATCCCCCGAGGCGCCTCCCTGCGCCGCCTGCTGCTGTGCGACTACGGTCGCCTGCGTGAGAACCGCCATCGGAGCCACAAGACCCCCGAAGAGCAGACCGTACAGCAGTGTCTGGATCGCCGAGATCGTGCCCAGCTTCCACAACGCGCCGGTGCGACGCATTGTCTGGAACGAGTCGGTGATGATGCGACCGATATCCAAGAACGCCCTTCCGCCAGCTGCGCTAGTCAAGTCGCCTCAGTTCGTAGTCGCGCGAACCAACTCCATGTTCCTCGGCGTAACGCATCGCGATCGTGCCATCGACTCCTGTGATCTGCGCGAACTTGTCCGCGCCGGCCTCAAGGCCCTCGCCTCGGCCACCCGGAATCCCGTTGGCCGCAACCACCAGGTCGTACGCCGCTTGGTCGATTGCGACAATGTCGGTCGACGCCAGCACGCCAACGTCGGCCACGATCGGCGCGTCCGAGAAGTCCCAGCAGTCGCAATCAGGTGAGACGTTCGTGATGAACGAGAGGTAGAGGACTTTGCCTTCCTTGTCGGCAAGCAGACCTGCGGCATGCTCGACGATCTTCTCCTGGAGCGCCTCCGGAGTGGTCTTCCACTGAATGCCGATGGCGCCCGAAGGGCAGCTTGCGACGCACTCGCCACATCCGTAGCACAACTCGAAGTCGACCACGGCGACGCGATCGGGGCCAATGGCGATCGCGTTGACCGGGCATGACTTGACGCATCGGTTACAAGCGGTGCAGGTCTCGGCGGCGACCTCGGGCTTGAAGTCTGCATGCATGCGCTGCTTGGCGCTGCGGCATCCGAGCCCCATTCCGATGTTCTTCAGAGCGCCGCCAAACCCCGTTGCTTCATGGCCTTTGACGTGTGTGATGGCCACGAGTGCGTCGGCGTGTACCGCGACCGAGCCGAGACGCACCGAGTCGAAGTGTTTGAATCCGTCGATCTCAACCTCGCACGACTCCGCGCCCGACAGCCCATCGGCGATGAGTATTGGCGCCTCGACTGTCGCGTAGGAGAACCCGTGGTGCAGCGCGTTCTCAATGTGGTCCACGGCGTTCCAGCGCTTCCCTGAGTACAGCGTGTTCGCGTCGGTGAGGAACGGCTTGCCGCCGTGCTTCTTGATCAGCCGCACAACTTCACGTGCGAAGACTGGCTGGACGAAACCCGTGCCGCCCTCCTCGCCAAAATGCAGCTTGACCGCGACGAAGTCGCCTTCCTCGATCGCCGAGTGAAGCCCAGCGCGTTCCAGCAACATGCCTACCCGCTTGACGAGCGACACCTTCTTGGGACTGCGCAGCGGGGCAAACCACACAACCGGCCGCTGGTCAGACATCAGTGCACTCCTTCGCGAGAATCGTGCTCGTCAAATGAGAGCGCTGCGGCGCCCAGAATCCCAGCGTCATTGCCGAGAACCGCCTGCACGACCGTGACGTCACGTCGCCCAGCCAGAGCTTCGCCACGCATCACCTCGGCAGCACGCTCTACCATGAAATCGGCGCTCTCGCCAATCCCCCCGCCAATGACGATCAGCTTCGGGTTGAAGATGTTGACCAATCCGACAAGCGCACGGCCAAGAATGGTGCCCGAGTCCAGGAGTATCTCTCGCGCCACCTCATCGCCATGTTGCGCCGCCACGACCACGCTCTGTGCCGTGACCGCCTCAAGATCGCCCTTTGCTGCTGCCAGGATCTTGCGACCCTTGTATGTAGCAGCCGCTTCGCGACCCTTCTCGGCGATCGCGGGCCGCCCAACGTAGGACTCAAGATGGCCGGTGCCCCCACAAGGACACGGGCGTCCGTCGAGATCGATGACGGTGTGGCCGATCTCACCGCCGAGGCCACGGCTCCCGCGATACGGCTCGCCGTTGAGAAACATGCCGCCGCCGACACCAGTTCCCACGGTGATCATCTGGAAGTCGCGCGCGCCCTTGGCTGCTCCCCACCGTGCTTCGCCGTAGGCAGCCAGGTTTCCGTCGTTGTCCATCGTGACTTCGCGCTTGGTTCTTGACATGACAAGCGAGCGCACGTCGACACCGGCGAGAGGCAGGTTCGTGCAAAACTCGATGGACTGCCGAAGAAAGTCGATCTGCCCTGGAATGCCGATCCCGATGCCCGCGACTTCCGCATCCTGTGTCCCCGCCGACACTTGTTCGACAAGATCAATGATGGCGTCCACAACAGCGAATGGGCCACCTTTCGGCGTCAAGCACATCGCATCCTTGACGATGCGTCCCTTGCGTTCCACGAGCCCGGCGGCGATCCTCGTGCCGCCAACATCGACACCGACGGCGTAGTTGATGCGCATATATGTGCTTCCTCCCCAAGCCGATCTATCCAAGCTGACGCGCTCGCGCGCGAACTCAGCACACAGTCTATACCAGGGCTCAGACACTCCCGGACAGAGTGCGCGGCAGTTCTGGCAGCCGGCCTAGTAGTCCCAAAGAATGGTCTCTGACTTCGCAAGATGCAGCTCACGCAGACGATCCAGCATCATGCCCTCTGGCACGCCGAAAAGACGCGCCAGATACCGATGGTCATTGAACCATATGTGCGCCTGCTCGGTGACGAGTGCGGTTGGCATGATGAGTTCACGCGCGACCTTGTCGGCATCTGAGTGATCCGGATGCCACCTTGGAAAGACGTCCGTTTCGTCGGCGAGCAGAAGGAGAATGTGGCCGAGCATATGCGCCAATGCGCGGCGTCGCTCGATCTCCGGGCGCGCCGAGTTGACGACCATGACGGGAAGCCCATCCTCATAGATGGTGGCTGCGGTGAAGAATGGAGGCAAGTTGACGGAGCGGACGGGAATGCGGAGGGATGCCACAACGTCCTCAATCGGAACAGGCGGTTCTTCCACTCCGATTGCGGCGAGAGCGTCTTCGGCGATCTGCCTGAAGTATGCCTCGGTCCTGAGTCTCAAAGATGTTCCCGTCGACGCACGACAGCGCTCCTGATGCACTCATCTGCCACGTTTATCGGTACGCCCACGCGCGACGAGTAGCGTCACAATGGCTAGGACATACTCTTCTCGTGATATGTGTCACAGGGTCGGCTTGCTTCTCATACAGGGGCCTGCCGAGAAGACCGATACGTATGCCGTCGGCGACGTGCGACAACACGCGAAAGGGGGCAGGCATGAGCACGGAATCCGAGGCGCATCCCCGAGCCGAGGAGACTCTGCGGCTGCTGGCGGCTGCGGCCGGATCTGCTCGCCTGTACCCACCGTCATCCGCACTCCCCGCCGAGGCGATCGCCAAGTTCGTTGAGCGCGCCAACGCAACCACCCTCGGTCAGGGGCCGCTGCGCTATGTCGTCGATCCCGACGGGTTTCGAATCGGCGAGACGCAGGTCGGCGCTAACAGCAACCAGGTCACCGCACTTGCCAAGGCGCTTCATGCTTTGCAGGTCGGCCAGATGGTGATAGTCCCCGGGCTCACCCCCGCAGAAGCATCCGCGTTCGTTGCGATCGCAAACGCCGATTCGAGTTCGACCAGGACGAGCGGTGGAGTGCGAGCTCTTCTCAGCTCGGCGCGCGTCGCACACCTGGCTGTCATCGAGATCTCTCTTCGCTCCTCAGATGAGCAGGGTCTTGCCGGCGTCGACCTCATCAATGCGCCACTCGACGATATTGCCGGCGAACTCAGCGACGCAGCACAGCGATGGGCTCAGAACACGGATTCCGGGGACGACGAGATGGCGCGCGCCATCAGCCAGTTGGAGACGGCCACGCGTGACATCGCGATCGAGCGAGTCTCCACGGCGCTCATGCGGTTGGACGAACATACGCGCCTCAAAGTCCTCGCGTACTCGCTGAAGGCCGACCCTCACGGACAACGCATGAACGGCATGCTGGATGTGATTGCCCGCCTCAAACCGGCAGCCCTTGCTCGACTGCTCACGCTCGTCGCCGAGCAAGCCGGAACACAGCCCAGCCGAATCGCCGCTGCGATGCCCCTGTCGGCCGAGACGGCCGCACTCCTTGAACCGCTTCTTGCACGACCTCCAGTCGACGCTCCCGAGGTGGTCGAGGCGCCTTCGGCGCGCGAAGTCGCGCAACAGATGAGCATCGCCGAGGACCCCGGGGAAATCCAGCGCCAGGTGGTCGTGGCCGCACCTCAGCTCTCGGCGGGTCGTGCGCTTGCGACGGCAGTCGCTGTCTCGCGAAGCCATCCCGACGAAGAATCCGTGCGGACAATCGCCGAAGTCTTGCCTCGTGCAGCCAAGGATGGCGCCTTCCCAACGGTGCGTGAAGCTCTCAGACGCCTCGATGAACTTGCCGCCGCTGCTGAACTCACGGTCGAGATCGGCCAGGCGCTGGCAACACTGTCGGATCCGACCGTGCTCGCCGAGATGTGCTCCACGGTTGAGGATGACAGCGACGCCGCGATCGTCGGCGAAATCTTGCATGCGGCCGGCCCGGCGGGGGCCGAAGCACTGCTCGAGACCTACATCCGTGGTACAGAGACCCAACGATCGCTGTTGCGCCCGGCGCTTCGGGCCATGAGCGAACCCGTTCTGGGCGTGGCGCGATCGCGTCTTCGCACCGAAGAACCCGCACGGGCCACGGCGATCTTGCTCACACTGCCAATCCTGGGGGATCGACGAGCGGTACCCGTCATCAGCGAGGCCCTGTCACACTTGGACGAACAAGTCCGTTTCGCGGCGATCACCGCGTTGGCTGACACTCCAGCTCCCGAGGCAGCAAGCGCGCTGGTCAAAGCGCTCGGCCATCCTGAACCAGAAACGCAACGGTTCGCGGTTCGAGAGATCGGGCGGGTGAAAGCAGCTCCGGCGGTTCACCAGCTCACGCGCGCGCTTGAAGATCTCAACGTGTTGCAGCGAACCTATGAAATGAAGAAGGAAGTAATCCGGGCTCTTGAGCAAATCGGCACGCCAGAAGCCCGGCGAGCTTTGAGGCGAACCGCCGACCGAGGCTTCGTGTGGGGCAGGAAGAGCAGGGAACTGCGTTCTCTGGCGAGGCACGCACTCAAACACATCGATGCCGCCGACCATGCGTCGTTGACCGAAGGAGTGAAGGAACTGTGACGGACTCTCCATACCGTCCTGAGAACGAAGGACCGCTTCCGAAGCCCGCGGAGATTGCTGCCGAGGCGAAGTTCGTCGCGGTACAAGCGCCGTTCGCGACCCCGGAGAAGTTGGAGCGGGCTCGCGACCT
This sequence comes from uncultured Eubacteriales bacterium, assembly GCA_964541225.1. Lineage (GTDB taxonomy): Bacteria > Actinomycetota > Coriobacteriia > Anaerosomatales > JAAXUF01 > CAZIPN01. Next base: position 11,945 of record CAZIPN010000028.1, read on the forward strand.
TGTGCGTTTCTTAGCGGTCGCGGACACGAACGCGGCGCTGTATCCAACGACGCACCCCCTGGTGGCGCAGTCCCTCGTCGATCTCGTGGAAGCCGTGCGTGGACTCGCGCAGTTTGGTTTCGACGACGTGACCGTCAACATCTACAAGCGCACCGTCTTCGTCGAGAATCAGGTCTTCTCGGAAGAAAGCGCCACATACAGCAAGCTGGTCGACGAGTTCCTGGCGCGAGGAATCTCGGCAGTGACGTTCTCGTCGTCCATGACTGCCGAGGAAGCGGCCGCTCTCGTCGAGTTGCTCGCCGAACAGCGAGTCACCGACATCGAAGCCGCGCGCGACTACCTCGACGCGCGCCAAGTACGTAGCATCGTCGTCGCAGAAACGACCACGCTAGAGGACACGGGCGACGAGGAGCGCAGTCGAGAAATCCGGGCGCGAGCGCGCGAAAGCTACGACGCCGGAGTCTCGGCGATGCGCGATGTGGAGTCGCAGGCCAAGCTCGGCAAGGTTCTAGAAGTCGGCAAGCTGCAACACACGGTCGAGTCGATGCTCGACAACCTCTTGCAGGATCCGGCGGCGGTACTCGGCCTAACCGCAATCAAAGGCCACGACGATTACACGCTCAACCACTCAATTAACGTGTGCATCCTGTCGCTGTCGCTGGGCTCGGCACTTGGACTTGGGTCTGACGAGCTCCGCTCCTTGGGGATGGCGGCTCTGCTCTACGACATCGGGAAAGTCCGCATATCAGAAGACGTCCTGCTCAAGAGCGGGCCCCTGACCAGCGAAGAGTGGGCGGCCGTCAAGCGACACAGCGAGGAAGGCGCAGACCTGCTCAAGCGTCTGCAACTTCCCGACAAGATGCCGATGATCGTCGCCTACGAGCACCACCAGCGCCACGACCTCATGGGCTACCCCGAGACCAACGGCGAGGAACTGCATCTCTTCAGCAAGATCGTGGCAGTCTGCGACGCCTACGACGCGATGACGACACAGCGGCCTTTTCGCCGCGAGATACGTCCGGACAAAGCGCTCGCGGTCCTTATGCAAGGTCGCGGCAAGGCATACGACCCCGCTGTCACCAAGGCGCTCGTGGCGATGCTCGGCATCTATCCGATGGGAGCGGTCGTCGTCCTCGACGACGGGTCGACCGCCGTGGTCTACCGGGTGAACAACGACGATCTGCTCCATCCGCGCATCAAGGTCCTCAGCGACGCCGAAGGTCGCTGGCTTGAGACACCCGAAGTGCTGGACCTGCGATGGGTTGATCCCGCTACAGGCGCACCCGTTCGCTCGATTGCCGAGTGCGTGCCGGCCGTCGACGCCGGCGTCGACGACGTGTGGCAGTACCTGTAGCAGGCACGCCGACCCGCCAGCTGGCAAGCTCGCACTGAGCGTCACTCGTCAACGCCTTACGAACACGCTAGGCGAGCGGGTCCCCGAAGTAGCGCCAGAAGATGGTCCAGAACGACATCACGCCGGAATAGTGCGGCGTGTAGCGATACTGCGCGAAGGTGCCCTCGTTGTCGCAGACTTGGGAATTGCCATCGACAGACTCAGTGGCGCCCTGGTGCCAATCGTGAGCGTTCTTGTCGAACTTCTGCGCTCCCCAATAGACCTGGTTCCCGAAGCCCTTCATGCTGCTCGTCGTGAAGGTGTCCGCCTTCCCAGCGCCGAATGCCCAGTCGTATTGATACTGGGTCGGATGCTTCGTGCTCAGCAAAGACTGCTCTTTCTGCAGCGTGGCCAGCATGATCTTCGGATTGATGTTGAAGCGAATGCACGCGTCAGAAATCATCTGTGCCGCAGACTTCGTGGTGCCGAAATGATCCTTGCCAGTGTAGGACTTCAGCGCACCCGGTTGCGCGTTGAGGAAAGCCTGGATGCCGGCGGCGGTCATCGCACCGCCATTGCGGAAGTTGGCTTCCGAGACAACATCGGAGCGCACAAACTTGCTCCGTGGATCGCTGCCTGCCGAAGCGGCGTCGACCTGACCCGCGTCATACCCGGGCGTGAAGACGCTCTTGGCTGCAGCTGCCCGCGCTTGCTCCACCTTCAGATCCGCCAGAAGCTTTGCCTGCTGCTTGTCAGCAGTCGCCTGCAGTCCCTGCAACTTGGCGACCCGAATCACAAGGCTCTCCTGAAGCCAAGACTCCTCTGTCTGCGCCAGCCGCAGATCCTGCAGCATGCGGGCATCTCGGCTCGTGATCATCGAAAGGTAGTTGATCCGCATGAGGAGATCGCTTAGTGACTGCGCCGAGAACAGGCTTTCCAACATGTCCGTCTCAGAATTGCGGTACAACTCAACTGCGCGGGAAGCGAGGGCTGATCGGGCGGTTTGGAGCTTGGACTGCCCATCCGCGATCTGCTTCGTCACCTGAGCCACTTCGTCTTCAGTACGGTGTAGCTCGCGCGTTATCGCGACATAGCTGGCCACTTGATTCCCGAAATCGGCCTGCATGGCCGCGGCCTGCGCGCTTTGTGCCGAGGACCCCGACGCAGGCGCGGCGTCGGCTGATAGCACAAACGCAGGCGCGAAGAGAAGTGCGCTCACGACCGCAATTGCGACGGTCAGCGTCCGCCCCACGGCAATGATTCTATGAGTCTCGCGCGCGAGCACGCAGCCTCCAGCACGAATTGAGTGTGACCCGCCTTAATTATCGGCAGGAAACCGATATTACGAAGTACGCATACACGATGCCAACACACACGGATGCACGATCGGCTGGAGCGCACCGTACTCCATGCTCCCCGCGCCCGTGTGGCCCGCCAAGTTTGGGGTACTATTTCGATATTCGTCGAAATACCCTCGGAGGAGCGCCGTGCCCGCTGCAGCTCACAATAGCCCGTGTTCCGCAGGACGGCTCGGATCGCGGGCTCGGCGGACGGGAGACGCGCCATGACGAGAGCGTCCGCTCAGCTTCCCTTCCCGGACCGCAACCTGACTCTGTGGGTATTCCTCCCGGTGATCGTGGGCGTGGGGGTATTCCGCGACGAGCGCATCGTGGGGCTCTATTCGGCGGCGTGCGCCTCGACCGAAAAGCAGCCATGACGTCCTCTCGACATCTCGCACTTCTCGCCGATGTGCACGGCAACCTGCCGGCGCTTGAGGCCGTCCTGGGCGACATCTCGGCAGCGGGTGTTGAAGAGACGTACTGCCTTGGAGACCTGATCGGCTACGGCCCGGATCCGTCAGGTGTGGTCGCCCGAATGCGCGCTGCTGGTATTCCGACCGTACGCGGCAACTATGACGACGGCGTGGGTAATCGCCGCGGTGTGTGTGGCTGCTACTACGCCACCGAGGAGGCCCGCCGAGACGGCGACGCCAGCTACGCTTTCACCGACGCCGCGCTGTCTGATGCCGATCACGACTGGCTCGCGGCGCTCCCCGACTCGATCCGATTCGAAGTCGGTTCCCTGCGTGTGCTGCTCGCCCACGGCAGCCCCCGCAAGATCAACGAGTATTTGCTGCCGGACCGCACCGATGCACTCCTCGCGCGCCTTGCCGATGCGGCCGAGGCGGACGTCGTATGTGTAGGGCATGTGCACATGCCCTACCATCGCATCGTTGAAGGCAAGAACGGTCGTCGCATCGACTACGTGAGTGTGCCCGCTGCGGGAAAGCCCAAAGATGGCGATCCACGCGCGGCATGGATGGAGTTTCGGCTCAGTGATGACCCGCGAACCGTCGACGTCCAGACGCATCGCGTCAACTACGACATCGAAAGCGTGGCCCGCGCCATGGTGGACCTGGGCCTCCCACAGCGGCTTGCCGAGGCACTTCGTCGCGCCTGACTCTTGACGGTGAACTCACATTCGCTGCTCGGCAGCCACACAGTTGTGGGCATCAACACTGCAACCGGACCAGCCGAGGAGAACCGATGACGGAATCACGCTTACAAGAAGAGACTGAAGAAGGAATCAGCATCCACATATTCTCCGTCTCGGCGGTCCTCGTGGGTGCGTGCCTGACCGTGATCGGAATCGTCCATCTCGTGATCAGCGCGCGGGGCACCAAGACAATCGCGGACGATCTTCTCGCGCTCGATGCACTCGTGTTCCTCGCCGCTTGCGTGCTCGCCTACGTGTCCATACGTACGCGAGGCAGGAGGATGAGCCTCCGCATCGAGCGAATGGCGGACTACAGTTTCATCGCGGCGCTCGTGCTGATGTTCGCAGTATGCCTCGTGATCGTGTACTCGGTCTTCTAGAGCCCGGCTCAGTCGCCCCAGATTTGCGCGTGCACCTCAGCCGTGGCGAACTTGGGGATGTCGTGACTCGACTTCACCGCGAACTTCTTCTTCTCGCCGGCGTAAAGATCCTCCCCTATGCCGGTGTAGCCCCCGACAATGTGGCCCGACTTGTCTCTCAACACGACGGAGACCGCGAAGTCATCGATGCCCACGGAGTTGGGATTCTCGAGATCGGTCGTGAAGATCATGCCGGAGGCGGTCTTTGTCACCTTGAGGTTTGATGTCTTGATAGGCTTGCGATCCCAAGGCTGCGCCTTGGCGGCGGTCTGCCACTTGACACCGGGATCGACAACCTCGAAATCGACTCTCGTGGGTCTCCCGCCTTTCGGATCAATCTCCTGGGCGTAGGCAATTGTCTCGCCGGGCAGGAACCACCAGCGAAGGGTGACGTCGTCGGTGCCGAGAACATGCCCAGCAGCGTCGCGCATGGTCACTTTCACTTCCGGGAACATCACCGCGAAATCAGCATTGGGATTCCGCAGAACGAAAGCGTATTCGACGTGTGGACCGCTGACGAGCGAATAGCCCGACTCCGTGATCTGGAGCGGTTTCGGTTTCGCGGCAGCCTTCGCTTTGGCGGCTTCGGTCCCCGTGTTCGAACTTCCAGTCGCGGTGGCGTTCGCCGCCCCGCTCGCATTCGCACTGCCAGTCGTCAATGTCCCCGGAAAGGCCTCACTCTGTGGAGATGTCGCTTGCGTCTCCACGTCTTGCGATGAACAGCCAGCGAGCACAGCCATCGCCAGAAGGACGATCAGCCAGATACGCCTATGCACTTCCTTCACCTTCCCGCGCGTCCGAAACCAGACAAATACGATCTCATATTGTGGGCAGGCGCATCAACCGTTGGCTGCAGGAAGGCGCAGGCGTTGCGGGCATCTGCTCTCGGCAAGTTCGAGCACGGCAGCGGTGCACGGTGATGCACGCGCATGAACGAAAGGCCTCCCGACCGGGAGACCTTTCGACTGCAGCAATGGTGGCCAGAGACGGACTTGAACCGCCGACACGGGGATTTTCAGTCCCCTGCTCTACCAACTGAGCTACCTGGCCGATCGAACGCCTTGCGATAGTACCTGCGGGTTTGTCGGCCGGTCAAGAAAGCGAGTTGCGAAGGACTCGGCGCCGGGGCATGTATCCGCACGCAGGAGTGCCACAACTGAGACGATGGCACCGCCGCCGCGACCGCAGCGACCTGCGTGCTGCCGCTGGCAGCCGGACCGAGCCGCCCACTACGATGGCTACTTGCCGTTTGAGACGAAGATGATGACGGCCACATTGCGCGGCACCGTTGTGCCCACTTCTGGCGCCTGCCCCACCACTTCTCCGGCCGGTCGGTTGGTGCCGCCCCAATTCACGATTGTGTTGCCGAGATGGGCCTTCTTCAGCGTGCTCTGCGCGTCTTTCGTGGATTGACCGACGACGGATGGCACAGTCGCAAGATCTGACGACGTGGGCGTCGACGAGGGATCCGACGACGGCGGCGGACCGTTGGATACGAGCAGTCCGACAATTGTCCCCGGGGAGATCTGCATCCCAGCCGTCGGATACTGTGCGAACACCTGGCCCTTGGTGGTGCCCGTGTACGTGTACTCTATGACTGCCTGGGAACTCAAATTCGCCGCCTTGAGCCTGTTGGCGGCGTCGCCGCGACTCAGCGCCTGGACTCCCGGGACAGTCACATTCTGCACTCCGAGAGAGACCGTCAGACCGATCGTCGTCTGATACGGAACCTTCTCCCCCGGGGGAGGCGACTGCGTGATGATCGATCCTCTCGGCACGGTCTGACTGTACGCCTGATCGATGGCCGCCTTTAGCCCCGCTGTGGCGAGCGCGCTCTGCGCAAGCGCTTGCGTCTTGCCGAGCATGTTGGGCACGGCAAACAGCTTCTGTCCTCCAGAAATGGTGATGTTCACTGGATCGATCAGTCTGAGTTGCGTCGTCGGGGGCGGAGTCTGTGATGTCACCTTGCCCACTTCAGACGCCGTCAGTGTCTGTGTCGTCGTAACGCTACCGAGTTTGAATCCCGCGGCGGATATGGCCTGCTCGGCCTGCGCCTGAGACAGCCCCACGAGGTTAGGAACTGACGCGGTTCGATTCAGGTAGTAGTAGACCCCGCCAGACGCCGCGAAGAGAACGGCCAGCACCAGCATCAACCATAGCCACCACAGCGAGCGCTTCTTCTTGGGCCCTTTGCCGGGGGGGCGTCCGTTTGGCAGCTGCGCTGCAACCACTCCGAGGACTACCGCCGAGTTGAAATCGCGAACAACTTGAGGAGACAGCCCCGCCTCCTGCAACTTGGCCAACGCGTCGGCTTCTGACAATCCGACAACATCGGGAAGAGGAACGGAAAGGGCATCGGCCGGTGCAGGACCACTTGAAACGAGAAGCACGGCCTCAGACCCCACCGCAACGCTCTGACCGTACGGGGGCAGCTGCCCAACCACTTGGCCTCGTGGCGCGTCAGAGTACTCGTTGAACACCTGTGCCGAGAGCTCGGCCTGCTGCAGCTGCGAGAGCGCTTCGCCTTGTGACAATCCCAGGACGTGCGGAGTAGCCACAGGCGCAGCGGAAGGGGTCTCGGGAGTCCCGCGTGAAACCACGATGATGACGCGCGACCCGGCAACGACCATGGGCGCTTCGCCCGGGGAAGTCGCGGACGCTTCGGGAGGAGTCACAGCAGGCATCGCCTGCGTCATCTGCATCGCTTCCGCGTCCGCCTGTGAGGCCGCAACGGGTTCAAGCAGCTGCGTCGGTTGCGCCGCCTGTCCATCGACTTGGTCCTCGGCAAGCGGCACGTGCGGCTGTGTGGCGCCGAGGTCCGGGGTCTCGGCGATGGACTCGCCCTCTGAGGAGCCCTCCATGTCGGCGGGTTCGGTGTCGGCGGTTGGCTCTGCGCCGGGTTCAGCTCCGGCAGGCTCCGGTTCAGCTCCGGCAGGCTCCGGTTCAGCTCCG
>CAZIPN010000028.1:19244-25200 GCA_964541225.1 uncultured Eubacteriales bacterium
GGTTCAGCTCCGGCAGGCTCCGGTTCAGCTCCGGCAGGCTCCGGTTCAGCTCCGTCTTCGGACTCATCGGCGAAGAACGACGAGTCGTCTGGAGCGGGCAGCTCGTCATCTAAGTTGTGCTCTGTCACGTCTTCACCCATGAAGGGTCGGTCCCTTTCATCTCGTGCAGCAACCCCCATTGCGCCCGCGCGTCGCGCACGCCACGGACGTTAGCATGGTACCGCAGGTGCGCTCGAAAGAGACGATGGGCCCGGGTCCGAGCATCCTCGGGACGACCGACTGAACCGACCCCGAGGGGCGGGCCACGTCCCAATCGCGCTGCGTCACCTAAGCGCTATGTCGCCGCAGCTTCGCACCGCCAAAGCGCAGCGCCACTAGAACTCGTCGATGAAGCCGAAACCGTCTTCGACAACCGCATGGCACGCTTCTACGACATCCTGGTCGTAGCGCGTCCCGCTGCCAGCGGTGATCTCCTCGAGCGCTGCCGCAAGTCCGAAAGCCGGCCGATAGGGCCTGTGGGTGCACATCGCCTCAACGACGTCGGCGACCATGAGCACGCGGGAGCCCGGGAGCAGCTCCTCGGCCGTCAGGCCACGGGGATAGCCGGAGCCGTCGAGCCTCTCGTGGTGCTCGTAGACCATCTCGGCGACGGTCTCGGGCAAGGCTGCGGAACGAACGATCTCGTACCCGGCCTCCACATGCGCTTTCACGAGTTCGAACTCCAGCGCCGTGAGCTTACTCGGCCGCGAGAGTATCTCGGCAGGAACGCTCACCTTGCCAACATCGTGGAGAGCTGCCGCGACTTCGAGGTTGGCGATGTCGGCGTCGCTCATCCCCATCTTGTGCGCGATGGCAACGGCCAGCGCGGCAACGCGCCGCTGATGGCCCGCAGTGTACGGATCGCGCATCTCCACGGTACGGCTTACGACTGCAGTGACCGCGCTAAGCTGCTGCTTGGCCTGCTCTAGGCTCGCGGTACGCTCCTCAAGCAGATGTTCAAGTTGCTGGCGGTAGGTCTCCAGCTCGGCTTCGGCGCGCTTACGCTCCGTGAGATCGCGGAAGATGGTCTGCACCATGACGCCGCCCTCAAGTGGCAGAGAGACGCTGTACACCTCCGCGTACCAGTCCGACCCATCGGCTCTGAGCAGGTGCAGTTCAACGGGCTTGCGTTCGAAATCCTTCTTCAGAACGCTGGCAGCGCGTCGCTGCACGAGCTTGACTGAGTCCGGGTGCACGAAATCCGCGAGCGCCTTGCCGGCAATGCGAGCACCGTCCGGGAAACCAAAAGCGGCGAGCGCCGCGCGGTTTGCGAACTGCACGTTGCGATCGTCGTGAACGACGATGGGGTCACTCGAGAATTCGAACAGGGTGCGAAACCTGCGCTCGCTCTCGGCGAGAGCCTGCTCCGCTTCGATCCGCTCCGAGAGATCGAGTGCAATCACGTGGATGACTCGCTTGCCGCCCAAAGTGAGCGAAGAGGCAACGGTCTCGCCGGCCACGGTCGAGCCATCCTTGCGCACGAACCGTTCTGTGGCCGCCGGTGCCGTCCAGTCCCCCTCCATCATTCGACGAACGCGCTGGGCGACTTGGGGCCGATCTTCGGGGTGAACGAGCGTCACGACCCGCACGCCCTCAAGCTCGGCCGGATCGTCATAGCCGAGGAACCGTGCGCACGCCGGATTTGCCATCATGACACGCTTGCCGTCGTGCAGAAGGGTCGGCGTCGGAAGCATCTCGAACAGACTCCGGAAGTGCTCCTCGGAATCCATGAGGTCGCGTTCGGTCTGTCTGAAGTGAGTGATATCGACGAGCAAGCACTCGATATGTCCGGCCGCGACGTCGGCCTGAGCGAAGACCCGAATGTTGCGAACGCATCCGTCTTTGCGACGGAGGAAGCAGTCGACTCCGTCCAACTCGCCGGTCCTGACCAGTGTGCCCAGAGTCTTTCGGAAGTCCTCTAGGTGGTCTTCGGGTACGAGTTCGGCATACTGTCGTCCGACAACCTCGGCAGCAGAATAGCCAGCCAGTCTCTCCCATTGGCAATTCACCTCGAGGATCCGACCCTCGAAACTGAGAGATTGCGAAGCCAGTGGAGAGTTGTCTCGCACGCGCTGAGTGGCTCGACTAGCCATTTTGCAGCATCCCCGCTCGACGACAAACCGACCTAGTAAGTATCGGCGGCCTGGTTCCCATGCTGTAGCCATGCGCTCTCACGGGCATGACAGGAAGCAGCCGAGCCAGCAGCTCAAACTGAGCATTCGACCTGGCTACCCAGTGGCTTCCGGATCACTCTGCGCTGCTGCTGTCTGTGCGTGTTTCTCGCGGTAGTACACGTAAACCGTGCGAACGGCCGCAGCGAATGGCATCGCGAGAATCGCGCCGAGGAACCCGCCGAGCGATGCCCCCACCGCCAGCGCGAGGATGATCACGACTGGGTGCAGCGTGACGACCTTCCCAGCCACAATCGGGCCGAGGAACGAGTAGACGAACTGATCGACCGCAAGCACGATGACGCCGGTGATGATGCCCGTCGGCACTCCAACGGTAAGGCCGACGATGATCGCAACCAGAGCGCTGAGGATCGATCCCACAAACGGGATGACGCCGAGAACGCCGATCATCATCGCGATGAACCACGCGTAGGGCAGGTGCACGAGCGAGAAGCCGATCCCGTCGAGCACGAAGATGACGAGCACGTTGATGGACGTCGCCACGAGGTAGCCCGAAAACGACGAGTCAAACGAGCTGCCGACAAGGCGAACGTCGTCGTGAATGCTCGGGGGAAGAGCGTCAAGGATCGCCTCGGTAAGCCGCGGACCATCTTTGAGGAACCAGAACGTGAGTATGAGCCCCATGAACAGGGAGAGGCCCGCCGAGAAGAGGCTGGTCACGCCACTCGCCAGCACCGGAAGCGCGTTGCCCGCAACTGTCGCCAGCGAACCGCCAACCGCCTGGACGACCGCGTCGATCTGACCGCGCAGTGTTGGGTTCAGCCTGCCGTAGGCGGCCAAGCCGCTTTGCGCCTGAGCCACCAGACTGCTGATGGTGTCTGGCAGCGTGGAGAAGAACCCGACCGCGCCAGAGATCACCGGAGCCGCGAAGAGCGCAACCAGTACGGCGATGCCGGCAACTGCGGTGAGCGTTCCGACGAGAGCCGCAAAACCATCGCCCATGCCGCGCGCCTTGAGAGCGCGGGTGACCGGTCGCACGAGCATCACGAGCAATCCCGCGACCATAAACGGCCCCAACGAGACCATCAACGCGCTGAGGACCTGGCTGAGTCCGCGCACTACCAGTCCGGCGCCGATGAGCACCCACAGCACGATGCCGATGAACGCCCAGGTTCGAAGCATGTGGTCGGTCGGGCCATCCGACGCGAGACGCGCTGCCGAAGCCGACGCACCCATTCCACCGGCAGACGCGCCAGACTCGTCGGCGGAGACGCTCACCCGACGGGCACCGCCCGGATCGTTCGTCTCACCTGCTGACACAGTCGGCTTGCTCACGACGTTGCGCTCCCCTCGGCGAAGTGCGGGATGACTCTGAGCCGCAGCCTGACCGCCTGCGCCCCTTGGTCGCCACCGTACGCACAATTCCCCAAGAGCATAGAAGATGTGCGCGCCCTTTGCGCGGGAATCTAGGCGATGCGACTGCCGCTATGACGCTTGCGGCGCTGGTACGGCGCATGCTATAGTTCGCGATAGTTACCGATATATCGCGTTAGCGCTAGAGGAAGGAATCATCATGCACGGATACCACGACGACGAGTTCTCTGGCCTGCACGGGCATGCCGCACGTGCGGCTCGCAAGCTCGATGCGGCTCTGAGCCGCGGCATGGCGCGCGGCTTCCGCGGCCCCTTCGGGCCCGACATGCGCGGCTTCGGCGGCCCCGGCGGTGGCCGAGCCCGGCGTGGCGACGTTCGCACCGCCGTTCTTCGCCTCCTCGACGAGCAGCCGATGCACGGCTACCAGGTCATCCAGGAACTCTCGGCTCGCAGTGGTGGCGCGTGGAACCCGAGCGCAGGCTCGGTGTACCCGACGCTGCAGATGCTCGAGGACGAGGGCCTGGTGACGAGCGAGGAGTCCAGCGGCAAGCGCGTCTACAGCCTCACCGACGCCGGCAAGGAAGAGGTGGGCAAGCTCGGAAGCGGACCGGCCCCCTGGGAAGAGGCAGCCAGCAGCGACGCGGGCGGCGGGCTCAGATCGCAGATGCCTCGTGTTGGCGCAGCCGTCTGGCAGATCGCTATGACCGGCGATGCCGACAAGATCGCGCGAGCGACTGATATCCTGAGCGACGCACGCAAGAAGTTGTTCGCGATACTTGCCGAGGACTAGCTAACCGCTCATCGGAGGTCGCATGACGCGATCACAGCTTCGCGCCCGGTACCGGCGCATCGTCTTCTTCTTCGGACGAGTCGTCGGTACCCTCATCTGGTGCGAACTCGTTCTGCCGCGTCTGGGCCTGCGGGCCTGGACGCGGCGGACGCGTGCCAAGCGCAACCGCCAGTTCGCGGTGCGCTTCCGTGCACTCGCGGTGGGCATGGGCGGGCTGATGATCAAAGTCGGCCAGTTCCTCTCGTCGCGCCTCGATGTGCTGCCCGAAGAAATCACACACGAGCTGGCCGATCTGCAGGACGAAGTGCCTGCCGAGACCTTTGGGGCGATTCGCGCTCGCGCCGAAGCCGATCTCGGCGCTTCGCTCGAGGAGCACTACGAGTGGTTCGAGGAGACGCCGCTGGCTGCGGCGTCGCTCGGCCAGGTGCATCGGGCGCGGCTACGTGAGATCGACGCCCAGGAGGTCGGCTTCGCGGACGTGGCCGTCAAGGTGCAGCGGCCGAGCATCGAGCAGATCGTCGAAGTGGACCTGCGAGCGCTGCGCGTCGTCGGCAGGTGGCTGCAGCGCTACCGGCCCATCCGCGAGCGCGCCGACATTCCCTCACTCATCGAGGAGTTTGCGTCCACCACCCTCGAAGAGATCGACTACCTCGCCGAGGGCCAGCACGCCGAGACGTTCGCGGAGAACTTCGCCGACAACCCCTACGTCTACGTGCCAGAGGTCGTCTGGAAGCTGACGACCCGCCGAGTGCTCACGCTCGAGGATGTCTCGGCGATCAAGATCACCGACTACGACGCGATCACGAAGGCCGGCATCGACCGCAAGCGCGTGGCGTCGTTGCTGCTCAACACCTACTTCCAGCAGATCTTCGAGGACGGCTTCTTCCACGCCGATCCGCACCCCGGCAACATCTTCGTCACGCCACTGCCAGGAGTGAGTCGGCAAGGCGAGCGGGGCTCGGGCGGCGGACCCGCGTGGTGCCTGACGTTCGTGGACTTCGGGATGGTCGGACGCGTGCCCGACAACCTGCGCGCGGGCTTGCGCGAGATGCTGATCGCGGTGGGCACGCAAGACGCGACGCGACTCGTGGAGAGCTACCAGACGCTCGACATGCTGCTGCCCGGCGCTGACCCCGCGCGCATCGAAGAAGCGAGCCGGCAGGTGTTCGATCGCTTCTGGGGCGTGAGCATGAGCGAGCTGCGCAAGATCGATCACCGCGAGCTGGCGCGCTTTGGCCACCAGGTCCGCGAGGTCTTGCTCGAGATGCCGTTCCAGCTTCCCGAGAACCTGCTGATGCTCGGTCGCACAGTCGCGATCCTCTCGGGCATGTGCACCGGGCTGGATCCCGAATTCAACGTGTGGGCCGAGATCGCGCCCTACGCCAACGAACTCGTCGCCGATGAGGGCGGACTTGGCTTCGAACGGCTGTGGAGCGAAGCCGAGAAGGTGCTGAAGCAGCTGCTGGGCATGCCGGGGCGCTTCGATCGCGTGCTCTCAACGATCGAGCGTGGGGACTTGGCCGTCCGCATGCCGGCGCTGGAGCTTCGCATGCGGCGCCTGGAGCGCTCGGCAGTGCGGCCCACGAGCGCGGTCGTGTTCGCGGCGATGCTGGTGGCGGGC
>CAZIPN010000029.1:0-24785 GCA_964541225.1 uncultured Eubacteriales bacterium
GTAGACGCCCGGCGCGTCAGGAACAGACGCGACCTGCTCGGCGATCGTGGGGTACGGGGTCGGCATACGGGCTTGAGGCTACGGCCCGACGCATCCGAGCGTCAAGCGTCAGACACCAGCGGCACCTGGCTGGCTGACTGACCCGCCGCAATACTAGCTGCCTCGGGATCGCCCGCGATCTCGGCGAGGAACTCATCGGCGAAGCGCTCGAGCTTCGCTGCGCCCACGCCGTGGACCTCGAGGAACTCATCTCGGGTGGACGGCGCCCGGCGCGCCATGTCCGCGAGTGCGGCATCGGCGAAGACGACGTAGGCGGGAACCGACTGCTCGGCGGCGATGCGGCGGCGCAGCTCGCGCAAGCGCTCGAAGAGCTCGACCTGCTCGTCGGTTTCGAGCGCCGTGGCTACCGCACGCGAGAGCTTGGGCGCCTTCTCGGCCTTGGGGCGCGGCGCGGGTGGCCGCGCAAGAACGACGGTCTCGGCGCCGGTCAGCACGGCGCGCGCCGAGGGTGTGAGCTTGAGCGTCGAGTACTCGGCGACGTCGATGCGCAGATAGCCGCGATGGACGAGCTGCCGAAAGATCGCAGCCCACTCGTCCTTGGATAGCTCGCCGCCGATGCCGTAGACGCTGAGCTGGTCGTGGCCGTTGGCGACGATCCGCTCGGCAGTCGAACCGCGCAGCACGTCGACGACATACCCGAGGCCGAAGCGCTCGCGCAGCCTGTAGACCGCCGACAGCGCCTTCTGCGCGTCAACCGTGCCGTCGTAGCTCACCGGCGGGTCATCGCACACGTCGCAATTGCCGCAATCCTCGACCAGCTCCTCGCCGAAGTAGCCAAGTAGCGCGCGCCGACGACACGACAGGGCCTCTGCGAACGCGATCATTGCCGAGAGCTTGTGCGATTCAATGCGACGCTGTTCGTCGCTCGCGATGGCGTCAATGAAGCCTCGAGCGGTGACGACGTCCTGCATGCTCCAAAGCATGAACGCCTCGGCGGGCAGCCCGTCTCGGCCGGCTCGGCCGGTCTCCTGGTAGTAGCCCTCGACTGACTTCGGCATGTCGTAGTGCACGACGAAGCGCACGTCGGGTTTGTCGATGCCCATCCCAAACGCGACCGTGGCGACCACGATGTCGAGTCGGTCGCCGAGGAAGTCGTCCTGCACGCGCGTCCGTGCCGCCGCATCCATTCCCGCGTGATACGCCGCCGCCGAGAACCCCGCGGCACGCAGCTTCGACGCAACCTCGTCGACCCGTCGGCGCGACAGCGCATACACGATGCCTGACGCCCCCCGGTGATCGGCGAGGAACGTCCGCAGCTGCTCGAACGGCTTGGCCTTGTACGCCGCCGAGTAGCGGATGTTGGGCCTGTCGAAGCCGGTGACGAAGACGCGCGCGTCCGACAGCCCGAGCTGCTGGACGACATCGTCGCGCGTCTGCTCGTCCGCGGTGGCGGTTAGCGCGACGATCGGAACGTCAGGAAATCTCTCACGCAGGCGGCAAAGCTTCACGTACTCGGGCCGAAAGTCGTGTCCCCACTGACTGACGCAATGCGCCTCGTCGATCGCGAAGAGCGCGATCTCGACGCGGTCCAAGTCCGCGAGGAAGCCGTCGAGGACGAGCCTTTCGGGCGCGACGTAGAGCAGGTCGAGCGCCCCAGAGCGCAGATCGCCGAGAACGGCGCGTGACTCCTCTGCCGAGAGCGAAGAGTTCAGGACTGCCGCGGCGACACCGTTGGCGCGCAACGCGTCAACCTGGTCCTTCATGAGCGCAATCAGCGGCGAAACAACAACCGCAACGCCACTGCGATGTAGCGCCGGTATCTGGAAGCACAACGACTTGCCTCCGCCCGTCGGCATCAGGACGAATGCATCTTGACCTGCGATGACGTGGTCGATGATCTCGGCTTGATGTGGACGAAACTCTGGGTAGCCGAAGACCTCGGCGAGCGTGATCTCGGTCGCGGTCGTGCGCAGGGTCATGCGGTCCTCTCGGCGGTCCGAACGGTTTCGAGCCACGTTAGCACGCGGCTACGACACCGGCCGCAAACGCCTATGGGTTCCGCAGCCCGGGTGGTCGCCTCGCGCACCACCGCCGATGACCTTTCGCAGCCCGGATGATCGCCTCGCGCACCACCGCCGATGACCTTCCGCGTCACCCCAACCGCGGACTTGCCGCAGCCAAGAACGGGTACTACCATAGGTGCTACCACTAGTACTACCCGTGGAGGCACGCCGTGGCCAAGGTGAACATCTCGATACCGGACGGGCTGCTCGACGAGGTCGATCGTCGAGCTAGCGCCGCCGACACCACCCGAAGCGCCTTCATGCAGGAGGCCGCAGCGCGCTACATCACGTCACTGGACCAGGAAGCAGAGCGCACCGCGAGGTCGGAGCGGATTGGCGCGGCCATCACGAAGATGCGTGAAGTCGGCAGTCGTGTGCCGCGGAGGACGGACGGGACAGACACGATTCGGCGTTTCCGCGACGTGCCTGAACCGTGGCTTAGTCCGGGCGAGGGAAACACGTGAGCGCCGCGGCTGCTCCGCTGTGCGTCATCGATAGCTCTGTCGTGTACAAGTGGTTCAACGCACAAGACGAGGCCCACGTGACTAGCGCGCTTTCCCTGGCCGAGGAACACCAGGCAGGAACGCTTCTGCTCGCCGCCCCCGCCCACATGCCCGCCGAGGTCATCAACGCGCTTCGGTACTCTGACGTTGCTGAAGGGGATCTCCAGCTCGCAGCCGAAGGACTCGACGCCGCCGAGATCGTGATCGCGCCGCTCGATGGCGAGTTGCTGGCCGGTGCAGTGGTCGTCGCGACACGATACGACCTGACGATCCACGACGCCCTATTCGCCGCACTTGCAATCCAGATCGGCTGCGAACTCGTCACCGCTGACCGCAAGCAAGCTCGCGTTCGCGAGTGCCCCGTGCGACTCCTGGCGTGACCCGCGCTGCCGCGACTCACGCGCCTTCTGAGCGCACCTGCTTCCTGGCGCCGCGCTTCTTCGTCGGCTTCTGGCCCCCCGCATCCGGCCCGCCCGCCGCGCTCTTCTCGTCCGCCCCGCTCTTCCCACTCGCGACTTTCTCGCCGCTGATGCCGTGGCCGTCGCCGAGTTCTGGCGCCGCACTCGCACCGCGCCCGGCGAGCACTGGCGCGAGGAAGCGACCGGTGTGACCACGCTCGCATGCCGCGACCTGCTCCGGCGTCCCAGCCACCACGACCTCGCCGCCGCGATCCCCTCCCTCTGGGCCGAGATCGATCACGCGATCCGCCGACTTCACCACGTCGAGGTTGTGCTCGATCACGATCACGGTGTTGCCCGCGTCGACGAGGCGCTGCAACACGATGAGCAGCTGCCGAACGTCGTCGAAGTGCAGGCCCGTCGTCGGCTCATCGAGGATGTAGAGCGTGCGCCCGGTACTGCGCCGCTGAAGCTCGCTCGCAAGCTTGACGCGCTGTGCCTCGCCGCCCGACAGCGTCGTCGCCGGCTGGCCGAGATGAACGTAGCCGAGCCCGACGTCGTAGAGGGTCTGTAGCTTGCGCTTGATGGGCGGAATGTTCTCGAAGAAATGCAGCGCCTCTTCGACCGTCATGTCGAGTATCTCGGCAACGGTCTTGCCCTTGTACGTGACCTGCAGCGTCTCGCGGTTGTAGCGCGCGCCCTTGCAGACTTCGCACGGCACGTAGACGTCGGGCAGGAAGTGCATCTCGATCTTGATCTGACCGTCGCCTTTGCAGTTCTCGCAGCGTCCGCCGGTCACGTTGAAGCTGAAGCGGCCCGGCGAGTAGCCCCGCGCCTTGGCTTCCGGCGTCGACGCAAACAGCGCGCGCACGTCATCCCACAGCCCGGTGTACGTCGCCGGGTTGCTGCGGGGTGTTCGGCCGATCGGCGACTGATCGATGTCGATCACCTTGTCCAGGTGCTCGAGGCCCGTGATTCGGTCGTAGGCGCCCGTTCGCCGACGCGCGCGGTTGAGCTTGTTGGCCAGAACCGGCGCCAGCGTGTCGGTGATGAGAGAACTCTTGCCGCTTCCGCTCACTCCGGTGATCACCGTGAGTGTGCCAACCTCGATGTCGACGTCGATGCCCTTCAGGTTGTGCTCGCTCGCGCCGCGCAGGCTGATTGCACCGCGCCCCGGCTTGCGTCGCTTCGCCGGGAGCGGGATCTCGGCGCGCCCGGAAAGGTAGGCGGCCGTCAGCGATTCCGGACATGCGAGGATGCTCGCTGGCGGTCCAATACACACGATCTCGCCGCCGTGCTCCCCCGCGCCCGGTCCCATGTCGATCACGAAGTCGGCCGCACGGATCGTCTCCTCGTCATGCTCGACGACGATCACCGTATTGCCGAGGTCGCGCAAGCGTTCCATTGTCGCGATCAGTCGCGCATTGTCGCGCTGGTGCAGGCCGATCGACGGCTCGTCGAGGATGTAGAGCACGCCCATGAGCCCCGCGCCGATCTGCGTGGCAAGCCGAATGCGTTGCGCCTCACCCCCTGAAAGCGACGCCGTTCCTCGCTCAAGCGTGAGATAGTCGAGCCCCACGTCCACCAGGAAGCGAAGCCGCTCGAGAATCTCCTTGACCACCCGCCGCGCGATTGTCTCATCCCGCTCTGACAACGAGAGCCCCTCGAAGAACGAGAGCGAGTCCTTCGCCGAGAGCACAGTGACTTCGTAGATGTTCTTGCCGCCAACCGTGACCGCGAGAATCTCGGGTTTCAGGCGCGCACCGCCGCACGTCTTGCACGGGATGACGGCCATGTACTGCTCAAGCTTGTCCTTGACGTTCTCGCTCTCCGACTCACTCCAGCGGCGCATCACGCTCGCGAGCGCACCCTCGTACCGCGAGTACCAGTGCGTTTCTCGGCCGTCGCGAGTGAGGTAGTCCACACGAATGCGCGTGTCGCCGAGCCCATTCATGAGCGCATCGCGCACGTCTGCGGGCAGATCGCGCCAGGGCGTCGTCGTCGACACGCCGAGATGCTTCGCCGCAGCCGCCACCAGCTGCGGATAGTAGTTCATGCCGGGGCTAAATGGCGCGATCGCCCCGTCGGCAAGCGACAGCGAATCGTCGGGCACAACGAGCTGCGGATCGGCTTCAAGCCGACTGCCGAGACCCCCACAGTCCGGGCACGCCCCGTAGGGTGCGTTGAAGCTGAAGTCGCGCGGCGCGAGTTCGTCCATCGAGACACCGTGGACCGGGCACGCGAGCGCTTGAGAGAACGACAGCTCCTCGCCGTCGACAACCGCCACCAGCACGGTCCCCTCGGCAAGGCGCAACGCGCTCTCGACGCTGTCGGCGAGTCGGCTGCGAATGCCGTCCTTGAGCGCGAGTCTGTCGACCACCACGTCGATGTCGTGCTTGTACTTCTTGTCGAGCACGATCTCTTCGTCGAGGGTGCGCATCTCCTTGTCTACGCGCACGCGCATGAAACCCTCGCGCTTCAACTCCTCGAACAGCTTGCCGTACTCGCCCTTACGGCCCTTGACGACCGGCGCGAGCACCGAGAACTTCGTGCCTTCGGGCAGCTCGAGGATGCGATCGACAATCTGGTCAGGCGTCTGTTTGCGGATCTCGGCGCCGCAAATGGGACAGTGCGGAATGCCGATCCGCGCGTACAGAAGCCGCAGGTAGTCGTAGATTTCCGTGACCGTGCCGACGGTCGAGCGCGGGTTCTTGCTCGTCGTCTTCTGATCGATGGAAACTGCTGGCGACAGCCCCTCGATGTGGTCGACATCCGGCTTGTCCATCTGGCCGAGAAACTGCCGAGCATACGCCGAGAGGGACTCGACGTAGCGACGCTGGCCCTCGGCATAGATGGTATCGAAGGCCAGCGAACTCTTGCCCGAGCCGGACAGCCCGGTGATGACGACAAGTCTGTCGCGGGGGATGTCCAGGTCGAAGCTCTTGAGGTTGTGTTCGCGTGCGCCGCGTATCTGGATGGAATCGAGAGACAATCCGGTTCCTTTCGCGGATCGGTATGACTTGAAAGTTCCATCATACGCCGCACACGCTGAGATGCGTGAGCGGGGTGCGGGCGGGAGCAGTCGGCTGCCGCCCGATGCTCGTTTGTGATCCACGTCACAGTTGCGCTTTGGCGCGTCCCGACGTCCCGACGTCTCCGCTTCTCGACGTCTCGGCTGAGATTCTGCGCACGTGCTCAGAGGGCGCACGCGCTCGACTCCCATGTTTCACGCGCCAGCCATTCCGGCGAAACACTCACGAAACATGCCCCCCCTACGGTGGTTTCGGCCACAAAGACGAATTCGTGTCGATATGCGCCAGAAACACGTCCTGCCAGACGGAATGACCGAGAGAGGGAGACAGGAATGCACATCGATAGCGGCGACACAGCGTGGATGCTGGCGTCAACCGCCCTGGTGTTGTTCATGACGCCCGGGCTTGCCGCCTTCTACAGCGGCATGGTCCGCAAGAAGAACGTACTGTCCACGACGATGCACAGCGTGTTTGCGATGGGCTCGGTGTCCGTAGTCTGGGCGCTGTTTGGCTACAGCCTCGCATTTTCTGACGGTAGTGGGGCAGCGGCGCCGTTTGTCGGCGGGCTGAAGTACATCGGCCTCAACGGCGTTGCCAATCAGGTCGCACCGCTCGCGACGACGATTCCGCACAGCGTCTACGTCATGTTCCAGGGCATGTTCGCGATCATCACCGTCGCCCTCATCACAGGCGCGATCGCCGAGCGCATGAAGTTCAAGGCGTATGTGATGTTCACGATGCTGTGGGTGGTCTTCGTCTACAGCCCCTTCGCTCACTGGGTGTGGCATCCCGATGGGTGGCTCGCCAAGATGGGAGCGCTGGACTTCGCCGGAGGAACGGTCGTTCACATCCTCTCGGCAGCTGCTGCACTCGCAGCGGCCATCATGCTCGGCAAGCGAAAGGGCCACGGCAGTGAGGCTATGCACCCGCACAATCTGCCACTGACGGTGCTCGGCGCCGGAATCCTGTGGTTTGGATGGTTCGGCTTCAACGCTGGCTCGGCGCTTGCCGCCAACGGCTTGGCGGGCTCGGCGTTCTTGAACACGAACCTCGGCGCTGCGGCCGCTCTTGTCACGTGGGGCATCGTCGAGGCGTTCCACGCCGGCAAGCCAACCGTTCTTGGCGCTGCGTCCGGTGCGGTTGCGGGACTGGTCGCCATCACCCCTGCGGCCGGCTTCGTCGAGCCATGGGCCGCTCTCGTCATCGGCATCGCGGCTGGAATCTTGTGCTACTTCGGCCTCTTCCTGAAGAGCAAGTTCGGCTTCGATGACGCGCTCGACGTTGTGGGCATTCACGGTGTCGGCGGAACGACCGGCGCGATCCTCACTGGTGTGTTCGCGGCTCCGGCCATCAACGAGCTTGGCAAGGGTGCGCTGTACGGCAACCCTGGCCAGATCGGAATTCAGCTGGTCGGCGTTGTGGCGGCGTGGGGCTTCTCGTTCATCCTGAGCATGATCTTCCTCAAGATCACCGACATGGTGGTTGGACTTCGCGTCGACGAAGAGTCCGAGATTCGTGGCCTCGATATCTCGGAACATTCCGAGGAAGGCTACGCACTGGAGTAACGCAGACCTGGCCAGTCAGGTAGTCTGTACGCGAGAGTCCCGCTCACCGGGAGAGATGCCGGAGAGCCGAACCCGAAAAGGAGCTCTTTGATGAAGAAGATCGAGGCGATCATCAAGCCCCACAAGCTCGACGACGTGAAGGAAGCGATCAACGCGTTGGGCGTGCAGGGCATGACCGTGAGCGACGTGCGTGGCTATGGTCGGCAGAAGGGCCACACTGAGATCTACCGAGGCTCTGAGTACACCGTCGACTTCGTCCCGAAGGTCAAGATCGAGATCGTCGTCGCCGACGACGCTGCCGAGAAGGTCGAGGACGCGGTCCTTACGGCAGCTCGGACCGAGAAGATTGGCGATGGCAAGATCTTCACCAGCGATGTTGACAGTGCCGTGCGCATCCGCACTGGCGAGCGGGGCCCGGAAGCGCTCTAGATGGAGAGCTACCTCTCCCAGCGCGAGGCACTCATCGCCTCGGCAACGCCGGGAGTGGCCGCCGCACAAGAACTTGCACACATCACCGATGAAGCCGTTCGGGAACTTGCCCGAACGGCTTCATCGCGTCTCGGCGGCGAACGCTACGCACTGATCGCGCTGGGTGGCTGGGGCGCGGGGGCGATGCTGCCCTCCAGCGACCTCGACATCCTCGTGTTGTCCGATGCCAAGGAGCGCACGCTCAAGCCGTTCGTCGAGGAGGTGCTCTACCCGCTCTGGGATGCCGGGCTGAAAGTCGGCCATCAGGTGCGCAGCCCCAAGGGGCAGCTTCGAGCGATGCGAGCCGATCTGGCGAGCTGCACGGCCGCACTCACCGGCCGGCCGCTCGCCGGCGACGTGGGGTGGGCTGAGCTGGTACTCGCACGCGGCGCGCAGGACGCACACAGACGCTCGCGCGAAGTTCTCGGCGAACTGGCGCGGCGTCCTCGCCCAGGATCGCCGTACCTGCTCGAACCCGAACTCAAAGAAGGCGCCGGTGGGCGGCGCGACTACGACGAACTCGTGTGGACGGCAGCCGTCGTCACCGGCAAGATCGCGCGGACGCCACTGCTGCTGATCGACGCCGGGCTCGCCACTGCCGAGGAACTCGGGCGCCTCACGCAAGCAGCCGAGACGACCGCAGTGGCGCGCTTCGAACTCGCACGTGCCGGGCTCGGCACGGAGATGACGCTCGACGCGACAGACGCGCTGCACGCAGTCACGCCTGCCGAGGTGCAGCTCGCGCTCGCCGAAACCGCGCTCGTGCTCACCCACGTGCGCGAGCGTCTCGGCGGGCAACGTGGGCGGGACTGGTCGGCGAGAGAACGCCAGCTGGCGCGCAGTCCACAAGCGACGGGGGCCCCGCCTCATGCGCGCAACGACACTGAGCCGCTTGCACCCGAAGAGCTCTTCGCGTTGTTCGACGCGGGCGACGCGGCGCTTCCCGCGCTTGAGGAGGCAGCGCAGGAGGGACGGCTCGATGGCGTCCTGCCTGGTTTCCGCGATCTCATGACGCTGCGGCGGCCAGGGATCGGCCACGAGCTGACGGTCGGCGCTCACTCGCTGAAAGCAGCCGCGCTCGTGATGACGATGCCTGCCGAGGGCGCGCTCGCTCGATCGCGCGAGGCGCTGGAGCATCCGCGCACGTTGCAGGTGGCGGCGCTCGCGCACGACATCGGCAAGATGAAGCCGGGGGGCGGCCATGCCGAGCGAGGCGTGAAGCCCGCCGAAGCATGTGCGCGCGCCTTTGGGCTGTCGGAGTCGTCGGCTGAAGACGTTGCCGACCTCGTCTTCCTCCACCTCCTCCTCGCCGACTCCGCCACTCGCCTGGACCTCGACGACGAGGACGCGATCCTGCACGTCGCCGCACAGGTCGCCCGCCGAGAACTCCTCGCACCTCTGCACCTGCTCACCGCCGCCGACTCACGCGCCACGGGTCCGGCAACCTGGTCGCGCTGGAAGGAGTCGCTGGTGGGCGCCCTCGTCTCGCGACTCGACGCCGCGCTCTCGCCTGACATCGATGGCGCCGGAATCGCCGAGCGAGGCGAAGCCGTCCGCGCCGAGGCGCTCGACGCGATGGCCGAAGCCGCCGAAGCCGAGCGTGCGTTCGTGCACGGCGCGTCCCTGCGCTACCTCGCGGGCCGAGCCGTGAGCGATGTCGTCCGCGACGCACATCTCGTCGCCGAGCTGCAGCGCTCCCCGTCGGCGGCTGAAGTGCGGCTTGCTGTCGGCGCAGGCCCGACACCAGACACGAGCTCGGTCACCGTCGCAGCCGTCGATCGGCCCGAACTCCTCGCGCGCATTGCGGGCGCGATGTCGCTCGCCGGACTCGACATCCTGGCCCTCGACGCGTACGGCTCGCGTGGCGGCGTGGCTCTCGACAGCTTCGTAGTGGCCTCGGCGACACGCAAGGGCCTGTCCACCGAAACGTTCGTGCAGCTCGAGCGCTTCTTGCGCGCGGCGATCCGCGACCGTCTCGAACTCAAGACCCGACTTGCCGAGCGACGCCTGCACTATCCCGCCCGCGCCGCTGCCCCGGTGAAGGTCGAGACCGTCTCGGCGGGATGGGACACGGCCGTGCGCGTGTCGGCACCGGACCGACCGGGGCTTCTGCACGATCTGGCTCGCGCCGTCTCGGCAACCAACCTCGATATCCGGTGGGCGAAAGTGCTTACCGTGGACGGACTCGCGCTCGACACGTTCCATGTCGTCGGGCAAGATGGCGGGCCCGTGGACGATCCGGGCGTCATCGGTCACCTGTCGATGCGCATGCGCGAGATTCGGTAGCGCTCGGGTACGATGATGCAACCGAGTGACCGCGCCGCGAGCGAGTTGGGAGAGCGCATGGGGATCTACACCCGCCGAGGAGATGGCGGCGAAGCTGGGCTGGGCGACGGCTCTCGCACCAGCAAAGCCTCGCTGCGCATCGACGCGCTCGGCGCACTCGACGAGGCTGGCGCAGCGATCGGCCTGGCTCGGCAGGCAGTCGATGACACCTCGCTTGACGACGTACTACGCTTCGCCGAACAACGCGTCTTCAACTGCGCGGCGGCGCTCGCGACACCCGCTCCCACCGACGCGACGCCGACGATCTCTCCCGCCGACGTCGCGTTCCTTGAGGCCGCCATCGACCACTTCGCCGATGAGGGCCCGTGGCGCGGTTTCGTGCTGGCATCCGGGGGCGAAGCGGCCGCACGCCTTCATTTCGCGCGCACACTCGCGCGTCAGGCCGAACGCCGCACCGTCGCGCTTGCCGAGAGCGAAGATGTCGCCCCCGAGCTGCTCGCCTTCGCCAACCGGCTTTCCGACCTTCTTTTCACTGCCGCGCGCGCGGCAGCTCGCCAAGCAAACGCGACCGAGGACTTCTGGGATCGCGACGCACAGCCGCCCACGCTCTGAGCACGCGACACGCTATAATTCATCTTCACTGCCCTGAGGGAGCCAACACGTGACAACCGCCGACAAGTACGACGCCCTTCTCGCCCACTTGCGCGATCTTGAGAGCGTTCTCGTGGCGTACTCCGGCGGAATCGACTCCACGCTTCTTGCCTTCGCCGCGCACGCCGAACTCGGCGACAGAGCGGCGGCCGCACTGGCTTCCTCGGCGACGTATCCGGACTCTGAGACGATCTCCGCACGGGAACTCGCAAGTGAGCTGGGCTTTCGTCTGATTGAGGTGGAGACGGACGAACTCGCCGACCCGCGGTTCTCGGCGAACAACCCCGATCGCTGCTACCACTGCAAGAGCGAGCTGTTCGAACTGCTCAGCCGCGTCGCCAACGTTCAGGGGCTCGACTGGGTCGCTGACGGCACCAACATCGACGACCTCGCCGATCACCGCCCCGGTCGGCGCGCCGCGCGCGAGCAAGACATCGTGAGTCCTCTGGCCGACGCGGGCCTCTCGAAGGCCGAGATCCGCGAACTCGCTTACGAGCTCGGTCTTCCCAACTGGGACAAGCCGACAATGGCGTGCCTCGCGTCGCGCTTCCCCTACCACGTGCCCATCACTGATGAGGGCATCGCGCGCGTGGCCGCCGCCGAAAGCGCCGTGCGCAGCCTGGGCTTCGGGCAGTTCCGGGTCCGCTCGCACGGCCAGGTCGCGCGCATCGAAGTCGCGGGTGACGAGATGGACAGCGCGTGGCTCAAGCGCATCGAAATTGCCGACGCCGTGTGCCAGGCCGGTTTCGCGTATGCCGCGCTCGACCTGGAAGGCTATCGCGTCGGGTCGATGAACGAGGTGCTCGCCGACGAGGAGCGCGGGGACTGAGAGCGGCCCAACAACCGCACAGAAATCAGCCGCGCCGAGCTCCCAGCAGCCGCATCCCATTCAGAATCACAAGCAGCGCCACGCCCGTGTCGGCAAAGACCGCCAGCCACATGTTCGCGTAGCCGAGAATCGCCGCGATCAACACCGCCACCTTCACGACCACCGAGAACGTCACGTTCTGCCAGATGATCGCGAGCGTGCGTCGGCCGAGCGCGAAGAAGCCTGGCAGCGCCGAGAGATCGTCGGCCATGAGCGCCACATCGGCGGTTTCCAGCGCGGTGTCGCTGCCCGCCGCACCCATCGCGATCCCGATGTCGGCGACCGCCAGGGCAGGCGCGTCGTTGTGGCCATCGCCCACCATCGCCACCAAGCCAAAGCGATCCTTGAGCCGCAGCACCGCGTCCACCTTGTCGGCAGGCAGAAGCGAGGCCATATGTGCCGAGAGCCCCGCGCGCGCCGCGACTGCCGCCGCGGTCGCCTCGTTGTCCCCGGTGAGCATGACCGTGTGCTCGGCACCCTGCCGACGAACCGCGCTCACGACCTGCTCCGCCTCATCGCGCAGCGGATCTTCAACGCCGAGCAACCCGAGCGGCTCGGCCTCGCGCAGCACGACCAGCACGGTGTGACCTTCAGCCTGAACCTCGGCGATGCGCTCGGCTTGTGCTCGCGTGAGATCGCCGATCTCCGCGGCAAATGCGGGGCTGATGACGCGCATGCACGCGCCCTCGATCGAAGCTTGCACGCCGCGTCCCGCAAGTTCTTCGAACCCGCTAACAGCACTGTGGCTCGCATCGGATCGTGCAGCAACCCGCTGGGCACCGCCGCCTGCTGCGGCGCCGGTCTCCTCGGCAGCTTCAACGATCGTGCGCGCGATCGGATGGTTCGAGTGCTGCTCGATCGAGGCGGCGAGCGCAAGTAGCTCGGCGGGCGTGATCGCGTCGTGGAACGGCTCGACGTCGACGAGCACAGGCCGACCCTGTGTCAGCGTGCCGGTCTTGTCGAAGGCAATCGCACGCACGCGGGCAGCGACTTCGAGGTAGGCGCCACCTTTCACGAGCACGCCATCGCGCCCCGCCCGCGAGATCGCGCTTACGAGCGACACGGGCGTCGAGATCACGAGCGCGCACGGACACGCGACC
Organism: uncultured Eubacteriales bacterium; assembly: GCA_964541225.1. Classification (GTDB taxonomy): domain Bacteria; phylum Actinomycetota; class Coriobacteriia; order Anaerosomatales; family JAAXUF01; genus CAZIPN01. The sequence continues at coordinate 12,935 of CAZIPN010000029.1, forward strand.
ACAAGCAGCACAAGCGCGCGGGTGATCCACACGATCGGCGCGCCGAGTCCGAAGATTGGCGGTATCGCGGCGACGGCAATCGCCAGCACGACAACGCTGGGCGTGTAGACGCGGCTGAAGCGATCCACCGCCTGCTGAACTGGCGCCTTGGCGCCCTGCGCCTGCTCGACGAGCTGCACCACGCGTGCAAGCGTGGAGTCGCGCGCAACCGCGCTCACCGTCACGTCGAGCAGCCCGCTGGTGTTCAGCGACCCGGAGAAGACGCGGTCGCCGACGGTCTTGTCGGCAGGAAGCGGTTCACCCGTGATCGCCGCCTCGTCAACTGCCGAGAAACCCGCGGCCACACTGCCGTCGAGCGGCACACGCTCGCCTGGTCGGATGCGCACAAGCGCGCCGACGGGCACGGTGTCGAGCGGCATCTCGGTTGCGGTGCCGTCCGGCGAGATGACGCGGGCGAGCTGCGGGGCGAGCTCCATCAGGTCGCGGATCGATCCTCGCGTCCGAGCCAGCGCGCGCGACTCGAGCCACCCGCCAAGCGTGTAGAGGAAGACGACCGACGCGGCCTCGACGTAGTCGGTAAGCGCGAGTGCGCCCGTGACGGCGATGAGCATCAGCACGTTGATGTCGACGCTGCGCGCGTTCAGCGACGACCACGCACGCGGGCCGAGCAGAACCCAGCCGAACGCAACTGCCAGCACACAGGCCACCACACCGCTACCGTGCGCAAACGAATCGAAGGCGAGGTGGCCGGGAGCGAGCAGCATTACCGCAAGCGCGAACGCGGTCCCCGCCCCCGAGCCGACCACGGCCACGGACGTGCGGTTGCGAATCCACCACGACGCGCCCGCAGGCGAGGCACCCTCGGCAGGCCCGGCGATCTGCTCGGCGGCATGTCCGCTGGACTCGACGGCCCGCACCACCGCTGCGCGCGGGTCCGACGCGCGCCGGTACTCGACAAGCAGCGTGCCGCGCGCGAAGTTCAGGTCCGCGTCGACCACGCCGGGGATCATGGCGGCCGCCTTCTCCAGATTGCGTGCGCAATCGGGGCAGTCCAAGCCGACAATGCGCCACACCGCATGCGCGAATACGTCTTCCAGCTCGGCACCAAAGCGACGCGTTTGGACATCGAGCGTGTCCTCGGAGATGCGCTCCGGATCGAAGTCCACGCGCATCGGGCCGTTCGCTTCGCACTCGACGCGCAGCACGCCGGGGATATCCTCGATCCGTGCGCAGAGGCGCGACTCACAACGCACACAGCGATGGCCGTCTTCGCCATGTGTCGGCATGTCGAATGTCGCCGAAGCGCGCTGCGGACTCATGCGTGCGCGTCCTTCCGCCCGCGACTCCTCCACGCTCGCGCGCCCATCCGAGACTCACTGTGCCAGCGCCTTGGCTCAGTCATCTGCGCTTCCGCCTCCCGTACGCCGATCCTTTGCGCGCTCCCGCCTTGAGCCTGCCGAGAACCTCGTCGGTCGACGTGCTCTCCACCTCTGCACGCAACTTCACTGCCTGGTCCCGCAGGCGCGCGGCCGTCTCGAAGTCCAGCGCGGCGGCCGCAGCGGCCATGTCCTCCTCCATCGTGGAGATCAGCCGCATAACCTCGGCGTGCGGGAGCTTCGAGAGCTCACGCGCCGCTTCGACGGCTGTGGTCGTTTGCGAGTCGCCCTCGTGCATGTACTGCACGATGTCTGCGATCGCTTTGCGGATCGTCTGCGGCTCGATGCCGTGCTCGGTGTTGTAGGCAACCTGCTTGGCTCGGCGGCGGTTGGTCTCGTCGATAGCGAACTTCATGGAGTCGGTGACCTTGTCGGCGTACATGATGACCTGGCCGGAGACGTTGCGCGCCGCGCGCCCGATCGTCTGGATGAGCGAGCGTCCGTTGCGCAGGAAGCCCTCCTTGTCGGCGTCAAGGATCGCGACAAGCGAGACTTCGGGCAGGTCGAGACCTTCACGCAAGAGGTTGATGCCGACGAGCACGTCGAAGGTGCCCATGCGCAGCTCGCGCAGGATGTCGACGCGCTCGAGCGTGGCGATGTCGGAGTGCAAGTAGCGCACCTTGATGCCCTGCTCGAAGAGGTAGTCCGTGAGGTCCTCGGCCATCTTCTTGGTGAGCGTGGTGACCAGCGTGCGGTCCCCCGCCTCAGTTCGCTGCTTGATCTCGCCGATCAGGTCATCGATCTGCCCCTTCACCGGACGCACGACAATCTCGGGATCGACCAGGCCGGTCGGCCGAATGATCTGCTCCACGACCTGCTCACTGACGCGCAGCTCATAGTCGCCCGGCGTCGCCGAGACGTACACGAACTGCGGCACGCGCGCCTCAAACTCGTCGAAGCGCAGCGGACGGTTGTCCAGCGCGCTCGGCAGGCGAAATCCGTGCTCGACCAGCGTGATCTTGCGGCTCTTGTCGCCTTCGTGCATGCCGCGAATCTGCGGCACCGTGACGTGGCTTTCGTCGATGATCGTGAGGAAGTCATCGCCAAAGTAGTCGATGAGCGTGTTGGCTGGCTCGCCTGGCTGGCGCCCGTCGAGGTGGCGCGAGTAGTTCTCGATGCCGCTCGTGAACCCCATGGTCTCCAGCATCTCGAGGTCGTAGTTCACGCGCATCTCCAGGCGCTGCGCCTCCAGCAGCTTGCCGTCGGCCTTGAGCTCGGCGAGACGCGCCGTCAGTTCCTCTTGAATGGTGCCGAGAGCTGTCTGCATCTTCGAGTGCTCGGTGACGTAGTGGGTGGCTGGCCATATCGGCAGCTCATCGAAGGTGTTGAGCACCTCGCCGGTGAGCTGATCGACTTCGCTCACGCTCTCGATCTCATCGCCAAACAGCTCAACGCGCACAGGGTGATCGGCATAGGGCGGGAAGATGTCGACCACGTCGCCTCGCACGCGGAACGTTCCGCGCGTCAGGTCGAAGTCGTTGCGGTCGTATTGGATCTGAATCAGATCGCGGATGAGTTCATCGCGGTCGTAGCTCTTGCCGGGGCTCAGAAAGACCGCCATCCCCGCGTAGTCCTCTGGCGAGCCGATGCCGTAGATGCAGCTCACACTTGCCACAACAACGACGTCCTTGCGTGAAAGCAGCGCCGCGGTGGCCGCGTGCCGAAGCTTCTCGACCTCCTCGTTGATCGAGGCGTCCTTCTCGATGAAGGTGTCGGTCGACGGGACGTAGGCTTCCGGCTGGTAGTAGTCGTAGTAGCTCACGAAGTAGACGACCGCGTTGTCCGGCAGGAAGTCCTTGATCTCGGCGGCGAGCTGAGCGGCGAGCGTCTTGTTGGGCGCCATGATGAGCGTGGGTTTCTGCACCGCCTCGATGACCTTGGCCATCGTGAAAGTCTTGCCGCTGCCGGTCACGCCAAGAAGCGTCTGATGGCGCAGGCCATCCGTGATGCCACGAGCGAGCTCGACAATCGCCTCTGGTTGATCGCCCGCGGGCTCAAACGGCGAAACGACGTGAAACCGGTTTGCGGGCATGGGCCTGGTCTCCTACTTGAAACTGTCGGGGTAGAGCTTCTCGTAGTGATCGCGATTGCGAACGACAGTCAGCACGTATGTTCTGGTCTCTGGAAACGCGATGGCGGCGCGAATGTCGCCACCCTTCTTCTTCCACTCGTCGGCATGGCGCAAGCCAGCGTTGTATGCCGCAAGCGAAGTCTCGATCTCGTGGTAGCGGTTCACGAGGTAGCGGATGTAGGCGGTCCCATATTCGATGTTGACCGCCGGACTCGTTAGATCACTGGATGGGAATCGTTTGGAGTCCACCACCCCCGCGCGCGCCAGGTCACGAGCCGTCTCCGGTTTGACCTGCATGAGCCCGACAGCACCCGCTCCAGACGTACGCTCCGGCCTCCACCCCGACTCGGCGTTGATGACGGCCGCAACGACGTAGGGATTGACGCGGTGCCGTTGTGCCGAGTCGGCGATCTGCGTCTCGTACTTCAGCGGGTAGTACCGCCTCTGCCAAGACGACGGACCCCGAGCGAACAGCAACGTCACCACGCCGAGGAGTATCACGGTCCCAAACGCGATCCACCGCAAACTCGCCCGAACGGTGCCTCCACGACTCACGATCGCTCGCCCACCGCCAGACGTTCCTGCCAGAAGCGCTCAAGCGCCGAGAGGAACTCCTCTTTCGAACCATCATTGGTGATCACGAAGTCCGCAAGCTTGGCCCGCTCGACATCTCCAGCTTGCACGGCGAGCCTGCGCCTGACCTCCGCTTCCGACAGACGCTCACTCACGGCTCGGGCGACACGCACGTCCTCAGGCGCGGCAATCGCGAGCACCACGTCCGCGAGCTCTGCGAACACCGGCGCCTCGGCAAGAAGCGGGACCTCGAGTACGACGACGAGCGGCGGATCGGGCAGCAGCCGCATGTTGGCGATAGCCGGACCGACTTCGCGCGCGACCGCTGGATGCACGATCGCATTGAGGCGCCGGGCACTCTCAAGCGACCGAAACGCCTCCGTGGCGAGCGCCGCGCGGTTCAGGCTGCCGTCTGGATGCAGCACCTGACCGCCGAACTCCTCGGCAACACGCGCCAGCACGGGCGAACCCGGCTCCAGAACGTTCACAGCGACCTGATCGGCATCGACGGCGACCGCGCCCTTGGAGCGCAGGAACTGCGCGGCCGTGCTCTTGCCGGCCCCGATGCCTCCGGTAATGACGACTACTTCCATGTCCCATCCCTAACACGAAGACGGCACCACGCCCACCCCTGCGCGACATATCCCCAAGAAACAGCGGGGTCGGAAAGCACACCTGCCTTCCGACCCCGAAAACCCATACGGTCAGCGGCGCTACTCCGCCGCGGCTTCCTCGCCCGCTTCGACGATCTCAGCTTCCGCGGCAGCCGCAACCGCCTCCTCGGCGACCTCCTCGGCCTCCTCGGCAGCTTCTGCCGTGTCCTCGGCGACTACCTCTGCCTCAGCCGCCTCGGCCACGGCCTCTTCAGCGACTTCCTCGACAACCTCGGCGGCTTCAAGGGCTTCGTCGGCAACCTCCTCGGCATTCTCGGCAGCCACTTCTTCGGGAGCCTCGGTAGCAGCCTCGGCTTCCTCGGCCTCGTCGGCCGCTTCGGCCTGCGCAGTCTCGGTGCCCTCGGCACCTTCGGTCGCTGATGCCGCTTCGGTCTCGGCTTCGGCTTCTTCGCCCTCTTCCTCCGACCCACCGACAATCTCGATCTCAATGCCGAGCGTCTCGGCGGCGGAACGCATGGACAGCGAGATGCGGCGTCTGTCCAGGTCGATGTCCATAACCTTGACGTGCACCGTCTGGCCAACCGACGTGACCTGATCGGGAGTCTCGACGTGGCCCTTGGCCATTTCGGAGATGTGGACGAGTCCTTCCACACCATCGCCGAGTTCGACGAAGACGCCGAACGGCACGAGCTTGGTCACGGTGCCTTCGACGATCGCGCCGACCGGGAAGTCCTTGACGAGCGCTTTCCACGGATCCTCGGTGGTCTGCTTCAGACCAAGCGAGATTCTCTCGCGGTCCAGATCGACGTCGAGCACCTGCACGTTCACTGGATCGCCGACCTTGACGACCTCGGACGGATGATTCACGTGGCTCCACGACAGCTCGGAGATGTGCACCAACCCGTCAATACCGCCGAGATCGACAAATGCGCCGAAGTCGACGATCGAGGAGACGCTGCCCGGAAGGATCATGCCCTTCTGCAGCTTGGTGAGAATCTCGGCGCGCTCGTGCTTGCGACCCTCTTCGAGCACGACGCGACGGGACAGCACGACGTTGTTGCGATTGCGGTCCATCTCGATAACGCGCGCCTCGAGCCGCGTGCCGGTGTAGGCCGCGAGATCCTTGACGCGACGCAGGTCCACGAGTGAGGCGGGCAGGAAGCCGCGCAAACCGATGTCGAGGATGAGACCGCCCTTGACGACCTCGATGACTTCGCCTTCGACGTTCTCGCCGGAGCTGAACTTCTCCTCGATCTTGCTCCATGCGCGCTCGTACTCGGCGCGCTTCTTGGACAAGATCAGACGGCCGTCCTTGTCCTCCTTCTGGAGAACCAGAGCTTCGACTGCATCGCCGATGGACACGATCTCTGACGGATTGGCGTCTTTGCGAATCGACAGCTCACGAGCCGGGATGACGCCTTCGGACTTGTAGCCGATATCGAGCAGGACCTCATCCCGCTCAACCTGGACGACGGTACCGCTGACGAGATCTCCCTCGTCGAAGTCGGTCATCGTACCGTCGATGAGAGCGTGCATCTCTTCGTCGGTGTAGTCACATTGCTCGATGACCGTGCCGGTCTCTTGCAGATCACTCATGCGTTCGGACCCCACTTCTCTCTCGGGGCCCCGAGGTCATGCGTTCGTCGCCTACAGGGGGATGATCGTCGGGGACAAGGACCGTCGTCGCCTACAGGTATCCGTACATGTACTCCGGGGGCCAACAGGACATGGCACCAAGCTCAGCGCTTGGACAGCCGACTGGAAAGTGTACAGCACTACAGCCGCGCGCGGTAGCTGTTCTGCTCTGCGGCAGCCATGACCTCGAGTCGGCGAATGTCGGCGAATGGAATCTCGCGAGTCTGGATGACCGCGTGCGCGGGCAGCTCCTGATACTCAAGACCCAACTCGCGCGAACGTCCGTGGAGGTCCGTGCCCGGCAACACGTGCAGCGTCGAGGACTGCACGACCCCCGGATCGAGGGAGAGAAGCCAGCGCAATCCAGCAATCACGTCGAATGCGTCATCACCCGGCAGACCGATGATGAGGTCGCACTCCACGGTGATGCCGCAGCGCTTGAGCTCGGCCACGCCCTGTGCAAACCGCTGAGCGTCAAATGAGCGATGAGACGTTCGCAGAGCCGCATCGCCGATGGACTGCGGCCCTGTTTCGACCGAGGTCACACCAGCGCGCTTCAAGTCGCGAGCTTGCTCGGCGTCGATGCGCTCGACGTCGATTTCGACCGTGTGCAGCTCCAGCCCGCGGCGTGCGTACGGCTCAAGCATGTCGGCAAGCCAATGGAGTCGATCGGGCGTGAGGTTGAACACGGAGTCAACAAAGGAGAACACCTCAACCTGTGGTGAAGTCGCCACCGCCTGAATCTCGGCGGCGATGCGCTCGGGCGAGAAGCTCCTCACCCGTGTGCTGCCCTTGCCTTCGAAGCAGTAGCCGCATCGATGCGGGCAACCTCGATACGTCTCGACATAGGACAGGCGAGACAACGGTTCGAGAACCCCCGAGAGATACGGGGACGGGATGGTGTCGAGATCGTCAATGAGCGGTCGGTCACGCGCGCTTGTGATGGTGTCGCCGTCTCGAGCGGTCACCCCGGGGCACATCCACATGCGCTTGCCTGAGGCAAGCACGCGCAGTAGCTCGGCGAACGTCTCCTCCCCCTCGCCACGCACGACTGCGTCGACGGCGGGATGCGACGCCAGCACTTCCTCGGCAACTGGGCTGACTTCAGGACCGCCGAGGATGATCGTGATGTCGCGGTTCGCGTTGCGGATGATCGAACACGCCTCGAAGACGGCCCGAGCACTCCAGCAACTCACAGAAAACGCTACGACATCCGGAGCGATGCGCAAGACGCGATACGCCACCCACCACGGGTCGAGTTCGGTTGTCAGATCCAGCGTCTGGAAGGCGACCTTGCCTCTCAGCCGGTCGTTCGCCTCCGCATACGCACGCAAATAGCCGAGCGCAAGCGACTGATAGCCGGGGTAGTTGAGTGAGACAAGCGCGACCTTGAGTGAACCTTCGGTCATGATCAGCCCACCTCAAGCGGTGCGAAAGAGCGCGCGATCTTCTCGGCGGTCTCAACCGCGTCGGGGGGCGGAGCGAGCGTGCTCAGTACGCTGGGTGACGCGCCGGGGATCGCTCCACTGCAGACGCGAACGAGCGCGCACGAGCGGCATGCCGCCGACTTCTCGCCCGGGATTCCGCGATACATCGAGGAGAGATGCAGGTGCCATCCGCTGGCCCTGCCACACGGCATGCCCTCAACTTCCACCCACGTTGCGCACACGATTCCTGTGTCGCACGCAGCCGAAAGCCACGGCTCGGCACGGCGCAGATCGAGGTCGACGTCAGTGATCGCCAGCGTCACCGCATTGGCGCCAAGCTCGGCAGCAAGCGTGACCATCGCAGGCGCGTCGTCGAGATTATGTCGGCAGACCGGCACGCGCGCGACCACGTGCACGTTCGTCCCCGTCTCGAGCGCGGCGTTGAGGAAGGTACGGACCCCGGCGACGGTACCCTCGAACGACCCTCGCCTTCCGACAAGCCCGTCGTGCCGATCAGACGACGAGCCAAGCAGCGGGAACGTCAGATGCCGGACTCCCGCCGACAACGTGCGCTCGGCCATGCCAGAAGCAGCCAGCGCACAGGCGTCGGATTCCAGCCGAATCCGGCCTGCACCTGCGGAAACGCAGGCCGCCAGTATGCCGAAGAGATTGGGATGGCTGAAAGGCTCAACGCCCGTGAGCGCGAGGTTCGGCATGCCCCGCGAAGACCACGTGCTGGTCGCCGCTTCGATCGCGGCGAGTACCTCTTGCGTGTCGCGCAGCGTCTCGGCGCCAGCCCGATGGCAGCGGACACATCGGAAAGCGCCGGAGTCGCCAAGATTGATGCTCGCGAATGACAGCACGCGAAGTCCTCACCCAGGGGCTCTCAGTGTAGGACCGGAGTCGGACGCCGCGCAAACAGCAGAGCCGGGACTCTACTCGGCCTCGGACATGAGGCCAGGCGCAATCGTCTCTGGATGCGGGGTGTTCGCGTCCCCGCCGAGCATGCCGTGCCCGTGGCTTCCGGAGGCCGCTGCCAGCCCCTCGATTCCGCAGGCCGCTGCCCGCCCCTCGCCCGCCACAACCGACGCGCCCGCCTCGCTTCCCGCAGCCGACGCCAGCTCCTCGCCCTCGGCAGCTGCCACGTGCGCACGCGTGAGCTGATCCCAGGCGGTCGTCCGCGACATGTACACAATCGCAGGAATGCCGAGGAGCGCAGTAACGGCCACGGTGACCGTCCTCTCGACAACGGATGCAGCCAAACCGATCGTCGCCGACATGCCGAGCAACGCCGCGACCCCCGCGACGCCGCCCTCTCTCAAGCCCAAGCCGCCCGGGACGATGCCGGTCTTGCCAAGAATCGTGGCGAGCGAGCTGATGATGAACGCCGCTTGCCAATCCACGGAAGTGGAAACCGCGCCAAATGCGACCTTGAGCTGTATCGCACCGACGGCGACTCGCAGGACATCAAAGGCCATAACCGCAGCTAACAGTCTCGGGTTGCCGAAGATCGCACGCACGCCGTCCACAGCGCGAACGAGTGCGCGAGAAAGCCAGTGATGATGGCTGGCATTGCGAAGGTTCCCATCGAAGCGCCGGCCCCACAGTCCCAGCGCTGCCACTATCGCGGCTGGCAACGCTAGCAAGACCAGCGCTTCAACCACGATCACGCCCCGAGCGAGGAGCAGGGCCGCGCCAAACATCGTGCACACGGAGATGCTCACGATGGCGCGTCCGGCCGCAATTGAGGCAAACGCGGTGGGGCGTAGTCGATGGCGGCCGAACAGCAGCGTTCCTGTGGCCACGAGTCCGCCCTTGAGCGGCAGGTAGTTCAGCGTGCTGTCCACAATCGAGATGATGGTGATCTCGGCGAAGGGAACGCGCACGTCAAACGCACGGGTAAGCGTTCGGAGCACCAACGCGGGAAGCATCAGCTGCGCGAACGCGCCCGCTGCCAGGATTGCGACCGTGCCCGCCGAGAGCGCAAGCAAGCCGCGCAGCTGATCGCCTTTCGACGCGAGGACGACCGCGATTCCGCCCACGACGCCGACGGTGATCGTCCACTGCACCCCCATGAGCAGTGTGCGACGAACTCGCTCGGCAGCCATGAACCGACCCTACGCCGCCCACACACCGGGCGCAAGACGCCGAGCCGAGTGCCGCAGCACCCGGGCGCGGCACCGTCGGCAGCATCGCCACTTCCGGAGCACACCCAGACCTCGGCAACCCGCACCCGGCGGCGACCGATGCCCCCGGCATGCCCGCTACTTCGCGGCAGCCCAGTCCGGCCCGCTCGCCACGCTCACGTCCAGCGGCACCGACAGCTCGGCGACTTGCGACATCGCCTCGCGTGCCATCGCCGAGAGGCGCTCGACCTCCTCGGCAGGTGACTCGAAGACGAGTTCGTCGTGGACTTGCAGCACCATGCGCGAGGTGAAGTCCTCCGCACGAAGTCGCCGATCAACCTCGATCATCGCGAGCTTCATGATGTCAGCCGCCGTGCCCTGCATGGGGTGGTTCATCGCCGTACGCTCGCCAAACGCGCGCAGATTGTGGTTGGAGGATGCCAGTTCTGGGATGCGCCGCTTGCGGCCAAAGAGCGTCCTCGCGAAACCATCGCGATGCGCAGCGGCAACGGTCTCGTCGAGATAGGCGCGCACGCGCGGGTACGCGGCGTAGTAGCGATCGATCATGGCTTGCGCCTCGGCGCGCGGGATCTTGAGTGACTCGGCGAGCCCGTGTGCGGACTGTCCGTACACAATGCCGAAGTTCACGGCCTTCGCGCGCGCACGCATGCCGGGCTCAACGGCATCGGGCTCGACGCCGAAGACGCGCGCGGCTGTCGCGAGGTGGAAGTCCATGCCGCCAGTGAACGCCTCGATCAAGCCCGGATCGCCGGAGAGGTGCGCGAGAATGCGCAGCTCGATCTGGCTGTAGTCCGCCGAGACCATGAGGTCGCCAGCTTGTGCGGGCACAAACGCTGCGCGGATTTGTCGGCCGTACTCGGTCCGAACCGGGATGTTCTGCAGATTGGGATTGCTGCTCGACAATCGCCCCGTTGCAGCCACCGTCTGGTTGAACGACGTGTGCAGCCGCCCATCCTCGCCGAGCAGCTTGGGCAGCGCGTCGAGGTACGTGCTCTTGAGCTTGGTGAGCTCGCGGTAGGCCACGATCTTCTCGGCGATTGGATGCACGGGGGCGAGTGCGGCGAGCACGGATGCGTCCGTTGAAAAGCCGGTCTTCGTGCGCTTCTGCGGCGGCAGGCCGAGCTTGTCGAAGAGCACCTCGGCGAGCTGTTTGGGCGAGTCCACCAGGAACTCGCCGCCCGCCAACTCGTGGATCTCGGCACGCAGGGCGTCGATGCTCTTGGCCGCATCAGCCGAGAGCCGATCGAGCACGTCGCAGTCGATGCCGACGCCCACGCGCTCCATGCGCGCGAGCACGGGCACGAGCGGCATCTCGATTGTGCGCATGACCGAGAGCGAGTCGTCAGCGCTCAGGCGCTCCTCGAGAACGCCCGCGAGGTGCGCTGTCGCCGAGGCGTGGATCGCCGAGGCCTTGAGTTCCTCCGACGCTTCGGGCATTGGCGCGCCGAGGTAGTCGGCAGCGAGCGCCGACAGCTCGTAAGAAGAGCGGTTCGACTCAAGCAGATATGCGGCGACATCAACGCCGAACAGCCGATCAGGACCGACCCCCAACGCCGCGTCATCGCAAGTGAGCGCTTCATCCGGCGGGCACCACTCTTGCAGCAGCGCCTTGGCGTCGGCCGCAGCCAGCCGACCGTCGGCAAGAAGCATCGCAGGCACCTGCTCGGCGGCCTCGCCCGCAGCGAGTGCGACCCGGGAACCGTTCGCGACGGCAACCTCGCGCGCATCGCCGAACAGCGCTCCCTCGGCACCGTCGTCGACGACGACGCCCAGCCACCCGCTCGGCTCGGCGACCCAGGTCCGAATGAGTGGCAGCGCGCCATCGCCTGTGGTGATGTCGATCGACTGCGCGGCAACGTGCGGCGGCACGGGGCTGGTCGGGGTCCCGGCTGTCGCACCCGCCTGCTCGCCCCTGTGCGCACCCGCCCCGTCGCCCCTGCGCGCACCT
>CAZIPN010000030.1:0-21490 GCA_964541225.1 uncultured Eubacteriales bacterium
GTCCAGATACGTGCGGATCACGCTCGTCTCGGCGGATTGCGGTGGCATCTTCTCAAGCCTGCCGAGCTCCTTGAGCGCCTTCTCGGCGACACTCTCTGGCATGCCGGACTCGCGGATCTTGTCGGTGTATTCGTCGACCTCGGCCTGCACCTCGTCGTACTGCCCGAGTTCCTGCTGGATGGCCTTGAGCTGCTCGCGCAGGAAGTACTCGCGCTGTGTCTTGGTCATCTGCTCTTTGACGCGGTTCTGAATTTTGGAGCCCAGTTCGAGGATCTCGAGTTCTTTCTTCAGAAACCGATTCGCAAGCTCAAGACGTTCGTGGGAATCCAGCGCATCGAGAATCTGCTGCTTTTCCTCCACGCGAAGATTCAGGTGGAACGCCACGAAGTCGGCGAGCCGACCCGGCTGCTCCAGTGCGGAAGCCGCGAAGATGACTTCCTGCGGAATGGGCTTGCCCAGCTCGGCGGCTCGCTCGAAATCGCCGACAAGCGCGCGCATGAGCGCCTGCGTCTCGACATCGGCGCTCTCGTCCTCCTCGATCAGCTCGACGCGAACGAGGAAGAAGGGGTCCGTCTGGATGTACTCGACAACCCGAAAGCGCTGCTGCCCCTCGACAAGCGCCTTGGCGGTGCCGTCAGGGAGTTTGAGCTCCTGCATGATCGACGCCACGCAGCCGATCTCATGCAGATCCTCAGGGCCGGGATCCTGCGTCTCCGGAGTGCGCTGCGTGGCGAGCGCCACAAGATGGCCCTCTCGCATCGCCTCTTCGAGCGCCTTGATCGACCGTTCCCTGCCGACAAAGAGCGGCACCACAAGATCGGGGAACAGGATGAGATCGCGCAAGGGAATCAGAGGAAGCACATCGGGAATCGGTGGTTTATCGCTGGCTCGTGACATCCGCTCCATACGTCCTTTCGCAGGCTTCATGCGATAATCATTCTGCCCTATGGCACGTGCTGATACACGTCAAGACTCGCCGCCGAGTGCGGCGCCATCACAGTCCGGAGCGCCCGTGATCCAACTCTCCAGCGCAATTCCAAGGCGCGGCGTTCGCGTCGTGGCAGCCGCTGTGGTGCTGTTGTTTCTCGCTGTTCTCGCACGCCAGGCTCCCGCGCTGCCATCATCCGACAAGCGGCCGATAGCAGTATCCCTGGCGTCGAGCGCGACTGCCGTTCCACTCGGCGGAACCTTCGGTTTCACCGGAACGGTGCACGTACCTGCGGCAACCTCATACGTTCAAGCGAGACTGCAAGTGCACCTGCCTAGCGGCAGACTCGTCTTTCAACGCACCCAGTACGAACCCACTCCGAAGGAAGGCGTGCACACCTACTCCTTCTCACGCCCTCTTGAGGGACTCGGCCTGCAATCTGGCTCCTACCCCGTCACCTTCTCGCTGCAGTCAGTCGTGGACGGCAGCGACGTGACAACCGAAGTCACCACTATGCTGCGAGTCTACGACCCGAAGCAAACCCCAGTTCCCGTCGTCCTGCTGGCCAAGATCCACACGCGCCCGCAGTCCACCCCCGAGGGCCGCTTCATTATCGATCCTGCTTCGTCATCCGCGACACGCGCCCGCGATGAGATCGATCGCATTGCGGCGATGGTTCTAGCGGATCCGTCGGCGAAGGTGTCGCTTTCTATAGCCCCTATCACGCTCGCGGAATGGCGGCGCATGGCGGGCAGCGGCTACACACTGACAAGCGGGACTGTCGTGCCCGCGAACAACCCGGTTCCCGTGTCCTATGGCGCAGCACTGGCGCACCTGCAGCAGGCTCTGTCGACAGGGCGCCTTGAACTTCTGACGATGGGCAACGCCGATCCCAATCTTGCGGACCTGGATGCAAACAAACTAGACGGTGATGTCGGCGCACAGTACGACGAAGGACTCTCCGCGTGCTACGCAAGCATCGAGACCACCCCGTCTTCCGGAACGGCGCCAGCGGGAGGTTGCGTACCCCGTGCGGTGCAAGGCGCCGTCCTCTCTCGAGGCGTGACGTACACGTTCGCGGATAGCCAGCCAACTCGCATCGGCAAGCGGACTGCCGCCACGGGCGTCTACCCTGCTGCCGACTCCTCCCTCACGGTAATTGTGGTCGACAGCAAAGCCAGCAAGGATCTGGACTCTGGAGACGCCTCGGCAACCATCACGCGCGCTTTCGATCGACTGGGAGGGGCAAAGACAAAGCAACCAGTCGCCTTGAGGATCGACCTCACGGATTCGACGAGCGACGCAACTGCCACCGTGGGCCTCGCGCTCGCGGCGGTGGAGTCAACTCCATGGATGACGCTGATCCTGGGCAAGGAGGCCCGCGCGCCGAGAAGCGCGCGCAAGGTGAGTTTCGTTCCGTCGCCGACAAGACACGCCCCGGCCAACTTCTGGTCTACGGTTCGCTCGGCGCGCGTTCGGGCGATCGGCCTGATAGCAGCGCTGTCGTCGAGTGATGATCAAGCCTCCTCCGCTCAAGCGAATTCCCTGACCGCCGAGTCGAGCGCGTGGGCCGACCCCTCGGCAACATGGGCGCAGGCAGCAACAGGTCTGTCGTTTGCAAGGGCGGCACTGCGCACTGCCGAAGACGTGTTTGGTGCCATCCAGATCAGCGCCGAGCAGATCACGTTCGCGGGCGCGACCGGCAATGTGCCTGTCAACGTCCGGAACAACTCCAAGAAGACGCTTACGGTGGTGCTGCAATCCAAGGCATACGGTGGAGTGCGCATCGCAGGCAGTCAGCTGACCACGATGACCCTACCGCCCCGAGAGACGTTCGTTCAGATCCCTGTCGACATGCGATCGGTGCTGCACGGACAAATAGCCATCCAGGTTATGGCCGGGAGCGTGGTCGTGGCCAAGCAGACCGTGACCGTGCGCCGGTCCTACTTGGATCGCCTCGCGTTCATCGGCGGCATCATCTTGGTGCTGGGTGGGATGCTCGGGTGGATCGTGCTTCGCGTCCGAACCTCTCCTGACATCGACGATGATGGCCCCGACGGCTCGCGATCCAGACGCACTCGAAATCAACCCGCGAATCATGGTCGCCATCAGAAACCACGACGAGATTCCGGCGGCCACGACGACCTGCCAATCCCCAATGACGACGAGGTGCCCGCGCGCTACACTGAGTCGCATCCCGCGCATCCCATCGATTCGGACAAATCATGAGAAGAATTGTCAAGATCGTTGTAGTGGTCGCGCTTGTCGCGCTCTTCGCTAACGATGGAGGGCGATTGGGTCGTGCGGTGGCCCACTTGCGAACCTCCACCTCGGATGTGCTCAACGCAACCACGGAGTCCGCAAGCGGGGCCACGCAGCAGCAAGTGGTCAACGAACTGTCCGCCCAGGCTTCGGCGCGACACATCCGCATCACACAGCGCACAGTCACAGTCGGCATGATTCATATTTGGACCGAAGAAGATGTCCCTGGAACGTGGGTGATTGGTCCTGTGATTGCCCTGCAACACGGGGCCGCATTCGCACAAGCGTGGACCGTCCCAATCGTTATTCACTACGACGCGTCAGCCGGAAGAACATGAGAGTATGTGAGTTGGAAGCGCGCGTCGGCAAAGCCCATCCACATTTCCGAACGGACCAATCATGAGCGCCGTGGTAGTACTGGACACGAATGTTCTTCTCGCCGACCCCACGGCGATACTGTCCTTCCCTCGGGCAGACGTCGTGATCCCTGAGACCGTTCTCGGCGAACTCGACAAGCTCAAGACCGCTCGCGTCGATCCCGACCTCAGGTTTCGTGGTCGAGAGGTTTCCCGAATCCTGTTCGATCTCTCTGAGGAAGGCTCACTGGTCGACGGAGTCGAGTTGCCTGATGGCGGCATGCTCAAAGTTGCGCCGTTTGAACCCGACGCCTCACTGCCCCCGGGCATGCAGACCCGCAACGCCGACGACAGAATCCTGGCTTCTGTGTACCAGATGCGGGACGCCTACGGTCCGGATGCCGACGTGTCCCTCATCACGAACGACCTGAACATGCTTCTCAAGGCGCAGACGCTCGGCATTGCTGTGCAGCGATATGGCGACGGTGTCGAAGGCGGATTCGCACGTCGCTATCTCATCCGACCTTTTCAGCGCTATCGGATCCCGCTTGCGATTCTTGCCGTGGCTATCGCTGTGTTCGTGGCCATGATCTGGATAGCCGTCTACCTGCAGCCCAAGGCCACAACCAGTACGATCACAACAGCACCGCCCGAGTTCAAGAACGTTCTCACGACCGCTCAACAATCGGCATTCGACGCTTTGTCCGCATTGTCGACGCTTCAGAACCATCCTCAGGATCCTGAGTCACTGCGAACACTGGCAACGTTTTACTACGATCAATACGCCGCCCTCTCGCAGATCGACCCTGCGACAGCACTGAGCGCGGCCCAATTGGCGATACGGTATTCCGACCGGTACCTCGCGGTGGCGCCGCAGGACAACGACGCGCGAGTCGATGACGCGGTGCTCTATTTCTACACCGGGCAGACTGACAAGGCGATTCAGCTTGTGAGCGCTGTCCTGAAGAAGGACAAGCATCACGTCAAAGGCAACTACAACCTCGGCGTCTTTCTGTGGCAGAGCCCACGGCGTGACTACGCTGGCGCTGCGGCCCAATTCAAGATGGTCATGGCGTTGACCCAGAACGATCCGCATCAGCAGACCATCTATCAGAACGCGGCGGGTTCCCTCGCCGAAGTCAAGAAGGAAGCAGCGGCAGCGGGTAGACCCATCGAGACGACGGGTACGCCGCAGACAGGAGCATCATAGTGGACCGACAGCATGTTGACGTAGCAGTCGTAGGCGGAGGTCCGGCGGGTCTTGCGGCCTCGCTGTATGCGGCCAGGGGCCGGGCGAATACCGTCGTGTTCGAAAGTGGATTGCCCGGCGGTCAGATCGTGACAACCGACTGGGTTGAGAACTATCCGGGGTTTCCTGGCGGCATCAACGGCGCTGAACTCGGCGAACTCATGACCAAGCAGGCCGAGGAGCACGGCGCAATCATCCGCACATTCTCGCCGGTGAGCTCGATCACCCCGTCTGACGGACGCTTCTTCGTCAAGAGCGAAGACGAAGAATTCGAGGCCGAAGCCGTGATCTTGGCGACCGGCGCGGTGCCTCGCAAGCTCAACATACCCGGAGAAGCAGAGTTCACCGGTCGAGGTGTGTCGTGGTGCGCGACATGCGACGCGCCTCTGTACAAGGGCAAGCGGGTGGCGGTGATCGGCGGCGGCGACGCGGCGGTCGAAGAGGCGACATTCCTGACCAAGTTCGCTTCCGAAGTCCACCTCATCCATCGTCGCAATGAGTACCGTGCGACCAAGTGCTTGCAGGAGAGATGCCGCGCGAATCCCAAGATCGATGAGCACCTCTCCCGGGTACCGAAGGAGATCGTCGGTGCCGACGGCAAGGTAGCTGGAATCCGACTCACATCCACCGACGGCGCACCTGAGGAGTACCTCGAACTTGACGGTGTGTTCATCTTCGTCGGAGTCCACCCCGTCAGTGAATTGGCGCAGGGGCTACTCGACTTGACTCAGACCGGGTACATCAAGATCGACCATGACGGACACACGAACGTTCCGGGGCTCTATGCTGCGGGTGACGTGACCAACTCCGAACTCAAGCAAGTGGTGACAGCGGCGGCCAAGGGTGCCTCGGCAGCATTCGAAGCACTGCGCTACCTCGACGAAAAGGCAACTCACGCGAGCTGACTTCTCGCGTCGAAGGGAGAACTTCAATGGCCGATCTCACTCAAGTAACTGATGCCAATTTCGACTCAACTGTTGCGGCAAGCTCGAAGCCAGTCTTCTTGGACTTCTGGGCACCGTGGTGCGGACCGTGTCGAATGATGGAGCCGGTTCTCGAGGAACTTGCCGAGGAGAACTCGGGGATCACCGTCGGCAAGCTCAACGTCGACGAGAACCCGGAAGTCGCGACGCGATTCGACATCCTGTCGATCCCAACGCTTCTGGTGTTCGTGAACGGCCAGGTTGCCAAGAAGATCGTTGGCGCCATGCCCAAGAAGAGGCTGGTCGAAGAGGTCGGCACGTGGCTCGACTGAAGAGCACAGCTCTAGCGCCATCTTTTGCCCCAATACCCAGTTGGTGCTACTGTTTCTAGACTCGTGTTACTGATCGCAAGGAAAGAGGCTCCCCCATGTGCGAACACGGCGTGAACGTTGGACAGCTCAAGCTCGCGATCGGTCAGTCTGACGATGCGATCGCAGTTGTCCAGCAGTGGCTCGAGCAACTCCATCATCTTGCCGACCACGGCAAGCGTGCGGACGTGAGCGCCGCACTTGCCCAAGCGGGCGTCCTTCTTGGCGAGGCCCGCGGGAAACTCGACGCCGCGATCAACGATCTCGAGGGCACACCTCAAGACACCACGACGGTTGAACTGATCTAGCCGCCTGCCACGAGGAGCTGCGTGCGTCACAGCCCCTCGGGTTCATAGCGCACTCACCAGATCACGCTCGTTTCGCCCTTGACGGGAGAGACGGGCGTGTTACGCTTTCTGGGTTCGTGCTACCACTTCTTCATGCGGGAGGCGTTGTGAGCAAGCTGGTCAGGTTTGGGGTTGCGATGGACGAGGAGTTGCTCGATCACTTCGACGAGCTGGTGGCTCGGCGGGGCACGGCTACCAACCGTTCGGAGGCCGTTCGCGATCTCGTGCGAGACGCCCTTGTTGACGCCGAGTGGGAGAACTCGGGCGAAGAAATCGTCGGCACAATCACCATGGTCTTCGACCACCATGCGAACGATCTCACTGAGAAGCTCGATTCGGTCCAGCATTCTCACTACGACAAGGTCGTCTCATCGATGCACGTGCACCTGGACGCGCACAACTGTCTTGAGGTCATCGTGGTGCGAGGCGCGGGCAGCGACGTGCAGGCCATCGCGGACACCCTCCTCGGCACGAAGGGCGTCAAGCACGGAAAACTCGTCACGACCACAACGGGCAAGCACCTCTAGAGGAGGACGTCGTCATGCACATCCCAGACGGATATCTCGGACCTCAAACGTACATGGCGCTCGACGCGGCGATCATCCCCATCTGGGGTGTGGCTGCAGCCAAGGTGAAGAAGACGCTGAGATCCAAGCAAGTGCCCCTGATGGCGCTCGGCGCGGCATTCTCGTTCGTGATCATGATGTTCAACGTGCCAGTGGTGGGCGGATCGACCGGACACGCAGTCGGGGCCACGCTCATAGCGATACTGCTGGGGCCGTGGGCAGCGGTCATCTCGGTGTCTATCGCGCTCATCACGCAGGCTCTTCTCTTTGGTGACGGCGGTATCACTGCAATTGGAGCCAACTGCTTCAACATGGGCGTTGTGATGCCGTTTGTTGGCTACTACCTCTACCGGCTGATCGCTGGCGACACGGCGAGCACCGGGCGCAAGGTCGTGGCATCCGGCATCGCTTCGTACGTTGCGATCGTGGCTGCGGCGATACTCGCTGGAGTCGAGTTCGGCATCCAGCCGCTCATCGCGCACACGGCGTCGGGAGCACCTCTCTACGCACCCTATCCCCTCAAGGTGGCGGTGACCGCGATGGCCAGCGAGCACGCGCTATTCTTCGGCTGGGTGGAGGCTTTCGCCACGATGGGAGTGGTTGCGGCACTCGCCAAGCAAGACTCCGCACTCCTCGAGATGAAGCCGGCGTCCAAGTCCATGCGCTGGGTGTGGGCGGCTTTCGCGGCCCTCGTGCTGCTCACGCCGATCGGCGCGCTCGCCGAGGGGACCGCGTGGGGCGAGTGGGGCACCGATCAATTCCAGTCCGAATTGCACATGGCGGTCCCCGCCGGCCTCGATAAGCTGAGTGGATTGTGGAGCGCGGCGATTCCTGACTACGCGCCCTCATTCATCCAGAACCCACTGGCTGGCTACCTCGTCGCCGCAATCATCGGCTCGGCGGTCGTCATCGCTGCAACCTGGGGCATCGCGAAGCTGCTCGCCCGCAAACGCGACGACGCGGACACGACCCATCCGTCGGCTGCGTGATTCCCGCGCTTGCACACGTCGGCAAGAACCCAGAGCGTCGGCCTCAAAGGCGGCGCTCTCTTGCTCGTCGTACCGCCGACGTCGTCGGGCGTGCCATCGCCGATCTTCTCCAAAACGAAGACCACGCCCGGGCGTCCGGGCTATTGCAGAGCCTCGACCCCCGCGTGCGGCTGGCCACCGTGCTCGTCATGGCAGTCACCGTGAGCTTCTTGCACACCCTGCCGACGCTTGCCCTCACCATCATTGCGACGATGGTCCTCGCGAGTGCCTCTCGCGTGTCGGTGGCGTCATTTGCACGTCGAGTCTGGACGACTGCTGGGTTCTTCGCCGTCTTGCTGAGCGCGCCTGCCGCCACCGGGTGGATCTCGCCGGGATACGAGCTTCTGGGCCATGGAGCCCTCTCAATCACTGCACCAGGTGTGCTTGTCGCCTCGCGACTCATTCTGCGAGTTGTCGCCGGCGCTGGAATCGGTATGCTCGTCGTCTGGACAATGCGTTGGAGCGACCTGCTCGGTGCGCTAACCGCTCTGCGTGTGCCCGACGTGATCGTGGCCACACTCGCCATGACACAGCAACAGATCGTGAGCTTGATGCGTACCGTCGAAAACATCCATCTGGCGCGTGAGAGCCGAATGCTCGCGACTGGTTCGACTGCCGAGAACCGCCAGTGGGTTGTCGGGCGCATGGCGTTCGTGGCCAGCAAGTCGCTAAAGACAGCCGACGAGATCTACGACGCGATGCTCGCACGCGGGTTCTCCGGCCACTGGCCGACACTTCGCCGCATGCGCATGAGCGGCCGAGACGTGCTGTGGCTCGCGGGCCTCGTCGCGGGGTGCGCGCTGGTGCTTGGCGCCGACAGGCTGATTGCGAAATGAGCGAACTCTCTGGCAACAGGCAAGACGCCGGCCAATCTACGACGGCTCAGCCGCAGACGCCCGAGCCGTCGACCGCGACAACGGTGCCCGGCGCAGTCCCGGTGCCCGCATTCCGCCTTGCCGAGGTCCACCAGTCGTATCGCCCTGGTGTTGAGTCGCTTGCAGACGTCACGCTCCAGATCGCGTCTGGCGAGCACGTCGCGATCGTCGGCGCAAACGGAAGCGGCAAGTCCACGCTGCTCAAGATTCTCGACGGACTTGTGTTTCCCTCGGCAGGCACGGTCGAGGTCTTCGGCAAGGCACTTACCGAGGAATCCGTCGAAGAGCCGGCGTTTCGAGCCGAGTTTCGCTCGCGCGTCGGTTTCGTCTTCCAAGATGCCGACGTGCAGCTGTTCTGCTCCAACGTGCTCGACGAGCTCGCGTTCGGTCCGTTGCAGCTAGGGCTTGCCGAGGATGCGGTTCGCGAGCGCGTCGATGAAGTCGCGCGCGGACTTCGACTCGAGAAGCTGCTCGATCGCGCGCCCTACACGCTATCTGGTGGCGAGAAACAGCGCGTGGCAATCGGCGCTGTACTTGCGATGCGACCGGACGTGCTGCTGATGGACGAGCCCACCAGCGCACTCGACCCGCGCAGCCAAGTGTGGTTGCTCGAGGTGATCTCGGACATGAAACGCCACGGGCGCACCGTCATCATCGCAACGCACGACCTCGGCAGCGCCGCCGAGTTCGCCGACCGCATGGTGGTGCTCTCCGAAGAACACCGCATCTGCGCTGATGGGACGCCGGACGAAGTGCTCGACCAGCGTGATCTGTTGCTCGAAGTGAACCTCATCCACGAGCACGCGCACCGGCACGCGGGACGCGCCCATCAACACCCGCACGCGCACGGGCACTCACACCAGAGCGAGTAGGCGCCATCCGACACGCGCTCGCACGCGATCGAATCGACGCGTCTCGTCGCATACGCCCAGCCGAGCGGTACAATCCGGTCATGTCCTCGGCAAACCGACATGACCGCAGACACCCGCAGCCGAGCGCTGCCGAGCCAAACCACGACGGCCCCGTCTACTGGGAATGCACGACGTGCGGCTATCTGTCGCCTGACCCCGTGTTCGCCGATGTGAAGAAGCACTGCCCTGCGTGCGGCTCGGCCCTCGGCCCTCGGCGCATCTTCCCGCCCGATCGACTTCGGCGGGTCGACGAACGCATCCGCCGCTATGACGCCGACGGCGAATCCGAGGTCGTCGTCATCCTGGTGGCCACGTTCCTCGAGTCGCTTATGGAAGACATGCTGGCGCGCATCATGGCTGCCGAGGGCGCGAGTGTGCGCTTGCGCGCTGCCGTGCTCGACACGCTACGCTCGGCAGGACAGCGCATCGGCAAGCTCTTCCCTACACTCACCGGCGTGCAGTTTGAAGACGCCGCCGCCCACGCCGACCTGCCCGACTTCCCTCGACGATGGCGAAGTCTGCGTGCCGAGCGAAACGCGTTCATCCACGACGCGGCGTTTGAAGGCACGCGGGAGGCCCTCGGCGCGTCCAGTGCCAAAGAGGCGCTGGATCTGCTCGATGAGGCGTATCGGCTCTTCGCCTACATTAACAACCGGTTCGTGGCGGGGGTTCGGCACCGCAGAGCGGGCGACCAGAGTCCGTGAAGGCACTGTCGCTGCACGTCACGGGCATCGTCCAAGGTGTGGGATTCCGCCCCTTCGTGCACAACCTCGCGATCGAACGCGGTCTGACCGGCTGGGTGCTCAACGCGAGCGACGGTGTCTACATCGTTGTGGAGGGCGCCGAGGCCGAAGTCGATGCGTTCCCCTCGGCACTCCGCGATCTCGCACCCCCGATGGCAGTCATCGAATCCGTCGTGGCCGAGCCGGTCGATCCTGAGGGTTTCGCGTCGTTTGAGATCCGCACGTCGCGCGCCGAGGAAGGCGCGATGACGCTCATCTCGCCCGACATCGCGACGTGCCCGGAATGCCTCGCCGAGTTGTTCTCGCCGGGCGATCGCCGATACCGCTACCCCTTCATCAACTGCACGAATTGCGGGCCGCGCTTCACGATCATCGACGATGTGCCCTACGACCGGCCGATGACGTCGATGCGCGACTTTGAGATGTGTGCCGAGTGCGCCGAGGAGTACGCCGATCCCGCCGACCGCCGCTTCCACGCCCAGCCGGATGCGTGCTTCGTGTGCGGCCCCCGGCTGTACCTGATGCCGGCGTCCGCAGCTTCGAGGGACGTGGATCGCACCCAGGCGCGGACGCTGGACATGCCCGAGGACTGGCTGTGGTCGGCCGAACGAACGAGAGCTCCGCGCGTCCACCGCGATCGCGACACTGAAGCTGGGCGTTCGGACGCGATCATCTCGGCGGCGGCGAAACTCCTGCTCGATGGGCGGATACTGGCGATCAAGGGGCTCGGTGGCTTCCATCTCGCATGCGACGCCACCAACGCCGTGGCCGTGGCCGCGCTGCGCGAGCGCAAGCACCGCTGGGGCAAGCCGCTCGCGGTGATGGTGCGCGACGTCGAGGCAGCGCGCGCGTTCGCGCACGTCGATGCGGAGGAAGAAACGCTGCTCACCGGCACCATCCGCCCGGTCGTGCTCTTGAGGAAACTCGCGATCCCACTAGATGAGAGCGCGCTCGCCCCCGGTGTCGCCGATGGCCTCGCCGAGATCGGCGTGATGCTGCCGTACACGCCGCTGCACCACCTGCTGCTTGCCGAGGTTGGCGACCGTCCGCTTGTGATGACGAGCGGCAACCTCTCCGACGAACCCATCGCCACCGACAACGCCGAGGCGCTCGAACGGCTCGGCAGCATCGCCGACGCGTTCTTGCTGCACGACCGCGCGATCCTGTCACGCTACGACGACTCGGTGGTGCGCGTCGTCGACGGTCAGATCGAACTCGTGCGGCGCAGCCGCGGCTACGCGCCCTTCCCGCTCAAGCTCCCCTTCGAGACCGACACCGACATCCTTGCAGCTGGACCCGAGCAGAAGAACACCTTCACGCTGCTCACAGGAACCCATGCATTCGTGAGTCAACATATCGGCGACATGGAAAACGCCGAGACACTCGCAAGCTTCGAAGAAACGCTCGGCCTCTACGAGAAGCTCTTCCGGATCACACCCGAGATCGTCGCCTACGACCTGCATCCCGAGTACCTCTCCACGAAGTGGGCGCTCGAACAGCCCCAGCCCACGGTCGGCGTGCAGCACCACCACGCGCACATCGCGAGCGTGACCGCCGAGCACGGCGTTGCTGACCGCGTCATCGGCGTGGCGTTCGATGGGACCGGCTATGGCGAAGACGGCCACATCTGGGGCGGCGAGATCTTGCTCGCCGACTGGACCGGCTACGCGCGCTTCGCACACCTCGGCTACTTGCCGATGCCCGGTGGTGGCGCGGCGATCAAGCGACCGGCGCGCATGGCCGTTGGTGCTCTCGCGGCGCTCGGGTTGCTCGGCCATCCAGGGGCGCAGCCGCTGCGTTCGCGCCTGGCGAGCGGCGAAGAAGCAACCCTGCTGCGGATGATCGAGCGCAACGTCAACACGCCACTCACGAGTTCGATGGGCCGCTTGTTCGACTCCGTTGCCGCTCTGGTCGGAATCGCCGACAACGCACGCTACGAAGGCGAGGCAGCGATCCTGCTAGAAGCGGCCGCGGACTTGGACGAATCGGGATCCTATGAATTCGCATTGACAGAGTCCTCGCCAGAAGACGGGCCGCTGATCTTGGATTCTGCTGCGGTCTTCTCCGCGATTCTTGATGACATCGAGCATGGTGTGCCGGTATCAGCCATCTCAATGCGCTTTCACCGCAGCATTATGCGGTGTATAGTCGATGTTTGCACGGCAGCGTCGCATCGCACGGGAATCGATCGCGTGGCGCTGGCGGGAGGTGTGTTCATGAATCGCATCGTTCTCGGGCATAGCATCCGCGGACTTGCGGCGATCGGCCTCACCCCCCTCACACACGTGAAGTTGCCGGTGAATGATGGTGCTGTTTCGTTCGGCCAAGCCGTGATCGCATGGGCTCGGCGGCAGAGTATTTGACAACGCCAGCACTTCAGCCGCGAGAGGAGGGTTCACGGCGCATGTGTCTCGCAATCCCGGCACGCATCGTGAGTATCGATGATGGCCGCATGGCCTCCGTCGACATCATGGGCGTCGCCCGCAAAGTATCGCTCGACCTCGTTCCAGAAGCCGCTGAACGGGACTTCGTTCTCGTGCACGCAGGCTTCGCTCTTCAAGTGATCGACGAGGCGTACGCGAACGAGACGCTCGAGATCCTCAAGTCGATTCCGGAGTTCTCCGCCGACGAGGGCGTCACCTTCGAGGAGGTCTAGACGCCCATGGATCTGAGCGGGTTTCGTGACCCCGCGATCGCGCGGGGTCTGATTGACGCGATCGCCGCTACCGCCGCCGAGACTGGGCCAGTCAAGCTCATGGAGGTGTGCGGCACCCACACCGTCGCGATCGCAAAGAACGGCCTGCGCGCCGTGATGCCCGAAAATGTCACCCTGCTTTCGGGCCCGGGCTGTCCTGTATGCGTCACCGCGAACCAAGACATCGATACGGCCATCGAACTTGCCAAGCAGCCCGGCGTCATCGTCACCACGTTTGGCGACATGATGAAAGTGCCCGGCAGCTACAGCTCGCTCTCGAAGGAGAAGGCTGAAGGTCACGACGTCCGCATCGTCTACTCGCCGCTCGACGCTCTCGCCCTTGCCGAGAGGCAACCCGACGCCCAGGTCGTCTTCATCGGCGTCGGATTCGAAACCACCGTCCCGCTCATCGCCGCCGCGATTCGCCGCGCGCAAGAGCAAGCAATCGAGAACTTCAGCGTCTTCTCGGCACACAAGACCGTGCCTGCAGCTCTCGGCGCGCTTGCCAACGATCCCGAAGTCAAGATCAACGCCTTCATCCTCCCAGGGCACGTCTCGACCATCATCGGCGTCGAGCCTTACCGATTCCTTGCCGAGGAGCTGCACATCCCTGGCGTGATCACGGGCTTTGAGCCTGTCGACGTGCTCCAAGGCGTCTACATGCTGCTCAAGCAGCTTGCCGAGAACCGCGCACAGATCGAAATCGCCTACAACCGCGGCGTCATGCCCGAGGGCAACCCAACGGCAAAGGCGCTCGTCGAGGAGGTCTTCGAACCGGTGGACGCGGAGTGGCGCGGCATCGGAGTGATCCCGGGAACCGGACTCGGCATCCGCGAAGAGTACAGCCACTACGACGCCGTGAAGCGCATTCCGGTGACGCCCCCGCCGCCCCGCGAGATCAAGGGCTGTCAATGCGGTGAGGTGCTGCGCGGCATCACACTTCCCTACCAGTGCAGGCTCTTTGGCAAGGGCTGCACCCCCGAACATCCGGTCGGCCCGTGCATGGTGTCGTCAGAAGGGTCATGCGCGGCGTACTATCGCTTCACCGACTATGGTCGGGAGGACTGACCGCCGAGTGCAACGAAGGGCGTGGCCGATGGCGGCGGGCGCCCAAGACACAACTTGCGAGGAGCAGCAATGCGCGCTGACCGAATCCTGCTCGCCCATGGCTCGGGCGGCACGATGATGCAAGAACTGATCGAAGACGTCTTCGTGCGTGAGTTTGACGAGGATGCTCTCAAGCGGCTCGACGATGCGGCCTCGCTGCCGTTTCCAAGCGACCGGGTGGCGATGTCAACCGACACCTACACTGTCAACCCGATCTTCTTCCCCGGCGGAGATATCGGCAGGCTCGCGATCTGTGGCACCGTCAACGACGTGGCCACCAGCGGCGCCACGCCCCTCTACATCTCGACAGGTTTCGTTCTGGAGGAGGGCTTCCCCGTCGCCGACTTGCGGCGCATCCTCGAGTCGATGCGCGACGCCGCCCATGAGGCGGGTGTGCATATCGTGACCGGCGATACCAAGGTCGTCGAGAAAGGCCACGGCGACGGCGTCTTCATCAACACCGCCGGAATCGGTGCGCTTGCCCAGGGCGTGGACTTGTCCGGCTCCTACGTGAAGCCCGGCGACACGGTGCTGCTCTCGGGAACGCTGGGCGATCATGGCATCGCGGTCATCTCCACACGTGAGGGACTCGAGTTCGAGACGAGCATCGAAAGCGACGCCGCTCCGCTCAACAGGCTCATTGCCAACGTGCTTGCGGCAGCGCCCAGCGCGCGCTGCTTCCGCGACCCAACTCGCGGCGGATTGGCCTCCACCTTAAACGAACTTGCCCAGGCATCCGGCGTGTCGATCACAGTCGATGAGACCCAGGTCCCCGTGAAGTCCCAGGTGCAGGGCGCGAGCGAGATGCTCGGCTACGACGTCTACCAGGTAGCCAACGAAGGCAAGATGGTAGCAGTCGTGCCCGCCGACGAGGCTCAAGCCGCACTCGCCGCGATGAAGACGTCTCCGTACGGCGAGGACGCCGCGATCATCGGCGAAGCTGCCGAGGAGCACCCGGGCAAGGTGTACGTCAACACAAGCTTTGGCGCCACGCGGATCATGGACATGCTCGTCGGTGAACAACTGCCGAGGATCTGCTAGACGCGAGCTGCAGGCGGGATCCGCAGGGTCCAACTACGCGTACTCGGCGTCGATGAAATCCCAGAGCGCGCGCGGGTCCACATCGGCAAGCGACTCAAGGACGGCATCGGCCTGACTGTAGTCAGCCGACGACGTCAGTTGTCCCGGCACTACAACGCAATGCATCCCGGCCGACTTCGCCGCGATCAGGCCGTTAGAGCAGTCCTCGTAGGCCACCGCCTCACAGCCATCCACTCCCAGGCTCAGAAGCGCCCGGTAGTACAGGCTCGGATCGGGCTTCACACTCAACACGTCCTCCCGCGTGCACACGCATTCAAACCGGTTCGCGAGGCCGAGCCTGTCCAGATGACCACGCACCCACTGCCGAGATGAACTCGACACAACTGCGGTCAACACTCCCCATGCGTCGGCCGCATCCAAGTGCTCCATCACGCCCGGCATGACCGGCAGCTGTGATGCGAGTTCCCACTCGCGCTCTCTGCGATCTTGCAGTTCGTCGGCAGACAGCGGGCGCCCGAGTTTCTCGGCAAGATCGGTCACGGGATCGAAGGAGCCTCCCCACGTGCCGATCGCCGTCCTCCACTGCTCAAGGGGCACCGTGAGCCCAGCCTCGCGATAGAGTTCCTCCCACGCCTGCAAAGAGGTCCGCTCGGTGTCGACGATCAGCCCATCGAGGTCGAACACGACTGCCTGAATCATGCTCACGCCCCCTATCGTGCATAGCCTACACCCGCCATGCCTCACATTCACCGACCGTCCCCGTACGTGGCTGGTCATCACGTCGGCGATACCGCCCACCCGAGCAGAAGGTGTGCGCCGATCCTCGACAGTGCCACATCGGCTCTTGGGCTACACTCCATGGCGAAGAGCGGGGCGCAAGCGCGGACGGGTAAGAGCTGATAGATTCCTGCTGGAAGTGCAGCCGAGTTGAAGGGACCTCCATGAAGGCGCTTGACCGTCTCAACGACCTCGATGCCGTGGCTCGGCTTCGAGCGCACGATGCGACCCTTTTCGGCGAGTCGACTGAGGACATCGCCCTGGCGAACAAGAACCTCGGCTGGACGCGACTGGCCCGCACCTCTGAGGAAGTCATCGAGCAGATTCGGCAGCTTGCCCGCGACATCAGCAGTAGCGCACTCACTGACGTTGTGCTGCTCGGAATGGGTGGCAGCTCGCTGGCCGCCCTCGTGCTCGGCGACGTGCTCGGGGCCAACCGCGACGTGCGCCTGCACGTGCTCGACACGACCTGCCCACGCACAATCAATGACGCTATCTCTTCGATCGATCCTGCGACGACCATCTACTTGGTGTCGAGCAAGTCCGGCGGCACGATCGAGCCAAATACGCTCTACGCGATCTTTCGCGACAATGCCGACAAGACGCTCGGCCACGAGGAAGGCGGCCGCCGATTCGTCGCACTGACCGATCCGGGCTCCCCGCTTGAGGCTGTCGCAGCGAGCGGCGGCTTCCGAGCGCTGGTGTCCACGCCGGAAAACGTCGGCGGGCGATTCTCGGCGCTCACGCCATTTGGGCTTGTTCCGGCCGAACTCCTCGGCATCGACGCAACGGAACTGATGCGTCGCGCCGCGAACATGGAGGCCGCATGTGATCTGCCTGCCGACGAGAACCCGGCAGCGTTGCTGGCCGCGTTTATCGCCGACGCGCGCGACGACGGGCGCGACAAGCTCACCCTCGTCACCTCACCTGAGTTGCGCAGCTTCGGGCTCTGGGTCGAGCAGCTCGTGGCCGAGTCGCTCGGCAAGTCGGGTACTGGCGTCGTGCCGGTGCCCGAGCTCTCGGACGACTACCCACTCGGATACGGGGCCGACCGCGCAGTCGCCGTGCTTCGCCTTGAGCCCGACCAGAGGCTTGCCGAGTGGGTGCCCAAACTCCGAGAGGCCTCCCCCGTCACGGAGCTCGTCCTGCGCGACCTCTTCGACATCGGCGCGCAGTTCTCGCTGTGGGAGCACGCCGTGGCGTTGCTCGGCCCGCTTCTGGGCGTGAACCCCTTCGGCCAGCCCAATGTGCAGGCGGCCAAAGACGCCACGAACGCCGTGCTCCGAGGTACGCTCTCAGGTCCCGAGTCCACCGCGAGCACCGCAGATGGATCGGCCATCACCTACGCCGGCTCGCTTCCCGATCCCGGTCACGCCGAGCCTTCCATTGCCGCAGCGCTGGGCCATGCCCTTGCGGCATTGCGCCCCGGCGACTACCTCGGCGTGCTCGCGTATCTGCCCGATATCGATGGGCTGATCGAACCACTCAGAGCCGTGACCCCGCGCGTTTCTGCTGCGACGGGAGCCGCCGTGACGCTTGAGCTCGGTCCCCGCTACCTCCATTCCACGGGCCAGCTGCATAAGGGCGGGCCGAACACCGGCGTCTTCGTCGTCGTGACAACGCGCGACACCGCCGATACCCCCGTGCCCGAGCGTCCGTGGGACTTGCGAACACTATTCCGCGCACAGGCCGAAGGCGACATCGCCACGCTTGTGGCTGCCGACAGGCGCGTGCTCCACATCGACTTGCCCGACGCCGCCGCCGAGACAGTCTCCTCGCTCGCACACGCCTTCCTCAACGCGGCTGGCGTGGTCTGGGAGGAGTAGGCCGGTCAACTCACCGTTGAGACTCGGCCGACGTGTCTCTCGAGACCATCTGAACCACCGGGCCCGCAGCACGACGACCAAAGCTCGCGGTCTACTCGGCAAGCGACTCCCACACCTTCTTGAATCGCGGCTCCAGCTTCTGAAACGCCATCACGACGTCTGGATCGAACTGCCGACCAGACTCAATGGTGATGAATCCACATACCTCTTCGTGGCTCCGCCCCTCTTTGTAGACCCGCTTGGATCTGGCGGCATCGTAGACGTCTACGACGGTCATGATTCGCGCGCCAAGCGGGATATCGGTTCCGGCGAGGCCATCGGGATATCCCTTCCCGTCCCATCGCTCGTGATGCGAGCGCGCGATCTCAACGCCCATGTTGATGAATGCGTTGTGCGTGTAGTTCTTGCGCACCTCCTCGAGCGTGCGAGCTCCGAGAGTGGTGTGCGTCTTCATGACCTCGAACTCCTCGTCGGTGAGGGTTCCAGGCTTGAGCAGGATGCGGTCGGGAATGGCAACCTTCCCGATGTCGTGCAGCGGAGCGGCGTGGGCCACGTTGTCGACGTAGGCGTCATCGAGAATGTCGCCAAACTTGTGTTGCTGGCGCAATTCAGCCGCGAGCAGCCTGCACAGTTCCTGCACGTGCTCGAGATGCCGACCCGTCTCGTCATCGCGAGACTCGGCGAGCTTGGCCAGCGCGAAGATCGTGGCCATCTGCGAATCGGCGATTTCCTTGACCTGCTCCTGCACGCGAGTCTCAAGCTCTCGGTTGTAGCGCTCGAGTTCGATCTGCAGATGCCTGAGTCCAAGGTGCGTCTCGACGCGCGCTTTGACCTCGTCGAACTGGAACGGTTTGGGCACGTAGTCAGCGCCTCCCGCCCGAAACGCCCTGATCTTGTCCTCAGTCTCGCTGAGCGCGCTAAGAAAGATGACCGGAATGTCCTTGAGGCGCTCGTCCGCCTTGAACTGGCGGCATACTTCGTAGCCATCCATCTCCGGCATCATGATGTCGAGGAGGACCAAGTCGGGGGACTTGCTCTCGGCTGCCCTCAGAGCCGCCGGACCCGACCGAGCTTGGCGTACGTGGAACCCCTGGCTGACGAGCATGTCCGACAGAACCTGCAGGTTTGAGGTGTTGTCGTCCACGATCAAGATGTCTGCCGGTATCACCCGAACATCGTCCGCCACAACAGCGTAGGCTTGATCGATCACTGATCTTCACCGCCCGGAAGCGCTTCTAAAATGGCATCGGAATCGTAGCGCTCAGCAAGCGCGCGCAAAGCCGCCCCGACGCGCGCATCGTGACCGGCGGCCTCGTCGGCCAGCCCAAGCGCCACGTCGAAATCCAGCGCGGTGACCGCCTCCCTGATTCGGGAGAGCAGATCTGTCGGGAGCGCTGCAAGTGCTTCAGAATCTAGAACCTCGGCGGATTTGCGTTCGAACTCTTCTGGCTCCTCGTACGCGTAGCGCGCGCCGAGAAGCTTGCCTGCCTTCTCCAGCAACTCGCCTTCATTGAACGGCTTGAGCACGAACTCGTCCACGCCGGCGTCGAAGACACCCTGGCGCATCTCGGCAAATGCACTGGCGGTCACCCCAGCGATGGCGACCTCAGAGCCTCCCGCACTTGACCGAATACGACGAGTTGCTTCGTAGCCGTCCATGACTGGCATGCGCATGTCCATCAGGATGAGCTGCGGGTGCCACTCCTCGAACTCGGCCACTGCCTCCTGCCCGTTGAGAACCGAATGTACCGAGAACCCAACGCGCCGCATGATCTGCACGAGCAGCTCACGATTGTCCGGATCGTCGTCAGCAACGAGAACCCGATAGTTGGGCTGACCGGGTTCGAGCCCCACGATGCGGCTTTCCTCGGGGGCACTCGGCACCGCCTCGGCCTCAGCAGGTTCGAGGAGAATATCGAACCTGAAGGTGCTTCCGACGCCAACTTCACTCTCTGCCGTGATCTCGCCCCCGAGCAGACGTACGAACTCCCGGCTGATAGCAAGTCCGAGCCCGGTGCCGGTCTCCCCTTCTCGGGACACTTCTGCCTGCTCGAAGTACTCGAAGAGTCTGCCCATGTCCTCGGGCACGATCCCTTCCCCGGTGTCTTGAACCTCGGCAGTCAGGCGCAGCTTGCCCTGCCCGTCGCGCTCACAGTCAACCCGCAGCTGCACGCTTCCCTTACTCGTGAACTTGATGGCGTTGCCGAGAAGGTTCACGAAGACCTGTCTGAGCTTGTTCTCGTCGGTGACAACGAAGCGTGGCACGTCCTGCGAACGAATGACCTGCAATTCCAGGCCCTTGGCCTGCGCCCGCATGCCAAAGAGCGACTCCATCTCTTCGATGAGACCGTGCAGATCAAAGGCGGCCAGATTGGCCGAGATTCTGCCAGCTTCAATCTTCGACATCTCAAGCACGTCATTGATGAGGGCGAGCAAGTGCTCGCCACTGCTGTTGATAATGTCGAGTTGCTGGCGCTGGCGCTCAGAAAGACCCTTGTCGTGCCTCATGAGCTGCGAGAATCCAAGGATCGCGTTCATCGGCGTGCGGATCTCATGCGACATGTTCGCGAGAAAAGCCGACTTGGCCACGTTGGCCGCTTCGGCTGCTTGTTTGGCTACGCGGTACTCCATAGCATGCAGGCGCTCAGTGATATCTCGAGCGAGCGCCATGATGCCCACGACGGCGCCGCTGTCGTCGCAAAGCAGCGTGTTGACCCACTCGCACGTGATGGTTCGCCCGTCTTTGGTCAGATTCTCGTTGGTGTTGAACTCACCGCCTTCGCGTTCGAGGAGTTCCTCAAAGACGGCATCGACTCCCGGCCGAGCTGCCTCGGGCACGATCAGATCGGGCGCGCGCTGACCAATGGCCTCTTCCCGACTGTAGCCGAAGGTCGCCTCGGCAGCCGGGTTCCACTCCCTGATCCTGAAGTCCGTGTCGAACTCAATGACCGCGAGCAGGGTCTGACGCAGATGCAACGCAAGTTTGCGCTCGGAAGCGCGCAGAGCCTGCTCGGCGATCTTGCGCTCGGCGATGTCCCACGCCATATCGGCGAGCGTCGAGATTGTGTTCCCGTCGACATCCTCGTAGTCAGTAGGCTTGTTGCCCACGCCGAGAATGGCCACGATGTTCTCACCGCGAAAGACCGGCGTAACGACTTCGCGCACAACGGGCGCGTGACCTTCCGGCATGCCCTTCCGATTTGGAAGAGCCGCGTAATCGTTGTGGATCACAGTGCGCCGCTCGCGCACGCCGTCCACCCACACACCGGCCTCATCGATTGGATAGTGGCTTCCGGCGCCCTCGGCAGTGCACATGTTTTCGATCGTGTTGGTTGACCAGGCCTGAAGAGAGAGCGTGCGCTGGTCCGGCTCAAGGAAGTGGTAGAACCCGATTGTGCTTCCCGTAAGCGCCTCCACCTCGTCCAGCGTCTTTGTGAGAACCTCGGCGAGTGAATGCGACGTGGAGAATTCCTCGATGCGCAGCCGCG
>CAZIPN010000031.1:0-12299 GCA_964541225.1 uncultured Eubacteriales bacterium
CTCGGGTATGATGTTCGCGTCCCTCTGGTCCTCGCGCTCCTCGCGCGGCTTGGCCCCGCACGAAAGGACTTCGCATGCCCCTCTCCGAGCACGACGTCCGTCACGTTGCGATGCTCGCGCGCCTCGCGCTGACCGACGCCGAAGTCGAAGCGATGCGCGATGACCTGAACTCGATTCTCGGCCACATCGACGAGATCCAGCGCCTTGATCTCGCGTCCGTTCCGCCGATGGCGCACGCGACCGCGGTCACCAACGTGACTCGCGACGACGTGGTGGTTTCGCCGCTTTCGCAGGACGCGGCGATCGCCAATGCTCCGCAAGCCGAAGACGGCGCGTTCGTGATCCCGCAGATCGTCGGCGGAGGTGACGAGGCGTGAGCAACCCGATCGACGTGGCGACGCTTTCCGCCGAGCAGATCCGCACGGGCATTGCAGCCGGCGACTTCAGCGCCGTTGAGGTCGCCGACGCCGCGCTGGCGCGAATCGACGCGCTCGACGGCGACGTGCATGCGTTCAACCAGGTCACGCCAGATCTCGCCTACGCCGCCGCCGAGAAGATCGACGCGCTCGTGCGCGGGGGAGCGGGCGAGGCTGAGCTGCCGCCGCTTGCGGGCGTGCCTGCGGCGTTCAAGGACAACATGAACCTGATCGGCACGCGAACCACGTGTTCGAGCCGCATCCTCGAGAACTACGAGAGCCCGTACGACTGCACGGCGGTTGCTCGGCTGATCGAAGCCGGAGTCGTGCCGCTCGGCAAGTTGAACATGGATGAGTTCGCCTTCGGCAGCTCCGGCGAGAGCAGTGCGTGGGGCTCGGCGCGAAATCCGTGGGACCTCGAGCGCGTTCCGGGCGGTTCGAGCGCGGGGAGCGCAGCGGCAGTCGCGGCCGGGCTCGCGACGGTGACGCTTGGCAGCGACACTGGCGGCTCGATTCGGCAACCGGGGTCGCTCACCGGCACCGTCGCCCTCAAGCCGACGTACGGCCGCGTGAGTCGCTACGGGTGCGTGGCGTTCGCTTCGAGCCTCGACCAGATCGGGCCGTTCGCTCGCAGCGTCGAGGACAACGCCCGCGTCCTTGAGGCGATCAGCGGCAAGGACGCTTTCGATGCCACCAGCGCCGATCGCCCCGCCGAGGACTTCGTGGCCGCCGCGCGAAACGCCGACGCCGCCGGCTTGCGCGTCGGTATCGTCGCCGACCTGCTGGCGATGGAAGGCGTCACGCCCGAGGTTCGCGACGCCGTGCTCTCGGCTGCCAAGCGCTTCGAGGCGCTCGGCGCGAGCGTGGGCGAGGTCGACCTGCCGACAAGCCAGCACGGGCTCTCGGCGTACTACATCATCGGACCCGCCGAGGCGTCGTCGAACCTCGCGCGCTTCGACGGCATTCGCTACGGCCTGCGTGCCGATGACGCAAAGGACACGATCGAGCTGTACACGAAGACGCGTGCGCAGGGCTTCGGGCCCGAGGCGAAGCGCCGCATCATGCTCGGCACGTACGCGCTCTCGGCGGGCTACTACGACGCCTACTACGGGCAGGCACAGAAGGCCCGCACGCTCATCGCACGCGAGTTCTCGGCGGCGTTTGAGCGCTTCGACGTGCTGCTCACGCCGACATCGCCGCAGGTCGCGTGGAAGTTCGGCGAGAAGAGCGATCCGCTCACGATGTACCTCGCCGACATCTACACGATCCCAGTCAATCTGGCGGGAAACTGCGCTATCAGCGTGCCCTGTGGTTCTGGCGAAGGCGGCATGCCGATCGGGCTGCAGATCATCGGCGACTACTTTGCCGAGAGCACCGTGTATCGCGCCGCTGCCGCTCTCGAGCGCGACCTGGCGCTCGATATGCGCAGTCCGCTCGCGCGTTCGTAGACGAAGCGTCTCGAGGGGGAATAGTCGCTTCAAGGCGGGACCGTCTCGCCCGATCGACCGTACGAGGTTCTCTAGCCATCTCGGAAGGGGTGTGGCATGAACAGACCGGTCGGCGTCACGATTCTCGCGTGGGTTGCCATAGCTGGTGGCGCTTTCGCGCTCATTGCTCTCATCTTCGCTGTGATCGCGCTGATGGGGGCGCTCGCCTTCACCGGCGCAGCCCTCGGAGGGGCGTACGGGGCAGGTGCGGGGTTCGCCGTGGCCGCCATCATCGCGTTGGTCTTCTCGATCTGGCTTGGGTTGCTCGGCGCATGGGGCATCGTGTTTGGCGTTGGTGCGCTGCAACTCAAGCCGTGGGCATGGACGCTTGGTGTGGTGTGGTGCTACGTGTCGGCAGCCTCCGACGTCATCAACATCTTCACGTCGCGCGGCTCAGGCTTGTTTGGCTCGGTTGTTGGGATTGCGATCGCGGGCGTTGTTCTGTACTACCTGTACACGGATGAAGTGAAGGTCGCCTTCGGCAAGCAGGGGTCCCCGACGCCAGCGTTTCTGACGTCGATCGTCGGCGCGGTCAACAAGCAAACGGCGCCACCGGCAGGCGGCTATCAGTCACCAGTTCCGGGTGGGTACACGGCGCCGCCACCCCAGCCGGGCGCGCCAGCCCCCGGCGGATACCCGCCCCCCGCGCAGCCTACGCAACCGGCTCCCGGCGGCTACCAGGCTCCTGCGCAACCTCAGCCACCGACCGCTCCACCCGCTGCACCACAGCCACCGGTGCAACCTGCGCCACCCGCAGCACCACAGCCACCGGTGCAACCTGCGCCACCCGCAGCACCAGCGCCTCCGGCTCCGCCAGCGGCGCCTCCGCTGTCCGCACCTGCCGCACCGCCGCCACCGCAGGCGCCCGCTGCGCCAGCTGCGCAGCCAGCTCCGCCCGCAGCTCCACCGGAGACGGGGGAAGCCGGTTCGCAACCGCCCCAGCCTCCGCAACCGCCTGCATAGGCGCGGTTTCTTGACTCACGAAACGAGCGCGCGGTCCCTCTCGGGGGCCGCGCGTGTGCGTGTGCGCTCGAGGCGTGCGAGGTGTGAGGGCGCGCAGACTATCTGTGACGATAGTGCGCTCGGAGAATCGACACAAAGTACCAACTGCCGACGAACAGCGCGCCGAGCAGTACAGTGCGTGCGACCCACACGAACCACACTGGAAGTGGGCCCTTGGCCAGCAGCGTGGACAATCCGACTACGAACGACGCGACGACCAGCGCGAAGGCGAGCCGGTTTGCGGCTTCCTCGACTCGTCTGAGCAAGGGATCCAGACCGACGGGGTGAACGGCGATGCGAAACTCCCCTTGGCTTCCGCGACGTAGGAGGCGTGCCAGAGACTCGGGAACCTCCTGGCCGAGCCGAATCAACCGCCGTGCCGACTGGGTGAAGCCGCGCGAGAGCGAATGAGGAGACATCCGCTCGGACGTGATCTTGCGCGCGAAGGGCGCTGTCACGGCCACGAAATCGAACGTCGGGTCGAGTTGTCTCCCCAGCCCCTCAAGCACACCGAGAGTGGTGAGCAGGAGCGCGAGTTCGCTCGAAAGCAGCAGGTGGTGGTTACGAACTAGATCGAGTACCTCGGCGACTAGCTCACCGATTCTGATCTGTCCCAGTGGGCGGTTGTAGTACTTCGTGATCAACCGCGAAACGTCCCGCTCGAGGTCGGTGGCGTTCGCGTCGCTGGGATTGCCGGCGGCGTCGAGCAGCGCATCGACAGCAAGTGCGGCGTCGTCCTCAATGACCGCCATGAATAGGTCAGTGAGCTGTTCTCTGCCGATCCGAGAAACGCTGCCGCAACGTCCGAAGTCGGTGAAGCCGACACGGTCGTCTTGCAGCGCGAATAGGTTTCCAGGATGCGGATCAGCGTGGTAGAACCCCTGCGAAAAGATCTGCTCCAGATAGCAGTAGATGCCACGCTGCGCCAGCACAGAAGTGTCGTGGCCTTCCTCGGCGAGCTGGG
Source organism: uncultured Eubacteriales bacterium (assembly GCA_964541225.1). Taxonomy (GTDB): domain Bacteria; phylum Actinomycetota; class Coriobacteriia; order Anaerosomatales; family JAAXUF01; genus CAZIPN01. The sequence goes on from CAZIPN010000031.1 coordinate 3,870, forward strand.
AAGGTCTGTTGAGGGGGGTTCCGAAGAGGCGCTCCGTTGTGAGCACACGCGTCGTGGTTAGCTCCCAGTACACTTTCGGAAACTTCACGCTGGTATCGTCGGCGAAGGTGGTTGCGAGCCGTTCGCAATTTGCTCCTTCGGCTAGGTAGTCGAGTTCTCCGCGTACGGCAGCGGCGAACTCGTTGGTGATCCCCACGATGTCGTAGCGATCGGCCCATTCCGAATGCTGCGAGACGAAGCGAGCTTGCGTGCGCAGGATGTCCAGATCGACATCGACACTCTGTGCGACGTTTGGTCGCTGCACCTTGACACAGACCGCCGAGCCGTCGTGCAATATCGCGCCATACACCTGGCCAAGGGAGGCCGATGCAATCGGCGTGCGCTCGAACTCACGAAAGAGCTCCGAAATAGGCGCCCCGAGTTCGTTCTCGATTGCCCGGTAGGCTTCCTCGTCGTCAAACGCCGCAACGTCGTCTTGGAGTTTGCGCAGCTCCACGATGATGTCATCAGGGATGATGTCAGGACGCGTGGAGGCTACCTGGCCGAGCTTGACGAATGTTGGGCCTAGCCGTTCGAGAGTGTGTCGCAATCGAACGCCGAGGCTCTCTGGGGCCTCGCGGCCAGCCGAGTGTCGCCTTCGTGTTGTCAGAGGTCGGAATCGACTCAGGCCAGTTGTGTCGAGCAGATTCCCGAGTCCCTCTTCAACGAGCACTCCGACGATCTGGCGATACCGTTGGAGATGCTTGTGCGCTGGCACGGCTACTTGTCGGTGGAGCTGGTGTTCTTGGCCTCGGCCTGTCCGGCTTCAGAAGCGAGGAGCTTCTTGAGTTCGGCAATCTGGGCCTGAAGCTCATCGAGGTCCTTGCGTGTAACGCCGCCGCTCGCCTTGATGGCCTTCTCTGTCTCTGCGGCGACGGTTTGCCGCATGTTCTCCTGTGACTCTCTGGCCATCGCACCGATCTTGTCGGCGACCTGCTTGGCGTCGCTTTGTGACACGCGGCCTTTCTCGATGAGGTCATTCGCGAGTTCCGTCGTCTTCTCGCGAGTCACTTGGAGCACGCCCAGGCCGAGCAGGAACGCCTTCTCGACGATACCAGCGGGGTCGAACGATGCGGATGTCTTGGCCTCTTCAGGCATGGTGGTTCCTCCCATGGATGGCGGTAGCTGCCTGCCTTGCGGGCACCCGGGTGAGCGCCTGTGAGAGAGGTATACCCCTGCTCGGCGCCTGGGCGTGCGTTCGCCACGCCGTCCGCAGCGAACGTGCAGCGCTTACGCGCTCCGCCGAGAAGCCCGAGCGATCTTGTCTTGGACGATGGCGGCGAGGTCGGCGATGGCGGGGTGATCCTTGATGTCGCCCCGCAGCCCCTTGAGCTTCTCGGCAATCGGGGATAGGTCTGGCAGCGACGGCAGCGACGGCAGGGACGGCAGCGACCGCGCGAACGTGGGACGCCGTCTGCGGGCGTTGCTGGAGGCGAGCCCGATGGCCAACGCGATGAGGCCCATTCCCCCGAGGAGCGCTGCCGCGACGATTAGGGCAGCTCGCGTCGACAGCAGGACGCGCGAGTCCTCGGAGACGGTCACGTTTGGTGCCACGACCATCCCAATCCAACTCTGCTTGATGCTGGCCTCACTACTTGCAAGAACGCAGCCGCCGCTTTGGGTCACGTCCATGGTCTTGCCGATGATTAGAGGTGCGAAGGACTGGTGCATCATGGTGTTGGCGCCACCACCGACAATCACGCCGCTCGTGTAGGATTGTCGGACCATCGTGTTGCCTCGGCTGACCACAATAGGCGCAAGCGACGCGGTGATCGTCGTGTCTCCATCGACCGACGCGACCCCGATCGCTGACCCGCTCGCTGAGAGTGATTGCGCGTGGACCGTGCACGCGCCGGAGAGAGTGACCTGCGTATCTTCGGCGGCCAACATCTCGGCGGCGAGATCTGACTGTCCTCCGGGTTCCATCTCGGCGGTGACTTCCGGGTCGCGGCCGGAGACGGTACTCGATGCAGTCTCCTCGTCTGGGGTCGGAACGGGGGGCGTCTTGGACTTCTCGGTGGCCATGAGGAATCCCTCCTGGATCGATTGACGACGCCGAAGTTCGCTGTGCGCCGTAGGACGTTTGGGGCACTGTCTGTATACCCGCACGTGCGTGGCTGCTTGGCCCCAACGCACCGACACCTCGGGTAGAATCGTGCGGTACCACGCGCCGAAGCGCGCATGAGCGCTGACGAATCAGTACTCCGTACTGCTGAGCGTCCGCGCACCGCAGCGACGATGAAGGAGCCGCATCGATGGCGAAAGAGCGTCTCGCCGAAGTCCTCGAGAAGTGGGAGGCCGTCATCGGCCTCGAGATACATACCGAACTCACCACCACAAACACCAAGATGTTCTGCGGCTGTCCGGTGGCGTTTGGAGGAGAGCCCAACACTCGCACGTGTCCCGTGTGCCTCGGTCTGCCCGGAGCGCTTCCGGTCCCCAACAGCAAGGCCATTGAGCACACCGTGCTCGCCGGGCTCGCCACCAATTGCGAAATCGCGAAGTTCAGCCAGTTCCACAGGAAGCAGTACTTCTATCCAGACATGCCGAAGGACTACCAGATCTCCCAGTACGACCTGCCGTTTTGCTCGGCAGGGTGGGTGAATGTGGAGGTCGAGGGCGCACCGGTGGCCGAGCGCATCGATCTTGAGTCCGGGCCCGAGGGCGTGACGCTCGCCGAGGACGGCTCGGGCTACACGGCGCGTATCGGCATCACACGCATTCACCTCGAAGAGGACACGGGCAAGATGGTGCACGTCGGCGGCAGCGAGGGGCGAATCGCCGGCGCGACCAAGTCGCTCGTCGATTTCAATCGCGCGGGAACTCCGCTCATCGAGCTGGTAAGTGAGCCCGACCTGCGCACACCCGAAGAAGCGCGCAGGTTCGCCCAGAAGTTGCGGCTGATCTGGCTTTCCCTCGGCATCTCAGATTGCAACATGGAGGAAGGCTCCATGCGCGTGGACGCGAACGTAAGCATCCGCCCGCGCGGCGACTCCGAGCTTGGGACCAAGGCCGAGCTCAAGAACATGAACTCCTTCAAAGCGCTTCATGACGGGCTTGTCGCCGAGATCATCCGGCAGGCCGAGGTGCTTGACGGTGGCGGCCGCATCATCCAGGAGACGCGCCACTACGATGTCGCGGCTCGGCGCACGAGCGGCCTGCGCAGCAAGGAGGAGGCGCACGACTACCGCTACTTCCCCGAGCCCGACATGGTGCCTTTCGAGTTCTCCGACGAATTCATCGACTCGATTCGAGAGCGCCTGCCGGAGCTGCCCGACTCGCGGCGGGCGAGGTTCATCGCCGACTTCGGACTGCCCGCGCACGACGCCACCGTGCTTTCGGGCGACGCCGATCTCGCTGACTTCTTCGAAGCGGGGGTCACGATCGCGGGCACCGAGCGCGCCAAAGCCATCAGCAACGTGATGCTCAACGACCTCTCGGCATACTTGAACGCCGAGAGTATCCCGGTCACCGACTCGCGCATCGTGCCCAGCATGGTCGCCGAACTCGTGGAACTCGTGGAGGGCGGCACTATCTCGGGCAAGCAGGCCAAGGATGTCTTCGCCGAGATGGCGGTCACCGGCGACGCTCCGGGCGCGATCGTCGCGCTCAAAGGGATGAAGCAGGTCAGCGATGCCGGCGCGATCGAGGAGATCGTCGACCGCATCATCGAGTCGAACCCGGGTCAGGTTGCCGGATATCGGGGCGGGAAGACGGGGCTGCTCGGCTTCTTCGTGGGCCAGGTCATGCGGGAGACCGGCGGCCAGGCAAACCCACAGGTGGTCAACGAGGTTCTGAAGCGCAAGCTCGAGGAGTAGTCCCCGACGCGCTGCGATTAGTCGAGTTGCCGTGCGTGGCGCGTTGCGACTGACGAGTATTCCTGATCGACACGAGAAGCGACCGGCCGAGTTGCCTTGGCCGGTCGCTTCGTTGTCTCACGTGCCTGAAATGCTGCTAGTTCAGCTGGGAAGGTGCGGTCTGGGTCTGCGGCCGGCTCGGCGACTGCCTCCAGCCGTACATCCCGCGACCACGGTTGTATCCGCTGCCGGGATTGCCGGGCATGCCGGGCATGCCTTGCCCCATGCCTGGGCCGCCCATTCCTCCGCCGAAGTGCCGACCGAAGCCTTGGCCGCCCTGCGCTCCGTTGGGGATCTGACCGGCGGCCGCGAACCCCCGGGCGCCAAGGAGATGCGTGTGATCGAAGGCACTGCGAGCCATCCATCCGCCGCCAAACGCAAGCACGATGACGAGCAAGGCGCCGGCGACTATGGCGATGACGGCCCCGGGCTCGGTGCGACGAGGTCCAGTGGGCCCTGCCGCGGCGGTGCCGACAGCGTCCGTGGCCACAGCCTCTTGCTGTTCGCCTTGGAGACCAGCGGCGACAGGGAACGGTTCGGTGGATGCGACCGGCCGCGAAGCGGCGGCCGCATACGGCTCGGTCACCGGTTGGCCCTCGGAAGCAAGCGGCGGGGTGGCCGATACATCGGCCTGGCTTGGCAAGGGCGCGGTTGGCGAGTTCTCAGGCTCAGTGCCGGGCACCGATGCGTTGTCAGTCATGAATGACTCCCTTCAGGAGCGTGGTGGCGTGAGTGTCTGCGAGCCACGCAGCGAACGGCACGCCGTACGGCGCCAAGCGTCGCTTTCCCCACGGAATCTTCATCGAGCGGGGATCGCCTCGGCGATTGCGAGTCTGACCTGCCGATCAACTCCTGCGGATGGTCGCGTTGCGACGCCGGTCACTGGCGCGCTCAGGCAGACTCCATGGACACCCCTTGCTCGTGCCATACTTGGCAGTGATCGTTGTGCAGTAGTCTGGGGAACGCTGTGACAGAGCCAACCGACGCCACCGACAATCTCATCAAGACCATCCTCGCGGCCAACGGGCGGGTTCTGCCGGTCGACTTGGGCTCGATGGATGAGGCCGAGCGAGAAGCCGCGTTGCGCGCGTACTTCGAGACGCATCGCGAAGCCCAGCCACTGCACTTTGAAGGCAGCTCTCTTGTCGCCGGACCGGAGCCGAGCGAAAGCCTCTCCGACATCGACCAGCTTCTTGGGGGCTACACGGGTGTCTCGGCAGAGGCGAAGCCATCGGACAGTGACGAGACGTCGGCCGGACCGTCGGCTGCGGGGCGACCAACGCGCGACGTGACTGTGGCGGCGACCAGGGGGCCCAAGAACGTCCGGCAGGCCACGCCGTTGCCCAAGCCGCGGAGAGAGACGCCGTCTGCCGCTAAGAAGGAAATGCCGAAGACTTCGAAGCTATACCTGATCTGGTGGGCGCCGAGCGTGCTCGTGCCGGTTCTCGGTGGTGTTGTCGCGTGGATCTTCTTGCGTCGCAAGCACGAACGCGCTGCTCGCGCTATGCTTGGGCTGGGTTTGGCGACGGCGATGATCGGCTCTCTCCTGTTTGCGCGCTATGCTGCTCAGATCGCGGGTTTCGTTTCGGGGGATTCGCGCGGGAGGGTGATCAAACTGCCGCCAACCAAGGCGGTCGAACCGGGTGCTCCTTCGGGCTCGTCTACGGATTCGGGAGCCTCGGGAGGGTCGTCCGGGAGGCAATAGCACATCGATGCACGGAAGGCGGCTCCGAGTGTGCCGTGCCGCCATCGACGTCGTCACGGAGGTCTTCAATGAAGAGGCTTGCGATACTCGCGACTTTGCTGCTCGCATTGACGGCCACCCTGTTGGCCGGGTGCGGATCCTCCTTGTCAACTCAGAAGGGTGGCGGGGGTGGCAACCTGGGAGCGAACGACTGGAAAGTCACCACGATGAATTTCTCGCCGTACAACGGGACGGCGACCATTACCTCGAAGTTCTCCAATGGAACGATCACGGGGAGCACCGGGATCAACATGTATCGGGGCACCTACAAGACCGGTTCGGGCAATAGCATCACGATCAAGATCGGTCCGACAAGCAAGATGACTGGCACGCCCCAACAGATGCAGGCGGAGGGTGAGTTCTTGCAGGCTCTGGCCTCGGTCGCGAACTACGCAGCTGACGAGAATTCGTTGACCCTGTTTGGCGCGGATGGCATGACCGTGCTCACGTACAAGCCAAACGTGGCAGCCAAGATGACAGGAACGACCTGGACCATGACGCAATACAGCGACGGCAAGGGCGGACTGCTGTCGACGGGTAGTGATAGCGCCGTGACACTGACCTTCAATCCGAACGGCACGCTGAGCGGGAGCGCTGCGCTCGCTGGTTTCGAAGGCAAGTACACGCTCAGTGGTTCGAACATCACGATCACATCGTTGATGCTCACCAAGCAGACTGGCGCGCCCAACTTGCTGATGCAGAGCGGTCAGTTCCTGAACGCGCTCAAAGGCGCTTCCTCATACACGATTCAGGGCACTGAGCTCACGCTGCGCAACGCTCAAGGGACGACCGTGGCGGTGTGCCAAGCGCAGTAGCGGCCTAGCGCAAGCCTTCGGCTTTGCGGATGAGACGCTCGGTGCGCGCTGCACGATCGGCGCGCTCCTCCTCGGCGTAGAGCTTGCTGACTCGTTCGGCGAGCTGTTCTGGAATGTCGCCGGGCTCTTGGGTGGTGTACGCGATCTCGAAATCGTCGGCTGATCCGTGCCGGGGCGTATCGATAATCGGTGCCATCTCAACCTCCAGGGCTCCTGACCGCGTTCCTCCCGGGTTGCGGTCCGAGCACCGTTATACCCCTTGCGTGTGCACTTGGGTGATACCGTTCGGCCGATTTCACGACCTGTAACAGGATTACCACAAATACGTTCAGAGGTCGCGCGCGAGCCGAGGCCGTGCTCAAGATGGACATGCGGTGCGAGTGCGCGCCCTCCCTCACCAGCTAGAACAACTCGTCGAGGTCGCTGATCGCCGCGGCAGCGTACTCGAACCGGAAGTCCTCGATTGACAAGTAGAACTTCGGATTGAAAACGAGCCCCATGTTCTTGATGAGCTCAATGACCTCGGCAAGCAGACAGTCGCTCGCGATGAGCAAGTCCACCACGGCGGGGTTGACGAAGTCGCGTGTCATCGGGATGGGTGTCCAGAAGTGCTTGTGCCCGTCTGAGGCTCGCACGATGAGATCGAGCGCGAGGTTGCCGGCCGTGGTCACGCACAGCTCGGTGTCGTCCGAGAGTCGCTTCCACAAAATGGCCACGTCTTGCTCGAGCCCTGCGACACGCGCGAGTGTGTCGCCGTCAACGCTCATCACGAACGGCGAGGTGGGGATCGCCTGGAGCACCTCGCGCAGATTGCATGCTGTGACCAGCGGCTTTTCAGGGACGGCGCCTCGGAGAACTTCCAAGGCAAGGCTTGCCTCGGCGGCAGAGGTTGCGTTGATCACCACGCTAAGGAGCTCTCGGGTTTCGTGCGTGTAGTGCGACCGGAGCTGGGAGAGGCCGGTTGTTACGGTGAGCATGTTGCCCTCCGCTGGTGGCGAGGTGTTGTGGGGTGCTTCCTGGTATGGCGCACGGGAGGCAGCCCGTAAAGGGCTCACGCACATGCGCATGTGCGTGACGTCACAGCGCACGGTGGTATCGTGGGCTCGAACGGAAACTGACCAACCAGTGCAGACAAGAGGGACTCCGTGCCAGTGCGCGTCGTGACCGATTCAGTCGCCTCGATCCCCGCCGATCTCGTTGCGGAAAACGACGTGGATGTCGTGTCGCTCTTCGTCAACGACGGCGAGTCCAACCAACCGGAAACGCGCGTGGACGTCGCGGCGTTCTATCGACGGCTCGAACACATGTCGTCGCTGCCCACCTCGTCGCAGCCGAGCGTGGAGTCTCTTCTTTCCGCTTTTCGGGAGGCGGTTCAACGGGGAAGCGATGTCGTTGGAGTCTTCGTGTCGAGCAAGATGAGCGGCACGGTCCAGACGGCCAAGATGGCTGCCGAGATGGCGCTTCGCGACTTTCCGCGGGCGCGCATCGAGGTCCTCGACAGCGGTTCCAACTCCATGGAGGAGGGCTTTGGCGCGCTTGCCGCAGCGAAGGCCGCCCGCGCGGGCAAAGCGATCGAAGAGTGCGTGGCGGCCGCCGGCGAGGCACTGCGGCGCACACGCTACCTGTTTACGCCACACAGCCTTGAGTACCTTCGCCGAGGCGGGCGGATTGGCGGCGCTTCGGCGCTTGTCGGCGGCCTGCTTCAGATCAAGCCGATACTGACCGTCGAGCGTGGCGAAACGCAGACGTTCGCGAAGGTTCGCACGCAGTCGCGTGCACTTCGAGAGATGGCTCGCAAGATGGCCGAGGATATCTCGGCATGGGGGCTGGCGCAGGCGGTCGTGCACTACATTGCGGATCGAGAACTCGCCGAGCGCTACGCGCGCGAACAGATCGAGCCGCTCGTTGGCAGTCCAGTTCGTGTGGTTCCCGTGAGCCCGGTCATCGGGTTGCACGTGGGACCGGCGGTGGGCAT
>CAZIPN010000031.1:12399-20867 GCA_964541225.1 uncultured Eubacteriales bacterium
CGACGTGAGTGCCCATGCTGGTATCCTTCTGGCTGACCCGATCTGCGACAACTGCCGCCTCGCCTGGCGCGCGGCGTGCTGAAGGCGACTTCATGACTGAGAACGACACATCGCGTCCATGGTTCGACCGGCTGACGCCGCGGGCTGGTGTTCGGGTGCAGATGATCGCTGCCGCTGTTGTGTGGATGGTCGGCATGGCTTTTCTCTACGGCTTCGGGATCAGCTTCATCGTCAAGCTTGTGCGAATCGCGCATCCAGCCATCTGGTCGATCGCACTCATCATCATTGCCGCACTCGTGCTCGGCGGCATCAAGGCGCGCTACGTGCTGATTCGCTATGCCGACAAGGCCACAGCGCGCATCGAGCACCGCGGACGCACGTGCTTCTTCGGTTTCTTCTCCTGGTCGAGCTGGGTCTTCGTTGCGGTGATGATGGGCGGCGGCATCGTGCTGCGGCTCTTCACGCCGCTGCCGGACTTGGATTGGGGACTCGTGTTTCTCGCGACGCTCTACATTGGTGTGGGGACGGGCCTTCTCATTGCTGATCGCGTCTTCTGGGTTTCGGCCCTGCGTTCTGAAGAAGTGCACGAGCCCTGGGCTGAGTAGCACGGAGGCACTGGGACGGCCGAGCGAGCGCAAGGATCGGGGCGCGCCGAGTAGCGGGCAAGGACCAGACGATCGGGGAAGACGACGCCAGGGGCACGAAGGACCGAAGCGACACGCAGGGCATCTGCTGGCTGGGACTAGCTGGAGGCATATCGCATGAAGGTGGTTGGCGTAAGTGGGTCGGCACGCAAAGGCGGCAACACCGCGCAGATGATCGAGGCCGCGTTTGCGCCGCTGCGCGAGGCTGGCGTCGAGTGCGAGCTCATCGAGCTGGCGGGCAAAGACGTGCGCGGCTGCATGGCGTGTCTGAAGTGCGCGGAGAAGCAAGACCGACAGTGCCACGGTCGCAAGGACTTCGTGAACGAAGTGATGCCCAAGCTGTTCGAGGCCGACGGGATCATCCTCGGCAGTCCGACGTACTTTGGCGATCTATCACCGGAGCTCAAGGCGCTCATCGATCGCACCGGCTACGTGTCGATGCGAAACGGCGGCTTGCTCGCGCGAAAGGTGGGCGCCGCGGTCGTAGCAGTCCGTCGCGGTGGCGGGATGCACGTCTTCGACTCGATCAACCACCTGTTCACGATCACGCAGATGATCGTCGTGGGCTCAACCTACTGGAACCTCGGCTACGGACGTGACAAGGGCGAGGTCCAAGGCGACGAAGAGGGCCTGCAAAACATGGCGAACCTCGGCGCGAACATGGCCTGGTTGCTCGGCAAGCTCGCCGAGTAGACGCCGACAGGATCGAGCGCTACCAGCTGATGCGGTCGGGGGCGGTGCCGACCACGTGGATGCCGCCGGAAGTGATCGTCGCGGATTGGATCTTGAGTCCTGGGGCGGCGCGCAGATAGGCGTTCAGGTACGTGATCGCGATCAATGCGGTTCTAAGCGCCTGAGAACCCTTGACGGTGAGTCCATTGGTGTTCGCGACGAAGTCGCCGTTGGGCGCGATCTTGCCGTCGGCGAACTTCACCGGTCCCTGGATCCACCCGCGCAAGCTCATCCCTCGTGAAGCGATGTCGCCGTAGAGCTTGATCTCACCAGTGTCCGCCTGCGTGATTGAGTTGACCGTGAAGGTCACCCCTCGCGTCGATCGGGGGAGGTATGTGAACGTTGAGAGCAAAGCGACCAGTTCGTCGTAGGTGAATGTTGCGTCGAAGTGGTGGCTTCCGGTTGCTTTGATCTGCGTGAGATCGATGGTCGTCGCTGGTATCGGCGGTGCGCTGACGTGAGCTTTGCGAAGGGCAGACTCCACGGCGCTGTTGACCAGGGGATGAGCGACGGGGGCGGGTTGTTGCGCCTGCCACCAGAAGAATGCGACAAGTGCCGCAAGCGCGATGAGCACGATCGCGATCGCAACACCCGCGATCACCCAGCCTCGACGCCGTCGGCGGTTGGGCTCAGGTGTAGCAGTCGAGGTGGTTGGCGGAAGCGAAGGCGGCGAGGGTGGCTCGGCAGTTGCGACGCCTGCGTCTGGCTCTGGATCGCTCTTCGACATGAGATCTCCTTCGGGCGGTCGCTTGAAGGGTAGCACCTGGCGGTTCATGCTGTGAGGGTTACCGATCTCGGAGGAATCCGATGGAGCCGTTGCATGCAGATCGCGCACTCGCCGAGACAATCGAGCGCTCCGCAGCTCGCGACCTAGAGCGCTATGCCGAGGCGTGCCACGCTCTCGACCCGGGTCTTGCGCTTGCTACCGAGCGCATAGCGGGTGGCTTCGCGTTGTACGTGGCACCCGGCTCGCCACTCAACGTGCTCTTGGGAGCCGGCCTTCACGGCCGAGTCTCACCCGCCGAGATCGATCTGCTCGAGCGCTTCTATATGGATCGCGGAACGAGCGCCGCCGTCTCACTGTCCCCGTTTGCAGATGAGTCGCTGATCACGCTCCTCGGCGGGCGTGGGTGGATCCTCACCGACTTCGAGAACGTACTCGTGCGACAGCTTGCGGGACTTGAGGGCAGTCCCGAGGCGGTCGAGTCGACGGCGGAGGGCGCGGCCGTTCGCGTCGCTGGCGATCCTGACGAGCGCGCGCGATGGGCGAGCATCTCGGCGACCGCGTCGGTCATTCCCGACGAGGCGTCGCCGGAGGTCGCGCGTCTGAGCGCAGCGAGTGCGTCGCGCGACGACATGACGCTCTTGATCGGCACCGTGGGCGGCAAGGATGCTGGCGTCGCGGCGCTATGGCCCGATGGCGGACTGTGCTGGATGACGGAAGACGCGACGTTGCCTGAGTATCGCCGACAAGGCGTGCAGACGGCCCTGCTTGCCGAGCGCATGAAGATTGCCGCGCGGGCAGGTTGTCGGCTGGCGGTTGCCGACGCGCGGCCTGGTTCGGAATCTCAGCGCAACATGGAGCGATTGGGCTTCACTGTCGCCTACACCCGCGTCGAGATGATCGCCTGCCCGAGGCGTTGATGCAGCCTCCCGGCGCGCCGAGGTGCTACTTGATGCCGAGCATGACCGAGAGCCGGTCGGGCCGGAAATCCACGCACACTTCCTCGCCGAGTTCGAACGTCGGCGTGTGCACCTCCCCGGAGTTGTAGCTCGCGGCGCGCTCGTGGGCGCCGGCGTCGGCCTCGATGTCGATCTCGACGTAGTCAATGCCGTGATCGTAGAGCCACATGCGCGCTCGCTCACAATCCCCGCACCATGGCCGACAGTACATGATGAGCTTGGGTTGATCTGCCACGGTGTCAGCCTCCTCGCGAGGTGTCGGCCTTCTGGAGGGTGTGTACCCGGAGTCGCGGACAGCACGCCATGAGGTGCACTCGCGATGCCACCGGAGTCGCTGCGGCGCGGTCTTGTCGGCACGTCGTGGTATCCTGTGCGGGCTGCGTAGAGCAACATGCCGGTCGCACGCCACGCGTGACGCCGTTCTTTTTGAGTGACCAATCACGGAGGTTTTGTGCTCCGATTCCAACAACCCCTAGCGCGTATGCTGACGTATGCCCTCACGATCGCGGTGGGCGCATCGATGCTGACCGCTGGGGTCGCCTGGGCAGCTCCAACGAGCGCCGCAGACGCGCAGAGCCAAGCTACCTCTGCACGGACCAAGCTCGAGTCGATGCGTGCGAAACTCGAGAGGGGGATGTCGGCGTATTCACGTGCCGAGAATGACCTGGCGCGCACTCACGCGGAGGTTGCCAAGGACACCAAGCACCTCGCTGCCGTCAAGGCGTCGCTTCTTGAGCGCCAACGCAGTCTCGACTCGCAGGCGGCGTTTCTGTACCGGACGGATGGGACGGGTTTCGTGAACGTCCTGCTCGGCGCGGTGTCGTTCGATGATTTTGCCGCCAGACTGTCGGTCCTGCAGACCATCGCAGGCAAGGACGCGATGCTCGTGACCTCTCTCAAGCGAGACCGCCAAGACGTGGCGGCGACGCTGCGGCGGCTGAAAGCCCGCGAGGCCCAGCAGGCGCAACTCGTTCACAAGGTGGCTGCCCAACGGGACAGCATGCAAAGCTCGATCGACGAGCAACAGGCCGTGCTGAGTTCGCTCTCGTCGCAAGCTGCAGCTTTGCTCGCCGCCGAGGAGAAAGCGGCCCGTTCCCACGTATCGGCCTCGACCTCGGATCCCGCGGCGTCGGTGAGGCACTCCGCGCGGCCCTCCTCGGGCAGCTCGAGTCTGAAGCTGGCGACGGTTGCGGGCCGAGCTGGCCAGTGGTGGACGATGTCGAGCGAACCTTCGAAGTATCGCGCGACTGGGGTGACATTTTCTGGCGGCGCCACCATCTACAGCGTCGCCGACAACGGCACGGGCACGTCGAGCGGCAAGCCGCTCAACGATCGTCAGCTCACCTGCGCGCACCGCACGCTGCCGTTCGGGACTCGCATTGCGGTGACACACGGCAGCAAGCGAATAATCGTTGTGGTTACCGATCGCGGACCGTACACGAAAGGCCGTATTATCGATCTGACTCCGAGGGGCGCGAGTCTGCTCGGAATTGACGGGGTCGGACGTGTGAAGTGCGAGGTCGTTGAAGGCGAGTAGACCGAGGGCTTGCGCACGTTGGCCGGTGGCGCGAGCCGTGATGACACAGACACGCGGGGGGCATGTGGGCAGAGAATGGGGAAGCATCAGCTCGGCATCGCTGGTTCCGACGCAATGAAAGGCCACGACATGTCTGATAGGGCACATAGCCTCGCTGTCTTCATCGATTTCGAGAATCTCGCGCTCGGTCTCACGCCGCGCGGCGGCGGAAGACGTGCCAAGAAGCAAGAGGTCCTCGACATGAAACGCGTGCTGGAGAGGCTTGTGGAGAAGGGCAAGGTGGTTTCGAAGCGGGCGTACGCTGACTGGGCCCGCTTCGCCGAGTACACAACCGTCCTCCACGAACTCGGCATCGAGCTCACGGAGATTCCAGAGCGTGGAATGACCGGGAAGAACTCGGCAGACATCCGGCTCGTGGTCGACGCGATGGAGCTCTCCTACGCCAAGGAGCACATCGACACGTTCGTGATCGTTTCCGGGGACAGCGACTTCACTCCGCTTGTGCTGCGCCTCAAAGAGAACGGGAAGACCGTCGTCGGCGTCGGCATGAAGGACTCGACCAGCGATCTGCTCGCGCAGAACTGCGATGAGTTTCTCTACTACGAGGACATCGGGGGCGGCGCTGGGGCTCCGACGATTGGGGACAGCGTCCCGAGGACGAAGCGCAAGGCGTTCACCCTGTTGTTCGAGACAGTCGAGGCGCTGCAGCGCGAGAATGTCGGCAGCATGCACTCGTCGCTGGTCAAGGACACCATGAAGCGCAAGCAGCCGCAGTTCTCCGAGTCGTCGTATGGATATCGCTCATTCACGCAGTTGCTTGAGGACGCGCAGAAGCTTGGCTTCATCACGCTACGACGCGATGAGCGCTCAGGGACGTACGTCGTCGAGGGGTTCTCGGGCTAGGGTCTGCCGGCGCGCGGTGCGTTGTGAGTCCGATCACAGAGACGCACGCGGATATTCTGGCGCGACAATCGGGCGCCGTCGATGGTACTGTGGTGGGCGATTGCTACGATGACACGCCCCAACTACACCTCAAATCGAAGCCCGAGGCGGAGTTCATGAGCAGAGCACAGAGAACGTTTCTCGCTGTCGTTGCAGCATCTCTCGCGATCGTCGTCTTGTTGCCTGGTGCAGCGCTCGGCATCACTCGTGACACCGTTCTCAACCGAGGCAAAGTCTGGGTCAACTACGCGCGCGTTGATGCCCGAACTCACAAGACCGTCACCGGAGTCCCCTACAGCCAATCGCGTTGGGCGTACGAGAACGGCACCCTGATTCCGAGTGGCACGTCAGGCGCTTCGACGCTGGGGTATCGAACGGATTGCTCGGGGTTTGCATCGTACTGTCTCGGCCTACAGGATTCGAAAGGCCGCCCGTACTCGGCGAGCACGTCTGAGATGGGGGCCAAGGGGTCGAAGCAGTTCTACCAGATCTCGAAGGGACAGCTGAAGCCCGGCGATCTGATTCTGATGTCCACCGTGTGGGGTGCGTCTGTGGGCCACGCCATCGTCTTCTGCGGATGGGCGGACTCGAAGCAGAAGAAATTCTGGGCGATGGAACAGACGACCACGAGTTCTCACAACGGGACCATCCTGCGCAGGCGAACCTACGGTCAGGCGTACTATCGGCCGTATCGCTACGCTGGCATTGAGGATCCGTACCAGGACGTTGAGCAAAGCGCCTCGAGTGTCAACGCGTACTACTCAGCCGCCTCGGCCGCTGAGGTGGCATTCCCGCCGGCAAGCACAACGTCCGTCGGTGCGCTCGTGGTCGCGAGCGCGTCGCAGTGGGGCGACCAGGTGACGGCGGCCTCGCTTGCTGGTGCGGTGGGTGGCCCGGTGCTGCTCGTCTCCTCGAATTCGTTGCCATCAATCACGGCTGCGGAGATCAAGCGTCTCAAGCCTCAGCGAGTCTATGTCCTGGGTTCGACGAAGACGATCAAGTCGTCCGTGACCCGCGCGATCGGCGCACTCGGAACACAGGTCACCCGTATCGGCGGCTCCGATCGCTACCAGGTCGCGGCCAATGCGCTGGCCACCACTCTTCACCGTGACATGGACGCGAAACACCCCGCGAACGTCGTCTATATCGTGAGCGGAGAGGAGCCAGCTGAGGCGCTTTCGATCGCGCCCATCCTTGCGAAGACGGGTCGCCCGGTGCTTTTCTCGCGCTCCAAGGGGATGTCGTCTTACGTGATGAGGCGCTTGCATTGGACCGGCGTCAAACACGTCATCATTTTGGGTGGAACGAAAGTGATCAAGAGTAGCGTTCAAAAGACGCTGAAGAAGAAACACTACAAGGTCTCGCGGATAGGCACGTCTGACAAGTACGCGACTTCGCGCAGTATTCTGTCGCATGGTCTGAGCCTGGGACTCTCGTTTGACGCTCTCGGCTTGGTGTCAACGTCATCGTACGCGGACGCTTTGGCGTGGTCCTCGGCGACGGGCATGACTGGCTCGCTTGTCATTCTCACTCCGCAGAACAAGCTCGGCTCAGTTGCTCGCGCGATTGCCGCGCGGTATCGCTCAAGAATCGGCAGGGCACGAATCTTTGGCGGTGAGTCTTCGGTGTCGCAGGGTGCGTGCGGAAGGCTTGCTACCGCCCTTCGCACGGGCAAGTGAGCCAGCTGCTTGAGTTCTTCGCCCCGTGCCCGCGAGGTACTGAGGCGCTTGTCGCCGAGGAGCTGCGCGCGTTGCGCTGTCCGCGCGTCCGGCCACTGACCGGCGGTGTCTCCTTTGCTGGCGAGCTTGGAGATGGCTACCGCGCGCTTCTGTGGTCGCGGGTGGCATCGCGAGTACTCCTGACGCTTGCACGCGTTTGTGCGACCGATGCCGACGCGTTGTACTCGGCAGTTGGCGCACTCTCGTGGGAGGATCACGTTCGCGCGGGTGGGACGATCGCTGTGGACGCGAGCGGGGTCAACACCGAGCTGCGAAACACACAGTTCACCGCTGTGCGGGTCAAGGACGCGATCGCCGACCGGTTCGTGCAGCGTTTTGGTCGGCGCCCCAGCGTGGATACAGCCGACCCGGACGTGCGCGTGAACGTCGTCATTCGCGGTGAGCGGGCGACCGTCTCGATCGATCTGTCGGGCACGCCGCTGCACCGCCGAGGGTATCGGGAACCGGGCGTTCAGGTGCAGGCGCCGATGAAGGAGACGCTTGCGGCGGCCATGCTCATGCTCGCCGAGTGGCCGCGGATCGCGAAAGCCGGAGGCGCGCTCCTCGATCCGATGTGCGGTTCAGGGACGCTGCCGATCGAGGCGGCGCTTATGGCGGGTGATGTGGCGCCAGGGCTCACGCGCACAAGGTGGGGTTTCGAGCGGTGGCTGGGTCATGATGCCGCAGCTTGGGAGGCGCTTGTCGGCGAAGCGCGGTCACGCCGGACGGCGGGCTTGGCGACGTTGCCCCCGATCGAAGGGTTCGATTTCGACGCTCGTGCGGTGGAGGTTGCGCGCTCGTGCGTGCGACGCGCGGGGCTTTCTGGCCAGGTGGAGATCGGGCGACGCGCACTTTCGGCGTTGGTGGCGCCGCGGATCGGTGCGGCTGGCGAGCTGGAGAGACCAGACGACGGGCGCGACTCGGCCCACGGCGGTGATGCCCCCGGTGCCGGTGACGGCGGCGCGCGCGGACTGATGGTTGCGAATCCCCCGTATGGCGAGCGGCTTCAGGCGCGCGCGGGGTTGTCGGCCCTCTACGCGGAACTCGCGGAGGGGTTGGGCGCCGGGTTTGATGGCTGGACGCTTGCGATTATCACGTCGGATGTGGGGGTCTCGGCAGGCCTGAGGATGACGCCCAGGCGCACGGTCGAGCTGTTCAACGGCAAGATTCGCACGCTCGTGAGCGTGTTCGAGGTCGGGGAGGCAGGCAAGA
>CAZIPN010000032.1:0-20475 GCA_964541225.1 uncultured Eubacteriales bacterium
CGTCTTGGGGACGTAGCTCAGCTGGGAGAGCATCGGCTTTGCAAGCCGAGGGTCGTGGGTTCGAGCCCCATCGTCTCCACCAAGGAAACAGCAGGTCAGAGGCTTACCGGGCTTCTGGCCTGTCTTGCTTTCGGATCAGGATGAGGTGCTCGCTCTTCCGACCAGGAACGCTCCTGGCTGGAATTCCGGGTGTCGGCCAGGCCAGCGCGCCGTCTCAGTCGATTGTTCCGAGGGGGTACCTCTTGAGGGCGGGAGAGGGTGGAGGTGGAGCAAGGAGCGTCTTGAGCTCAGAGGGTGTGAGCACGGCGTTCTGTTTGGGCTGCGGCTTGTCGAAGCCAGTCACTCCTGGACCGCTGACTGGTTCGAGCAGGACCGCAGCCTCACGGCCCTTGGCGTCTCCGACAGCGAACATCAAGCCCGACGGCAGGAACACGGCAACGCGCACCTTCGCTTCATTTCCGAGAGAGCGATGAAGCGCGCTGGTGGCGTTCTGGAGGTCGAGAAGCTCCCCGCCGGGAAGCGGGTCCGGCTGGATGCCGTCGGTAGCCCAATATCCGTCCTGGTCTCGATGAAGATCGAACTGCCCGATGACCCGCCCCGAACTCACGACGGGTACCACGTATGCGCTCGTGCTCATCGCAATTGAGCGCATAGCCGAGAACATGTGGTTCGACACGAAGCTTCGGTTCGCGAGAACCCACCGCGCAAGAGCCGGCTCATCGCCTCTGTAGTCGCGCGAGACAGCAACGGGCGAGCCGGGCGCCGCACCCTTCAGGAGTTGCGAATTACCGAGGACCATCATTGCCGTGTCGTAGGAGTCCTCGAACAGTCGCTTCGCAGCCTGCGCGGGCGTCTCGTCTCGAGGGATGTCGACGTCGGCAGTCGGCGGGCTGGTGGCGATTGTGGCGGGAGTGGACCTGGTGGCTGACGACGACGACGGCGCGGCGGGGGCGAACCATGAGCAAGCAGTCAGCGCCACGGAGATTGCCAGAAGCATGGCGAAGGCTAGCAGAGCGTGGATCGCGTACCGCATGGCCTCCCGGTCTCCCTTCGCGTCTATCTGGTTGGTGCAGGTGCGCGCACCACTCCCAGTCTAGCTCGTGGCCGTGTGCGGGTCGCATACTCTCGGCCACTGAGTAGATCGAGCGGAGGCTGCTTAGCTGGAAGCAACCTCCGCTCGTCATGCAACCCTTGGGCCGACGCGGCTACGCGTGCGCGCCAACAAGTTCGCGACCGTGCGCCTCGGCATGTCGCTGAACTTCCGCCACATCCAGTCCCAGGCCCTCTGCGACGCGGGTGCCGTAGTCGGCATCGGCGCGATAGAACAGCGCGCACTGGCGAAGCTGGATGCGCTGCTGCGCTCCGCCAAGATGCGACACGATGTTGTCGATGAGGTGGTCCCGATCGGTCTGGGTCATGACGTCGCGGTAGAGATTGCCCGCTTGCACGAAATCATCGTTGGGATGCGTGTACTCGTGGCGGCCGGTCATCCCCTCGAGGGGCATCGCAGGCTCCGCGAAGGAAGCATCCGGCTCAGCGCCGCCGAAGCTGTTTGGCCAGTAGTTGGGTCCGCCGCCGCCGTTGTTGTCGAAGCGCATCGCACCGTCGCGCTGGTAGCTGCTCACGCGCGCATTCTTTGCGGCGTTGACCGGCAGCAGGTTGTAGTTCGGGCCGAGCCGATGCAAGTGCGTGTCGTGGTAGCTGAACAAACGCGCCTGCAGCATCTTGTCGGGTGACGGCCCGATCCCGGGCACGAAGTTGCTCGGATTGAACGCGGCCTGCTCCACTTCGGCGAAGTAGTTCTCCGGATTGCTGTCCAGTACCAGGCGCCCGATGGTGATGGGCGGGTAGTCGGCGTGCGGCCAGACCTTGGTGATGTCGAAGATGTCGAAGCGGTAGTTGGCGGCGTCTGCGACTGGCATGATCTGCATCTCAAGGCGCCACGACGGGTAGTCGCCGCGCTCGATTGCCTCATGCAGGTCGCGCGTCGCATGGTCAGGATCGGTTGCCGAGAACCGCTCGGCTTCGTGTCGATCGAGGTTCTTGATGCCCTGCTCTGTCTTGAAGTGGTATTGCACCCAGAACTGTTCGCCCTCGGCGTTGTACCAGAGGTAGGTATGGCTGCTGTAGCCATTCATGTTGCGGTATGTCGCGGGGGTGCCTCTATCCGAGAACAGTATTGTGACCTGGTGGATCGACTCGGGAGTCAGTGACAAGAAGTCCCAGAACATGTCCGCGTCTTTGAGATTGGTGGCCGGGTTGCGCTTCTGGGTGTGGATGAAGTCCGGGAACTTGAGCGGATCGCGGATGAAGAACACCGGCGTGTTGTTGCCGGTCATGTCGTAGTTGCCTTCCTCCGTGTAGAACTTGATCGCGAAGCCGCGCGGATCGCGCGCCGCGTCCGCCGAGCCTCGCTCGCCACCGACCGTTGAGAATCGCGCGAACACCTCGGTACGCTTTCCAACCTCGGATAGAAACGCCGCACGGGTGTACTTCGTGACGTCGGCGGTCACTTCGAAGTAGCCGTGCGCACCGGCACCCTTTGCGTGCACGACGCGCTCCGGGATGCGCTCGCGGTCGAAATGGGAGAGCTTGTCCAGCAAATGAACGTCTTGCATAAGTACCGGGCCGCGGGGTCCCCCAGTTGTCGAGTTCTGGTCGTCGTCGACGGGTCGTCCAAAACCCGTGGTCAACATGTCGTCGTGGTGGTTGGTCATGGTCTCACACCCTCTTCCAGCTGGCCTTCAGGCATAGGGGGTGTCTACCCACCTCGGCGTGGTGGCGCGAGAGCGAAAGATGCCGAGAAACCAGAACGGGCCGGGACGATGTCGTCCCGGCCCCCTCACGCGCCCCGGCATCTGGCCGAGGCACATCCCAATCCGAGTCCCCCACAAACTCGGAATCGGTGGCTAGCATGTGCGCACTATGCGCGAGGAGCGCCCGCGCGCACTGTGCGCGTTGTGCACGCTGCCAGCGTGCGTGCCCGCAAGTCCACGCGATCTCGCAGGCACTACTGTGGTGATGGTGCGCGAATGGGGGGCGAATAGTCTTGGATCGACCGATCGCCGCATCCTCTGACTCCCATGCGAACCAGAGGATGCAAGCGAAGGTCGTGTTGCGAAGGGATGGCCAACCTCCTGATCGCCGAGCAACTCCGGTGATGCTTCGAAGGCGACCCGTGTCGCCTCACCACCGGAGGTACTCGGCAATCCCCCTGCGTCAGCGGCCCATCCCTGGGTCGGGGCGGTAATTGACTGCTGGGCACAACGCACGCCTGTTTCAGGCGTGATGAAGCTCACGACTACGCAGACTACGGGTGCCACTCCCGTAGTCCGCGCTTCACGGGCTGTCAAAACTGTCCCCACCTGACATTCACCAACCCTTAGGTGAACGAGCCCGAGTTGGCTCAGAAGATAGGTACCAGACCCTTCATCGGTTCCGGGCCCCACGCCCGGTCCTCGAGGTTTGGCGTCACCTCCGAGTTCAACGCCGAACTCACTCGGCCACTCGTGTGTGTTATCGGCAGGAATGGAGCGGACTTTCGCAGAAAAGTCCATCGGCAGGAACACATTTCTGGTACGCGAAGAGGCCCCGCTGGGCGGGGCCTCTAGAAACACTCGGTTCGGTTGTGATTCGGGGCAGTTCTAGCTGACCCAGGGTCCGCCGACGGGCAGTTTCACGCCGGAGTCGCCGAGCGCACTCGAGGCCCCGAGATACAGAGCGAGGAAGGCGCACAGGATCAGGTCGTAGGCGGCTAGCGTGCCGGCAGATGCGATGCTCGCCAACTTCTCGATGTCCAGGCCGATGAAGCCGAGCAGAAGCGTCAGGAACACGAGGGCAAGCACGGTGTTGTGGCGCACGGAGCCGACGAAGAGGATCGCGGTGAAGATCGTCCAGCCGACGAGGAACCACCCGAGGTCGGTCTCACTCATGGCGAGCGTTGGGAACGCCTTGCCGAGAGCCTCGTTGGTACCGAAGACCAGCATGAGCGCAAGCGAGATCCAGAAAGCGCCGTAGCCGGTGAAGGCCATGAAGCCGAAGTTGTTGCCCGTCTTGAACTCCATCAGTCCGGCGATGAGCTGGCAGCCGCCGCCGAAGACGATGCCAAGCCAGATGACCGGCGACACCCCGATGATGCCGAGGTTGTGCAGTTGGAGCATGAACGTCGTCATCCCGAAGCCGGCAAGACCGACAACTGCCGGATTGCCAAGTTTGTTCTCCATGGTCCTCTTCCCTTTCTCCTGCGTAATCGTTCGTGACCGCCGAGCTCGAAGTGGCAGGCTCCGAACGTGCCTGATTGCAGGCTGCGGCTCTTGCACAACGCTATGCCCGGAAGCGAAAGAACTCTGCGAAGGCGACGTGAGCGGGCTATATCGTCGGCGGGCGGTAGAGAATCTCCCGTAAACGGCGTGACACCCACTATTGTTGGACCGGCTGGTCAATGTTGGTTTGCGCGAGGATCGTTGAGTTCTTGTCGGCCTTGGGGATGTAGCCAGTGACGTTTGTGCCCGAACCAAGGCGCCGTGTCACGAGAAGGTGGACACCATGATCGACGACGAAGCACCACAGCGGCCGTTCTCGGAGAAGCTCGACCGCGAGGGTGGCGTTCTTGTTGAACGTGACGCACACAAGATTGCATGTGATCCCGATGAGGAGCCGTGCGCTCCGGACGAATACGTCAACGATCCGGAGGACCGGTCGACGGGCGTCCCAGGGACCGTAGATGACGTGCCGCTGCCTTTCGGCGTGGAAGAACCGGAGGCGGCCGATCAGCATCTGGTGATGGAGGGTCCGAGCAAGCCGGCTGGCGAATCGCGCGAAGACGAGGAAGCTGCCGAGGATCAGGGCGCCGCTGATGAGGAAGAGCTGTGGACCGAGCAGAGCCAGCTCTTTGATGAGGATCAGGCTAGTGGCATCGACCTGCGCGGCTTCGAGGAAGATGAGGCACCCGAGATTCTAGATGCTCTGGGTGACGACGCCGCAGACCCGCTTCCGGACTTCCCAAACGGGACGAGTGCGACGGGGGATTGGACTGCTCCCGAACATGGGGGCTTCCCCGAGCGCGAGGACTGACATTATCCTGTGCAGATGCGCCGACGCGAAAGTGCGTTGGCAGAAGGGCGAGGACGGCGTCCTCGCCGGCATGTGCCCATGCGCTAGTTCGTAACAGATCGTAGGCTCAGATGCCCAGTCGCGTGAAGAACGTGTTCCTCGGCGATCCATTGCACAACAAGGACTCGGCGCACCAGCGCTTGTCGAATCCGATCGCGCTCGCGGTCTTTTCAAGTGACGCGATTTCTTCCGTGGCGTATGCCACGGGAGAAATCCTGCTGGTCCTCTCGCTTGCCGGTGCGGCTTTCCTCCATCTGGCGTGGTGGATCTCGCTTGCGATCGCCGTGCTCCTCGTGATCGTCGCGTCTTCGTATCAGCAGACGATTCGGGCGTATCCGCAAGGGGGCGGGTCCTACATCGTTGCGCGTGAGAATCTTGGCGACTTCGCGGGGCTCGTGGCTGGTGGTTCTCTGCTGGTGGACTACGTTCTGACGGTCTCGGTGTCCATCGCATCAGGTACTGCGGCGATTACCTCGGCATTTCCGGTACTCATGCGATTCACCGTGCCGATCTGTTTGTTCTTCATCGCGATTCTTGCCGTGGGCAATCTCCGTGGTATCAAGGAATCCGGCGCGATGTTCTCGGTGCTCACGTACACGTTCATCGGCTCGGCGGCGTTCATGGTCGTCTGGGGGATCATCACGGTTCTGCTCAAGGGTCGCGCCGCCGTTCAGGTGCCGTCCTCGCACGTGGCGATTGCGGGCGCGGGGAGTTTGGGCGCGCTCATGTTGCTGCGGTCGTTTGCGTCTGGCTGCACGGCCATGACCGGCATCGAGGCGATCGCGAATGGCGTGCAGGCCTTCCGAGAGCCGGTGGCGAAGAACGCCTCGAAGACGATGGGTCGACTTGCTGCGATTCTGCTCTTCCTGTTCCTCGGGATCACGTGGCTTGCAGTGACTGCAGGCGTGCGCAATGTCGACCATGAGACGGTCATCAGCCAGCTTTCCCGTCAGCTGTTTGGTGCGGGACCCGTGTACTATCTGATCACGTTCGCGACCATGATGATTCTGGTGATTGCGGCCAATACGAGTTTCGCGGGCTTTCCGATGCTCTCGTCGTTCATGGCTAGTCACGATTTCCTTCCGCATCAGCTCAAGGATCGGGGATACCGGCTCGTTCACAGCAACGGCATCTTGCTCCTGACAGGTGCTGCGGCACTGCTGGTCATCGTCTTCCGCGGTGAGACGAGCGCACTGATCCCTCTGTACGCGGTCGGCGTGTTCACCGCGTTCACCCTCTCCCAAGCGGGAATGGTTCGACACTGGCTCGGCAATCGGGATGATCCGAAGTGGCGCGTCTCGGTAGTCATCAACGGCATTGGCTGCGCGGCGACGGCCATCGTCTTGGTGGTTATAGCGGTCGCGAAGTTCACCGAAGGTGCTTGGATTGTTGTCGCGCTCATTCCAGTGATGATCACGTACTTCCTGTGGGTCAAGCGCCGCTACGACATGGTGAAGGCCGAGCTTGCCCTGCCCAAGGACGAGCTGATCGACTTGAATTGGCAGGCATACAATCGCCTGCACAACCACGTGGTGATCCTGGTCAAGAGCATCGATCGCAAGCTCGTTCGCGCGCTGCAGTACGCCAAGACACTTCGTGCCGACACGGTCGAAGCGGTGTTCATCGACGTGAGCGGGGACCAAGCGGCAACGTTTCGCGAAGAGTGGAACGAAGGCGGTCTCGGCATCAAGCTCACGATTGTGGAATCGCCGTATCGCGAAGTGATCGCGCCGGTACTCGACTACATCCGGTCATTTCCTCGGCCAACGAAAGACCACATCGTGACGGTCATCGTCCCTGAGTACGCGCCGATGAACGCCGCCGATGCGACGCTGCACGACCAGACGTCCTTCTGGATCAAGCAGCAGCTCTTCGGCGAGGATGGGGTCATTGTGGCCGACGTGCCGTACCATCCGAGCTTCGATGAGCACAAGCCCAACGGGGTCAACGAGCGCAGCCTCGACGAAGAGGATATCGCAAAGACTTCGAATACAACGGAAAGAGACGCCGAGGACGTGCCCCCAGATTCTCCCGGCAGCACGAGCAATGATGGGAGATTGCACCGCACCTGAGCAGGGGGGCTTTCCCGAGCACGAGGACTGACACTATCCTGTGCAGATGCACTACGTCAGACGCGCCACCAATCTCGGGCGGTACGAACGCCCCCGCGCGTACGCGCGTGTGCCAGCAAGGAAGCGCAGGATTGCATGCCCAATCGGCTGAAGAACATCTTCCTTGGTGACCCGCTTCACAACAAAGACACCATGCACCAGCGCTTGTCGAACGGCATCGCGCTTGCCGTGTTTTCGAGTGACGCGATCTCCTCGGTCGCGTATGCGACGGGCGAGATCATTCTTGTGCTCTCGCTCGCTGGCGCCGCGTTCCTCCATCTAGCGTGGTGGATATCTCTTGCAATCGCGGTTCTCCTCGCAATCGTTGCCGCCTCGTACAGGCAGACGATTCGCGCGTGTCCCACAGGGGGCGGCTCCTATGTGATCGCGCGTGAGAACCTCGGGGACTTCGCTGGCCTTGTCGCAGGCTCCTCGCTGCTTGTCGACTACACGCTCACGGTATCGGTCTCAATCGCGTCAGGCACGGCAGCCATCACCTCTGCCTTTCCTGCGCTGATGCCATACACGGTACCGATCTGCTTGGGGTTCGTCGGCATGCTTGCCGTGGCGAACCTGCGGGGCATCAAGGAGTCCGGTTTGATGTTCTCATTGCTCACGTACACGTTCATCTTGTCGGTGGGTGCGATGATCGTGTGGGGCATCATCACGGTTCTGACGAAGGGGGCTGGCGCGATTCAGGTGCCTTCCTCGCACGAGACAATCGTGGCTTCGGGAGGCCTGTCCGCGCTGCTTCTGCTCAGAGCATTCGCTTCGGGGTGTACTGCGATGACCGGCATCGAGGCTATTGCCGACGGCGTCCAGGCCTTTCGTGAGCCTGTTGCGAAGAATGCCGCTAAGACGATGTCGCGACTGGCGGGCATTCTGATCGCGCTGTTCCTCGGGATTACGTGGCTGGCCGTAACTGCAGGAGTGCGTGGCGTGGACCAGGAGACGGTGATCAGCCAGCTGTCCCGGCAGCTGTTTGGGACCGGTCCGGTGTACTTCTTCATTTCTTTCGCCACGATGGCGATTCTCGTGATCGCGGCCAACACCAGCTTCGCGGGTTTCCCAATGCTCTCGTCGTTCATGGCGGGGCATGACTTCCTCCCGCATCAGCTCAAGGATCGAGGCTACCGGCTGGTGCACAGCAACGGCATCCTGCTGTTGACCGGCGGTGCGGCGGTGTTGCTCGTAGTCTTCCGCGGTCAGACGAGCGCGCTGATCCCTCTGTACGCGGTCGGCGTGTTCACAGCGTTCACCCTCTCGCAAGCCGGGCTGGTCCGGCATTGGCTGAGGACCAAAGCCGATCCACAGTGGCGCTTCTCGGCGGTCATCAATGGAGTCGGTGCAGCCGCTACGGGAATCGTCCTGGTCGTGATCGCTGTGGCGAAGTTCACTGAGGGCGCATGGGTAGTCATCATTCTCGTGCCGACCATGGTCACCTACTTCCTGTGGATTAAGCGCCGCTACGACATGGTGAAAGCCGAGCTGGCGTTGCCGGCAACCGAACTCATCGACTTGAATTGGCAGGCGTACAATCGTCTGCACAATCACGTGGTGATCCTGGTCAAGAGCATCGATCGCAGACTCGTCCGGGCGCTGCAGTACGCCAAGACACTTCGTGCCGACACGGCGGAGGCCGTATTTGTCGACGCGAGCGGGGACCAAGCGGCAACATTCCGCAAAGAGTGGAATCAAGCTGGTCTCGGCATCAGGCTCACCATCGTGGAATCGCCGTTTCGCGAAGTGATCGCGCCGGTGCTCGACTACATCCGGTCATTTCCACGGCCAACCAAAGACCACATCGTGACGGTCATCGTCCCTGAGTACGCGCCGATGAACGCCGCCGACGCGATGCTGCACGACCAAACGTCGTTTTGGATCAAGCAGCAGCTCTTCGGCGAGGACGGGGTCATTGTGGCCGACGTGCCATACCATCCGAGCTTCGACGAGGACAAGTATCGAGCGCCGCTTGCCGAGGGGTCTGAGCGCGAGGCGCAACCCGCAGCCGACGACTGACGGCCAGGCGTCGGGCGCGGCGTTGCGGTCCGCTGCAGGAACCCGCGTCGTGGTCGTGCAACGGAGCAGGCGTTGGGCTGGCGACCCGCTCGCCCCGGTTCACACAAGCGTTCCACCCATGTTGCGCAGCGTTCACCACTCTTCGTCGACTGCCGAGTAGGGTGAGGAACCCGTCGGTGCTTTGCGGTCGAAAGGTGGAAGCGTGGACGTGGTGATCACGTTCGTCCACCAGTGGGAGTGGCTACTGCTCGGGTTCATCGCTGCGCTCGAGGTAAGCATCCTCGTCCACGCACTACGTGAGACGCGGGAGCGACAGCATCTGGTCAAGGAGATGCAAAGCACGCGGGTCGAACTTGGTCGCGAAACGTACGTGGCCATGAAACGTAGCGCACTGTCGGAGGCGAAGCGGCACGTGTGCTTCGTGAGCCGCACGCTGAACGCGGATCTCGGCATGATGGGAGATCGAGACCTCGGACGGCTGTACCGGCCCGAGGTGAGCTATCGGTGCATCAGCGGCAACGATCCCTCAAGGCTACACGACATGTTCAATCTGCATCGGTGCGGCGTCGAAGTTCGGCTGAATCCACTCGCGATGGTCTCAACGTTTCGCTTCCATGCGTGGGATGACCGAGGTGCGATCCTGGGCTTCTCCGACGAAGCCGAAGAGCACGAGATACGAGGCATCGAAGCCATCAATCCGTACTTCAGTCGCGTACTGTGCCAGCATTTCGACAGGATGTGGGAGGAGAGCGTCCCGTGGGAGCAGTGGGCCGCTTCCCTCATCCTCAGTGCGCAAGGGACGGTTGCCGAGGACCCGGTGCAGGAACTCGCCGAGCAGTGGAAGCTGCCCGAGCGCTCTGCCGAGGAACTGCGGGAGCTTCTCGGCAGGGCGGAGCCTGTGGTGCAGGGCTCGATGCGGTAGCCGTCCTAGCGGTCGTTCGAGATGCCGAGAGCCGTGCGCACCTCATCCTCGCGCTGGCCGTCAGAGAACATCAGCAGCTGGTCACCGGCGGCAAGGACGGTGTCGCCTTTCGCGACTCGCATGCCGGTTTGCTGACTGATGATTGCCATGACGTGCGAGTTCTCGGGCAGCACGAGTTCGGCCAGCGACTTGCCGATCGAAGTCGCGCCTTCTGGCAGGGTTATCTCGTCGATCGAGACGTTGTCGGCTTGGAGGCGCAGCAACGTGACGAGGTCGCCGAAACCGAGCTCCTTCTCGACGAGTGCCAGCATGACGGACGTTGAGGAGACGGGGACGTCGACGCCGAAGTCCTTAGTGAAGAGCCACTCGTTTCGCGGATGGTTGATACGCGCGAACACCTTCGCCGAGCCGAAGTGCTTGGCAAGCATGGCCACAACCAAGTTGTCCTCATCGTCGCCGGTTGCGGCAATGGTGAGGTCTGCCTCGGCGATGTGCGCATGCTCGAGTACTTCCGGTTCGCACGCATCGCCGTGGATGACGCTGACGTCCGGCATCATGCATTCGACCAACTCCGCGCGGTCGAACCGAGATTCAAGCAGCGTGATGTCATGATCCGCCCGAAGTTCCTGGGCCAAGAAGAGTCCCGACTTGCCGGCCCCGATGATGAAGATTCGCATTGTCGCCTCCTACTGCAAGCCGAGAAGCTTGCGAAGGTCCGGGGCCGAGTTTCGGACGATGGCCATGAACAGCTGGTCACCAGTTTGGACCACGTCGGTGTCGGAGAGCAGGATGGCTTCGTCGCCACGCTCTGCGGCCACAAGCGACAACACATGCGGCATCTCGAGATCGAGCACGCGCTTGCCATCCAGCTCTTCTGGCGCCTCAATGTCGACGAGCACGACTTCACCCTCGCCGAAGGCGTAGTCGCTGCGCACCTTGGGATCGAGGAGCATTGCGAGCAGGCGCGACGAGGACCACTGAACTGCCGATACCGTGGGGATGCCGAAGCTCTCGTAGATCACGGCGCGCTTGGGATCGAAGATGCGTGCGATGACGAGGGGGACGTTGAAGCGCTCACGAGCGACACGTGCCGCGACGATGTTGCTGTTGTCGCCGCTGGTGCATGCCGCAAACGCATCTGCACGCTGGATTCCGGCTTTGATGAGCGTATCGCGGTCGAAGACTTCGCCGTTCAGGCGCAGTCCACTGATGCTCTCGAACTCCTCGTACACGTCCGGATTGCGGTCGATCACCGCGATCGTGTGGCCCAGCGTCTCGAGTTCATGTGCGAGGTAGCGGCCGACTCGGCCGTACCCACCGATCACCACATGCATATCGTCACTCCTCGATCTTTGCGCTCAAAGTCGCGTTCTCTCGTCAGTACGCGCATCCCACCATGCTAGTACGCGCGCGGGCGAACGTCACCAAACACTTATGTCGGATCGCGCGACACGAGATCATCGGAGTGGGCTGGAACGCGACCTCGTCGCCTCCCAGATGTAGTATCTGAGCGCACAGGTCGCCGGGTGTGAAGCAATCCCGAATCGCTGTACGAGAGCCACGCAAGGAGAAGCATGCTGCGACAAGCAATACCCCCGGCTTCCGTCGGGGAGCGATCGTGATGACGTCCGGTTTCACTACGTCGATCGTCTCGGTAGACAGCCTCGTCAAGCGATTTGGCGAGACAACCGCGGTTGACGGCGTGTCTTTTGAGATTGGCGAAGGGTCGATCTTCGGCCTGCTCGGCCCAAATGGTGCCGGGAAGACGACGACCATCTCGATGATCTCGTGTCTGATCGCGCCGGATGCCGGCGATGTCCTGGTGGATGGCCACTCCGTGCGCACCGACTCGGCGGGGGTGCGCCGCATTCTCGGCGTGGTACCCCAAGAGATCGCGCTGTATCCGACGCTTTCGGCTGGCGAGAATCTGCGGTTCTGGGGACGCATGTACGGACTCGGAGGGCGGAGACTGGAGGACGCGGTCGCCTACGGTCTGAAGATGGCGGGTCTTGAGGACCAGGGTCGGAAGCGGATCGAGGCCTTCTCGGGAGGAATGAAGCGGCGCATCAACATCGCGGCGGGCATTCTGCATCGACCACGCGTGCTGCTCATGGATGAGCCGACCGTCGGCATTGACCCGCAGAGTCGCAATCACATTCTGGACACCGTGCGCGAGCTCAACCGTGATGGCATGACGGTCGTGTACACGAGCCACTACATGGAAGAAGTCGAAGCGCTGTGCGACCGCGTGGCCATCATCGATAACGGTGAGGTGATCGCACTCGGCGCCTTGGAAGAACTGCGGGCACTCGTCGGCGACGAAGACCGCGTGCACATCGAGCTTGCTGGCGATCACCATGACGCAGTGCTCGCGGCCGTGCGTGCCTCGGCGGGAATCTCACGAGCCGAGCTCACCGAATCCACGCTTGAGATCTTTGCTCCCGAGGCGGCGCCCGTGCTCGGTACCATCGTCAGTGCTGTCACTGGCGCTGGCGGAATCGTGCGCTCGATGGAGGTTGTGGAGCCCAATCTGGAGTCGGTGTTCCTGCATCTCACTGGACGAGCGCTGAGGGACTGACGATGCGCGCCGTCATCATCGCGCTCAAGGACCTGCGGATCTGGGCGCGGGATCCCTCTGCGCTGGGCATTCTCTTGGCGATGCCTGCCGTGCTGATCGTCATCCTTGGGTCGGCACTTGGGGGCGTGATGAGCGGGAATGGGGGCGACACACAGATCAAAGTCGCGATCGTCAATCTCGACTCGCGAATACTGAATACGACTCGTTCAGACGATCAGGCGGCCAAGCTTGAAGACGCGCTCACGAACTCGGACCGCATCAAGTCGCTCTTCTCTATCGAGCGATCTCGCGATCTGGCGGGCACGCGTGCGCGAGTGGCGAGTGGGGAACTCGCAGCGGCTCTCGTGATCCCCAAGGGGTTCGGAGCGCACCTGGGCGACGGGCAGTCAGTGAACTTGCAGGTGTTGACCGACCCGGGCTCCGGCACCTCGGCGGGAATCTGGGAGAGCGTGGTCAAAGCCGTCGCGACGAAGTACTCGGCGGTCACGATTGTTGTGCGGACGTCCCTTGAGGCGGCCCAGAACAGCGACTCCGCCCTGCTTGCCCAGCCGGGAGGAGCTCAGCAAGTTGAGGGACTCGCCATAACGCAAGCGGCGAGGGACGATGCGCTGGATTCCGTCGCCGTCAACGACACGGTCGTGAGCGGCAACGTGAAGGTCACGTCGCTGGACTACTACGCGTTGTCGATGACCGCCATGTTCCTGATGTTCGGCTCGATGTACGGTGCCTTCTCCATCATTCGTGAGCGCCGAGAGCAGACGATGTCACGCATGTTGGCTTCGCCCGCGCCGAGAAGCGCGGTGGTGGGCGGCAAGATGCTCGGCGTCTTTGCGCTCGGTGCCGCGCAGTTCCTCGCGCTGTACCTCTTCACGAAATTCGTGCTGCATGTGCAGTGGGGAGTGAATCCGATTGCGACGCTGCTCGTCGCGCTCTCGGCGGTGGCTGCTGTCACGGGACTGGCGACGCTCATCGCCAGTCTGGCGAAGAGCGAGCGTGGAGTGGGAGGGATCGGCCCGCTTGTCGTGCAGATACAGGCGCTCGTGGGAGGAGCGTTCTTCCCGATCTCGGTGTTGCCGATCTGGCTGCAGTGGGTGCGCTTCCTGTCGGTGGTCGGTTGGACGATCGAGGGATGGCGTCGCGTACAGGTTGAAGGGCTCGGGGTGACGGCCGTTCTTGGTCCGGTCGGCGTACTCCTTGGTTTCGCAGCGGCGTTCTATCTGGTTGGGGTTGCGAGAACGGCGGCACGCGCGTGAGACGGATCCTCGCCATAACGGGGCTCAACTTCCGAGAGATGTTTCGCGACCGCGGGGAGATGGTGAGCGTTTTCGTGCTGCCTCTTCTGCTCACCTGGGTCTTCGGGCTTGCATTCGGCTCAGGTGGCGGTGTCGGAGCGGCCACCAAGATCCCAATCGCCGATGAGGATCACTCGGCGTACTCGCAGTACCTGGTGGCTTCACTCGATCAAACCGGCACATACGCTCCAGATCCGATGAGTGAAGCGGATGCGCGTGCGAGAGTGCGCACGGGAGACGCCGCGGTAGCGGTGATCATTCCCGCTGGTTTCGGCAAAGACGTCGAACGCGGCACGACGGCAACGGTCACGACGGTGCGGGATCCTGGTTCCACGACCGCACAGGCGATCGTTGAGGTCGTGCGCGGGGCTACCGCCAAGATCGCCACGAACGCCAAGGCCGCACACGTCACAGGGGACGCGCTCGTCCTCGGGGGAAACGGGATCTACCCAGCGAATGCGCCGGACTTCCCTGCGCTCTTCGACGAGGCCAATCGATTCTGGAAGCCAGATCCACCGGTGGGGACCGACTCCTCTGCGGTGCGAGCGAACGCGACACACTCCGCTGAGCTCTCAGCGCCAGCGAGCACGCAATACTCGCTCGGCTTCACCGTGTTCTTCGTGCTCATGCTCGCCTTCAGCGGAGCAGGCGGTTTGCTGGAGGAGCGGGAGCACGGAACGCTTCGTCGGCTCCTGGCAGCTCCAGCAAGTCGCTTCGAGATTGTGGGCGGCAAGGTACTGGGCGTTGCCGCGATGTCGGCGTTCGAAGCGGCGGTTCTTGTCGGCTTCGGCGTGCTCCTATTCCACGTGCCGTGGGGGAACGCACCTCTCGCGGTGGCAGCGGTATTGGGCTCACTCGTGCTTGCTTCCACCGGGCTGGCCATCATGTGTTCGGTTCTCGTTCGTACTCGGAGCCAACTCTCCGCCGTGGCTCCGGCGCTCACTACTTCGCTCGCCATGCTCGGCGGGTGCTACTGGCCGGTGGAGATTACGCCGCCGTTCATGCAGAAGATAGCGCTGGTGACTCCCACCGGATGGACGATGACAGCACTCAAGAACGTGGTTGCTCGCGGACTCGGGATTGAGAGCGTGATAGTCCCGTGCGCGGTGCTGCTTGGGATGGCGGCGGTGTTCTTCGCGATTGGGCTGGCGAGACTCCGGATCGAATAGCGTCGGCCGCGCGC
Source organism: uncultured Eubacteriales bacterium (assembly GCA_964541225.1). Lineage (GTDB taxonomy): Bacteria > Actinomycetota > Coriobacteriia > Anaerosomatales > JAAXUF01 > CAZIPN01. Next base: position 15,218 of record CAZIPN010000032.1, read on the forward strand.
GAGCTCGTCGCGGGTGAGGCCGCTGGCACGGTGAGTCACACACATACAACGGGTACGCTAGGATGGCGACAGGCGGCGTCATTGTGCCCAGCCGGAAGGGGAGTGCCATGGACGGCTCGTTGAGTTCGTCGAACGGGGATGCGGCAGCGGCGGCGGTGAGCGTGATAGGCGGCCTCGTGTTCTGCTACATCTTGTTCATCCTGCTGATTGTCGCGGCGATGATCTTCATCTACTACAAGATCTTCGAGAAGACCGGCAATAGCGGATGGATGGCGCTCCTGATGCTCATCCCGCTCGTCAACATCGGAATGATCATCTACCTCGCGTTTTCCGATTGGCCTGTCTTGCGCGAGAACCGCGATCTCAGGGCGCGGCTAGGCTATGGCGCGCAGGGCTATCCCGCTGGGGGTGGCTACACAACGCCGGTGCCGACCTACACGCCGCCGAGCGCTCCCGGTTACGCGCCGCAGCCTCCGCCACAGCCGGTGCCAGCGATGGCTCCGCAACCGGCACCTCAACCGGTGCCGATGGCTCCGCAGCCCGCACCTCAACCGATACCCCAGCCCGCCCCGCCGATGGCTCCGCAAGCGGTACCACCCGCACAGCCGATGCCGCAGGCGGCACCGCCAATGGCCGAGCCACCCGTCGCACCGGAGCCGCCGTCTCAGCCGGAGCCGCCAGAGCAGCCGGGCTCCGAGTCCTGAGGCAGGATGGACTGGCGTCGCGAACCCAAGACATGGCTTGCTCTCGCAATCACGCTCGTGCTGTGGGCCTCGGCGTTCGCTGGCATACGGGAAGGAATGCGCATCACTGCCGCGGGAGGCGTTGGTCCTGACGGCTATGGTCCAGGTGAGCTAGCGCTGCTCCGCTTCGCCACGGCGTCAATCGTGCTGGCGGTCTTTGCCATGATCACGCGGTTGCGCATGCCAAGCCTGCGCGATCTTCCTGGTATCGCCGTCGCGGGGGTCGTCGGGATCAGTGCGTATCACATTTCGCTGAACTTCGGCGAACAGACGGTGAGTTCGGGAGCTGCGGCGCTTCTGATCGCAGCAGGTCCAGTCTTCGTCGCGCTCATGTCGATGGTGTTCCTTGGCGAGCGACTAACCGCAGCGGGCTGGACCGGCGTCGGCGTGGCATTTGTCGGCGTGGCGATCATCTCAGTGGGCGCTTCGGGAGGCATGCGTTTCTCGCCGGGGGCGCTCTTCGTGCTGTTCTCGGCGTTCACGACGGCCGCGTACTTCGTGCTGTCCAAGAGGCTGCTGCGCCGATACACGCCGCTTGAGTTCACGTCCTACGCCATTTGGGCCGGGACGATTCCGATGCTGATCTTTGCGCCGAGTTTCGCTCGGCAGGCTCAGCACGCTGCGCTTTCGGCGACTCTGTCCGGGGTCTACCTCGGCATCTTTCCAGCCGCCATTGCCTACGTGTTGTCGAACTACGCGCTTGCACGGATGCCCGCTTCGCTGATGACGACGTTTCTGTACTTGTCTCCGGTGCTCGCCGCGCTGATCGCATGGGTGTGGCGCGGGGAAGTGCCGACGGCGCTCACGATCCTCGGAGGGGTGGTGGCGATAATCGGCGTCATTCTGGTGCAGACGTGGGGGCAGGTCGAGAGCGCGGGCGCGCATGAAGCAGGCTAGTAGCGAATCTCGAATCGAGTGAGACCCTCGGGCGTCTCGTCGTCGGTCTCCTCGATCGCGGTCACGACAGCGCGTTCGGGTCCTCGGCGAGTCCAGGTGACAGCTGCCGAGACGGCCTCGGGCTCTCCCTCGAAGACGGCCTCCACGCGCCCGTCGGGCATGTTGCGCACCCAGCCGGCCACGCCCTGCTCGCCAGCCATGCGGCGTGTGCTCTCGCGGAAGAAGACCCCCTGGACTCGGCCGTCCACGACTACTCGCCTGCGAATCGTCGCCATCGCGTCCTCCGTGAAACTGAACCGGGCGGTATAGTGATACGTCGAGCACGTTCAAGATAGTACTTCCTGCAGCGGAGGTCGTCCGTGGTCGATCGCGAGGTCAAACATCCGCGCCCCTACACCCTGGGCGAGGAGATCACCAATAGCATCATCCACGGCGTGGGCGTGACGCTGTCGATCGCCGCGCTCACCTTGCTGATCGTCTTTGGTGTGCAGGCACATGATGGGTGGGTACTCGGCGCTGCGATCGTCTACGGGGTTTCGCTGATGCTTGAGTACGCGGCGTCCACGCTCTACCACTCATTTCCGTGGCCGCGTGCCAAACATGTCTTCAAGATCCTCGATCACGCGGGCATCTACCTGCTCATCGCGGGAACGTACACGCCGTTCACGCTCGTCACGCTTCGCGATGCCACGCTCGGACCTGTGGACCACGTAGGGCTGTGGCTCTTCGGCGTGGTGTGGGCGTTCACGGTGGTCGGCATATCGGTGGAGGCAGCGTGGGCTTATCGGCCGAGATGGGTCTCGGCGGTCGTGTACCTGGTGATGGGCTGGCTTGTCGTCGTGGCTATCCAGCCGCTTGTCGCAAGCATCGCCCCGGCAGGCCTGTGGCTCTTGGTAGCGGGTGGTCTGTGCTACACCGTCGGGACCGTCTTCTACGTGCTCAGGCGTGTACCGTACATGCACGCGGTCTGGCACGTGTTCGTGCTGGCGGGCAGCATTCTGCACTTTCTCGCCGTGCTCATGTACGTGATCGTTCGCTGATGACGCAGCTGACGGCGACCTACTTTGCGCCAGGCACGGGAGCCGTGTTGTCGTAGCCTCGTTGCTCCCAGTAGCCGCGGAAGCGCGTGTCGTTTGAGACCTCGATGCTCGTGACCCACTTCGCCCACTTGTATCCAAACTGGTCTTCGGCGACCACCTGGAACGGAAACCCGCGTTCGGCCGGCATTGCGACGTTGTTCATGCGATAGGCGAGCAGGATGTTGCGGTTGACGATGAAGTCGAGAGGCAGCGATGTCGTGTATCCGTCGTAGCAGCGAAAGATGACGATCTTGCCGCTGTGATCGTAGCCAGCTTCCTGCAGGAGGTCCTTGATCTTGACGCCCTGCCACAGGTAGGTGACCGCCCAACCTTCCACGCAGTTGAGTGTTGTGACCTTGCGATACGAGGGCATCGACGTGACCTCGTTGTAGGTCAGAGAGAGTGGTTTCTTGACCAGTCCTGTGACGATGAGCCGGTACGTGCGCGTGTCGACGTGCTGCGGACCCTTGATGGAGTTCTCCGGCTCGCGCGCGACTGCGTCGAGCTTCTTGCCGAGGTAGTTGTTGATCTCGACCTTGCCGAGATCGGCCACTGGAGGAGCGGTCGTGAGCTTCGCTGCGGCAGGCGGGATTGGGGTGGCGCTCGGCGGGATCAGAGAGCACGCGCCGACTGCCAGCCCGCTTGCCAACATCGCAAGGAAGAACAGCGGTCGCAGGAGGAGCCTCATGTGAGCTCCACCTCCGAGAGCGAGCCTCCTTCACCGACCACGACGATGCGATGGTTGCCGGTATCGGCGACTACTAGAGTGGCGCCGTCGGAGGAGATTCCGGAAGGCTCGCGCAAGTGGCCGGCCTCGCCGGCTTCGCCTTCCCATGCGCGCGACTCGCGGGTCGCAGGATCGATGCGCTTGAGGCGATCGTTGTATGTGTCGGCCACGGCAAGCGCTCCAGCGTGCACGGCGAGATCCTCGGCATGCTGGAGTTGCGCGTGGCGGCCAGTGCCGTCCCTGTCGCCGAAGGAGAACAGTCCCCTGCCGACGATCGTGCGCACTCCGGCGGCCTCCTCGGCAATGCGAATCGCTGAGGACTCGCTGTCCGCGAACGCCACGCCTGAGCCCAGCGACGCCACGCCAGTCGGCTGTGCAAGCAGGGCGCGGTCAAGCGGACCGTCGATGAGCTCCTCGTCGCTGGTTCCCGCCCACGGGTGGGCCTCAAGCGAGGCCGGGTCGAGTTGCCAGAGTTGATGCGAGCCAGCCATGCCGATGATGAGGCTGCCTCGGTGAGACGTGAGCCCCCAAGGCGAACGCACACTGACGGAAGGACCGGGTCCTCCTGCCGAGGTCCTGTCGGCGAGTTCTCCCGTGCCGAGTACTCTCTGACGCTCGCCATCTTCGCCGATCCGCCACACCGACTGTCCCGCTCGGTCGGCGACATACAGCGCCCCGCCGAGCAGCGCGAGACCCTGCGGTTCCTCGAACTCGTCATGCTCGGCGACCACGCGCGCGCGTGGGCCATGGGCGTGAGCGAGCGGACCGTGCTCGAGGATGCAGTCGAGCACGCGCCCGTGTCCGGTGTCGGAGATGACAAGCCGGTCGCCGTCAACGAGAACGCGGCCGGGAAAACGCAGGGTGCCCTTCGCACGCGGCTGGGGCTCGGCGATGGGGTCTCGGCCGTGGTTCAGGGTTCCACGGCGTTCAGCTTCAGACGCTGCCGCTTCGATGGAGCGCACCATCTCTTCGAGGGGAAACTCGCCCGGCTCTCCACCAATGAGTTCGCCCTGCGTGTTGAGCAGTGCGGCTGTTGGCCATGCTTGGACCCCATATGAGCGCCAGACGCGGAACCGCCGATCATTCACGACGGCGTGTGCGACGTCTTGGCGATCACACGCTGCGGCGAGGTTGGCCGTGATGCGCTCGTGGGTGAACTTGCCAGAATGTACGCCGATGACGGTCAGCGTATCGGCAAACCGCTGCTCTAGTTCGCGAAGCCTTGGCTGAAGGTGCCGACAGTTGATGCAGCCATAGGTCCAGAAGTCGAGCAAGACGAGACGGCCCCGCAAGTCAGAAAGGCGCACAGTGCGGCCACCCGTGTTGATCCAGTCGAGGCTTTCTACGAACTCAGGTGCCGCAAGTGCTTCAATCCATCCGCTAACGCTCACTTGAACTCCACTCACGCGGTCGTCCAGGCTGGTGACGGGTATCTTCCCTCGTCAGGGACAACCTCACTCAGCGGGTTTGCCGGTTCCGAAGCCAGGGTTTGGTGGATCGCCGAGGACCAGCGAGGTGTGGTGCGATGGGCGGGGCTGTCGCGTGCCAGAAAAATCCAGAAGTGGAGCTAGTCTCTACTAAGTGGCTCTCGGGGGATGTGCTATTCTTCAGGTTGTGTAATGTGTGTCGGACTTTCACGGATAGCAGAAAACCGGCGCCAGAAGTTACACTTCGAAACGGCGCGCATCGTTACGCTTCGCGAGCGCGACCATGACCGATACCCGCACGTCCCGCACGCATGCGGCGGAGGGCGGACGAGAACGTGTACGACCTAGAAGGGGTTCTCGGACCCTCGGTCACGCAGTTCGTCGA
>CAZIPN010000033.1:0-15744 GCA_964541225.1 uncultured Eubacteriales bacterium
CGCGCTGACACGACTCACTACGGGATGGAGTCAAGGGATGGCAACGTTCGGTTTGGTGACGCTGTGGGTTGCGTTTGGTGCCGCACTGGTGTCCATTGCGACTCTGTTGATCGGACATGCCCAGGGCCCGAAGAAAGGGGAGCCACTCACCAACATTGGCTACCTTGCGACCTTCGCCGCGGCCGGAGCGTTGACGATTTCGATACTCATCATGGTGTTTGCGTTCTTCCGCGAGGACTTCACACTGCAATACGTCGTGGAGAACCACAGCACGGACGTGTCGGGCCTCTCGTGGTTGTACAAGCTGTCCGGAGTCTGGGCGGGCCGCGAGGGTTCGTTCCTGTTCTGGACGTGGCTCGTGTCTGTGTTCACTGCCTATATCGCGTGGAAGCGCATGGAGATAACTGACGCGCTCTCGAACATGGGCATCATGATCTCCAACGTCGTGCTCGCCCTGTTCTCGGTAGGCATGCTCTTCTCCGAGTCCAACGCGCCGTTCACGGCCACGCGGTCAAGCTGGATTGACCCGACCACTCACAAACTCATTGGTGAGGCAGCTGGTTTCGGCATGAACCCGTTGTTGGAGCACTGGGCGATGACGATCCACCCGCCAGTGCTCTTCATCGGGTATGCCGGGATGACGATCCCGTTTGCGTTCGCCCTTGCGGCATTGATCGTCAAGGATGGTTCTTCGACGTGGATCAGCATAGTCGATCGCGTGACGGTCTTTTCCTGGCTGTTTCTCGGTGCCGGGATCGGGCTTGGCGCGATTTGGGCGTACGCGGTGCTTGGATGGGGCGGCTACTGGGGCTGGGATCCGGTTGAGAGCGGCTCGTTGCTGCCCTGGCTCACAGGCGTGGCGCTCGTGCACAGCATGACCGTGTACAAACGCCGGGATGGCTTCAAGCGATGGGCGATTCTCCTCGCCAGCGTTACCTTCTCACTCGTCGTTCTGGGTACGTTCATCACTCGCTCGGGCATTGTGCAGTCGGCGCATACGTTCGCGGCTGACCCAGTCTCCTACGACTTGTTCTTGAGCATGATCCTCGGCGCAGTCGGCATTTCCGTGGCCCTGCTCATTGCTCGCTGGGATGTGTTCGCGGGCAATGACGAGTTCGAGGCGCTTACGAGCAAAGAGGGGGCGTACTACTTCAACAACGTGATCATGCTTGTCGCGGCATTGCTGGTGGCCTATCTCACGATCAGCCCCGCCGTTCCGAAGGCACTGCCATTTGGTCACACGTCCGTGCCGCCTGCGACGTACGATGCCGTTGCGCGTCCCGTCGGCGTCGTGTATCTCGCCATACTCGCATTCTGTCCGTTCTTGGCATGGCGCCGCACGGACTGGGCGACCGTGTGGAAGCGCATGCAGATCCCGCTTGCCGCCGCCGCAGTGATCTTCGCGCTGCTGATTGCCGAGTGGGTTACTACACTCAAGCCGATTTACGACTACATGATCACGCAGAATACCGACGCTGGGAGGAAGTTCATCGCTGCGGGACCGGCGTGGTACTACCACGCTCTTGCCATACTCGGATTCCTCGTTGCGTCCGTTCTCATCGCCAACACCGTGTGGCTCTTCATTGACGGAGCGCGCAAGCGAGCCGAGGCGCGGGGAGAAGGCTTCTTCGCTGCTCTGTGGTCGATTCTGACCAAGGCTCGCGGGCAATCTGGTGGGTACCTCGCTCACATCGGGATGGGCATCATCATGATTGGCCTTGTCGGTTCCGCGATGTATGTTCAGGACGAGACGTTCATGGTGCAAGACAAGCCTGGTACGACCTTCAAGATGGCCGACTACACCTTTGCCTATCAGGGGGTGAGCGAGTCGACTCTGCCCAATGGCAACGCGGTCTCTGAGACGCATCTGGTGGTAACCCGCAATGGCAAGCGAGTCGGGACGATGGACCCCGGGATGACGGTGTATACGAATCTCTCCACTCAGAGCAAGACCCGCTTGGATGCCAAGATGATCTCCAATCCGCTGCGCGACATCTTTGTTGTGTTTCAGGGCGGAGCCAACGACAACCAGATCGTGTTCAACGTGAAGATCAACCCGCTGATCTGGTTCACGTGGGGCGGCTTCATCCTGCTTCTCTTCGGCACCGCGCTCGCCGTGTGGCCGAGACGAGCGCTGCGCGAGGTAGCCACTAGCGGCCATCAGGCCAAGGCCGCCTGACGGTGTCTGAAGCCTCCTCGACAGGCCTAGCTCTGGAGGTTCAGGACCTGTCCAGGACCTTCGGTGCGCGCAAGGCCCTCGACGGTGTGTCGTTCGAACTGCCGAGAGGCGCTTTCCTTTCCATCTTCGGACCCAACGGCGCCGGCAAGACGACGATGCTCAAGGTCCTTTCCACGCTCACGAACCCCTCGAAGGGCTCGGCGAAGGTCGTCGGCCTCGACGTTGTGCAAGACGCCGTCGAGCTGCGCGAGCACATCGGCTTCATCAGCCACAACCCGCTGCTCTACCCAGACCTGACTGCCGAGGAGAACCTCGAGTTCTTCGCCGAGATCTACTGCATCGACGATCCGAAGGACCGCGTTCGCGAGCTGCTTGCCGCCGTCGAACTCGACCACCGGCGCTTCGATGCAGTGCGAACGTTCTCGCGCGGGATGACGCAGCGCCTTTCCATTGCTCGAGCGCTGCTGCACCATCCGGAAGTGATCTTCCTCGACGAGCCGTACTCAGGGCTCGACCCGCACGCCATGGACATCCTCGATTCGCTGATCGCTTCGGTGCGAAGTGAGCACACGTTTGTCATGATCAGTCATGACCTGCAGAAGGGCCTTGAGTTGTGCAGCCACGCGCTCATCCTCGCGAAGGGCAAGGTCGTGCTCTTCGACGAGCGTGATGCGCTAGATCCCGACGAGTTCAAGACCACGTATCGGGATACCGTCGGCATGGGGGTGGCCTGAGGCGATGGCGAAGATATCGGCGATGAGGCAGTTTCGCGCGATCCTGAAGAAGGACATCGTGATGGAACTGCGCACCAAAGAGATGCTCACGTCGATGGGCCTATACACGCTGCTTACGCTGGTCGTGTACTACGTGGCGCTTTCGCGGGCGGGCAACGGCTTCGACGTGCGGCTCATTGCGGGAGGCTTGCTGTGGCTGGCCTTCCTCTTCACGTCGATGCTCGGGCTGAACCGCTCGCTCGTTCACGAGAAAGACCAGGGGTGTCTCGAGGCGCTGCTTCTCTCGCCACTGGACCGGCCGGTCATCTTCTTTGGCAAGGCCGTCGGCAACTTGATCTTCTTGCTCATTGTTGAGGTTCTCACGATCCCGATCTTCATCTTCATGTTCTTGGCCAGCAGTCCGATTGTCGGTCCGATTTGGGAGATAGCTCTCGCGCTTCTGGTTGGCGCGATTGGGATTGCGGGCATCGGCACACTACTTGCGACAATGTCGGTGAACACGTCGGGCAAGGACTTCATCCTCGCGGTCCTGTTCATTCCGATCATGTTCCCGCTGCTGTACGCGGTGGTCGCCGCGACTTCGGGCGTGATCATCGGCGATCCCGGCTACCAGCACCTGTTCTGGACTTCGATGTCAATCGGTGGCGGATACGATGTCATAATGCTTGTGGCGGCCTACGGGCTCTACGAGTTCATAGTCGGCGCCTAGGTACCGAAAATCTTCACCCTACAGGAGGCAGCGTGAAACAGCTCAGGACTGCAATCGTCCTGCTCATCGTGGGTGGATTGCTGACGACCGTCGACCTATTCTGGGCGTTCTTCCGCTCCACGGTCGTCAGTTTTGGCACGGTCACGCTGTCCAAGACCGTGGAGACCGCGCGCCCGTTTCTCGGCAGGAGCGCGTTGGGCTTCCAGTACGGCAAGGCGTGGTTCAGTCAGAAGATCTTCTACTTCCACGTTCCGGTCGCCGAGGCTTCATTCCTGGTCTTTGGTGTGGCGGCGTTCTTTGCGATTCGCTTCCTGATGACGCGGCGCCGAGATTTCGACACGAAGTCCCGCATCGCCATGGAAACCACGCTGCTCTTCGTCATCTTGACGATGGTGACCGGGGATTTGTGGACCCGGGCGTCGTGGGGCGTGTGGTGGCAGTGGGAGCCGCGCCTGACCACGTACTTCATCATGACGCTGCTGGTGATCGCCTACTTCGTTTTGCGTAACTCGGTCGAAGACGAGGAGCGCCGAGCCGTCTACGCATCCGCGTTCTGCATCATCGCCTTCATCGACGCGCCGATCTCGTTCATGATCACCCGGCTCATCCCCTCGGATCACCCGGTGGTGTTCACCGAGGGCGGCCTGGACCCAAGCCAGCTCATCCCGTTCATCATCGGCCAGATCGGCATGTTGATGATCGGCTACGCGATCTATTCGATGCGCATGCACGAGGAGCTTCTGCAGGAGCGCCTTGCTGCGGCGAAGGAGTCGCTCGAGGGCTAGAGCCCGAGAGTCGAGCCCAGACGGAAGGACACGTGTCATGGATCCAACGAATGCCGAACTCTACAAGCTCGTCTTGCCTGATGCGCCGTACGTGGTGGCGGCATACGGCGTCCTGTGGGTCGCGCTGGTCGGGTACGTGAGTCTCGTGCTTACAAGGCTCATGAAGCTTGAGAAGGAGATGCAGGTCGTCGAGGAGACCTGCGCTCGCAGGGAGACGACGTCTTCGTAGCTAACGCCTGACTGCCGAGGTGAGGAAGGGAGGGGGATCGTGCCGTTGTCTCAAGTGACAGAAGTGCTGTTCTGGTTCTCTCTGGCGCTCTACATCGGCGCGACCGTCCTGTACGCCTATCAGTTTGTGCTGAGGCGCCAGAAGGTGGGCTGGTGGGCTCGCTTCCTGACAGGAGCTGGCTTCATATGCCAGACGCTGTCCATCGGCTCGCAATCCATCGCAACTCATGGCACACAACTCACCGGGGCGAACCAGCTGATGCTGGCCTCGTGGGCTCTCGTGCTTCTGTACTTCGTGATGGAGCACGTCATCAGAATCAAGATATACGGCACCTTCCTCGTGCCGTTTGCCGTCATCTTCATGGCGGCCTCGCAGATCCTCGGCCACTTCGCTGGGACCACTCCCGTGAGCACAGCCGAACAAGTCCTGCTGTCCAACTGGCGGGTCGGCTTCCACGTGGCTCTCATTGTCTTCGGCAACGCCGGCTTCGCGTTTGGCGCGGTTTCGGCGGCGTTGTATCTGTGGCAGGAGCGCCAGCTCAAGCGCCACAAGTCCAGCGCTGTCACGCGCCGTCTGCCTTCGCTGGCCACCCTGCAAACGATTGCCCTGCGTGCGATCGGTTTTGCGTTTCCTGTCTACACCGCTGGACTGCTCGTGGGCATGCTGCGCGCGATCGACGCCTCGGTGCCGCAGTGGTGGTTCGATCCTCGTATTATGATGGCAGGGATAGTGTGGCTGACGTTCGGGGTCTACTTGTGGATCGTGTATCGCCATGAGGTTCCCACGCGAACGTCTTCGTGGGTGGCTGTTGTCGGATTCGTGTTTGTGGTGATCCTTGCGATTATCGCGCGCACGGTACCGATAGGCTTTCACGTCTTCGGACGATAGGAGAACCTCATGGCGGGTGGGCGCCCGAGCGTTGTCGTCACCGGTGGGGGAAGCGGCATCGGGTTGGCGACCGCTCAGGAGTACGCCTCGCGCGGCCACGACGTTGCGGTCATTGGTCGCACTGCCGAGAAGATGTCTGCTGCCGAGGAATCGTTGCGCGCAGTAGCCATCGCTCCCGGACAGCGCTTCGCTGCTCGTGTCGCGGACGTCTCGACGCTTGATGCCGCTCGGGAAGCGATCGATTCGCTTGCCGCCGATGGGTTTGCTCCCGACATCCTCGTGAACTCCGCTGGCGTCATCGTTCCAGGCGAGTTCGCGAGCATGCCGATGGAGGACTTCGAGAGCAACATGACTGACGGCTACTGGAGCGTCGTCTATCCGTGCCGCGCCGCCGTTCCGCATATGGCGAAGAAGGGCGCGGGCCACATCATCAACGTGAGTTCGGTCGCCGGGTATCTCGGCATCTACGGGTACACGGGGTATTCGTCGGCGAAATTCGCGGTCATGGGGTTTTCGGAGGCGCTTCGGTTCGAGACCAAGCCTCTTGGGATTGGCGTTCACGTGGTGTGTCCGCCCGACACCGACACGCCCGCCCTGGCGCGCGAGCACACGCTGCGCCCTCCAGAAACCGACGTCATCGCAGGCAACATCAAGCCAATTCCTGCCGCGAAGGTGGCGAAGGCGATTGCGGCAGGCGTCGACAAGGGCAAGTACTACATCATCCCGGATGCGACATCTGCGCTGTATCTCAGACTCAAAGGGCTGCTTCCCGAGCTGTTCTTTGCCATCGTCGATGGAGACGTGGTCAAGGCTCGCAAGCAGAAGAACTAGCCTCGTTGTGGCTCCTTTGGGTCTAGCCGAACGCCGAGGGAGATCGTTGGACAATTGCGAAGAAGGGGAACCACGTGGATCTTCTGAACCTCGAGCCCGCCTGGCCTGTGACGCAAGGCCGAGAGGATGACCTGTACTTCTACCTCGAAGCAATAGAAGAGTACCTTCCGGACAACCGAGTCCGAGTGACCGGACATGGCGAGATGATCATGCTGGGCAGCTACTCGTATCTCGGGCTCAACGGGCACCCCGCTATCAATGCTGCCGCGATGCAAGCGGTGCAGCGGTTTGGAACCGGTACGCACGGCGTTCGGATGTTGGCGGGAACGCTGTCGATACACAAAGAGCTCGAGGCCAAGATCGCCGAGTTCAAAGGCACTGAAGACGCGGCGACGTTTTCCAGTGGGTATTTCGCCAACGTCTCGACCATAGCCGCTCTTGTCGGGCGGCATGACACGGTGATCTGCGACAAGCTCGACCACGCGAGTCTCATCGACGGCTGTCGGCTTTCGGGCGCCAAGCTGGTGCGGTTCGCGCACAACGACATGGCTGACCTCGAGCGATGCCTCAAGCATCCGGCGTTCACCGGGAAGAAGCTCGTGATCGTCGACGGGGTCTACAGCATGGACGGCGACATCGTGAATCTGCCCGAGGTCAGTCGCCTGTGCCGAGAATACGGCGCGACACTGATGGTTGACGAGGCGCACTCATTGGGCATGCTCGGCGAGACCGGCCATGGGGTCGAGGAGCACTTCGGGCTTCCCGCCGACACGGTCGACGTCAAGATGGGGACGCTCAGCAAGGCGATCCCGAGCGTTGGCGGATACATCGCCGGAAGCCACGAGCTGGCGGACTTTCTGCGCCATGAGGCGCGCGGTTTCGTGTACTCGGCAGCGCTGCCACCAGCGTCTGCAGCTGCGGCGATCGCAGCATTCGATATCATCGAGAACGAACCCGAGCGTGTCCAACGCTTGCACGACAACACCGAGTATTTCGCCGACGGGCTTCGCGAAGCAGGCTTCTCATTCCTCGAAAGCCCCACGTCCGTCTTCCCAATCATGTGCTGGGACGACTGGGCGGCGTGGAAGTTCGCTCGCAACTGCCAGCGCAAGGGGGTGTACGTGCAAGCCATCCCGCACCCCATCGTCCCCAAGGGCCTCGCGCGTCTTCGGGCGGCCGTGAACGCGACCCACACTCGGGAGGACCTGGACTTCTGCCTCAGCGTTCTTCAGGAAGCCGCCGAGGAAGTGGGCGGCATCCTGGGTGAGGACCGCTCACTGGACACTCCCGAGATGGCCCGGCACGCCTCTCGCTCAGTCATGTCAGAGGGCCCCGTTAGTGGCGTTTGACGTGCGAAGATGGTAGAATTCCGATGTTCAGGCAGACGCAGTAGTGCGTGCGTATAGCGTTGATTCCGCCCTCGCCGGGCCTGCTTGCCTGAACAACACGCACCGCTCCGGCGAGGGCGTACCTATCTCAGTCACGGTGAGGCGAATAGCGGCGAATGCATCTGACACTAGTCGGCCTGAGCCATAAGACCGCACCGGTCGAGATTCGCGAGAAACTGACGTTCCCGGCGAACGTGCAGCCATCCGCGCTCTCGGCGCTCACTTCTTCACCCGCAGTCGCTGAAGGCGTCATTGTGTCGACGTGCAACCGCACCGAAATCTACGCGGTGACGGGTTCGGGATACGATGGCCCCGACGCCATCATCGACTTCATGTGCGACTATCACGACCTCGATCGCCACGAGCTGGTGCGCTACCTCTACATCTCCGAGGGCGAGAGTGTGGTCAAGCACCTCTTCCGCGTGGTTGCTTCGCTCGATTCGATGGTCTTGGGCGAGGCGCAGATCCTCGGCCAGGTCAAAGAGGCTTATGAGCATTCGTTTGAGGCGGGCGGCAGCCAGCGAATCTTCAACAAGCTCTTCCGCTTGAGCTTTGAGGTGGGCAAGCGCGTGCGCACCGAGACAGAGATCGGCGAGAACGCCGTTTCGATCAGCTATGCCGCGGTTGAGCTCGCGAAGAAGGTCTTCGACGCGCTCGAGGGCCGCACCGTGCTCATCGTGGGCGCGGGCAAGATGAGCGAGCTGACCGCCAAGCACCTGCTCTCCAATGGCGTCGAGCGAGTCTACGTCGCCAATCGCACATTCTCACGCGCCGAGGAACTGGCGGAGCGTTTCGAGGGCACGGCGATCCCGTACGAGGAGCTCTTCGAGCATATCGTTGAGTCCGACATCGTGATCTCGTCCACTGCGGCGACCGAGTATGTCATCACGAAGGAGAAGATCGCCGCGGCGCGCAAGCAGTCGCCTCGCCGTCGGCGCGGGCCGCTGTTCCTGATCGATATCGCGTTGCCTCGTGACATTGAGCCTGAGGTCAATGACCTGGCCGACGTCTACCTCTACAACATCGACGACCTCAACGGTGTCGTCTCGGCGAATCTCGAAGAGAGAATGCGCGAAGCCGAGCGTGCCGAGGTGATCATCGCCGAGGAGATGGCCGCATTTGAGGCGTGGCTCGAGTCGATGGAGGTCGTGCCAACCGTGGCGGCCATTCGCAGCAAGGCCGAGGCGATTCGGCAGGCTGAGCTGGAACGAGCGATCAAGCGGCTCGGCGGGCTTTCGGAGAAGGAGCTGGCCACCGTTGACGCGCTCACCGCGTCGATCGTCAACAAGATGCTGCACGGTCCAACCGAGCGGCTGAAGAAGGTTGCCGTCGAGAAAGACGGCTACTCATACGTTGAGACCGCCCGTATGCTGTACGGACTCGACACCAACCCCGAGGGCAAGAGCCCTCACGGACTGAGCTTGATCCGCTCGATTCTCGGCAGAGGAGAGAAGGCGTCTGCGGGTTAGGCAAAGGGAGGAATCTGTGGCGCAAGGCCGCGAGAAGCTCGTGATCGGCACGCGAGGCAGCAAACTCGCGTTGTGGCAATCGGAGTACATCAAAGGGCTGGTGGAAGAGATCACCGGCCTTCCTGTTGAGCTCAGGATCATCAAGACCACCGGCGACAAGATCCTCGATGTGCCCCTGGCCAAAGTGGGCGGCAAAGGTCTGTTCACCAAGGAGCTCGAGGTTGAGCTACTCGGCGGTGGCGTTGACCTGTGCGTGCACTCGATGAAGGACGTCCCTACCGAGCTGCCTGAGGGTCTCGGCATCGCGGCGATGCCGGAGCGCGTCGATCCGCGGGATGCGCTCGTGAGTCGCGAGGGCTACACGCTCGATACGCTTGCGGACGGGGCGCGAGTGGGTACGAGTTCGCTTCGCCGAATCGCCCAGGTGCGCGCGCTTCGCCCGGGTGTGGAGATCGTGGACGTGCGTGGCAACCTCGACACGCGCATACGCAAGGCCGAGGAGGGAGAGGTCGACGTCGTGATCCTTGCGAGCGCCGGCATTACCCGCATGGGCTGGGCGAATCGCATCAGTAGCTACATTCCGACCGAGCAGATGGTCTCGGCCGTGGGACAAGGCGCGATCGGCATCGAGATTCGCGAGGACGACGAATTCATGGCCGATGTGTGCGACAAGATCGCCGACGGTCCGACGATGTTGTGCGTGACCGCCGAGCGCGTCGTCATGCGCAAGCTCGAGGGCGGCTGTCAGGTGCCGATCGGCGCGTACGCGCGTCTCGATGGCGACAAACTCGTGATGGACGCGGTGGTGGGCTCGGTCGCCGGCGACCGCATCTTGCGTACTCGCCTCCAAGGTCCTGCCGACCAACCCATTGAGCTGGGCGAGAGGGCGGTTGCAGAGCTTCGGGCTCTTGGCGCCGATGAGATCCTCGCCGAGATTCGCGAGGCCACCGTCGATGGTCTGCTCGAGACCTGAGGGTCGTGCTGTGTGAGCTTCGCACCCGACACCCCTGATCGTGCTGGAGCGCCCCTTGTCGGGCGCTCAGTCGTCATCACGCGCATGAAGGAGCAGTCCGCGGCGCTGGCCGAGCCGCTGGAAGCGCTCGGCGCCGAGGTACTCGCGATGCCGGTGCTCGGGATCGCCGATCCGCCTGAGCCCGAGAAGCTCGAAGAGGCGGTTCGTCGGCTGGCGTCCTATGACTGGGTGCTGCTCACCTCGACTAACGCGGTCGATCGCTTCCTTGCGCGCGTGGCGTCGATCGACGGCGCAGCGCAGGCGCTTGTGGGTGTGAAGCTTGCCGCCATTGGGCGCGGCACCGCCGATCACATGCGGGCGAGCGGCGTCGAGCCCGACCTGATGCCCGAGGCGGCTCGCGGCGAAGGGCTGGCAGTGGCCTTGGCCGAACAGGGAGTTGGTGCTGGTACCCGCGTGCTCCTGCCCCGCGCACTCAAGGCGCGCGAGGTGCTTCCTGAGGCACTCCGCGAACTCGGCGCCGATGTCGATGTCGTGCCCGCGTATCAGAGCGTCGCGGTCCCCGCGGATGCGGCCGTGCTAGCGCAGCTGCGCGATGGGACGGTCGACTGCGTGACGTTTACGAGCGGTGCGATCGCCGAGGCGTTCTTCTCGGCAGTGCGCGAAGCGGGGATGGATCCGGAAGCGGTGCTCGGCGATGTGGCCGTGGCGAGCATCGGGCCGGTCACCACCGACGCGCTCGTTGCGCTTGGCCGCACCGCCGACATCGAGCCGTCGCAGGCTACGATGATCTCGCTCGCGCAGGCCATCGGCGCATATCGCGGATGGAAGCGTGCGTTGCCGGCTTAGGCGATCTTGCGAGGCCGCTCCGAAAGCGTCATGACGCGCGCGATGAGGCGGTTGATCTCGCTGCGCACACTCGAGCGCTCGGCACTCTCGAGCCCCGACTGCGACAAGAAGAAGTCCTCAGCCACCGCCATGCCGGCCGCCATCGCCGTGGCCGCCGAGAACAGCACGCGCGCATCGAATCCGCCGTCGGCTGCTTTGGGCAGCTTCTTGGCCCGCACGAGTTCAAGCATGCGGTCGGTATGCGGCAGGCGCATGTCCTCGGCGCGCAGCTTCACGCCGTCGAGGGCTGCACGCATTGCCGTGCGGATGTAGCGCACCGGCGGCAAGTCCGGATCGAACGTGCACTCGATGTCGCCCGAGCCGTGCTTCTGAGCCCAGTACTTGGCTGCCTGGTCACGGTTCAAAGCGAGCACCTCGCGCAGAATATCGTCCTTGCTGCCGAGATACCGGTGGACCAGCGCATGGCTGACACCGGCGCGCGCTGCGATCTGGCGGACCGTGACCTTGCTGGGATTGGTCTCTGCGAAGAGATCTGCTGCTGCGCGGATTGCCGCCTCGGCAACTTCGTGCCGACCCTCTGGGCGGGGCATGCCGCTTCGCGACGCAGCGGCGTCGGAAGGTTCGCTCATGCTCAGTACTCCTTTGCGTGCAAGCTATTGTAGGCATGCTATTTATACCGAATTTTCGCAGGAAAGGCGATGGAAGGGCGTGCCAGCGGCTGGGTTGAGCTGCCGTTTGTAATTGACAAAGGGGGGATCGGTGGGCAGACTACTGACTGCTCTGGTGGCCGTCCTGGTCGCTGGTGCCCTTTCCGGGGACGTGGCTCAGTTGGGAGAGCGCTGCCTTCGCACGGCAGAGGTCGGCGGTTCGAATCCGCTCGTCTCCACCATAGAGTAGAATGTCGGGGCGGCTCACTCGCTGGTGAGTCGCCCTGATTGCTGCCCCTGACCAGAACACGGCGCGGATTGCGCATGACCGAGGAGGAAACCCTTGAGCGGCTTCATTACCTGGATCACCACGTACGGCTCGATCATCGGCTTCTTTGTTCAGATGTTCTACTACATCGTGATCGCGATAGCCGCGATCTGGGCCGCGACGACGTTTGCGCGCTACGTCAAGTTCATGGTCGGCGATGAGACTCTGGTCGAGATCGAAGAAGACGCCGAGGACGAGGACGCTGAGGACGAGGACGCCGAGGACGAGGAAGGCGAAGACGTCGACGTGGCCGAGGAAGAAGCCGAGGACACCGGCTCCGACGATGATGAGCCGTCTGTCGAGGAGTTCGTCGAGTAAGGAGCCACTCGTGCAGTTCCCTTCGTACCGCCCGCGCCGTCTGCGCGCCAATGAGGCCATTCGCTCGATGATCAGGGAGACTTCGCTTTCGTCGGCTGATCTCATCTACCCGCTGTTCGTCAAGCCGGGTACCGGACTGCGCGACGAAGTCGTGTCGATGTCGGGCGTCTTTCAGCTCTCCATCGATCAGCTCCCCGCCGAGATCGACGAGCTCAAGAGCCTCGGCGTTCCTGCGGTGATCCTCTTTGGCCTGCCGAGCACCAAGGACGAAGCTGGCAGCGAAGCCTACGACGAGCACGGGATCGTGCAGGAAGCCATTCGCGCGATCAAGAAGCACGATCCGGACTTCTACGTGATCACGGACGTCTGCCTGTGCGAGTACACGAGCCACGGGCACTGCGGAATCCTCGATGACCGCGGCTGCGTCATCAACGACGTCACGATCGAGCTGCTGGCCAAAGAAGCGGTCACGCACGCCGAGGCAGGCGCGGACATGGTGGCCCCGAGCGACATGATGGATGGCCGGGTCGCGGCCATTCGCGCGGCGCTCGATTCCGAGGGCTACCAGGACACTCCGATCATGGCCTACTCGGCGAAGTATGCGAGTGGCTACTACGGGCCATTCCGTGACGCGGCCGACTCGGCGCCTGCGTTTGGCGATCGAAGCCAGTACCAGATGGATCCCGCGAACGCCGAGGAAGGCATGCGCGAGGTCGCGCTCGACATCGAGGAGGGCGCCGACATCGTCATGGTCAAGCCGGCACTCGCCTACATGGACATCATCCGGCGCGTGAAGGATGAGTTCGGCTACCCGACCGCCGCCTACAACGTCTCGGGCGAGTACGCGATGGTCAAGGCCGCGGCAGCGAACGGGTGGATCGACGAGAAGCGCGTCGTACTCGAAACGCTCACCGCATTCAAGCGTGCCGGAGCCGACCTGATACTCACGTACCACGCGAAGGACGCCGCACGCTGGCTCAAGAAGGCGTAGACCCAACCAAAGAGACCTTGAGAGACTCCGCCCTCGCAGCCCATCGCTGCGGGGGCGGTCTGCGTCTGTCGCCGGATTCTACTCGGCGGCGAGGGCGCGCGGCGTGCTCGGCGGGAACAAGCTGCCGAGCACCCCGGGAGCGATCGCTACGAACAGCGGGGTGAACGCGGCGCCCCAGTAGTAGTGCCAGTAGCCGGCGCTGAAGAACAGCAGGTAGAGAATTGGGGCAGCGACTGCCGCCGTGAGAGCGGCACGCTTCCATGTCGGCTGTGCTAGCCCGATGGCCGTGAGCGCTGCTGCGACGAACATGAGTCCCGCGATGGAGGTTCCGGTCATGCTCCCCCAGCCGAACAGCAGCACCTGGAACAGGATGTCGAACCCTCCATGGAACCACTGCGTGACGCCGCTGAGTGTCCCGGGGCCCAGACGGGGTGCCGCGAACACGTGGATCACGATCGGGATGGCTGGGAGGAAAGTGGCGGTTGCGGGAAACCACCATGTCTGCCGACGATCTTGTTCCAGTGCGCCGAACCACCACGTCACGAGCCACGCGGGCACTAGGACGATTGTGAACTCACGTGTGGCCGCGGCGAGCAGCAGCAGTACGAGGCTCGCCGCCCATCGGCGTGTGACGAGCGCCCAGACAGCGGCAACCACGAAGAGCGATGCCCAGAGCTCGGTGACCAGGAACCACGAACCTCCCCACCAAAACGTGGTGAGGTACGTCGCGATGCCGATGGGAGCGAGAAGCGCGACACCGGGTTCGGCGAGGTTCCGTGCGAGCGCGTAGGACGCAAGCGTGAGGCCGAGCCC
Source organism: uncultured Eubacteriales bacterium (assembly GCA_964541225.1). Taxonomy (GTDB): domain Bacteria; phylum Actinomycetota; class Coriobacteriia; order Anaerosomatales; family JAAXUF01; genus CAZIPN01. The sequence continues at coordinate 14,129 of CAZIPN010000033.1, forward strand.
CCACAACATGAACCAGCGCAGCAGGTCGTTCGCGTTGGAGCCTGGGAGTATCCGCCAGATCTCGAAGAGCAGCGGCTCTCGATAGTTGAAGGGGTTACGAATGTAGCCGGGGCCGTGACGCGAATCGGCGGTCACGGCCTTGTCGAAGGCCTGGTAGTAGCCCATGCCGCCTTTCATGAGCGCGTAGGTGCGAGCGAAGTCGACGCCGTCGAAACTGTAGCTCGTCGCGTTCGTCGCCACGTCGAGTGTGTGTCGTTGTTGCTGGGCGGGCTTGCCTTGGAGAGGGCCCGGCAAGAAGCCCGCGAGCCACAGACTCATGAGCATGATCGCCGTGAGCGCCACCGCTTCGGGAACCCACGAGCCCAGCGGTGAAGCCATCGGGACCGCAACGGCAAGGCCTGGTGCCAGCAGAATCGCGCCGAGCAGCCCGCCGATGCCGACGGCCCCCGGTGCGATCGCAACGAGCACTACGCCGCCGAGCAGGACCGCGACGAAGGCGAGCAAGGCGCGGAGTCGAGGGACGATGACGTTCCTGCCGAGAAGCCCCACGACCAGCCCGGCTGCAACGCCTCGGAAGGCGAGGGGGACGTCGACGATCCCCGCGAACTGCGGCTGAGCAGGGAGCACCGGCATCAGGAAGAAGGCCAGCGCGCCGAGTCCGACCATGGCGACCATACGCCATTCGTTGCTGATCGCGGTCTCGACGTGCCCGCGCGGCTTGGGCTTCTGTGATCCGGAACGTTTCTTGGAAGCAGCGGAGCGCGACATCATCCCCCCGGGTCCGGTTGCGGATGCGTCGGCGAGGCTGAAATTGTACCAGAGTCGCAGGTATCTCGGCGTGTCCGAAGCGCTCAAGGCAAGGGATGCGGAAGAGTCGCAGACGACGTGACGTTGGACTACTGCCGAGGTGAACCACTATCCTCTGCGGGCGGGCTTGTGTTTGCGCATGGAGCGCGTTGCGGGCGATCGCGCACTGAAGGGAGCTGGGTTCATGGCTGAAGCAGGCATCTACCATCCAAGCATCCCGATCGTCACCACGTTTGACCCGCCGCCCGGCTGGAAGATCCAGTCGATCGTCGGCCCGTGCTGGGGCATCACCGTGCGGAGTCGCAGCATCGGCGGACAGTTCGTTGCGGGCATCGAATCGTTGGTTGGCGGCGAGGTGACCGCCTACACCGAACTGGCGAATTCGAGCCGCAATGAGGCAATGCAGCGGCTGGAGCAGCACGCGCTTGCACTCGGGGCCAACATGGTCTTGGCGATGAGGTTTGACTCAAGCGACCTGATGGCCAACACCAACGAGATCGTTGCGTACGGGACGGCGGTCATAGTGGCGCCGGAAGGCACTCAGCCGAACTAGGCTTCGCTGTCAGCAGCCTGGCGGCACGGCACTTGCGGGCTTGAACGGTCACGTGCAAAGGAAGGGAACTCGCGGCATCTTCGCCGCTTCGAGTGGCACACGAAGGGACTTTCAATGGCAGAGAACGTCGGAGATTCGTCGGCACGTCCAGACCTCGACCTTGAGGCCGATCTGGAGACAGCGCCGATTGACGAAAGCGACGCGACCGTAACCGAGCAGGAGCTGGCCGACGTCGAGGCCGCCTGCGGGCAGACCG
>CAZIPN010000033.1:15844-19800 GCA_964541225.1 uncultured Eubacteriales bacterium
GGGCCACCCCGCAGGGGTTCCGATGGAGCGCCAGCGGCATGGCGGCGCGCGTAGCGTGGGATTCCGGCCGGGCGGTGGGCCGGAGGCGATTGCGTATCAGGAGCGCACCGGCATCAAGGCACCGCGGATCTTGGCGTGGGAGATCACTCGCTCCTGCAACCTGTCGTGCGTGCATTGCCGCGCGGCGGCGGAGTTCGGCCATTACCAGGGCGAACTCACGCTTGATGAGATCAAGGCCACGATCGACGACATCGTCACGATCAGCAACCCGATCATCATCCTGACCGGCGGCGAGCCGCTCATGCGTCCGGACATCTGGGAGATCGTCGACTACGCGCAGGAGAAGGGCGCAATGCCGGTCATCGGCACGAACGCCACGCTCATCACAGAAGAGATCGCGCAGCAGATGTACGACCACGGCATCCCGCGCATCTCGGTATCGATCGACTTCCCAACCGCCGAGGGACACGACGAGTTTCGTCAGCAACCCGGGTGCTTCGACCAGACCGTCGAGGGCATCAAGATGGCCAAGCGCCATGGCGTCGGCGTGCAGATCAACACGACCGTCACCACCCGCAACGCGCACCTGCTCGAGGAGATTCACGATCTCGCCGAGTCGCTCGGCGTGGATGCATTCCACATCTTCATGCTCGTCCCGACCGGCCGCGGTTCAGAGATCCTTGCCGAGGAACTGCCGCCTGATGAGTACGAGAAGGTGCTGGCCTGGGCCTACGAGCGCCAGAAGACGTCACCGCTGCACTTCAAGCCGACCGACGCGCCGCACTACTACCGCATCATTCGGCAGCTTGCCAAGAAAGAAGGCAAGAAGGTCACTCGCGAGGAGTATGGCTTGGACGCGATGACGCGCGGGTGTCTCGGCGGCATTACGTTCGGCTTCATCAGCCACATCGGCGACGTGCAGCCGTGCGGCTACTTCGACATGCAGCTCGGCAACGTGAAGGAGCAGCCGTTTTCGCAGATCTGGACCGAGAGCAAGGTCTTTAACGACCTGCGCGACTACTCGCTGCTCAAGGGCAAGTGTGGTGCGTGCGAGTTCAAGGCGGTGTGCGGCGGGTGTCGCGCTCGCGCGCTTGAGGTCACGGGCGACTACATGGAAGCCGAGCCGTACTGCGCCTACGAGCCGCCTGCGTGGAAGGGCGCGTGCTCGATCGAGGAAGCCGCCGCCGACATGGGCGTCGACACGCCTCCGGGTGCGTAGCGCGCAATCGCGGCGACGCCTGCGGCTGACTACGGTCGCACCCGCCCCTGCGGCAGCGGCGAACGCGCGTAGTACTCTTTTGTTGCGTCATCGAATCCTTGCACCGACTCGATGAGGTAGAGCGGGCGCTGGCGCACCTCGTCGTAGATCCTGCCGATATACTCGCCTACCACGCCAAGCGTGATGAGCTGCACGCCTCCCACAAACAGCACCGATACCATGATCGAGGCCCAGCCAGGCACCACGTAGCCGCCTGTCATCTTCTTGATGATGGCGTAGAGCGCGTAGACGAAGCTAAGTCCTGCGGCAGCGGCTCCGAAAAACGTAGCCATGTGCAGCGGCATGGTCGAAAACGAGATGATGCCGTCGAGCGCAAGGCGCGCCATCTTGCGAAGAGGGTACTTGGTCTCACCGGCAAGTCTCGGATCGCGCTGGTACTTGATCTCGGCACGCTGCATGCCCATCCAGCCGACAAGCCCGCGCATGTACCGACTTCTCTCCTGCATCGCCTTGAGCCCCTCGACGGCCCTTCGGCTCATCAAGCGAAAGTCGGCGGTGTCGACGGGGATGTCGACTTTGGCAAGACGGCGAAGCAGGCGGTAGTAGCCACTCGCCGTGGCCTTCTTAAACGCGCTTTCTCCCGCACGCGACTCGCGTACGGCGAACACGATGTCTGCTCCCTCGCGCCACTTCTCCACCATCTGCGGGATGAGCTCGGGCGGGTCTTGCAGGTCCGCGTCGATGACGCTGACGGTGTCGCCGTCTGCCAGGTCGATGCCGGCCGTGGTGGCGGTCTGGTGGCCGAAGTTGCGCGCGAAACGCACGACCTTGAGGTGCGGGTCTGAGTTCGCGAGCGCCGAGACGATTCGAGCGGTGTCGTCGGTGCTGCCGTCGTCGACGATGATGATCTCGTAGGCGGGAAGTGCCGAGAACGCCTCGGTTGCTCGGCGAATGAACTCCTCGGCGACTGCTTGCTCGTTGTACATCGGGACGACGATGGAATGCAGTTCTGTCTCGCTCACGCGATGTTCTCCTGTGGAGTCATGTGGGCAGTCTCGGAGTCATGCCTGAGACCTCAACGACGAGTCGCCTCGGTGTGTGGCGTCCGTCGGCTGCGGATTCGCCGTATTATACCTGCGAGCGACGGAGGATTCCTCAGGGGGTTCGGGTTGAGTGTGGACGCAAAGAAGATGCGCGACACAGCACTAGGTTACGGCCGCCTGATCGCGGCCGTTGTCTTGCTGGGAGCCGGGACTTCCCTGCTCGTTGGAGTTGGCGGTCCGTGGGGCTGGGTGCTTGCGATCGTCGCGGTTGGTGCGATGGCAGCTGCTGTTGGCGAAGGGATCGTCTCGGCGGCAGTGATGGGTGGCGTGGCCGGCGTTCTCGGGTCCGGCTATGCCGTTCTCATCTACCGGGCTCCGCGTGCAGTCAAGGCGCTGAAGTCATGGCATGCCGGCTATCCGCAAAGCCAAGTGCACGACCAGTTTCTCGGCCCGCTGATCAAGTCCTCGGCAGTGAACGAACACTGGTGGGGGCGCGCAGATGTGGGCCTTGTGGTCGCGGTGGCTGCGGGCATCGTGGTGGTCGCGATCGGCGCTCGCTGGCTTGCGGCTCGCGCACCTGCCGAGAAGGACGCCCGAGCGCGCGCGGTTCTCGGCAGTATCGCGGTGGCCGCTGTGGCGACAGCTTTGGTGCTCGGCGCCTGGACCAGCCAGTTTCGGACGGCGTCTACTCACGAGCTTGCGCGCGGATCGTATCGCTACGACTCGGCGATCTACATGAATGCCTACTTCAATCTGCTGCACGGGATGCCCTATTACGAGGGGTTCGTGAAGGCGGCGGCCGGCGATTCGCGGCTCATCGCGGACAAGTCGGTGAGGAACGGCAAGTTCTACGGGTGGGCGTACTCGGCGTCGTTCATTCGCATGCCGTGGACGTTTTACATCTGGCGCCTTCTCGCTCCTACGGGCGGCCTGTGGTACGTGTCGCTACTCGTGTGCGTCTTGGCGCTGTTTGCGGTGTGGTGGGGGATGTATCCCGTGCTCTCGGCAAGGGCATCGATGATCCCTGCGGTGCTCTTTCCGCTGCTGATGACGTGCACCGCGTGGGTCAACATGTACTTCCCAGACTGGTGGGCGGGGCTGGCGATCCTTCTCAGCGTCATGTTCCAGATTCGGAAGCGCTACGTGCTGGCAGGTGCGTTCGCACTGCTCGCAGGGATATTCCGCGATGTGGCGCTCGTTTGGCTCGTGATTCTGCTCGTCAACGCGCTCGTCATGAGTTGGCGCGCCGGTGCCGAGTGGCGACGCCGAGCCGCGCTGTATGCGGCGTTTCTCGCGGGCTTCTTCGTGCTGTACTTCATCCATCTGCGCGCGGGTGCGCCGTTCGTTGTTCCGCAACCCGGTGCGCTGAGCATCGCTGGTCGGCTGTCAGTCAGCTTCGCCAACAGCCTGAGCCAGCGCTTCTTTGCGCCCGCCATCTACATGATGGTGGCGTACGGGTGGTTGATGGGGCACCACGCGCTGATGATGCTGCTGCAAGTCCCGGGATGGGCGCTTGTGCTGCGACGAGAACGGCCGGCGCTTCTGCCGGTGCTGGCCTTCGTGGGGTTCTGGATCGCGTTCACCGCGACGATTGGCGCGACGAGCAGCTACTGGGGCCAGATGTACACCCCGATCGCCATGGTGGGTTCGGCAGCGTTGTTCGCGTGGGCAGCTCCCAAGTCCGGGACGGTGTC
>CAZIPN010000034.1:0-19201 GCA_964541225.1 uncultured Eubacteriales bacterium
GCGTGTATCCGTCTTCGTATCCGAGTTCTTCCGTCGGCGGGTGGCTTGCGCAGGGTGGTCGCGGATTTGGAAGTTTCGAGTACGGCGCGTTCAAGGACAATGTCGTGTCCGCGCGCGTTGTGCTTCCCACGGGCGAAGTGCGCGTGTTCGCGGGCGACGAACTCGACAACTACGTTGCCGACGCCGAGGGCATCACCGGAATAATCGTTGAGGTCGAGTTCAGGATCCGGCCGCTCGAAGAAGAAGTCCATCGGCTCATCGCCTTCGCCGACGCCGAGTCTCTCGGCGGAGCTCTCAAAGACATCGCCGAAGACGAACTGCCGATCTGGTCGATCACGTTTCTGAATCCGGAGTCGATCAGGCTCAAGAAGCGTCTGCCTCGAAGGCATATGCATCCGTACGAGGTTGAGGCCGCCAAGGACGAATACGAGCCTGACCTTCCCGAGGCGTACCTTGCGGTGATCGCGTATCCTGCAGCGCGGCGCGGCGCGATCGATGCCGCGCTGACGCGCATTGCCACCTCGCACGGAGGCGTCGAGCAATCCGCCGAGGCCGCAGAGCACGAGTGGGAAGAACGAACTGCCCCCATGCGACTCAAGCGAATCGGACCGTCGATCATCCCAACCGAGGTGATCGTTCCACTTGCCGATTTGCCCGCCGTGCTCGCCGAGATCGACGAGAAGGTCAAGCAGCCGTTCGTACTCGAGGGCATGGCCTCCAAGGGTAATGAGGTCGTACTTCTGGGATTCATCCCGCACGATGAGCGGGCGTTTTCGTTCAACTTCGCGTTCGCGCTCGCGCTCTCTGTTATCCGAATCGCCAAGGCACACGGTGGCCGGGCGTATTCCACGGGTCTGTATTTTCGCAACGAGGCTCAGAACGTGATGGGCGCACAACGGCTTAGGGCTCTTCGTGCGTACAAGCGTGAAGTGGATCCGAGTGACTTGCTGAACCCCGGCAAGGTGATCGGCACCGGCCTCATCAACGCGATCATGAGCCTGGCAACGACGTTCGAGCCGGTCATCCGGCCATTTGCCAACGCAGCCACTCCGCCCAAAGGGCCGCTGAATCTGTCGCGCGAAGTTCGCGGGATTCCGGGCGATGTGGCGTTCATGGCGTTTGCCTGCGCTCGCTGCGGGTACTGCGTGTCCACGTGCGACCAATACACGAGCCGTGGGTGGGAGAGTCAATCGCCGAGGGGCAAGTATGCGTTCATTCGCGACATAGTCCGCGGGAAGCAGGATTGGGATCGCAAGTCCATCGGCACGATCTTGGTGTGCACGACATGCGAGGTGTGCAACACGCGCTGCCAGCTCCAGTTGCCCATCGAGCACAACTGGATGGAGATGCGCGGGAAGCTTGTCGAGGTGGACAAGCGCGGGACATTCCCGCCGTTTGAGATGATGGCGGCCTCGCTTCGGGCCGAGAACGACATCTGGGCATTCAAGGCCGAGCACCGCGATCGCTGGGTGCCGGAAGACCTGCGTCCCAAGCTCAAGGACGAGGGCCCGCTGCTGTACTTCGCCGGTTGCACCGGCTCGGCATGCACGACCGACGTTCCCGAGGCGGCAGTGCGTCTGCTCACCGATGCGGGCTATGACCTCGCCTACATGGGCAACGACGAGGCCTGCTGCGGCATCCCAATGAAGATCGCGGGCAAATGGGATCTCTTCGAGCAGATCTACGTGCACAACACCACCGAGGCGCGGAAGCGCGGGGCGAAGACGATCGTCACCTCATGTCCAGCGTGTGCGTTGGTGTGGAAGGAGCTCTACCCCGAAGTCGCCGCGCAGCGAGGCGAGACCTACGAGTTCGAGCTCAAACACTACTCCGAACTCGTGGCAGAAGCCCTCGCCGACGGTCGGCTTGAGTTCGACCACGAAGTGAACGCGAAAGTCACGTTCCACGACAGCTGCCACATCGGCAGGGCACAAGGCATCTACGAGCCGCCACGCGACATGCTCCGTGCGATGCCGGGCGTCGAGCTGGTGGAGATGGAGCACAACCGCGAAGAGGGATACTGCTGCGGCTCGGTCCTGACGCTGGTTGGTGAGAAGCAGTACGCGCCAGTGATCGGTGGCGACCGTTTGCAGGAGGCATTTGATGTCGGCGTCGACAAGCTCGTGGCCCTCTGCCCCTGCTGTCAAGTGCAGCTCCGCAACTCAGCTCTCAAGAACAACACGCCGATTGAGATCACTGACCTCGCGCGATTCGCCGCCGAGGCACGCGGGTATCACATCGCCGACATGACCGATCACTCCATGTACATGTGGGGGTTCTTCGACAAGTTCATCGACCTGATGCTGCCCCAGAACATGGCCGAACTCATGACTGCGGTCTTCCCGCAGATGCTCGACGCGATGCCTGCAGGCATGAAGCCGATGATGCTCGGAATGAAGCACGTTCCGGGTGGACTGGCCGTAATGCAGCGGATGATGCCCCTCATGTTCCCTGCACTTGCCCCCGGGATTCTCGGCAAGGTCATGCCCGACCTCGTTTCGGCGGTTGAGGACTATGTTGGTCCGATGCCAGAAGACATGGAAGCGTTGATGCCGGACTTGCTGCCCAAGACGATGGATTCGCTCATGCCGACGTACTTGCCGCAACTGATTCCGTACCTCACGCCGAAGTTCATCGATTACGTCCGCAACCGTGGGTGAGGCAGGCTAACAGAGACGTACCGCGCGCCTCGATACCGCCCGATGGTGTTGTCGGCTCGCGATTGCGTCTCAAGTCGTGGTGGGGCACACCCGATATCCACGGTATGAAGACTTTGACTTCCAGAGATCAAGTCATGTCGCGGCTTGCCAGTATCCCGATGTTCTCCGACCTCTCGCCGGAGAACCTTGTGACTATGGCGCGCATGGTGCAATACCGCCGATACCCCAAAGGCAGCTTCATTGTGAACCAGCACGAGGTCGGCACGTGCATGTACTTGCTGGCCTCGGGTCGCGTCAAGGTGTCGCTAGCGAGTCCAGAGGGCAAAGAGCTGGTGCTGAGCTACCTTGAGGCCCCAGCGCATTTTGGCGAGATGTCGCTTGTGGACTCGCAGACTCGCTCCGCAGATGTCATCGCTATTACTGACGTTGAGCTGTTTGCGCTTGATGGCAAGGACCTCTCGGCAGCGGTTCAGTTGCAGCCACGGCTCGCGCTGTCCTTGATCGCCACGCTCTCGAGGCGCCTGCGACAGACTATTGGACGCCTCGAGGACATGGCATTTCATGACGCAACCCACCGTGTGATGCGCGTAGTTCTCAACGTGGCAACGGCTGGACTTGAGACGCGGGGTGCGCCGGTTATCCAGGGAATGACGCACTACGACATCGCAACATTGGCTGGCACATCGCGCGAGACTGCAAGCCGTGTGATCTCGCAGCTGGCGAAGGAAGGCATTCTGACCACGAAAGGACGTCGGATCGCCGTGAACTTGGCCGCTTTGAGTGAGAAGCTCTCAAGGGACTGATGCGTCGCAGCTCCCTCCTTGTTGCGTGAGGCGCCGCGTGGGCAGACGCGGCGCCTCACGCGTTTTCCAGACGTTTCGCCGGGGCTCTGTCGGGCACATACGGTATCAACCGACTCACGTATGCAGGAGGACCGATGAAGGAGTTCACGCTCGAAGAGCTTGCGGACTATGACGGTCGAGACGGCAGGGCTGCCTACGTTGCGTATGAGGGCACCGTCTACGACGTGACGGAGAGCGCGATGTGGGACGAAGGTGACCACGAGAGTCTGCATCAGGCCGGAGGGGACTTGACCTCGGAGCACGATGAAGCCCCCCACGATGTCTACATCACGGACTTCCCGGAAGTCGGCACGCTTGCGGGCTGAACGCCAGGGATGGGCTTAAGCTCGGCGAAAGACGGCTACGGTTTCCACGTGATACGTCTGCGGGAACATGTCCACCGGCGTGGCACGTTCGAGACCGTAGCCGTTGGCCTGCAAGGACTTCGCGTCGCGTGCGAGTGTCGCCGGGTCGCACGAGACGTAGACAATCGTCTTCGCACGCGTTGCAGAGGCCGACTCGATGACCTCAGGCGCCAGTCCCGCTCTCGGCGGGTCAATGAGCAGGCCATCTGCGGTGCCGATAGAGGAAAGCTCCCTGGCCGCATCTCCTCCGATGACATCGGCATACAGTCCAGCGTCGTCAAGGTTGCGACGCAGATCGCGCACGGCGCTGCCCGCGCTCTCTATGGCAAGCACCTCACCGGCGACTGCAGAGAGGGGTAGGGTGAACGTTCCCGCACCGGCGTAGACGTCGATGATCCGGTCTTCCTCGCCTGGCGACAGCGCGTCGAGGGCTAGTGCAACGAGGGTCTCGGCGGCAGGGGTATTGACCTGGAAGAAGCTTGGCGCGGAGATGGTCATGCTGGTGCCTCGCAGCCGCTCGCGCCATGCGCCCTTGCCAGCGAGGACCTCGACACCCACGCTGTTGCGTTCTTTTTCCGCACCTTTGGTGAGCACACGGACTATGCTCGTGGTCTTGAGCGCCTTGGCCAGGGTGGTGGCGGCTGCCTGGCGTGGAAATGCGGTCGCCGAGGTCCACAGAGCGACCTCGACATCACGAGTGTGTGCACCAACACGCAGGCCAACGCGCCGGATGCCCAGATCTTGGGTTCCGGATAGGTACCGCAGTGCGCCGAGAAGAGCACGCGGAGCCTTCGAGTGCGCTGGGGGCAACAGCAGGCAGGATTCGACGGGCACGATCTCCTCACTGCCGGCCTTGTGATATCCCAAAGAGAGTCCGCCTGTGCCTGTCGTGGCAACCAGCTCGATCTTGTTGCGATAGCCGTACTCGCGTGACGAAGCGACAGTGGTGGCAACGCACTGGTCGGCGTGCTGCATGCCTCCGATGCGCGTCAGGGCGTCGACAACTGCGCGGCGCTTCGCCGCAAGCTGGGCGTGTGCCGATACGTGCTGCCAGGAGCATCCGCCGCATACCCCGAAATAGGGACATGGCGGCTCAACTCGATCTGGTGACGGTTTGACGACACTCTCGATGCGCGCCCTTACGTACTTGCCGTGGTCCTCGGCGATCTTGACTTCGACGATGTCACCGGGGCACGCGCCGACGACGAACGCTGTGCGGCCGTCGGGAAGGTGCGCCACGCCGTCACCGCCATAGGCGAGACTTTCGATCGAGAGTTCCGTCACGAGTACTCCTGACGCTCAGGGTATGTGCTAGCCGATGGTACCTCCTACCAGGTCTCGTAGGGGTTGAGTACCTGTACAACGGTGCCGATAATCAGCGTTGACTGCATACCGCATGGGGGATGAGCTATGCGGAGAGGAACCTGGTAACTCTCGAGAGGGGCTCTGTCCTGTGACTGCCAAGACCGTGCTGATTGTCCATGACGACGCTGAGTTCATTGAGAGGCTCTCGGGTGCGCTTACTGACACTGATCCGTCGGTGTCGATCCACAACGCGGTCTCGGGACCTCAGGCGCAAGCGATGATCACACAGTCGATTCCCGACGTGATTGTCGTGGATGCGCAGCTTCTCGGCGTTGACGGATACGCACTCACCCACATGATCAAGAGCGAGCCATCGACCAAAGAAGTGCCCGTGGTCATCGTGTCGCTTGAGGCTAACGAGGCAGCGGCGGTGAAGGCTCGGCAGGTCGGGGCCTCTGCGTTGATGTCCTCCGTCGGACAGCTTCAGCTCATCGCATCCAAGATCTTCGGTCTCGCGGAGGCGGCGGCCGTTCCTGTCGGAGTTGCTGTGGGTGCCGAGCAGACCGCGCCAGTGGCATCAGCGACCGGGGCCGCATCAACACCAGGAACTGCGCCGACACCAGTGCCCCCACCGACGACAACATCTGCTGCCGAGCCAACACCGGCCCCGGCACCGACACCAGCCCCCGCGCCGCCACATGAGCAGGGTTCCCCAGCCGCACCAGCTGCGGCTCAGGCATCGGCCGCCGTGCCGTCACCCGGGCCGGAGCCCAGCGGGTACGGGGCGCCTCAGCCGGTAGTACCGGTGCAGCCGACTCCTGCGGCTGGAGAGGTATCTGCATCCGGGGCGACAGGATCTGCCGTGCGCGAGATGCCATTGGTCAGCAGTGAGCCCGCGGCTTTCTCGCGGGCCGATGACGGGACTCCGCATCTCGATGATCTGCTCCGCATCATGCTCGAGCGCGGAGGGTCGGACCTGCACATCGCTGTCGGCAGTCCTCCGGGTGTTCGGCAACGTGGCGAGCTGCTTCCACTCGACAACATGGGGCCGCTCACACCTCGCGACACTATGGAGATGATCTTCAGCGTCCTGTCTGAGGAGCAGAGGAAGCGCTACGAGAATGAGCTCGAGCTCGACTTCGCCTACAGCATCCCGGGAGTGTCGCGATTTCGGGCCAACGTGTTCCAGCAGCGCAACTCGATGGGGGCCGTGTTCCGCGTCATTCCGATCGACATTCCAACTATCGATGACCTCGGTCTGCCAAAGGTATGCACGTATCTGTCTGACAGACCTCGCGGGCTCGTATTGGTTACCGGACCGACCGGCTCGGGCAAGTCAACGACGCTCGCGGCAATGATCGACCATGTCAATGAGACGCGGCCGTTGCACATCATCACGCTCGAAGATCCGATCGAGTTCATGCATCGCAACAAGATGTCGTACGTGAACCAGCGCGAGATCGGCGAGGACACGCATTCGTTCGCCGGCGCGCTTCGCCGAGTTCTGCGTCAGGACCCCGACGTCATCCTCGTCGGTGAGATGCGAGACCTCGAGACGATCAGTGCGGCTATCACCGCAGCCGAGACGGGCCACCTCGTGCTCGCCACGTTGCACACGACGGGTGCTCCCGAGACCATCGACCGCATTATTGACGTCTTTCCGCCACACCAGCAGCAACAGGTACGCATGCAGGTATCGAACTCGTTGCAAGGTGTGCTGTCTCAGACGCTCCTGCGAACGACAGATGGTCGCGGGCGGGTCATGGCCATGGAGATCATGCTTGGCATCCCGGCCATCGGCAACCTCATTCGCGAGGGCAAGACGCATCAGATGGAGACGATCATCCAGGGCAGCGGCTCGTTGGGCATGCAGACGCTCGATCAGAGCTTGAAGGCCTTGCTGACTGCGGGGAAGGTTACGTTCGAAGAGGCGATCGGCAAAGCGAAGAATCCGCGCGAGCTTGCGGGGATGATGGGTCGCAAGATCTAGCGCAGGCGAGGCCTCCGTTTCGGCGATGCGCTACCGAAGCAGGGGCCTTGATGTGAACCGTGAGGCCAGGCGTTCAAGGAAACAGGCGCGGTGGGAGGCGACGTGCTCCCGCCGCGTTCGCGTGCGTGCGGGAACAGTCGGTCGAAGGCCTTCCTCGCGTCGTGGCCCAAGGTCGTGCATCATTGCGGGTCAAGATGCGCGTCCAGCCGACTGCGGTTCGACTGCGGAGGACGCGCGAGCGTTTCTCGGCAGACCGCGGTGCGGCTCGACTGAGGCGCGTGGTGCAGGCAGGCCTCCGCTGGCAGGCCTCGGCCGGCGGGTGGTCGTGCGTCGGGACCTGCGCGCTTCAAGCAAGCGAGGAATGCTGAGTCTGCGGGCGAAAGGAATCGTGTGGTCAACGCTGTCTTGCTGCCGGTCTACAACGAGGCTGGCACCGTTGCGGATGTGCTGAACGCAATCAGAGCGTTCTTCTCCGGGGAGGTCATCGTTGTTGACGACGGATCGAGGGACGAGACTCCGCGCGTGCTGGCGGCACGTGACGACATCAGCGTCTTGCACCTGGATCGCAACTGCGGCTACGGATGCGCGCTACGATGCGGCTTTCGTGTTGCGGCAGATCTCGGCGTCGACAATCTCGTGACCATGGATTGCGACGGGCAGCACGAGCCAACGCATATCGCGCAGTTCCTCTCGGCACTCGAGGATGGCAGCGACATTGTGTCGGGAAGCCGCTACCTGCCGACGAGCGTGTCGGTTGGCGTGGCGCCGCCACAGCGTCGCGCGATCAACGAGCGGATCACGCGCCTTGTCAACGACGTGACGGGCTGGGGTCTGACGGACGCTTTCTGCGGTTTCAAGTCATATCGGGTAGAAGCCTTGAGCAGGATATCGCTGACGGAACCTGGCTACGCGATGCCGCTGGAGCTATGGGCCGAAGCGTACCGACAGGGTTTGCGAGTGCGCGAGATTCCGGTCGAGCGCATTTACTGCGATCATGACCGATCGTTTGGCCAGGCGCTTGACGATCCGGAGGCACGCTATGCCTACTACCTGGACGTGTGGAATAGAGCGATCGCGAAGGATCGGTGACGCACGTGCCGTCATATGACGCGATGTGTGTGGGAGCGCACCCTGACGACGTTGAGATCGGCATGGGCGCGGCAGTAGCCGGCATGATTCGGCGTGGGGCCAAGGTCGTTATCGTCGATCTGACGAACGGGGAACCGACGCCACACGGCTCGCCGGAGGCACGCGCCGCAGAGTCGGCAGAGGCGGCCAGGATCTTGGGCGCTAAGCGCAGGACGCTTTCTCAGCCCAACCGGTATCTCTTCGACACCGTCGAGGCTCGAATCGAGCTTGCCGAGGTGATACGCGAATATCGGCCACGAACGCTGTTCGTTCCCTATGCCGATGACGCCCATCCCGACCACATCGCTGCTTCGGCCATCGCCGTAGCTGCGCGTTTCTACTCCAAGTTCACGAAGACCGACATGACGGGCGAGCCATTCTTCGCGCAACGCATCTACCGCTACATGGCGGTACACATGCGCGTGATCGCTGAGCCCTCCTTCATCGTCGACGTGACCGACGACCTTCCCGCTAAGATGGAGGCCATCGCAGCGTATCGCTCCCAATTCGCCGACAACCCCGCGAACAATGGTGTGGCCGATTTCGTCCAGCAACAGGCCGAGGCGTGGGGTGCTCTCGGCAGGGTGGGCGCGGGTGAGCCGTTCTTTGCCCTGGAGCCGGTCACGCTGCGAGGCCTGGACGATCTGATCTAGAGGGGAGACCTGTGGTCAAAGCGAAGCCGTCCCTACCGGTCGGCCATGGAGAGCTGCTTGCGCGTCCGGAATTCGGCGCGTGGGCCGACCTCATGCGTGCCAACCGCGACGCAGCGGCCCGCTGGGACTTCACTGTCGCGGGTCGCACGGCCGCACACGTCCGTGCGCTTGCCCGCCGAGAAGCCCTTGATGCGGGAGCCGCCTTCTCGGCGCGCATTGGGACCGAGGTCGACGCGCCGGGCTCCCCCGACCAACCGATCGTCGCAACGGGGCATCAGCCGGATCTCTACCACCCCGGCGTGTGGATCAAGGACTTCCTTCTCCAGCGCTTGGCCGATGAGACTGGAGCTAGCGCAGTAGACGTGATCGTCGACTCGGATGCGTTTGAGGCGCTTTCCGTGAGCTCGCCATGCCTGAGGCCCGGCGTGCATCGGTGTACGCAGTACCTCGCGATCACGTCGCGCGATGCATGCTACGCGTGCACCGCAGTGCCTTCACTGTGCGAGGTCGACGACTGGATGGAGGCGGTGAGCTACCAGCTCGAGTCGCTTCCAGCGTCGGCGATAGAGAGCCATTTTGCGCAGTTCGCCGAGGCGATGAAGTCTGCGCGGGGCGACGCGCACAACCTTGCGGAGTTCACTACCTTCTCTCGGCGACGCTATGAAGCGGTTGCCGGGACGCGCTACCTCGAACTCCCCGCGACACGGATGGGCAGGACCGAGGCGTTCGCGGCGTTTGTGGTCGAGATCGCGCTCGGCGCAGAGAGGTTCCACGCGGCCTACAACGGGGCGCTGGCCGATTACCGCGCGATGAACAAGACGCGCTCGGCCGCTCAGCCGTTCCCTGATCTCGAGCGGGACGGCCATCGCTTCGAGCTGCCGCTGTGGTTGATCGATGCCCATGAACGCCAGGGCGTGTGGTGCGAGCATGTGGGGGGAGAGGTGCTGCTGCTGGGTGACGACGGCAGGAACATCGCGACGCTGCCGAGCGATCCTGAGGCGGCGATCGCCGTCCTGCATGCGGCGGATGCCACGCTTGCTCCCAAAGCGCTCGCACTGACGCTCTTCGTGCGGGCGTTCGTGTGCGATCTCTTCATCCATGGCGTCGGTGGAGGGAGCTACGACCAGGTCACCGATGACGTCTTCAGGCGCTACTTCGGTGTCGAGCCTCCCGCGTTTTCAGTTGCGTCGATCACGATGTACCTGCCGCTCGGCATGCATATCGTTACCGACGAGGAGGTGTCTTCCGCTCGCGAGCAGCTCAACAGGCTGGCGCACAACCCTGATGCTCTGCTCGGCGAGGTCGAGTTTGACTCGGCGGCCGAAAGGACGCGCGCGCTGGATCTGGCCGCCGAGAAGGCGACACTGGTCACCGCGATAGCGGCACCCGGCGCCGACAAGAAGGCTCTCGGCATACGGATACGCGAGGTGAATGCGGATCTCGGCACGCTGCTCGCTCCATTGAGGCAGTCGCTTGAAGCAAGACTCGCGTCTCTGGAATCTCAGCAGGCTGCGTCAGAGATCTTGACCGACAGAACCTATGCGCTGTGTTTCTGGTCGCCGCTGGAGGTGGCCGACAAGGCACGCTAGGTCGGTCGGCAGACACCGGCAGAGGGCAGAGGTCTGAGACGTGCACAAGTCCGCGCCCGTGCACCGCGCCGCGCGGCGGCTTTGATTGTCGATGGGGCCGCGAAACGGTACCATTGCGCGACACGAACGTGGGGTTCGTACGGTGATGAAAGGAAACAAGATATGTCGCTTCCAGTGGTTGATAAGGATCTGTGCACCGCGTGTGGCATCTGTGCTGATGATTGTCCCAGCGGCTGCTTCGACATCGAGGAGATTGCGATCCTTGCTCGTCCAGATGATTGCACTGAGTGCGGCACGTGCGTCGACGCGTGCGCGAATGGCGCCATCACGATGTAGGAACGGAGCCGGCTTTCGAGCCGGCTCCTTCGGTTTCGCCCCTCGTTCGACTTCGCTTGCCGCATCCCGGCGGCCATCAACGGAGTTGCCGCGCCGACGCCGACTGGCGCGTTGCGCGCGTGGCGTTGGGGCTCACGTCGCGGATTGCTCGTCGTGGTAGAGCTTGGGTTCGCGACCGTGGAGCATGCCGATGAAGCGCGCATGATGCGCGGCGTATACGACCGCCGCCACGAGCAGCGTGAACGGCCAGTCAGGGGACCTCAGGGCGAGCGCGGCGAGGGGAAGGGTGATTGTCGCCGCCACCTGTCCGGCCATGAAATAGCGGGTTAGAGCGATTACCACCAAGCCGACAATCAGTACGGCGAGGAAGTAGCGCCAGTCGTAGACCAGCAGCGCACCCGCACCGGTTGCCAAGCCTTTTCCGGAACGAGCAAGCCGACGTTGGATGGCCGCCACCCACACAGAGTAGTTGTGGCCGAGCACGCTGCCGAGCAGCGCTGCTTGGGGTAGCAGCAGTAGCCACGCGCCCACCGGACTGGCGTAGCCGAGCGCGCCTGCGTCCACGCCAGCCGGAGTCAGGACGGTTGCGACGGAAAACCCAGCTGCCAGTCCCTTGGCCACGAGCACGGGGAGGAGGCCTTTGAGTCCGTCGCCGAGCACGGCAACCGAGAACCACGTCCACGAACCCGTCGTGCGCCGAACATTCATCGAGCCGACGTTTCCGGTGCCGTGTCGTGTGATGTCCTCCCCGGTGACGAGTCGGACGATCACGTAGGCGACCGGGATCGATCCGATCAGGTACGACGCGATAAGTGCCGTCGCGACGGCGGCGCAGAGCATCGGCGGGGATGGTTGGACTCCAAGCACTACGGCTTCTCGGCGGGGACGAGGACGGTCAGGGCCGACGGGACGATCTCGATGTTGTAGGTGGACTCGAGCATGACCTCGCCATCGATCTGCCCCTCGAAGGGTTCCTCGGCAATCACGGTGAGGCTCTTGGCTCGGCGGATGTGTACGGGCCGCATTCTCGTGTGCTTGCCGAGCACGACAAACGGCAGCCGCAGGAACGCCTGGGACTTGGGCATCATGTCGATTCGGCAGACATCGAGCAGCCCGTCGTCAAAGACCGAGTCAGGTGTGATCTTGAAGCCTCCGCCGTACGTCGGCCCGTTGGTGGCGGCGACGATGAGGGCGTCCGTCTCGAACGGTGCCTCGTCGTCGTATTGCACGGTGATGTGGTGGGGGCGATAGTCGTGACGCAGCACGTCGAGGAGCGCGCGGAGATAAAGCGTGATTCCGGACATGTGCGTGGAGACCTTCATCTCCACCGCTTTGACAGTGACGCGTGCATCGAGTCCCATCGAGATGGACTCGCCGAACCACGTGCCATTGCAGCGCCCTAGATCGACGCGCGCAGTGCGCGCGCTGCCGAGCTGCGCGAGCGCGGTCGCAATGTCGTCGGACATGCCGAGCGTGTGGGCGTAGTCGTTGCCGGATCCCGTGGGAATGATGCCGAACGTTGGCCGGGTGGGTTCGTCGTGTTCCATGAGCCCGTTGAGAACCTCGTGCGCCGTGCCGTCACCGCCGACTGCTACCACCACCTCAAAGTCGCGAGCGACTCGCGCAAGGTCGAACGCATGTCGCGGGCCGGCGGAAACCTGGATCTCGCGCCGGTCCGCCCCGCCGACGTGTTCGAGCGCCGGGATGAGCTTGCGAGTCTCGCCGTGGCGAGCCGCCGGATTGATGATGAAGAGGGTCTTTCCGAGTGGCACGAGCACCTCCGGGCCAGGCGGTCGCTTCGGTTCGAGCGGGTATGATAGAGTGCGCATCTCGGCGAGTCGCCGATCGCCCTCGTAGCCCAGAGGATAGAGCGTCTGCCTCCGGAGCAGAAGGCCACAGGTTCGAATCCTGTCGAGGGCGCCAACCGCACGATACGCGTGAGCCCGGCTCGGAGATGAGTCGGGCTCACGAGTGTCTATGTGGTGTTAGCGTTGGGACCGCCCGGCATGCATTCGCGGGCCTGCGCGGTCCGACCGCGCTAGTGCCCTTCGGCGCGCTCTTTCTCGTGCTGATCGATGACCTTCTTCGCCAGGTCGTGCGGAACCTCGGCGTACTCTCCGATCTCGATGCTGTAGCTGCCAGTGCCGTGGGACAGCGAGCGAAGAACAGGCGAGTAGTGGACGACCTCGGCGTAGGGGGCTTGCACCTTGATTTGCTGGCCGCCCTCGATTCCATCCATGCCGAGAACCCGGCCGCGTCGCGAACTGATGTCGCCCATGATCGCACCGGCGTACGCCTCGGGGACTTCGATGGTGAGGGTGGCCACCGGCTCGAGCAGCACCATACCGGCCTGCTCGGCGGCAGAGCGAAAGCCGATGCGTGCCGCAGTCCGAAACGCCATCTCATTGGAGTCGACCGCGTGATATGACCCGTCGTAGACGGCCACCTTGATGTCGACCATCGGGTAGCCGGCGAGGACACCCTCGGCCATGGTGTGCTGCACGCCTTTGTCGACGGCTGGGATGAACTGCCGAGGGATTCGACCGCCGACGATCTCGTCGAGGAACTCGTAGCCGCCGCCGGGGTTAGGTTCGAGACGCAGCCACGCGTCGCCAAACTGCCCGGAGCCGCCAGTCTGTTTCTTGTGGCGCCCCTGCGCTTTGGCGGTCTTGCGGATGGTTTCTCGGTAGGGGATGCGCAGATCGAGCAGCTCGGCCTCGACGTTGTAGCGGTCCCTGAGCTTGGCGAGCGCGACGTCGATTGCGGTGTCGCCAACGCCGGAGAGCACGGTCTGCCGAGTCTCCTCATCGCGCTTGAGATGCAGTGTCGGCTCCTCTTCGACGAGCTTGTTGAGCGCGGTACCGAGCTTGTCCTCGTCGGCCTTCGTCTTGGCGACGATGGCGACCGGATACAGCGGTTCTGGGAACGGTAGCGGTGCGATGCGTACGTCGCCCTTCTCAGACAGCGTGTCGCCGGTAATGACGTCGCCGAGTTTTGGGAGCACCGCGACATCGCCAGCGGGCACCGCATCGACGTCGGTGGTGTCCTTGCCGATCATCTTGAAGACGTGCGCTATGCGCTCCTTCTTGCCGGTGCGAGCGTCAATGAGTTCGGAGCCGGGCTTGAGCGTGCCGGCAAGCACCTTCACGAAATTGAGACGGCCCACGTAGGGATCGAAGATGGTCTTGAAGACCAATGCTGCTGCGGTGCCAGCAGTGGTGACGTGGATCTCGTCACCGTCGGCAGTAGGAATCGGGCCGTGAGCCGTGGGTTCGGGGAAGAACGAGACGATCTCGTCCATCAAGTCCTCGACACCCTGCAATTTGGCCGAGGAGCCGACGAATACCGGGATGAAGATGCCCTGGGCGATGGCTTTGTCCAGCAGCGCCTCAAGCTCCTCTTGGTTCAGCGTCTCGCCCTCCAGGTACTTCTCCATGAGCGCCTCGTCCGCCTCGGCCACAAGGTCGGTGAGCTTCTCGCGAGCCGTCTCTGCAACACTGGCGAGATCATCGGGGATTTCGAGGACCTGTTCCTTGTCGCCTTCGTGGTGATAGGCCTTCATGCGGATGATGTCTACGACGCCACGAAAGTCCGACTCGGCGCCCATGGGGATCTGTACGGCGCCGACACGATGGCCGAACTTGGCATCAAGAGCGGTCATGACCGCATCGAAGTCGGCGTGCTCTTTGTCCATGCGATTTACGAATACGGCGCGGGCAATGCCCATGTCGCCGGCTATCTTCCAGAGGCGTTCCGTCTGGACCTGCGGGCCCGCGACGGCATCAACGACGAACAGGGCCATCTCGGCGGCTTCCATGCCTGCGATCGCATCGCCAACGAAGTCCGCATAGCCAGGGGTGTCGATGATGTTGATCTTCACGCCGTCGTGTACGACGGGTGCCAGCGAGAGGTTGATCGAGAACTGACGCTTGATCTCTTCAGGATCGTAGTCAAGGCCAGAGTGACCGTCATCGACGGTCCCGAGACGTTTGGTGGCGCCGGACAGGTAGAGCATCGCCTCCGCCAGGGAGGTCTTGCCCGCACCGCCGTGTCCGACGAGGACGACGTTGCGGACATTCTCAGTGCCGGGTGCTCCCAAGTGCATCGCCTCCTTGAGTAGGCGCACGTCACATTGAGGTGAGTGCGCTGCCCGCAGACCCCGATTCGGTCCACGACCTGCCGCAGATTACCAGTCTACCCCTTATGTGTTGTGCCGATGGAAGTCCTTATCAGGAGCTCTGCGGACTGCTAAAATGCCGGGCAGTTCGTATCCGGTTGCAACCCCTCTCATCAGCCTGTTGCATCCGGACGACATCAGTGGTCTTCGAAGGAGGCGTTCGCTTCATGAATCAGCGCACACGTGCTTGGCTTGTTGTGTTGCTCGCAGGCCTTGTATTCGCGTTGTTCCTCTTGTCGGGATGCTCGTCTCAGTCGGCCGACTCGGGCTCTTCGAGTTCTCAGTCCCAAGCCGGCTCTTCGTCCAGCGCCGGCTCTCAGTCCACGGCGGCCCCAGGGGCCGCCCCGAGCACACAGGAGAGTAGCTTGCATACGCCCACGTATCAGCTCAACGGCAAAGAGATCGCGGTCATCAAGACCAACAAAGGCACGATCAAGGTGAAGTTCTACGAGAAGGATGCCCCCATCGCGTCGGCGAACTTCATTGAGCTCGCGCTGAAGGGTTTCTACAACGGCATCAAGTTCCACCGCTACGTGCCAAACTTCGTCATCCAGGGTGGCGACCCGCAAACCAAGTCAGTCTCGGCGGCAGAGGTTGCCGCTGCCGACTCCGGAAACACCGGACAGTTCGGGACGGGCGGGCCGGGCTACAGCATCAAAGACGAGTACTCGGGCAACCCCAACAAGCACGTGGATGGCGCACTTGCGATGGCTCGCACCCAGATACCCAACAGCGGCGGCTCGCAGTTCTACTTCGCGCTTCAGGCGCTGCCGTCTCTGGACGGGCAGTACACGGTGTTTGGGCAGGCGACCAGCGGACTCGACGTGATTCACCAGCTGCGTGCGGGTGATGAAATCGAATCGATCACCATCGAAAACGCCAGCAAGTAGCCACGAGACCGTGGATCAGTCTCGCTTCCAAGAAGCTCAGCAAGCCTATGAGGCCGGCGAGTTCAGGGTTGCCGCGAAGGGGTTTCTGGCCTCGGCCACGCGCGGTCCTGACGGCAACGGCGCTGCCTACCATATGGCTGGCAATGCGCTGATGAGACTGCGCCGCTATCAAGATGCCGTGACCGTGTACGGGCATGCGCTGAGAGACTCGATCTATGATCGCCGAGGGGCGGTGTGGGCCAATCTCGGCGCCGCGTACGTTGAGATCGGCGACTACACCGAGGCCGCCAAGGCCTACGAAGAAGCCATCGAGGAGCCCGACTACGCTACCCCGTTCAAGGCCTACCAGGGCATGGCGGGGGCGCTGTTGGAGCGAGGTCGCGTGGAAGAGGCGGCGGTCTCGTACCGCAAGGCGGCGCTTGATCCCGGCAACCCTGATCCCGGCAAGGCCCTCGTCAATCTCGGCCTGTGCTTCATGGCGCTCGGGAGAGCGGAAGACGCCATCGAGGCATATCAAGCTGCGCTCGGTTTCGATCAGTACGAAGGGCGGGGCAAGGCTCTGGCGAATCTCGGCCAGGCGCACGTTGCTCTTGGTCAGTACGCCGAGGCGGTGAGGGCATTCGAGAAGTCGACGCAGATGCACGGCCACAAGCTCTCACCGGCCGCGTCCGCTGCCTACGCCACCGCATTGCAGCAGCTGCATCCCGAGGGCATGCAGACTGCCGAGCAGAGCACGAGGCCTGTCATCGCCGATGATGCTACGATCGCGCAGTTCTTCGGCGAGGAGCCAGCTCAGCCTGCATCCATCCCCCAGGTCGGAACCGACGTCGAGCCTCGTGAGGCTGCAGTTGCCGTGGCGACTGCAGCGCCGGCTGATGTTGCTGCGGCGGTGCCTGATGCGGCCGCGTCCGCACCGGCCGCCACGGCCCCGGTATCCGACGTCGCAACACCCACACCAGCAGTGAGGGCACCGGTATCCGACGTCTCCGCGCCCGCACCAGCAGCGACTGTCCCGGTATCCGACGTCCCCGCGCCCGTAGCGTCTGCCGCGATCCCGGCCCAGGTAACTGGCCCCGCAGCGCCGGAGATGGTGACCGGGCAGTTCACGCAGCCGCTTGCGCCGTTTGACCATGCGGTCGCGGAAACTGAACTCGGCATTGGCGACGAGAAGGCGGTTGCCGATTTCTTCTCGGTGAGCGAGGAGGAGCTCAAGGCACGCGGCAGAGAGGCAAGTCGCGCGGAGCGTCACGCCAAGGGGCCCCACGCGATATGGAGGACCGTGGCCGTTGTCGCCGTGGCGATTGTGGTCGCGTTGGCGGGGCTTATCGGCGCCTATGAGATGGGTTATGGGTGGCCGACTCAGAATCAGAGCGTCACGGGAATGATGAACGCCTACCGGGCCGGAACTCCAACAGACGGCTACTGGGTCGCGGCGCCAGCCAAGGACATCAAGAAGGAAATGGCGAAGATACCGCCCGTCAAGAGCTTCACGATTGGCACTGCAGTGCAGCATGCGACTGTCTCCAAAGTGCCGATCACCGTGACTCCGCAGACGGGGGCAGCGTTGCACTACACCGTCACGCTTTCTCGTGAGGGAGTTGGTTGGAAGGTCAGCGCAGTTGACAATGACTGGAGTGCCACAGGCGGGTAGTCAGTCGCCCGGGGTCATTGTCGGCAGACAACAGGAAGGAAGGCGTGTGGAGCAAAGAACGTACGTCATGATCAAACCCGACGCGGTTGCTCGGGGACTGGTCGGCCGAATCATCAGCCGATTCGAAGAGGTTGGGCTCACGCTTGAGCGTGCTGAGCTTGGGCTGGTGACTGCTGAGCAGGCTGCTGCGAACTATGCTGAGCACGAAGGCAAGCCGTTCTATGCGGGCCTGATCGACTACATCACGTCGGGTCCGGTCGTGAAGATGGTCCTGTCCGGCGCCAATGCCGTGAGCGTGTGTCGGAAGTTGATGGGGGCGACAAACCCCTCAGAGGCTGCACCCGGCACGATCCGTGGCGATTTCGGTCTGGTCTTGGATGCCAATGTGGTGCATGGCTCGGACTCGCCGGAGTCCGCAGAGCGTGAAATCGCGATCTTCTTCTAGCGCAACAACGAATCCGAATCTCCGAAGGCGGCCACACACGAAGGCCGCCTTCTTGCGTTGACGGGAGGTGTCTGCATGCGCGTCGGCAGCCAGCTCTTGTGCCCGCATCAGGTGCATGCTGCGTCGCGAAAGATTGTGGGAAGTTGGCGGAAACCCGCGCGCGCGAAGATGGCGGGCGACCCCACACGAGCGTGTGGGACGCGACGCGCGAAAGGAGCATCGTGGCACCCCGTCATCCAGGTCTTGATCCCGGCGCACGAGACACGCTGCTGTCGGGACGAGGCGAGATTCTGAGCAACGAAGGCTTGCTCGGCGTTCTGATCGGCTCTTCGTCGACCGATCGTGCGGCGGCGATTCTTGCCGAGCACCCAATCCCCGATGGTTTGTGGCGCGTATGCGCCGAGGATCTGGTGGCGCTGGACGGGGTGGGTCCGGCAGCGGCAGCCCGCGTGCTGGCATGCCTCGAGATCAGCCGACGCGCATCGGCCTGGAGGTCTGGGCGTCGTCCTACCATCAGCACTCCCGAAGATGTGGTCGAGTTGTGCGGGGCGCAACTTCGAGGCCTGGACCGCGAGCACTTCTGGACTCTTGCGCTGAACACCAAGAATCAGCTGTTGAAGATGGTCGAGGTGTCCGTGGGCTCCTTGAACGCCTCAATCGTGCACCCGAGGGAGCTGTTCAAGGAGGCGGTGAAGTTGTCCGCGGCGTCTGTCGTGGTGCTACACAACCACCCCAGCGGCGATCCATCTCCGTCGGGCGCTGACGTGCAGCTGACTCGACGGCTTGTGAAGGCGGGAGACGTGCTTGGAATCGAAGTGCTGGACCACGTCGTCATTGGAGACGGAGGCGAGCACTCAAGCCTGCGCGATCTCGGGTTGATGTAGGGCGGCACGAGAAGCCGAGTCGCTCAGGCGCCCCTGCTCGCGGGACCTGCCCGCCACCTGCGGCAACATCACGTGGCCGGGGGGCTTTCGGCACCGTTTGCTATGGTACACTGCCACTGTTTAGCACGACCGACCCGGACGCGATCGTCCAGGGTCGGTTTTGCCGTTCAGCCTGTTTCGTGACACATTGACGGCTCTGGCAGGGGTCGACTATCCGATAAGGAGCGACCGTGTCGCTTGTCGATATGTTCTTCAACTCCTGGGGTGGCGACATGGCCGTCGACCT
>CAZIPN010000035.1:0-19173 GCA_964541225.1 uncultured Eubacteriales bacterium
ATTACGTAGCCCACTTCTACCCCTTCAACTGGTCGAGGAACTCGACCTCAATCGTGTTGGTCTGGCGATACAGAGCGAGAACAAGCGCGAGCCCAAGACCGATCTCGCACGCAGCCACGACCATCATGAAGACCGCGAAGAACTGGCCCGTCATGAGGTTTGGCGTAAGGAAGCGCGACATCGCCACGAGGTTGATGTTGATGGCGTTGGCCATCAGCTCGAGCGACATGAAGATCATGACCGCCGAGCGCTTGGACAGCGCGCCGTAGAGCCCAAGCACGAACAGCGCGGCGGCCAGCCAGATGAAGAACTCGACCCCAACCCTCATCGGTCCTTCCCTCCCCCCGACCACCACACCGCGCCGACAAGCGCGACGGTGAGCAGCAGCGAGGCTACTTCGAACGGCAACATCCATGTGCTGAAGAGCTGGCTGCCGAACTCGGCAATGCCAGGAAGAGAGGCGGTCTTGATGGTCGGAGCGAGATGGGCGTTTCGCACGCCCATGAAGATCGCAGCACCAAAGAGCACCGCGAGCACAAGCGCCTGCCACGAGAAATCTCGCGAACGAACCGCATCTTCTCGGCGGCGAAGGGTGAGCATGACCGCGAAGAGCAGCAGCACGGCCACCGCACCCGCGTACACCATGATCTGCACCAGCGCCACGAAGTCTGCCGCGAGCATCATGTACAGGCCCGCCGTGCCGAGCATCGACGCGAGCATCCAGAATGCGGCGTGCACGATGTTTCGCGTGGACAGCATGCCAATCGCGCTGCCGAGAACAACGGCGCCAACAACAATCGAGGCGACACCATCGACGGTGCTAGGCATTGGAATCCCCCTCTCCATCAGCGCCTTCAGACTCCGAGCCGCTCGCCTGCGGCTCAGCTGAGTCCGCTGGTTTCGCGGGAGGCTTGGGCTTGGGGGCGGGGCGATCGGCAGGATCGCGCTTGGGTGGTACGGCAGCCGCCACGTCGCTTAGCAGGCTGTACTGAAGCGGTTCGGTGTTCGTGCGCGAGAGTTCGTACTCGTTGCTCATGGCGAGCGCGTCGAAGGGGCAGGTCTCGACGCACAGCCCGCAGAACATGCACGCGGCCACCTCGTAGGTGAACTCATCGATGTGCTTGGCTTTGGTTTCCGGGTCGGTCGTCAAGTCCATCTGCAACACAAAGTCGGGGCACGCGCGCACGCACGCGAGGCACGCGCGGCACTTGGGATTGCCTTCGTCATCGAAGGTGGCGACAACCGCTCCGCGCGAACGCTCCGGTAGCTCCATCTTCTCGTGCGGGTACTGCAGCGTGATGGGCTGCCGGAAGAAGTTCTTAAACGCGATGCCCATGCTCTTGAGGATGCCGGTGCCGTAGATGCGGCTCATCGGCCCACCGCCAAGACCTGCGAGACCTTGATGAGCACACCAGTGACCATCAGCCAGGCGAGCGATGACGGAAGCAGGAACTTCCAGCCGAGTGCAAGCATCTGGTCGACACGAACACGAGGAAGCGTGCCGCGAATGACCATCAGGAAGAAGATCACGATGTAGGTCTTGACCACGAACAGCACCGGCGGCAAGAAGCCGATCGCCGAGAGCGCCGAGGCGGGCACCCACGGGAGCTGCCAACCGCCAAAGAACAGCGTCACAAGCAGCGCCGCGAAGATGAAGGTGTTGCTGAACTCTGAGAGGAACAGCAGGCCGAAGCGCATCGACGAGTACTCCGTCGCAAATCCCGCGACGAGTTCGGATTCCGCCTCGGCCATGTCAAACGGCGTCTGTCCTGTCTCGATCAGCCCTGAGATGAAGAACAGGATGAACGCAGGCACATTCCAGATGTACCAATTCGGAATGACCCACAGCACGGTGCCCGACTGCGCATTGACGATGTCGCCGAGATTCAGCGAGCCGGCCATCATCACGACGGGCAGCGCGGCCATGAGCATCGGCACCTCGTAGGTGACCTGCGCCCCAACCGCGCGCATCGCGCCGAGCAGCGACCACTTGTTGTTCGATGCCCAACCAGCCATGAGAATGCCGAGCGGGATGATCGACATGACCGCGAAGATGAAGAGCAGTCCGAGCGGCAGATTCGCGATCGTCCATGTGTTGGAAAACGGCAGCGCGATGTAGGCCATCAGCGAGGGCACGAAGACGACGGCCGGGGCGAGCCAGAACAGCGCCTTGTCGACGGCCTTCGGCGTCGGGTCTTCTTTCGACAGCAGCTTGAGCACGTCGAACGGCGTCTGCAGCAGGCCCCACGGGCCGTTGTCCATCGGTCCCAGGCGCACGTGCAGCCTGCCGAGAACCTTGCGCAGCATGTAGATGAGCACGACGCCATTGACGAGCATCAGCGCGAGCGCTGCCAGGAAACGCAGGATGGCGATCAACCAGATGTTCATCGGTCAATCTCCCCCAGCACGAAGTCCAGGCTTCCCATGAGAACCACCGAGTCGGCGATGAGGGTTCCGGGCAGCGCCTGCTCGCCAGCTTGCAGGGCGAAGAGTGTCGGCGGACGGTAGCGCATGCGATACGGCGAATCGGATCCGTCGGCAACCAGATGCACGCCGAGTTCTCCCCTCGGCGACTCAACGGCCGCATAGGTCTCGCCTGCGGGCGGGCGCAAGACCTTGGCCACCTTCGCAGTGAAGTCGCCTTCTGGCAGCCCATCAATGCACTGCTGAATCATGCGCGCAGACTGCCGCATCTCATCAAGGCGCACGCGGCAGCGCGCGTACGCGTCGCCGTCGGTAGATACGGGAACCTCGAAGTCCATCTCGGGATACGCCGCGTACGGCTGGTCGCGACGAACGTCGAAATCGAAGCCTGAAGCACGCAAATTGCCGCCAGTCAGGCCGAAGGCCAGCGCACCCTCCTTGCTGAAGACTCCCAGATCCTTCATGCGCGCCTGGAAGATCTCGTTGCCCATGAGGATCTCGTCGTTCTCATCAATGTGTTGATTGAAGAACTTCAGGAACTTGCGGATCTTCCCGTCAGCCTCCGGCGTGATGTCGCGAAGAACGCCGCCCGGCCGCATGTAGTTGAACATCATGCGGCCACCGGTGATGTCTTCAAGGATGTCGAGCATGTACTCGCGATCCCGGAACACGTAGAGGAAGGGCCCCATGGACCCGGCGTCCAGTCCGTTCGGGCCGTACCACACGATGTGGCTCGAAATCCGGTTGAGCTCGCCCATCAACACGCGCAGCCAGTTCGCCCGCCGAGGAACCTCGACTTCGAGCAACTGCTCGGTTGCCAGCGAGGTCGCGAGCTCCGCGTGCATGCTTGCGAGGTAGTCGCCGCGATCCATCAGCGGCCCCAGCGCGGTGAAGCGCCGAGTCTCAGCAAGCTTCTCGATGCCCCGGTGCAGATAGCCGATATGGCACTCGCTGCCGATGACCTCTTCGCCGTCGATCTCAAGGTTGATGCGCAGCACGCCGTGCGTGGAGGGATGCTGCGGGCCCATGCTCAGGATGAGGCGCTCAGTCTGCAGCTCGTCCACGCCCGTGGGCGCACGATGCAAACCAGCGGGCAGATCAACAGGCTGGACCGCACTTGGGGCAGCGATGCCTTCCTGCAGAGGCATCTTGGCTGGCGCAGCGTGCGGGGATTGCTCGGGCTCGAGCGAACTCACCGTGCGCTCCAGGTTCTCGGGCGCCACAACCTGGCGCTCACGATGCCGAACCTCGTCCTCGGCGCGAATCTCGCTGCCTTTGAGCAAGAACGGCGGGCAACCGTCCGTCGTGAGCAGACGCCTCGGATTGGGATGACCTGAGAGCGTAAGACCGAACATCTCGGCGAGTTCACGCTCAGGCATCAGCCCTGCGGGATAGATGTCCCACATGCTTTCGAGATTGGCGCCGTACTCGTGCTCGACCTTGACGTAGACGTCCTCATCCCGCGAGAACGACCGCAGGTGATAGACGACGTCGACTGCCTCTCCAGTGTCCACGCCGAACAAGTCGACCAGGAAACCGAAGGCGAGATCTCCCTCTTTGAACGCGCGAAGCGTGCTGCGCGAGTCGGCGGGCGCTACTCGGCAGACAACGCCGAGTTTGGCCACCTCTTCTACGCCGGCAGACACTCCTATGGCGTCGAGAGCCCCACTAATGGCTGTCGGATCGGGCGTGTGCAAGCCGCTCCTCCGTCTGCGCTTTGATCTTGTCCATCAGTCTGATGAAGCCGTACTGCACCGCTTCCGGGCGCGGAGGGCAACCCGGAATGTAGACGTCGACGGGGACCACCTTGTCGACGCCCATGACCACGTTCGGATACTCGCGGAACGGACCGCCTGTAGACGCGCAGGCCCCCATCGCAACCACGAACTTGGGCTCGGGCATCTCGTCGTAGAGCCGCTTGACAACCGGCGCCATCTTCCAGTTGACGGTGCCAGCGACGATCATGACGTCGGACTGCCGAGGACTTGCGCGGAAGAAGACTCCCATGCGGTCGAAGTCGTAGCGAGGACCGGATGCGTGCATCAGTCCCTCGATGGCACAACATGCGATGCCGAATCCCATGTACCACAGGGACTTGCGGCGGGCAACGTCAAAGAGCTGCTCAGAGCGAATGAAGAGCGTCGAGTTTTCGCCGGTGAGTTTGTCTATCGCCACTTGAGCGCACCCTCCTTCCATGCGTAGGCAAGACCGCCCACAAGGATGGTGATGAAAACGAACATCTCGACGAAGATGTACCAGCCGACACCGGGTCGCCCAAAGGCGATGGCCCACGGATAGAGGAAGACGGCTTCGATATCGAAGATCACGAAGAGAAGTGCGTAGACGTAGTAGCCGATACGAAACTGGACCCACACGGGGCCGACCGGCTCAACGCCGCATTCGTAGGTCTCTGCCTTCTCGGGCGACGGCTTCTTTGGGCTTACGAGCCAGGAGGTCGCGAATGTGGCAGCCACAAAGACTGCGCCGAGCACAACGAAGCACACGATGACGATGCCGTCGATACCCAAGGCGGACCTCCTCACCCACGATGGTTGTGGACCAATACGCGACGCATTTGCCCGAGTCGCACACAGCCGGAGGGCAAACGGTTGTCGGACTGTACCACAGCAAAGCCAAGCTGGTCCGGTCCGCGCAAACCATCCATCCGGCGAACGGCAAACCAGCAACGGTAAGTGGCGGTTTGGCGCGCTGCCGCCCTGCTTCTGACCCGTGCGCGCCACAATACCACTAGTGCGCCGGGTTGCTAAATCTCGTTATCTTGGACAATCGCGCGCGGAATGAGAGACGCTCAGAACGGCCAGACCCACTCCCGAATCTCTGGCATGTCTTGGCCGTAGGTGGTGATGTAGCGCCAGTGGTCGACGAGCTTGTCGCGCACGAACTGCTTCGCGTGCGCGGCGCGTTCGTGGAGCTTCGGGATGCGCTGCACCGCGTCTGCGTAGAGATGGAATCGGTCTAGGTCGTTTCGGACGGCCATGTCGAAGGGGGTGGTGGTCGTCCCCTCTTCCTTGTAGCCACGAACGTGCATGTTGTCGTGGTTGGCTCGGCGGTAGGTGAGCCGATGGATGAGCCACGGGTAGCCGTGGTAGGCGAAGATGATGGGCTTGTCGGCGGTGAAGATCTCGTTGAACGCTTCGTCGGTCAGGCCGTGCGGATGTTCCTCGGCGGGTTGGAGCGTCATGAGGTCAACGACGTTGACGACGCGGATCTTGAGGTCGGGGTCCTCTCGGCGCAGAAGCTCGACTGCCGCCAGCGTCTCGAGCGTAGGCGTGTCGCCCGCGCACGCCATGACCACGTCGGGCTCGCCGCCGCCGTCGGTGCTGGCCCACTCCCAGATGCCGAGTCCCGCCTGGCAATGCTTGATCGCCGAGTCCATGTCCAGGTACTGCAGCGCTGGCTGCTTGCCCGCCACGATCACGTTCACGAAGTCCGTGGAGCGCAGACAATGATCGGCGACTGAGAGCAGCGTGTTGGCATCCGGCGGCAGGTAGACGCGGATGACGTCAGCGCGCTTGTTGACGACCATGTCGATGAAGCCGGGGTCTTGGTGCGAGAAACCGTTGTGGTCTTGGCGCCACACGTGGCTCGAGAGCAGGTAGTTTGCCGAGGGTACCGGCATCCGCCACGTGATCTGGTTCTTGCTGACGTCAAGCCACTTCGCGTGCTGGTTGAACATCGAGTCCACCACGTGCACGAACGCCTCGTAGGTGTTGAACAGCGCGTGGCGCCCCGTGAGCGTGTAGCCTTCCAGCCATCCAAGGCACGTGTGCTCGGACAAGATCTCCATGACCCGGCCGTCAGGCGCCAACTCGCCGCCGTCCTCGTCTTCTGGGCGATACGATGAAAGCCACGTCTTCTTCGTCGCGTCGAAGAGTGCGTCCAGGCGATTTGACGCGGTTTCGTCGGGGCCGAACACCCGGAAGCGATCCATGTTCTTCGCCATCACATCGCGCAAGAAATCGCCGAGAACCCGTGTCGCCTCGGCAGTCACGCGACCTGGCTCAGACACCGGCACCGCGTAGTCGGTGAAGTCGGGCATGCGCAAGTCGCGTCGGAGCAGGCCACCGTTTGCGTGTGGGTTGTCGCCGATCCGGCGCTGTCCGTCGGGCACAAGCGCGCGAAGCTCGGCGACAGGCGCACCGGTTTCGTCGAAGAGCGATTCGGGGTTGTAGCTGCGCATCCACGCCTCGAGCTGCGCGAGGTGCTCCGGATTCTCGCGCACGCCCGCGAGCGGGACCTGATGCGCTCGCCACGTGCCCTCGACTTTGTGGCCGTCAACCGCTGCGGGTCCCGTCCAACCCTTCGGGCTTCGCAGCACGATCATCGGCCAGCGCTCGCCCGTCGTGTTGACGCCCTTGCGGCGGGCGTCAGTCTGCGTGTGGCGGATCTCATCCAGCACCGCATCGAGCGTGGCCGCCATCGCCTGATGCATCGCCTGCGGATCATCCCCACTGACGAAGAACGGCCGCCAGCCGTATCCCTCCAGCAATGACTCCAGATCATCTTGCGGGATGCGCGCGAGCAGCGTGGGATTCGCGATCTTGTAGCCGTTGAGATGCAGGATTGGAAGCACGGCACCGTCGGTCACTGGGTTGAGGAACTTGTTGGAGTGCCAAGCCGTGGCAAGCGGCCCGGTCTCAGCCTCTCCATCGCCGACAACACAGGCGACAACCAGATCCGGGTTGTCGAACGCAGCCCCAAACGCGTGAGAGAGTGAATAGCCGAGTTCCCCACCCTCATGGATGGAGCCCGGCACCTCGGGCGCGACATGACTGGGTATGCCGCCGGGAAACGAGAACTGCTTGAAGAGCCGGGCCATGCCCGGCAGGTCCTGCGGCACATCCGCATAGCGCTCCGAGTAGGTGCCCTCAAGCCACGTGTTCGCGACGATCGCCGGACCGCCATGGCCTGGCCCCGTGACCATCATCAGGTCGAGATCGCGGGCTCTGATGACGCGATTCAGATGCGCGTAGATGAAGTTGAGTCCGGGCGTCGTTCCCCAATGGCCGAGAAGCCGCGGCTTGATGTCCTCTGGCTCGAGCGGACGCGCAAGCAGCGGGTTGTCGAGCAGATAGATCTGGCCCACCGCCAAGTAGTTGGCCGCCCGCCAGTAGGCGTCGATAAGCCGCAGTTCCTCGGCAGACAGCGGTTGGCGGACCGGACTGCCGCCGACTGACGTCATGCGTTCGTCGGCCTCGTGAGCAGCAGTGTTTTCGGTTCTGGTAGCCATGTCTCTCGCCTTTCACCTCGCGACTCGCCTGGTGCGCATTCCGACTGCTGCCGACGCCTGCCGCTTGTTGCTCAGGCGGGCGTCAGGTGTAGGCACGCCAGCGCTGCTTGCGCAATCTCGAACTCCTCGTCAGTGGGAACCACAAGCACCGGAATGGTGGAGTTCTCGGCGCTAATGAAGCGTTCCCGTCGTCGTCCACCGGAAACCGAGGCGTTGTGCTTGGCGTCAAGCACGATGCCGAGAGACTCGAGTCCCCCGCATATGCGAGCGCGCACGTCGGGATCCTTCTCGCCGATGCCAGCCGTGAACACGATCGCGTCGACGCGGCCGAGAACGGCCAGATACGCGCCAAGGTACTTCTTCGCGCGGTAGCAGAACATGTCGCGGGCGAGCACGGCGTCTTCGTCCCCCGCATTGGCGAGGCGATGCACCTCGCGCATGTCGCTCTGACCGCACAGGCCTTTCAAACCGCTGTCGAAGTTCAGAGTGTGGTTGACGGCCTCGCGCGTCAGACCCGCCAATTCGCCGACAAGCCCGGGAATCGCGGGGTCCAGATCGCCGCAACGGGTCCCCATCACGAGGCCCTCGAGCGGCGTCATGCCCATCGACGTGTCGATGCTCACTCCGGCCCTGATCGCCGTGACGCTTGCCCCATTGCCGAGATGCATGGTGATGAGGTTCACCTCGGCAAGCGGCTTGCCGAGCAAGTCGGCGGCGCGACCTGCCACGTACGCGTGCGAGGTTCCGTGGAAGCCATAGCGGCGCAGACCGTACGTGCGAGACAGCTCGCGCGGAAGCGCATATTCGTGCGCGACCGGCGGCATCGTGTGGTGAAACGCGGTGTCGAAGACCGCGACGTGCGGAAGTCCCGGAAACGTCGCCAGCGCCGCCTCGAGTCCAGCAACGTTTGCCTTCGTGTGCACGGGGGCGAGCAGCTCCATCTCGCGAATGTCCTCAAGCACCTTCGCGTCCACGGGCGTCGGCACGACGTGACGCGTGCCCCCATGAACGACTCGGTGTGCGACCGCGACAATCTGGCTCGCGGGGTCTGTCGTCTTCACGGACTCGATGGCGCCGAGCACCGCGCGCATCGCCTCCGCATGATCGTGCGCGGCGACTCGGCCGCTCTGAACGCCACCGTCGGCACCGAGCGTGTCCACCCACATCCCCGGTTCGGCAAGTCCGATGCGCTCGACCTCGCCTCGCACGACAGAGCGCTGGGACTCCATGTCAAACAGCTCGAACTTGATCGAGCTAGAGCCGGAGTTGATGACAAGGACTCGCATGAGACCCCTCACTGAACGGACGGACAACGCAGCTGTGGGACTGCGATGTACGTTCCCGTTTGAGGGCGCATCTGAAGAGATGGAGTGATCGTGCGATGAATCTAGAAGAGTCGCGGCTGATTCTCGGCCCTCGCAGCGACACTCCTGAGGACGGCATATCCCACCACGAGTCCGATACCGGACCGTCGATCCCACGAGATGTCCGTATCGTTTCGCACGTGCGGTCTGCATGTCAGCGACCGCCACGTACCCAAGCAGGATGCCCGTCACCGCGAACGAGCGCCGAACAGAACCGCATCGAACCAGAAGGGCACGGGCTGACCGTGCGATAGGTGAACAAGATCCGTCACCATGTAGGGCGCATTCGGCAGAAACGCGAGCCAGACGGCGAGGACCGATGCCTGGAGGGGCCAGCTACTTGACCTTCACCGTGCACCATCCGGAGGCAGCAGCGGGATACCGCGCGTCGGCCAACGTGAGCGCACGAATCCGATAGGTCCCCTTCTTGAGTTTCGCTTGGTACGTCCACTGCCCGGTTGAGCGGCACGTGGCGGAGAAAGTCTTGTATTTCTTGTACTGCGTCTTCTCGAGAACCTGCACGTCGACCAAGACACGACACTGGTGCTTCGGCAAGACGTAGCCCTTAAGCTGCGTGCCAGTCCTCGCGTTCGCGTCGCCCATCACCCTCGGCGTACTCAGCTCGACAACTTCTGGCCCCGCTACGACTACGAACACCAGCACACGAGTCCTTGAGTTGCCCGCCGCGTCGATGGCTCGTGCACAGACTCGATGAACGCCCGCAGCGGCCACGTTCAGTGACGACGTCGATACCCAAGGTCCATTGTCTGCTCGCATCTGAAGCACCTGAACGCCGCTTACGATATCGACGGCCGAGGCATGGATCGTGGCGCTGCCAAGGTACTTCGCAGCTGCACTCATCGCGAGAACGGGCGCCGTGCGATCGAGCACGATCGTGTCGGTGCGGGTCGCCGAGTGACCCGCCGAGTCCGCGTATTCGACGACCACGGTCTTGAGGCCGTCGCCACCAGTCAAAGTGGCGATCGTACTCGCCGAGTAGGACAACCACGCGCCCCACGTCCCGCCGCCGTCCACACTCACTCGCATCGTCATCGGCGAAGCGTCGCTCATCACCGAGCCGACGGTCACGGTGGCCTCGGCAGTGAGCGAGCTACCGCCGCCGAGCATCATGACACCGGTTGGCGCGCTCGTATCGCAGTGCAGCGCGAACGTCGATGTGGCACTCCATAGGCCCACGGAGTTGACGGCACGCACATGGAAGTACCACGTGCCGTCGCCCGGCAAGAGGATCGAGGTAGCCGCCGCCGTCGAATCCATGACGGTGTCGGGGACCGTGCCTGGCGAGGAGTCAAGCGCCCACGAGTAACCGGTCACCGCCGAGACGGAATCAGTCGAAACCCACGAGAGCGATGCACTCGAACTGGAATACCACGCGGACTGCACGGGATGCGTCGAGCTGGAGATGACCGGCGCGCAGGCGGGGCTACCGTCGTAGACGAACGTCGTACTCGCCCGGTTGGCCTCGCTCGCGTTGCCAGCCGCGTCGCGCAGCCACACGTAGACGGGGTGCGTGCCTTCGCCGCTCGCCGCAAGCCCGCTGATCGCCGATCCGGTGCCCGAGATGAAGATCCCGTCGGTCGCCGAGGCCGGAGGTGAATCCAGCTTGTAGTAGCAGCCGTCGATTGGCGCATACGCCTGCGTCGGCGCAGTCCAGCTCACCGAGAAACTGTTGACCTTGCTCGCGGTTGGCGAGGCGCTCATGCCTCCAGGCGCGGCGGGCGACTGCGTGTCGACCCTGTACGCAAGGTGCATCGCCGGACCCCAGTTGCCTGCGGTGTCTACTGCGCGCACATGTGCGTAGTGCACGCCCTCACTCGCACCTGAGTGTGAAGCGCTGAGTGCGGTTGTGCCGACGCTCTCGGCCGGAATCGTGCTCGGCGAGTCATCCCACGCGACCGAGTAGCCGACCACACCTGAGAGGTCTGAAGCCGCACTCCACTCAGCCGAGCATGTCGTCGCCGAATACCAGTTCGCGGCAGTCGGATGCGTGGAACTCGTGAGCGACGCGAGACTCGGGGCAGCCGTGTCGATGCGCGCGGTCTGCGCAGCGCCAACCGTCGAGTTGCCGAGAACATCGGCGTACCTGAAGCGGATGAGGTTGTCCGTCGCGGAATCCGCCGAGAAGCTCGTCTCCGGCGCGGTCAGTGTCGCGGTTGCGTCCGAGCCCTCGGCGACGCTGCACGCCGCTCCGAACCACTCACTCCATGTCGTGCCGCCATCGGAAGAGCACTGGTAGGCGGGCTCGGCAAGCAGCCACGCGCGCAAGCCTGCGTCGTCGTTGTGCGTGTACAGGTAGGCGCCATTCACCTCGCTGGCCCGCGTGATACCGCCGGCTCCCGCGTCGAGAGTACGCAACAGCGCCGGGCTGGCATCTGGCGGCAGCGAAATCACGTGCTCGCTGCCGGGAAGCGACACGTAGGCCCGATTGCCGATTACACGCACATCGCTCGCCGAGTCACCGAGTGCTGTATCTCCTAGCGAGTCGATCTTGCCTGGCCCCTTCGCGACCCAGAACGAGACCAGTGAGCCTCCAGCGCACACCGCAAGGCGATCGCCGCTCACATCAAGCGCATCGACCGGACCGCCTGCGTCGAGTTCGTCAACCAACACCGGTGACCATGGCTCGCTTACGTCGACAACTCCGACGGTGCCGCTCGCGAGTCCGACATAGACGAGTCGGCCTCCATCCCAGCCCACCGCGGTGATTCCGGCATCCATGTCGAGCGTCCCCACAACCTGCAGGCCCTTGGAGGGCTGGCTCGCGTCGAGCACCGTGAGAACGCCACCATCGCGATCGCCCGTCACCACGATCGGACCGCCATGAGCTGTGCCCGCGTCAAGCGACCTCACGTCGCCAAGATGACCGACCACCGTGCCGGGCCGAGGAGCGGCAGGATATGCCAACGACACCGGCACCAGACCGGTGGTGCCCAGACCGGCGAAGAGCCACTCGCCTGCGTCGTCCTCGGCAAGATCCGTAACGGTATCAGCGACTCCTGCGGCAGCGAGCCGTGACGGGCTCGCCGGATTGGCGAGATCGAACACGCCGACGGTGTTCTTGTCGGCGGTGTAGAGGTGGGCTCCGATGCGCAGCGACCGCGCGGTAGTGGACTCGTCGGGTTGTGAATCGACCAGCATGGGCGTTGCGCCGATTCCCGCCGCCGTGTCGCGCACGTCCACGCTGCACGACGGGCTGCGCGTGTTCGACCAGCCGGAGGGCGCAAAGTTCACGTTGCCGCCCGGCGGGGTCGTGTCCACTCCGCACGCCGCGTCTGCCGTTCCCGGCGCCGACTCGTAGGCACCAGCCACATCACGCGCACGCGTGTAGAACTCGTAGTGTCCGTCGACAGGCGTCGATACGCTGAACGTGCCCGCGCTCGTAGTGCCCACCACCGAGCGTGTGTCGGCAAGCGTCCATGAACCGAAGCCGGCACCCGCATCCACGCGC
Source organism: uncultured Eubacteriales bacterium (assembly GCA_964541225.1). Lineage (GTDB taxonomy): Bacteria > Actinomycetota > Coriobacteriia > Anaerosomatales > JAAXUF01 > CAZIPN01. The sequence goes on from CAZIPN010000035.1 coordinate 12,509, forward strand.
GACCACAGCTCGACGGAGTCCAGCGCCGCGTTGTCGGCGGCCGTGTAGCTGACGTTGCGGGTATTCGCCGTCGACCAGCTCGCTCCACTCACGCTCGCCGAGGAGACCGGGGGGACGCCGTCGACGGCATGGACGTAGTCGACGACAGAGTTCGCGTGCACGTCGGTGACGCCGAAGACGTAGCCAACATCGAAACCGCCGAGCACTTGCCACTTCACGCCCACACTCAGGCGGCCCTTGTCGAACTGCGCGGGGATCGTGACCAGGTAGCGGCCCCAACTCTGCCCATCAGCTCCCGTGACCGTACCTACCCTCGAGTCGGTGGAGACGCCACTGGCATAGCGATACAGGTTCGTCTGGGCAGGAGCCGCGATTCCGTCTGAGAAGGTGAGCGCAACGTAGCACTCGGTGTTGGAGACAGCCCCAGTCGGGTCGACCACTCCGACGTCGATGTCGCGCATGTACAGCTCGACCTGCGTCGTGCCGGTGAAGTCCCCGGGACCGAGCGCTGTGACCTGCGTGATTCCTCCGTTGTACTTTGGCGCCCCGTTGGTCTGCGCCAAGATGCCCGCGCTCAGTGCTTGGGCGCCCTCGTACCTCTCGGCGGTGGTTGCCCCGGCATGGTATGCCCAGTAGGTGGCGCCGCTCGTGTAGCCCGGAACGTAGTTCAGAGCGCTCGCCGACCACAACGAGGGCACGCGTCCCGAAAGGCCGACCTCGAAGTTGCCATTGGCGGGCAGTCCGGTGAGCGGAGCAGCGATCTGCACGAGGTAGCTGGCGCTCGTCGAGGGCGACCCCGCGCGATTGCTGACTCGGAAGCGAATGCGATTCTGAGACGTCGAGTTGCGCAGGAACGGCACCGCGTGGGCGGTGAGTGTCTCCAGCGCCGTCGTGCCGGACGCACCGGTACACGTCGCGGCCGTCCACGTGCTCCAGCTCGAGCCGCCGTTGGTGGAGTACTGGTACTGAGCTGAGTCCACGTCCAGGCCGCCTACCGTGTCCTGCACACGAATCGAGCAGTCCGGCTCCACCGTGTTGGTGACGACGGCCGACGGAGAGAACGAAGTCCACCCCGAGGGCGCCGACGCGTCGACCATGATGTTGCAGATGCCGCTCGTGCCCGTGAGCCCGCCCACGTCCATCACGCGGAACTGCACCTTGTTCGCCGAACCCGAACTGCCGAGCGGAACCGACGACGCTGTCAGCGTCTGGAGCGCCTGCGTGCCATCGGCTCCGCTACACGAGGCCGTCAGCCACGAACTCCACGTGGAGCCGCTATTGGTTGAGTAGCGGTACTGTGCTGTGCTCACGTCCAGACCCGCGATCGAATCCTGCACCTGGATCGTGCAGTCAGGTGTGTTGTCGGAGGTCCAAGCCGCTGGCTGCGCATTGGTCCACTGGCCCGGCGAAGCGCCTGGTGCGACGTTCTGGAACGCGGTCCACAGATCAGGCGAGGACATCTGTGGCCACGTGGACGGATTGCCTGAGGTCGCACCGCTCGGCCACATCCCTGCCATGCCCGAGGGTGGCAGGTCGTAGCCTGTTGCGATGGCGACACGCATGGTCTTCGCCTGGCCTGCCGTGATGCCGAGCAGCCCGTAGGGCAACGCGATTTCGGTCTCAGCAAGCAGCCACGGGCTGTAGCGAAGACCCCTCAAGACCGACCACCCCGAAGGCGTCACACCGACCCATCCGCTGCCGGTACCTCGGTACTCCAACGGGCTGCCAAACGCCGGCAACACAAACGCATAGTCATCGGTGCCCGGGACGCTTCCCCCATCACCATTCGTGTCGACGAATATGACGTTGGACGTCCAATCCGCATCAACGAGGCTGTAGTCGCGCAGGGCGATGTGGAGGTTGGATCCGTCTTCCTCGAAGAACATCCTAATCTGGCGCCCTCCGACCGAGTCAGACCACCGTGATGCCGAGTAGTACTCATTACTGAGGGAGAACTCATCGTCAATGCTGCCGTTGAGCACCGCGTGCTCTCGGTCATACGGTACGTACACAGACCGGGCATTCGTCCACGAGCCCGCCGCCCCTGGTGTGCCACTCACATACTCTCCGTAGCCTGCAGCGCCTGCAGACACGTCGACGGCTCCGCCCTCGGTGACCGTGGCCCACTGTGCGCGGGCGACGCCGCCGTCTCTGCCGTCTCCGCCATGCTCGCCAGCATCGCCGCCGTTGCCTCCGCGAACCGAGATGTCGGCCGACCGAATGAGATATCCACCAGTCAGCGTGATTGAGCCTCCCGCTCCGCCGTCCCCGCCCATTTCGTCGTCTGTATCGGATGCGGTCCCACCACTGGCGTTGACGCGCGTACCGGTGCCGTTGAGATGAAGCGTGCACGCGCGGATCTCGATCGATCCCCCGTCGCCACCATCGCCGCTCGTGTTGCTGTACCCCGAGCCACCCTGAGTACTGACGACGCCGGCGTCGAAGGTCGCGGTTCGTCCGACCCGAACAGTGATTGCGCCGCCGTTCTTGCCGTAGTGGTCGGACACACTGCCGGGGGTCCCTGCGGCTTCGATGCTCGAGCCGCTGCCCGACATGCCGAGAGAGTCGCAGTCGATCACCAGCGTCCCGCCGACTCCCGACGTCCCCTTCCCGGTCGCCGAGATGTGACCGCCGTTGGTGACGTTGACGGTTGGCGTGCGCAAGGTCAGCAAGCCGCTGGCACCGACGTAGACAATCCCCCCGTCGTGCACATTGACGTGGCTGGTGTACTCACGGGTTCCGTCGAGCGTGACGCTTTCGCCAGAACCGACATCAAGGGTTGAGGATGTATCCGTAAGCGCCAGAGCATCCGGCGCCGCACAGCAGACTGCGGACATCAGAGCCGCAAGAGGAAGACCCCACCGCCACGCTCGCGAGAAACGCTTCCGACCGACCCATCGAACGCGCATGTCGCGCACCGCCCCTCGGCCCGTCCCAGGAGGACCAGCATCTTCGGCAAGACGCCGAAGACGCAGCTGGGCAGCGTACAGCGCCCGGTCCCCGTCAGATCCCTACGCCGGGCACGAGTATATCATCTTCGTTCAGGAACTGAGGTGCCGGCGGCGGCCACGTTGCGAGAGGATCACCTCGCGCTGCTCGGCAATCGCCGCAGCGACCTGAGCGTTCTCTGTCGCAGTGCGCACGCCAACCCGCAGCCAGCGCGGACCGAGACCTGCGAAGTGGATGCGATCTCGTGACGTGAGCGCCACAGCAGAACCTATGTCTCGGTCAGACCACCCGAGAGTTCCGGTCGCTTGACCGCGCGCTCAATCTCTTCGGCCGATGCATTGCAGCCGCTCATCTGCAGCACGACGCGCCTGCCCCGCAGCTGATCACGCAGGCGCACAGCCGCCATCAGCGAGGCGGCACCGGCGCCCTCGGCAAGGTTGTGCGTGTAGAACAGCGCCAAGCCAATCGCCGAGTACAACTCGTCTTCGCTGAGCGTCACGAACCCGGCCAGCTCGTCTTTGTAGATCGAGAACGGCAGTTCATATGCTTGGCCGGTGGCAAACCCACCCGCGAACGTCTCGTTCGGCGCGCTAACCAGCTTGCCTTGTTTCCACGACAGATACGCTGCCGAGGAACTTGCTGCCTGCACCGCGTAGATGTCGATACTCGGCTCAATGGAGTGCAGAGTCGTGACCGCCGCCGCAGCTTCACTGCCCGCACCTATCGGGACGATCACCGCATCAACGTCGGGCAAGTCCTCCACCACTTCAAGGAACTCCGTGCCCACCCCGTTGATCAAGTGAGGCTCGTTGGCCGGATGAGCGTAGTGCAGGCCCCGTTTCGCGCGCAGCTCCTCAACAACGGCACCGGCCTCCTCGAACGTACGGCCGGCCTCGATGAGTTCGGCTCCGGTCTCTTTGATCGCACGAGTCTTCGCGGGATTGGTGCCTTCGGGAACCACGATCACCGCGGGCACGCCCATCCATGCCGACGCGGTCGCAATCGAGAGCCCATGGTTGCCCGTTGAGAACGTGATGACGCCCGGTGCTCCCTGCTCCGCAACGTGGTGCAGCAGGTTCACGCCACCGCGGATCTTGAAGGCGCCCGTGGGGTTGTGGTTCTCGTGTTTGACGTAGACGTCCGCACCAATCGCCCGAGACAGACCCTCGTAGCGAATCAGCGGCGTCGGCTTCAGGAACCTGCCAACCACCGCCCTTGCACGAATAGTCTCCAGAAGAGAAACCGGATGCTCCGTTGCCTCAGCCACTGCACCGCTCCTGTCCTCTGCCCCGCGCCAAAAACGAAGGCAGGGTCTGGTCGACGGCAATGTGCCCCTCTTCGCCCTAGGGTCTGGTCGACGGCAACGGGCCCCTCTTTCGCCCTCAGGCCTCGGCTCGGCGCTCCCGTCTCAGAGCCACGCCGATCATCGAAGCAGCCGCCAGCACGATGAGCTCGGCCCCTGTTAGCCCGATCACCCCGATCGCCGAGTGCGCCTTGATCGCCACGATGCTCGGGCCCCCGAGAGCGGTAGCCAGGATGAAGAGCACCCAGTTGACGACTACCTTGCGATGACGGAAGAACCTCCAAGTCGTAGCGACGCTGTACGCGAGCCCAACCGCGAACATGACGACCGAGGAGTAACCCGCGATGCGCGCGAACAGCGTGATTCTCGCCCACGCTGCGTCGACGTCGCTGGGCGCAGAAACCATCGTCAGTACTGTGAGCACGAGCGCCACGAGCGCACTGACGATCCACACTACTGCCACCAGACTGTGTATGCGGGTGATGACGTCGATGCCCTTGCCCTCTATGCGTTTCATCTGAGTCTCCTTGTGCGGTGCCGGCCGCTGCAAAACGCACGCGTGTTGATTGTGACACGCAGTCGACCATTGTGCCCCGTACCGCTCGACGTGAAAGAGTGGCGGAAGAACGAATCCGGCCACAGTGGCGATCACGACGAAGACGACAGCAGCCATTCGCAGCGCCTCCGACACCATCTGCGCACGAGGCAGACGATGGTGGGCAAGCTCATTCCACGTGATGAGCGCTGCGATCGCCGCTACATCGCCTCGCGGCTCGTTTCCTCAATCGCCTCATCTATCTGAGCCCGGAGCACCGATGGCAAGCCCGGAATCTCCAAGTCGAGGAAGCCGCGCGTGATCATCGAGACCGCCTCGTCCTTTGGGACGCCACGGCTCATGAGGTAGTACACCTCCTCGGCAGCAATGGGCGAGATGGCCGCCTCGTGCGAGAGCTCCGCACCTGGAGCCCCTTCGCTGGCGAGGTCGGGAATCGCCCACTGCGTCGATTCCTCGGACTGCACGATACCTCGGCAGTCCAGGTGAGCCTTGCACTCGTTCGTCCGCGCGATGAGCCGGCCTCGCGAATACACCACCGAGCTGTCGCGAGACACGGTACGTGCGACAGCCTCGGATCGCGAACCTTCACCTATAAGCTGAGCCTCGGACCCGAGGTCGATCACCGAGTCTTGGAGGCCGTAGACGATCGTGTTGAAGACCACCCGCGACCGATCGCCAACCAGTCGGGCAACCGGGAATGACTGAATCGACTTGACCGGCTTGAGAAGCACGTAGTTGTTGATGTAGACGCCGTCGTCTTCGACCACGATGCCGGTTCGCGGGCGGACGCTGAATTCCTTGTCCCAGTTGTGGATCATCGTGAACGTGAGCCTCGCGCCTTTGCCCACATAAAACTCGCTGATGCCGGCGTGCAGGCCCTCTTTGACCCCTGCATGAATGTTGCAGCCGGTGATGACGTTTGCCTCGGCGCCGTCCTCGACAACGATCACGTTGTGCACGTTCTGGCTCACGTTGCTTTCCGAGACGAACAGGCACGCCTGAATGGGCTTGTCGACCTTGTGGCCCGCCTTGACCCGAATGAAGTAGCCCTCGGTTTGCTCGAGCGCGGCCAGCGCCGTGTACTTGTCCTTGTCTGGAGCCACGGCGCGCCACCAGTAGCGCTCGACGAGCTCATCAGGGAAGCGTCGCAAAGCGTCCTCGGTGCCCATGATCTCGATCGCCCCGCCAAACGCGTTGCCGACTCGCTCGTAGATGGGCGTGCGATCCAGCTGGAAGTACGACGCCGAGCGTTCGGACTCGTCGGTGGTGAAGCCGCTCATGAGCGCCGTCTCGGCGACCTGCTTCTCCAGCGACGCGAGCGAGTCCAACTTCTGTTGTTCCGAGACGGTCCGAAACGCCGAGATGTCGATATCCGGACCCAGTGCGGCGGGCGTGTCGATGGCAGCCTCGGCCCGCGCTCGAATCTCTTCGAGGCGCTTGACCGTCGATGCCGATGCGACCGGGAGCTGAACCTCGCTGTCTACGCTTCGCATGACGCGCACCCCACACATCTCTCGTAGCCTTGACGGCCAATGTCAGCGATAAGGTCAAGCGGATTGCCGTTGCATGCAATGTGGCCGTCGTAGAGCACATGGCCGACGTCGGCGTTCACGTACTGCAGGATGTGGCCTGTGTGGGTGATGATGAGACCCGCACGTTTCGGATCGCTGGCAACAGCGCCCTTGAGCAGACGCTGGATGGCGCCGCCCACCACTGCGATGTTGTCGAGATCCACGCCAGACTCGGGCTCGTCGAAGAGCGCCAATTCGGGTTTCTGCGCGAGCAGCTGCCCCATCTCGGAACGCTTGGCTTCGCCGCCCGAGAACCCCATGTTCACATCGCGCTCAAGCATCTCGC
>CAZIPN010000036.1:0-18379 GCA_964541225.1 uncultured Eubacteriales bacterium
GCACGTGTCCGCTGACGGCTCGGCATCGCGCGAAGCACGTGTCCGCTAACAGCGCGCGGGCGCCTTGTCGGCATCCCGTCAGAACGCGATGCCGCTCGATCGCTCGTCCCGTACAAGCTCGCCGTCGGCCACTTCCAGGATTCGGTCGGTGTGTTCGGCCATGGAACGATCGTGTGTGACAACGAGGAATGCCGTGCGATTCTCGGCGTTGATCTCCCGAAACAGCTCGTACACGTGCTTGGTGTTGACACTATCGAGGTTGCCCGTGGGTTCGTCAGCGAGAACGATCGCGGGTTGATTCGTCAGGGCACGTGCTATGGCGACTCGCTGCTTCTGCCCGCCGGACAGCGCGTTTGCGTTCTTGTCGCCCATGCCTTCAAGGCCGAGCATCGTGAGGGTCTCCTCCACCCGTCGACGAATCTCGCTCTCAGGGATGTTGCCGGCGATGTAGGCCGGCATCGCGACATTGTCAAAGACGCTGAACTCCGGCAGCAGATGGTGGAACTGAAAGACGAAGCCGATCAGCGCGTTGCGCATGATCGCTCGCTGCTTCTTCGGCAGAAGTTCCGCATCCACGTCGTGGTAGCGGACAGTCCCGCTGCTCGGCGAGTCGAGCAGGCCCAGGAGGTTGAGCAGCGTCGACTTGCCCGAACCCGACTGCCCAACGATCGCCGCAAACTCGCCGGTACACAGCTCGAAACTCACCCCGCGCAGGGCATGAGTCGCCGCCTCGCCCTCTCCATACGTCTTGTCGAGGTTGCACGCTTCCATCAAGCGGCCGTCGGCGCAATCACGCACCCTGGATCACCTCGATCGGGTCGAGCCGCGAAGTGCGACGAGTGGGAATCGTGGAGGACAACAGCGCCACTAAGACGCCGAGAAGCGCCGAGCCGGCAACGAACGCCGGCTGCATGACGATCTGGAACGGAATCGGCGCGAGAGCAAACACCGCCAGGAATCCCATGGACAGCAAGACGCCGCAGACGGACCCGCCCACGCCCAGCATGGCCGCCTGCCACAGGAAGACGAGACCGGCGTCAGCATCTGACATCCCCATCGCCTTGAGAATGCCGATCTGCCGGGTCTTCTGAACCGCCGCGATCGCCAGCGTCGAGGCAATGCCCAAAGCGACCGCCACGAGGACAAACGCCTGGATCATGTAGCTCGACATTGCCTGGCTCGTGAGCCCCGCAAGCAGGTCCTTGTTCTGGCCCTGCCACTCGATGACCGAGATGCCCGGCAGCTGCTGAGCCCACTGTCCGGCGACTTCGCGAGAGTCGTACGGATGAACGAGCTGCAGCTGGATCTGGGTGTATTGGTCGTTGCTCCAGCCGAGCACATTCTGAGGCACGGAGCCACTGACGAAGGCATTTCGCAGATTGAACTGCGCCGCTCCCAAGTCGAAGATCCCGGTTACGGTGAACGATCCGGTCTCGTTGTTCTGGAACTTGAGTGAGACGCTATCACCTGCGTGGATACCGAACTTCTCGGCGAAGTCCCTGCCGAGCATGATCTCGCCGTTTCCGATGGAGGCCCGACCTTCGACGGTGCGAGCGCTGAGTTTGTAGATGCCCTGCAGCTGTTTGAGGTTCCCGCCGATCAGCCCGAGTGACGCACTGTCGGTTCCGTTGCTGTAGAGCGCCGAGATCGAACGAATCGGCGCGACTGAACCGGGTTTGACCCTCGGGTCGGTCGCCAGGATCCTCTCGATCTCCGGGGTCAGCCGAATCGGATCCGACTGCTTGATCGCTTGCAGCGTCACGTGCGAGGCGGAACCGATTGTCGTGTTGAGCAGGGAGTCTTGCAGACTCGTGATGATCGATCCCACGAAGATCTGCGTGGCAATGCCCACGGCAATGCCCGCGACGATGAGACCGGATTGCACCGGACTTGAGGTGAGGAAGCGCCATGCTATGCGGATCGAGAGCACGGGCTTCACCCTGTCCAGCAGCGGCTCTTCATGTGCCGATCGTACCCGAAGGGATGCCGCCGCTGTCGCCCGGGGACATGCGCGACGTGCGCTAGACTCAGCTGACGGACGCGCAGATGCGCCCAAGTGCGACTCGCCTAGCACCAGACCGGAACGCTCCTAGCGATTGTGGACCAATGCCGCTCGATCTCCTATACATCATCAGTGGGCTGATCCTCCTGCCGCTCGGGGCGGAGGGACTCGTCCGCGGCAGCACCGTCCTAGCTCTGCGGCTGGGGGTTACCGCGCTCGCTGTCGGCCTGACCATCGTCGCCTTCGGAACCGGTAGTCCCGAACTCGCGCTTAGTGTGGAGGCGGCGCGCGCTGGCAACAGCGGGATTGCGCTCGGCAATGTCGTCGGCTCCAACATCAGCAACATCGCCCTCGTTCTCGGCCTCGCCGCGCTCGTGAAGCCGATGAGTGTGCGCTCGGAGCTTATTCGTCGCGAGATGCCCCTGATGATCGGCGTGACGGTGCTGCTGTGCGGACTGCTGATAGATGGTCAGCTCAGCAGGCTGGACGGTCTCATCCTGGTGATCGGGGCCTTCACCTACACCGGACTCTCATTCATGTGGGCCAGACGTGGCGACACGAAGACAGTCGCGACCGAGTTTGACGAGGCCCTCGATGGCTCTCGGCGCCCCCTCTGGTTCCACGCACTTCTGGTCATCGCGGGGCTGGTGGCGCTCGTCGGCGGCGCGAACTTCCTGCTCAAAGGCGCTGTTTCCATCGCAACGAAATTCGGCGTCAGTGAAGTCGTCATCGGACTCAGCGTCATCGCGGTAGGAACGAGCCTGCCCGAACTCGCCACGTCGGTCACTTCGTCACTGCGAAACGAGCCGGACGTGGCGTTCGGCAACGTGATCGGCTCGAACATCTTCAACATCCTGGCCGTCTTGGGCGCGGCAGCCCTGATTCGTCCGTTCCACGTAGAGGGACTCAGGGTTGTGGACGTCGCGGTCCTGATCGCTAGCTCGGTGCTGCTACTGCCGCTCATGTGGCGAGGCTCGGTCCTCAACCGCTGGGAAGGCGCAGCGCTGCTCACAGGGTATGCGATCTACCTCTACTCGATATTCGCGTAGGGCGCGTGGTGCGGTGGCGTCCGAACAGACGCGACCGCTCGCCCTACCGCCCCTTGATCAGCGACATTACCTCGGCACGTGTTGCGGAGTTGCGCTTGAAGCCGCCACGCACGGCTGACGTCGTCGTGGTCGTGCCGGCCTTCTTCACGCCGCGCATCGACATGCACAGATGCTCGGCCTCGATGACGACGATGACCCCCTGCGGATCCAGGTACTCGACGATCGTGTCGGCGATCTGCGAAGTGAGCCGCTCCTGAACTTGCGGCCGCCGAGCAAACACGTCGACGACGCGCGCGAGCTTGGACAGTCCGCAGATGCGACCGTCCTCGCCCGGGATGTAGGCAACGTGTGCACGACCGACAAACGGCACGAGGTGATGCTCGCAGACCGAGTACAGCGGGATGTCGCGCACGAGCACCATCTCCTGATGCCCCTCGTTGAAGGTGACGCAGAGATGCTGGGCGGGATCCTCCTCGATGCCCGCGAAGACTTCCTCGTACATGTCGGCAACGCGCTCCGGCGTGCGCACGAGCCCCTCGCGCTGCGGATCCTCTCCGATTCCTTCGAGGATGAGGTAGACGCCCTGCATGATCTTGGTGCGGTCCATCACGACTCCAAGCCCAGTCCGGTGACGACACGTGCGCCCCCGAGTATGCCACGTCGCGCCGCGCAAGACGTCTCCCATCTCAGATAGCGCCGCATCTGGTAGCGGTTCGCCAGGGAGCGGCGGGTAGAATGCCCTCATGGAAGATCGCGCCGAGTACCACGCTCGCTCTCAGGCTTTCAAGGACAAGACCGTCGCTATCCTCGGGGCAGGTCGGCTCGGGTGTGCGGTCGGCGCTGCGCTGCGGCATGCGGGACTTCGCGTTGTCGCCGCGACGACGCGAAGCGAAGACACCGCCGAACTCGCGTGCCAGCTTATTGGTGGCGAGGCTGGCACCGACAACGCAGAGGCCGCCGCGAGAGCCGGTGTCGTACTGCTCACGATGAAGGACGACGCGATCCCACGCGTTGCGGCCGAAGTCGCCGAGGCGGGAGGGTTTCGACCGGGTCAGCTCGTGATCCACATGAGCGGCGCGCTGACTCTCGCGGCGCTGGACCCGGCGGCCCGGGCTGGCGCGCATGTCGGCGCAGCGCACCCAATGCGATCCTTCGCCACGCGCGAGCAAGCGATCCGCGACATCCCCGGGTCGGTATACGGGGTGACCGCCGGCCCCGACGCAAGCGAAGAACTCGACGCGTTCGTGCGCGCCCTGAAAGGCCATCCCGTGCACATCGCCGACGAGAAGAAGACGCTCTACCACGCCGCCGCCGTCATGGCGTCGAACTACCTCGTGACCGTGGAGGATATGGCGGTGCAGCTGCTTCTCGACGCCGGTTTCGACGAGACCAGCGCGACGCAGACACTCTCGCCACTCGCTGAAGGAACGCTCAAGAACGTGACGGAACTCGGCACGACCGACGCGCTCACGGGGCCGATCGTGCGTGGCGATGTCGAGACCGTGCGTGCGCACCTCGCTGCACTGGCCGAGCTACCCCCCGACCGCGTGCGACTCTACTGCGAGCTGGGGCTGCATACGCTGCAGATCGCGCGCCGACGGAGCACGCTGGGCGCCGAGACGATCGCCGAGCTGCGCGAGCTTCTCGGCGAGGGCAGTGCGCTGTAGCGAGGGAGCGGCGCACTGGCGCACCACTCGGGCGGGGCCGGCTCTGAGCGCGGGTTTGCGGGTTGCTCGGCAGACGAAACGCGCACTCCTGGCACGCGGCCTACTGCGCGGGCGGCTCCGCAGACAGCGCGTCCAAAATGCGTTCGGCGTCGAACCGATGGGCGGCCGAGCGCAGCGCCACTGCGAGCTGCCCATCGTGTGGCTCAATCTCATCGGCCACTCTAAGCACCACATCGAAGTCGGCATCGTTGGCGGCCTGCCTGAGGCGTGAGGCTAGATCGGCCGGCAGCTCGGCAATCGCCGCACTACTGAGATCTTCCTCTGGCGCCAGCTCCTCGTGCGCCTCACCCTCGGCGTACACATACCGCGCGCCGATCAGCTTGCTGATCTTGTCCAACAGATCGTCCTCGCGGATGGGTTTGGTCACGAACTCGTCGACTCCAGCGTCGAGAACGTCCTGCTTCATCTCGGCAAAAGCGCTCGCGGTCACGCCCGCGATTGAGACATCGGCCCCACCGGGGGCCGAACGAATGCGCCGAGTGGCCTCGTAGCCGTCCATGACGGGCATGCGCATGTCCATGAGGATGAGATCCGGGTGCCAGTCCCCGAAACTCTCTAGAGCCTGCTTGCCATCGGAAACCGCTTTCACTTCGAACCCGACCTGCTCGAGAAGCTGCACCAGGAGTTCACGGTTGTCCGGGGCATCATCGGCGACAAGAACCCGGTAGCGTGGCTCCCCCGGACGCAGCCCTACCGCATGCTGCGCTTCCGCTTCGCCCGAGACCTCTGCCCCCTCGGCCTGCTCAATCTCGATGTCGAACTTGAAGGTGCTGCCCTCTCCGAGGTGGCTGTCCACCGTGATTTCCCCGCCGAGCAAGCGCACGTAGTCGCGGCTGATCGCTAGACCGAGGCCGGTGCCACTCTGCGACTCACGACCCATCGCGGCCTGTTCGAAGTACTGGAACAACCGTTCCATGTCCTGAGGCGCAATCCCCCGGCCTGTATCCTGCACCTCAGCGCAAAGCCTGAGCGTGCCGTCCTCCTTGTGCCGCACAGCCACTCGAGCCTCGATGCTGCCCTCATCCGTGAACTTGACCGCATTGCCCAAGAGGTTGACGAACACCTGACGCAGCTTGCTCTCGTCCGTGATGATGTAGCGGGGCACGTCCTGTGCGCAAGCAACGCGCAGCTCCAGTCCTTTGGCTTCAGCCTGCGGGCTGAAGAGAGAGCCCATCTCGTCGAGCAGCGCGTGAAGGTCGAACTCTGTCGGGTTAATCGAGATCCTGCCTGCCTCAACCTTCGACATCTCCAACACATCATTGATAAGCGCAAGCAGATGTTCCCCGCTGCTATTGATGATGTCGAGCCGTTGGCGCTGACGCTCGGTCAAGCCCTTGTCATCTCGCATGAGCTGTGAGAATCCAAGGATCGCGTTCATCGGCGTGCGGATTTCGTGAGACATGTTTGCCAGGAACGCGCTCTTGGCAAGGTTGGCCGCCTCGGCCGCTTCCTTCGCGACTCGCAGCTGCTGAGCCTGCCTGTTCTCGGTGATGTCCCGAAATGTGGTGACCACCGCACGCGGGCCTGTCTCGGCACCGGCAAAGAGAGGTTGGGAGTTCAGGGAGATCCAGACCAGACCGCCGCCAGGTCGATGTATCCCCATGACCACTTCGGTCTGCCGCTTCCCGGTCCGCATGGTCACCGTGGACGGTTGATCCTCAGGAGGAAAGGGCGTCCCATCTTCGTGGACGGCGTCCCACTCCAGCTCCGCCGTGGTGCGTCCAAGCATCTGCTCGGCGCTACGTCCCGCAATCCGCTGAGCGGCGGGATTGACCGCAGTGATTCGTTCGTCCTCCGCCCGCACGATAACGCCTTCGGCCATGCCCGTGACCAGCAGCCGATACGTTTCCTCGCTCTCGCGCAGCAGTTCCTCGGCAGCCTTCTTGCGCGTCATCTGCCTCCTGACCGTGGCCACCCATGCAACGGCAAACAGGAGAAGGGCCGCCAAGCCGATGATCGTCGAACGGTAGACCCGCTCGTCGATCTGGGCCTGCGTCTCGAACACGCCCTCCGTTGGTGCCCAGTTGTCGAGGATCCTCTGATAGGTTCCGTCAGCCCTGATCTCACGAAGGGCGCTGTTGATCTCGCCAAGAAGCACGGTGTTGCCTTTGCGAACCGCGATCGCCGAGTAGGACGACTGGATGGGCTTGCCAGCCGCCTTCACGCCGGTGATGTGACTGGTGGCCAGAACGTAGGATCCAACCCGATAGTCCACCACCACCGCATCGACGGTCCCAGCATTCAGCATGCGGAATCCCTCGCCAAAGCCGGGGATCACCTTCAGCTGGATCTGCGGGTCTTTGGAGAGCAGCTGCTGCGGAAGTCCCGCAGACTCCACCCCCACCTTGAGCCCGCGAAGACTCGAGATGCTGGAGATTCCTTGCCGGTCAGAACGGACGAAGATCGCGAAGTGCGACTCAAGGAACGGGTCCGAGAAGTCGTAGATCTTCTTGCGCTCGGGCGTCGAGTTGATCTGGATGAGCGCATCGGCCTTGCCTTCAGCGACCAGAGCTTGCGCCTGCGTCCAGTCCATCGCCCTGATCTCGACGGGATGCGGCAGGTGCGCGGCGATCGCTCGAACCATGTCGACCGCAAGGCCAGCTGGAACCGTCCCATCGAGGTAGACCACCGGAGGGATGTTCTTGTTGCCGAGAAACAGGAGCGTGCCCTTGGGAGCTGGAGTGAACGACGGCTCAATCAACGCCCCACCTGGCGTCGGCGTCAACGACTGTGTCGCTGAACCTTGGGCAGCCGTCCCCGTCGCAGGGAGGCACAACGCAACTGCGGCCACAGCGAGGGCCACCACCGATAGCCGCAAACGCGGTCTTCTCGCCTGTTGACCCCGCAGCCAGCGCCACTGTCTCGGCATGCCTCGGTGCCCTCCTCGGGTGTCTGCGGGAACGCATCGCGCCCCACGATCTTGATACCCGCGAGGAAACGCCAGTCCCGATGAGCGACTACCCTGACCGCTCGCGCACCACGCGTGCGATATCGACGCGGCCGACCGCGCGAATGCCTGGCAGCAGCGAGAGCCCCGTGAACGCAAACATCGCAAGCGACGAGAACACATACGTTGTCGGCTTCATGTGCAGGGTGTAGACGAACATGTCGCTCGAATATGTGCCCATGAACCACGCCGCCACCCACGTCCCCACGAAGAGCCCGGGCACAATGCCTATCGCGGTGAGAATGATGTTCTCGGCGGTCACGAGACGTGCGATGAGCTGGCGCGACATGCCGTTGGCGCGCATGCTCGCAAGCTCGGTTGATCGCTCGGCGAGGTTGACCGAAACGGTGTTGAAGATGAGTGCGAGCGCCATCACGCCGCCGAACAGCATCATGAACCCGATGAAGATGTAGAAGAAGCCAAGGTATTGCTGGACGAGGTTGTACAGCGAACGGGAGTCGGTGACCGTGGCCACGCCGTTGAGTTTGCGGACCTGGGCAAGGACCTTCGCGCGGTTGACGCCAGGCTCAAGCTTCAGAAACACCACCGAGTATGCACGCGACAGCACACCCGCCGGGTCGCCCACGCCCGCGCTGCGCATCGCGTCTTGCAGGGTTTCCGGCGATGCGTACACGAAGGTGCCGAGCGGCTCATCGACCGTGGCGCCGATGGGCAACATGAACTGCTTCTTCAGCGACGGCGAGCGCACACTGATGCGGCCTCCCACGGGCACGCCGGTCTTGCCGATGAGTGCCGCGCCAGCCACGAGCTCCCCACGCTGCGGACTGCCGCCTGGAATCGCGAAGGCGTGCATCACGGTGCCGCTGGGGTACGCGAACAGCTGGGTCGAGTACGAGCCTCTCGGCCCGCTGAGCGAGACATCGAGCGCGCTGACCTGCTCGGTCTTCTCCACGCCGGGTACTCGCTGGATCGCCTCAATCAGCGATGCGTCCACACCCGCTTCTGGAACGACCTGCGCGTCCTCGAGCTGCACGTGGTTGAACTGCTGGTCGATGAGGATCTCGGTGGTGTCGAGCATGCCCCACGACGTAAGCACGAGCATGAGCGCCAGCACGATGCCGATCACCGTCGACAGACTCCGCCGAGGATTGCGCCCGAACCCACGAATCACCATCAGCCAGCGCACGGGCAGACGCCGGAGGAAGGGCAGCAGCCTCTCGGTCAGGCTCGGCCCGCCTTGCGCGACTGGCACCGTTCCACGCATCGCCTCGGCAGGATCCACGCGCACCGCCGCACGCGCCGGCACCCACGCCGCGAGCAGCCCAGCCATCAGGCCGAACAACACGCCGATGATGGGCGTGAGCGGGTAGAATCGCCGAACCGTATCGGGGATGGACAGCTCGCCGGTGTACTCGCTCGTGATCCCCCACCCGGCTGGCACTCCCAGTGCCACGCCGATCAGGGCGCCGACAAGCCCGACGAACAGCCCGTAGCCGAGGTAGTGCCATAGCACCGTAGACCCCGAGAGACCGTTCGCGCGAAGCGTGCCGATCTGATCGCGCTGGGAGTACACGATGCGCGTGAGCAAGAGGTAGGTGGCAAGTCCGGCGGCGAGCAAGAACATCGCCGGGAACATCCACGACATCTGGTGGAAGCCGTCCAGGTCCAGGTGAAGCGCCCTGTTCGAGGGCTGGTCGGCCTGCGTCGTGACGTCGTCGGCACCGGCGACATCGGCAAGGTGGCGAATGCGCGAGTCAAGCGACGGCCGATTTGCGCCAGGGTCGTAGCGGATGAGGACTTGGTGCTGGACCGCCGGAGTTGCCGCCAGCGGCACGAGCCCCTCGGGCACGAATAGCACGCCGAAATCGTGGGGATCGGCGAACAGCTGCTGCGTACTCGGCGCAGGCCATAGGTATTCGGCGGAGACGGCAGTGCCAACGATCGGCAGGTGCTGCCAGCCGCTCGACGTGAGCATCTGAACCGAGCTTCCCGCCGAAAGCTTGTACGTTGCGGCGAGGTGCGTCTCGGCAAGCGCTTGGTCGGTGGAGTCAGGAGGCAGGTACTGTCCGGAAAGTACGTCGACCCGGTCGATGGTCGGCTGCCCGGTCGCCGGTATCCCAACCACGCGGCCGATCAGCTCGTGCCCGGCGATGCGCAACGGGACATCCGCTTGGATGCGCTTCTCGACGGTCATCACACCTGGCAGCTGCGTGACCTGCTGGATGAACGAGTCATTGGCACCTGTGACGACGATGTCGGCGAGCCTGAGCCGGTCGTAGGTGCCCAGATAGGAAGCGTTGAGATTCTGGAACGCGTCGAAAGACGCGCAGTACATCATCACGCCGAGAGCGACGGTAGCGATGACGCTGATGAACTGCCACAAATGCCGGCGGACGTCTCGGCGGCGTTTTCGACCGAGCAGACTCACCAGGCCAGCTCCTTCACGCCAACCTTCTCGGCGTTGGCCTCGGCCGAGACGACGTGGCCATCTTGAAGCCGGATGATGCGATCGGCCATCTTGGCGATCACCGCGTTGTGGGTCACGACCAGCACCGTGCGCCCGAAGGTCGCCACCGCATCTTGAAGCGTCGCGAGCACACGCATGCCCGTCTCGATGTCGAGTGCGCCGGTCGGCTCATCGCACAGCAGCAGTGGCGAGCCCTTCACGAGCCCGCGTGCGATCGACACGCGCTGCTGCTCGCCGCCGGACAGCTCAGCGGGAAAATGACCGGTCCGATCGCCGAGCCCCACCTGCTCGAGCACGTCCTGAGTGCGTTTTGCCGCGTCGGGACCGGTGAGTTCGGCCAAAAGAGCAACGTTCTCGGCGGCGGTGAGCGTGGGCACAAGGTTGAAGAACTGGAAGACGAAGCCGACGGTGTGCAGGCGATAGGCGGTACGCTGGCGATCGGTGAGTCCGGCGAGCGGTGTGCCGAGCACCTCGACCTCGCCAGACGTCGGCGTCTCCAGCGCGCCGACGAGGTTCAGCAGCGTAGTCTTGCCAGAACCCGACGGGCCGAGCAGAACGACGAACTCGCCGGCCGGAATCTGGAAGGTCGCGTCCGCAAGTGCGTGGACCTCGGCCGAGCCCGCGCCGTACGTCTTCGAGAGTCCGCGCGCTTCAACGGCGATGGTTCGGTCGTCACTCATCGCATTCTCCTCGGCAGGTGTTGTTCTCGGCGGGCGTCTCCTTCTAGATGTCCCCTTTCACAGTACGCGCGATCCATCCGTACGGCGGCGCGTGAGCTGCGGGGTGTCCTGTTCAGCATGCTTGCGACCGCGACGCCGGCGCCTGGAAGTACGAGTACGTGCCTGCAAGCGGCAGCGCGAACAGAGCGAGGGTGACGGCGTTGAGCAGGGCATTGAGTGTGTAGTGGGACAGCGCGGAATACGTCGTGTCCAAGACGAACCAGACTGCGAGGGATGCGGCAATCGCCACCCACGCCCACCGCTCTCGGCGTCGGAACGGACCGAACAGCAGAGACAGCAGTGCGGCGCTCCACCCCGCGATCACCGCCCCCATCACCGCTTGGTGAAGCGCGACGTAGCCGGCAGCAGCGCCGCGCAGTCTCTCTCCGGTCAGGGGCACATACAGCAGCGACTCCAGAAGAACGCGCAGCGGCTCGGCAAGAACGGCAAAGGCGATCCCGCCCACAGTCAGCGCACAGGTCAAGCCGACCAGACAGCCCCACCAGATTGAGAACCTTCGCTCGACGGACTCTTCCATCACGCCAGCCTCCTTGCGCCTTGAAATCGAGCTCCCTACCAGCTAACATCATATCGCAAAGTTACTTTGTATTGCAAAGTTAGCTTCGAGTCCAGTATCTTGAGAGACGGCTCTATCGCTTCAACCAAGCGGGAGGAACGATGACCGACAGCGGCTCGGTGCGACCGGAAGACGATCTGACTCGGTACCTTGACGAAGTGCGCACGATCCGGCGCACGCTCGTTGAAGCCGAGGGGCGCTTCCGGCTCTACCCCTGGGCGTACCACGTCTTTGGAGCCGTAGTCCTTGCGGGCACGGGTCTCAACTGGGTTCTCGCCCAGCGTGGGCTCACGCAGACCGAGGCCCTCCTGCTCATCTGGCTCCCCGCTACCTTCCTCGGCGGCGTTGTGGAGATGGTGGCGTGGCTGCGCAAGAGTTCGAAAGAGAACGTGCCCATGTTCGTCCCGGGCTTCCGCCGCTACACCCTTGCCATCTCGGCATACCTCGTGGGCGCATTCGCAATCGGGGTGGTCTTGGTCCGTGCAGGGATCCTGACGCCGGGAGCGATCCTCGTGCTCGTCGGCATGATGGCCTGCATACCTGTCCAGTACACCCACGAGTGGTTCCTTGCCGAGGGACTCGCGATGATCGCATGCGGTATCGCAATGCTCGCACTTGGCGCGAACGGTGCCGCCTACTATGCGGTGGCGGGTTTGCTCGTCGCTGCGGCCATGTTCGGCGCCGGTCTTGTCGAGTCGGCGCTCCTGACGGCTGAACATGGAAGCGACCGTGGATAGCCTCTACACGCGCTTCGACGGCACGTTCTTCGAGAAGTCACGCCTGTCCATTCTCACCATCCTCTACAGATCGGGACAGGCTTCATTCAACTACCTCAAACAGCAGCTCCAGATGAGCGATGGGGCGGTCTACACCCATCTGGAGAAGCTCGTGCAGGCGGAGTACGTGAAGAAGCGTCGTGAGATCTCTCACGGGGCGGCGCAGACCACCTACTCGATGACGGACAAGGGCCGGAAGGCCTACAAGGAGTACCTCATGTTTCTCGAAGAAGTGCTCCGCACGCACACCGACGAATCGCACACCGACGAATCGTAGAGAACGCGATCCAGGACACATCAGCGCCGGGGCCGAATGGGTACCTATCAGACACACCGTGCTCCAGCCCAACAGGAAGTCCAACGCGCGATTGGATCATCCCGTGCCCGAGATCAGGACACTTCTGCTTGACGTCGGCGGGGTCCTCAGGACTCCCGGCTGGGACCGCCGCGCGCGGGCAGCTGCGGCGCAGCGATTCAACCTCGATGCCCACGACCTTGAGGCTCGCCATGCGTCCTGCGCTGATTCCTTCGAACGCGGACACATGAGCTTGGCCGACTACCTCGGCCTCGTCGTCTTCTATGAGCACCGCGGATTCAGTCGCGAGGACTTCGAGACGTACATGTCTGCACACTCGGACCCCATCGACGAGAACGTCGAGTTCTTCACCCGGCTCAAGACCCGCCGAGGACTCAAGATCGTCGCAATCAGCAACGAGGGCCGGGAGTTGTCCGCCTATCACGAGCGCAGAGCCCCGCTCGGCGAGCTGGTTGACGCTTTCTTGGTATCGGGGAATGTTGGATTGCGCAAGCCTGACCCGGATCTGTTTCGCCTCGCCCTCGACGTGTCGAACAGCCCAGCATCTGGTGCGGTGTTCGTCGACCGAGATGTGGTCAACGTAGAGATGGCGCGGCTCACCGGCATTCGCGGAGTGCTGCATGTGGATCTGCCGACGACCAAGCGCGCTCTTGGCGAGGCGGGACTGCAGTGATGGCGCCCAGTGAGGCAGAAAGGTGTTGGCGAGAGTGAGCAAGCAACGCTGTCGGCTCGGCATGATCGGTCTTGGCGTGATGGGGCAGAACATGGTGCTCAACATCGCAGACCACGGGTTCTCCATCGCCGGATATGACCGCGACCCTGAACGGGTCGCCGCCCTCGCAAAGCAAACCGGCGAGCGTCCAATCCAGAGCGTGAACACTCTGCCCGACTTCATCCAGCTGCTCGAAGAACCGCGCGTAGTCGCTCTGCTCATTCCTGCGGGCAAGCCAGTGGATGCCGTCATCCGCGAGCTGCTCCCGCACCTCTCGGCAGGTGACATCATCGCCGACTGCGGCAACTCGCACTTCACCGACACCGACATCCGCGCCAAGGCGCTCGCACGCCGAGGCATTCGATACCTCGGCATCGGCGTCTCTGGTGGTGAGAAAGGTGCGCGGCTTGGGCCGAGCATCATGCCGGGTGGACCGCGCGATGCCTACGACCGCATCGCCGACGTGCTGGAAGCTTCGGCCGCACACGTCAACGGTGAGCCGTGCGTAACCTACCTCGGCCCCGGCTCGGCGGGGCACTACGTCAAAATGGTGCACAACGGCATCGAATACGCGGTGATGTGCCAGATCGCCGAGGTCTACGACCTGATGAAGCGCGCACTTGGGATGGACGACGACGCGATCGGCGACACCTTCGCGACGTGGGCGTCCGGCGAGACCGCGAGCTACCTGCTTGAGATCACCGCCAACATCTTCAAGGAGACCGACCCGGACACGGGCAAGCGCCTGATCGATGTCGTGCTCGACGTCGCCAAGCAGCTCGGGACCGGCCAGTGGGCCTCCGAAGACGCGCTCACCATCGGCGTTCCGACGCCCAGCATCGACATCGCGGTGACGGCGCGCGCCCTATCCGCCGAGAAGGACCAGCGCGAGGTGGCTGCCGAGAAGCTCGACGGTCCCGCGCGTGAGTACGTCGG
Organism: uncultured Eubacteriales bacterium; assembly: GCA_964541225.1. GTDB lineage: Bacteria > Actinomycetota > Coriobacteriia > Anaerosomatales > JAAXUF01 > CAZIPN01. The sequence continues at coordinate 14,190 of CAZIPN010000036.1, forward strand.
CGATCGTGAGGAGTTCGTGCGCGAACTCGGCGAAGCGCTGTACGCGGGCATGATCCTGGCCTACGCGCAGGGCATGGCGCAGCTCCGCGTGGCGTCACACGCCTACGACTACCGCCTGAACCTTGCGGACGTGGCTGCGCTGTGGCGTGGCGGGTGCATCATCCGCGCGGCGGTGCTCGAAGACGTCAAGCGCGCGTATGCGGCCAACCCCACGCTCGACAACCTCCTGCTCGACGATGAGCTTGGCCGCCGAGTGAACGCGCGGCAGAACGGCCTACGCAACACGGTGGCCAGCGCGGCGTGTCTCGGCGTGCCCGTCCTTGGACTCAGCGCGGCGCTCGGCTACCTTGACTCGTATCGCAGCGAGTGGCTTCCGGCCAATCTCGTGCAGGCGCAGCGCGACTACTTCGGCGCGCACACGTACGAGCGAGTCGACGAGAAGGGCGTCTTTCACACGCATTGGGAGGAGGACTAGTGGCTGCGCAAAGCGGACCGCTATGGCCGCTGGCCCTCTACGCCGTCCTGGCTGTCCTCGCGGCCGCGGGCATGCTCGGCACTGCCGCGTTGCTCGGCGAGCGGCACATGGAGCGCGACACCGGGCAGCCATACGAGTCCGGCATCGTCGCCACCGGCACGGCGCAAGTGCCCATCAACGTGCAGTTTCACCTGGTAGCGACGTTGTTTGTGATCTTCGATCTCGAGACCGTCTTCATCGTTTCGTGGGCGCTGATCTTGAGGCGCGCCGGCTGGGCCGGATTTGCCGAGATGGCCGTGTTCATCGGCGTTCTCGGTGCGACCCTTGTCTATCTGTGGCGCGTGGGCGCGCTGGACTGGAGCCCGCATTCCAAGCGCGCGCTGCGCAATTCACATCCCTCGCAACAGATGGAGGTCGAATGAGCGAACGCGCCGGCATCGACGGCATCCCCAACCTGCACCCGGATCCGAGCGCTGTCACGAAAGCGGACGTCCTCGGACGTTCGGTGCTGCTCACGGGACTTGAGGACATGCTGGCGTGGGGCCGCAGCAATTCGATGTGGCCGTTCGGCTTTGGCCTGTCGTGCTGCTTCGTGGAGATGGCCACCTCGCTTACCAGCAAGTACGACATCGCGCGCTTTGGCTCCGAAGTCATTCGCGGTACGCCGCGCGAGGCCGACATGATGGTGATCGCGGGCACCGTGTTCGCGAAGATGGTGCCGGTCATCAAGCGCCTGTACGAGCAGATGATGGAGCCGCGCTGGGTGATCTCGATGGGCTCGTGCGCGAACTCTGGCGGCATGTACGACATCTACAGCGTCGTGCAAGGCGTCGACCGGTTCCTGCCGGTCGACGTGTACGTGCCCGGCTGCCCTCCGCGTCCCGACGCGCTCATGGAAGGGCTTCGCATGCTCCACGACTCGGTGGGCGCAGAGCGTCGGCCACTGAGCTGGGTCGCCGGGTCGCAAGAGGTCATACGCCCCGAGCACGGCTCGATGAGGGAACTCAAGCGAGAGGCTCGGCGAAGCGAGACGCTGCTACGACCGCCGGATTCGGTGTAGCGCACCGATGCAGCCGACCTCCGACACCGCACGCCAGGGCAACCCGACCGCTGCCGGGAGCGAGAGCACCCGCGGCCCCGCCGCTGCCGCCGACATCGCGCGCGAGCGTGCTTCGGCCCTTGCCGCCGACATCGAATCCCGCTTCCCCGGTGCGGTCCTCGGCACCCAGAAAGTTGCGGCCGACGCGCCGGTCATCTGGGTCGACCCCGATCGCGTCCCCGAGATCCTGCTCTACCTCAAGCGCCACGCCGAGCACGCCTACCCGATGCTCTTCGACCTCGCCGCATCCGACGAGCGCGAGCGCGTCCATCGCGATGGCGTCCCAGAGGCCGACTTCTCCCTCGGCTACCAGCTGCTTTCGCTCGAGCGCAACGAGGACGTGATGATCCGCACGCCTCTGCTCGGCGAGATGCCGAGCGTACGCTCGGCAAGCAGCATCTTCGCAAACGCCAACTGGTACGAGCGCGAAGCCTACGACATGTTCGGCATCGGCTTTGAGGGCCACCCGAACCTGCGACGCATCCTCACTCCGCCACTGTGGGAGGGCCACCCGCTGCGCAAAGAGCACCCCGCGCGCGCCACCGAAATGCCGGAGTTCGTCTACTCCGATGAGACCGAAGCCGCCGAGGAGGAAGCGCTGCGCTTCCGGCCCGAGGAGTGGGGACTTACCTCCCCCGCCGAAGATTCTCGGCTGATGTTCCTAAACGTCGGGCCCAACCACCCGGGCACACACGGCCTGCTTCGCGTGGTGCTCGAACTCGACGGCACCCAGATCATCAACGCCGTGCCCGACATCGGCTTTCATCACCGAGGCGCCGAGAAGATGGCCGAGCGTCAGACCTGGCACACCTACCTGCCGTACACCGATCGCATCGACTACCTCGGCGGCGTGCTGAACGAGATGCCTTACCTGCTCGCCATCGAGCGGCTGGCCGGCATCGAGGTACCCGAGCGCGCCCGCGTGATCCGCGTGATGCTCTCCGAGCTCTTCCGGGTGATCAGCCACCTCGTGTGGTACGGCACGTTCGCGCAAGACCTCGGCGCGCTGAGCCCCGCGTTTTTCACGTTCACCGACCGCGAACGGGCGCTGGGCATCATCGAAGCGATCTGCGGCGCACGCATGCATCCCAACTGGTTTCGGATCGGCGGCGTCGCCGAGGACCTGCCGAACGGGTGGGATCAGCTCATCATCGACTTCCTCGACTACATGCCTGACCGCCTCGCCGAATACGACCGCCTGATCATGAGCAACCTCATCCTGCGCAAGCGCACGAAAGGCGTCGGCGTCGTGACCGCGGCCCAGGCGATCGAGTGGGGCATGACCGGCCCGAACCTGCGCGCCTGCGGCGTAGAGTGGGACTTTCGCAAGGCGCGCCCGTACTCGGGCTACGAGGACTTCGACTTCGAGATCCCCACCGCCACGCGAGGCGACTGCTACGCGCGAGCGCAGGTACGCGTCGCCGAGATCCGCCAGAGCCTGTCCATCATCCGCCAGTGCGTCGAGAACATGCCGAGCGGCCCGTACAAGGCGAGCCACCCGCTGACCACGCCGCCGCCCAAAGAACGCACGATGCACGACATCGAGACGCTCATCACACACTTCCTCGCGACAACGTGGGGACCGGTCATGCCTGTCGGCGAAGCGCAAGTCATCACCGAGGCGGCCAAGGGCGCGACCAGTCACTGGCTCGTGAGCGACGGCTCCACCTCGCCGTATCGCGACCGCATCCGCACGCCGTCCTTCGCCCACCTTCAGGCCGTCGGCTTCATGGCGCGCGGCGAGATGATCGCCGACTTGCTCGCGATTCTCGGCAGTCTGGACTACGTCCTTGCGGACTCGGATCGATGAGGAGGCGATCGCGATGCTGAGCGCCGAGGAACGCGAGCGCATACTCGCCGAGATACCGCCGGAAAGCGATCCCTCGGCAGCGGTGATCGAAGCCCTCAAGATCGTGCAGATGCGCAGCGGCTGGGTCTCCGACGAGCAGCTCGCCGACGTCGCCGAGACGCTTGACATGAGCGCCGCCGAGGTCGAGAACGTGGCGACCTTCTACAACCACATACACCGCAGGCCGGTGGGCACGCACGTGATCCTGGTGTGCGACAGCGTGAGCTGCTGGCTCACCGGCTACGAGGACGTGGTGGCGAGGCTGAGCGAGCGGCTCGGCATCGGGCTGGGCGAGACGACCGCCGACGGCCTGTTCACACTGCTGCCCGTTGCCTGCCTCGGCGCGTGCGATCGAGCTCCCGCGATGATGGTCGACGACGTGCTCTACACCGGCCTGGATGCTGCCGCCATCGACGAGACGCTCGCGCGATACGGCCTGACCGTCGCGCGCGAGGAGGCACGCTAGTGGAGCGCGTGCTGACACGCAACATCGCCTCGGGGCGCGAGCCCTTCGACCTGCGCGCGTACGAGGCGGCTGGCGGCTACGTCGGCCTGCGTCGGGCGGTGCGCCAGATGACGCCTGCCGAGGTGACCGCCGAGGTGAAGGCGTCCGGGTTGCTCGGCAGGGGCGGAGCCGGTTTTTCGACCGGGCTGAAGTGGAGCTTCGTCCCGAAACCCGAGGATGCCGCGCACCCGACGTACTTCGTCGTGAACGCCGACGAGATGGAGCCGGGCACGATGAAGGACCGCCTGCTGCTGGAAGGCGA
>CAZIPN010000037.1:0-17724 GCA_964541225.1 uncultured Eubacteriales bacterium
ATTCCGGATCGCCCACCGCGAAGGTGCCCGACGCCTCAGGCAAGCAGCAGGAGGCTGCGGTCACCGCGGTGACCAATGCCGCACTTGTGCCGTCTGTCTACCATTCTGTTAGCACCAGCGTGCCGCGCGGCCGAGTGATGGGCCAGCTCCCTGCCCCCGGCAATCAGCAGCCCAACGGCTCAGAGGTGGCGGTCGTTATCTCCGGCGGCAAGGCCACCTCGACGACGTCGGCCACTCCCAATGTCGTCCGCATGTCGAGGACGCAGGCCGGGAGGGTCATCAAGGCCGCGGGCTTCAGGGTCCACGTCGTCGAAGCCTACGACTCCACGGTCCCCGAGGGCTTGGTCATCGGCCAAGTGCCCGCTGGCGGCAAGAACGTCGACCCAGGTCAGGACATGGTCATCTCGGTGTCGACAGGCCCCATCTCAAAGCTAGCGGCGACGGTCCCGAAGGTGACCGGGAAGTCGCAGGCCAGTGCCCAGAGCGCGATGCGCAAAGTGGGGCTGCGGTCGCGGATCAGCCACCTGTACAGCAGTGTGGTCGCCGAGGGCAAGGTCATGGGTCAGCTCCCTAAGGCCGGCGCGAAGCTGCTCAAAGACACGTACACCAGCATCGTGATGTCGCTCGGCAAGCCTGCCCCGCTGGACGTGTCGGTGCCCAATGTGACAGGCAAGCCCACGGCGGATGCCCTTGCCGTGCTCCAGGCGGCGGAGTTCGACCCGATCCAGTCGCTCGTGTTCACTGAGGCGGCGCCCTCGGGCACGATCTACGAGCAGTACCCCAAAGCTGGCACGAAGGTGAAGGAGGGCTCCCGGGTCGTCATTGTCGCCGCGCAGTAGCGCCGGCCGGTTCGGCGGAGGCCCGCGGCGGGCAAGCGCCGGGCGTCGCTCGCGGGGGCCTTCGACCGCGGGGGTCTCCGCTCGCGCTAGCTGGGTTCCTCGGCAGCTTCTCGGCGCTTGAGGTTCGCGTCGTAGCGCATCTGAATCGCCTGGATGCCCACCGCGAAGAACATCGCGAAGTAGATGACGCCCTTCGGGATCTCGTAGCCGATCGCTTCACCCACAAGCAGCGCGCCGATCAGCAGCAGGAACGCGAGCGCGAGGATTTTCAGCGACGCGTGGCCGTTGAGGAAGTTCGAGACTGGATCGACGAAGGCCACCATGACCGCCATTGCGATCACGATGGCGGTCACCATGATCGGAATCTTGTTCACCAATCCCACCGCCGTGATCACCGAGTCGAGCGAGAACACCACGTCCATCAGCGCGATGTTGACGACGACGAGTGCGAGCGACTTCGAGACGCCGCCTTCGCGGACGCCTTCGTCTCCAAGTTCGACCTTGTGATAGATCTCGGACACCGACTTGTAGACCAGGAACAGCCCTCCGCCGAGCAAGACCAGCGACTTCCCGGTCACCGCGAATCCCTCACCGTGGACGCGCAGCCAGTCAAGCGTGATCAGCGGCGTTGTGAGCCGCGCGATCCACGAGAGCGAGAACAGCAGCGCCAGCCGCGTGAGCAGGGCCGCCCCAAGACCGAACTGCCGAGCCTGCTTCTGCTGCTCCCTGGGCAACCTGCCGGTGAGAAGCGCGATGAAGACGAGATTGTCGATTCCAAGCACGATCTCGAGCAGCGAGAGCGTGACGAGTGCAATCCAGGCGCTGGGTTCTGTTAGCAGGGTGAGTGCGTTCTCCACGAACATCCTCCAACGGCACGGCGCTGATCGTCGCACAGTATACGCAAGAGAGCGTGTTGAGGGTCGCCGACGTGTGGGTCGCCGACGGTTGGCCTGCGCTTTGGAAGGCTACACTGTCCCGTGGTGCGCGTTGCGCCACTCGTGTGCAACGTGTTGGAGCGACTGCAGGGGGGCGAAAGCTGAGTCCCAGAGCGACTGCCGCGGTTGCGGCAACCAGTGTCTACATCGTCGCGCTCGTCGTGGCCGGTGGGCCTGCGCTGGCCCACGCTCGCACCGCGCCCAGCGCCCGCACCGCCGAGCAGGCAGTCGCCGAGTACGGCCCGGCCGCTCGCAGCCGGTTGGCGCCCGCGTTCGAGTCGGCGGGCGTGGCCTACCCACCCGCGAAGCTCGTCCTCGCTGCGATCAAGAGCGACCGCACCCTCGAGGTCTGGGCTTCTCGGCAGGGGGCGTGGCGCTACGTCACCTCGTACCGCATCCTCGGCGCGAGCGGCCACGCTGGGCCGAAGCTGAGGGAGGGCGACCGGCAGGTCCCCGAGGGCGTCTATCACGGCACGTCCCTCAACGCGAACTCGGCGTACCACCTGGCGATGCGGCTCGACTATCCCAACAGCTTCGATCGTGCTCACGCCAAGAGAGATGGGCGCACCAACCTCGGCGGCGACATCTTCATCCACGGCGGGGTTCGATCCACGGGGTGCCTAGCCATGGGTGACGAGAGCATCGAGGAGCTGTTCGTGCTTGTGGCCGAGACAGGGCTCAAGAACGTGACGGTGCTGATCGCACCCACCGACCCGCGAAAGGGGCCGCTTCAGGCCGCCGAGACAGGCGAGCCCACGTGGGTGCCGGAGCTCTACGCGACGATCGATCGGCAGTTCGCGCAGCTTGTGCGGTCTCGGCCGGATCCGGCCGCGGGTGTGAGTCCGGCGGAGGCGGCGAGCCCTGGCGCGCAGGATGCGAGCGCGACCCTCGCGCATCGAGAGGGGAGCCGCGAGGACGCCGCCGGGCGCTGGAGCGCGATCGTGCTCGGGGTGCTCGGCGGGCTGACGGTGCTGGGTCTCGGCGCGGTGCTTGTGCGGCGCCGACGTCTCAGGACCGCGCGACGGCGATGATCGCCGCCGCCGCAGGCTGAGCTGGCGGCACGCGAGAGGTCGCTGACCTGCTGCGCACGCTCCACGACATGGAGTAGGCTGACCGGAGGGACGCTCTACGGAATGGGAGGGAGCTCATGTCGAATTCCGGCCGAGATTCTGCCAACGCGGGAGCTGCCGCCGGTACCAGGGGTGTGATGCCAGCGACGGCTGGCGGGTGGTGGGCTCTCGGCGCCTCGGTGGTCGGACTGGCATCATGGGTGGTTCTGCCCATGATCACCATCGCATTCCGCGAGACCTACCCGATCACCGACACCTGGGTGATGCCTGCACTAGGCATGGCGCTGATCGACGTAGCCGCAGTGCTTGACGTGCTGTGCATCTGGCCCTGGAGACAGCGCTCGGTGCTCAACGTCATCGCCACCGTCGCCACGATACCGGCAGCCCTGTTCGCCAGCTTCATGGTCATCGGCGAGGCACTTGCCGGCGTCTAGTCTCCCAGCTTGTCTGGAGGCGGCGCGCGTACGCCTGAGTCCCAATCTCACAGGCGCTGTCCTTTAGAAGACCCTCAGGAATCCATAACTGACTTCTCATTGTCGGCACGCAAGTTGATCGCAGATCGTCTTGCGATGAGCGCGGGTGCGCGTGCTCGCCGGCTTGCCCGCCTTACTTCGGTCGTATGAGGCGGGTGGGACCCTGAGAAGGAGGACTCTGCCATGAAGAACTCGAAGCGTGTCTTGGTGTGGATCGTTGTCGTGCTTGGCGTCCTGTTTGCAGCCATCCAACTCGTTCCCGTCGATCGCTCGAACCCTGCAAGCCAAACGCAAGTCCCAGCCGACACTCAAGCTCGGGCCGTACTTAGTCGTGCGTGCTACGACTGTCATTCAAACGAGACGAAGTGGCCGTGGTACAGCTACGTTGCGCCGGTCTCGTGGCTTGTGGCTCGGGACGTCAATGAAGGTCGCGCGAAGCTGAACTTCTCGACGTGGAACCTCCTTTCCGCCGAGCAGCAGTCCGAGGCGTTCAAAGAGAGCTGGGAGAAGGTGCAGGAAGGCGAGATGCCGCTGTGGTTCTACCTGCCGCTGCATCCGTCAGCCAAGCTCTCCCCGACGGACCGTGCTGTATTGCAGGCGTGGGCGGCTTCCGCCGGCACCACCTCGGCGACGGGCGGGGGTATCGATCCTGGCACGGGCGCTGGTATCGACTCCGTCTCGGGCACCGGTTCCGACTCAACGGGCTCAACGGGGTCAGAGCTTGGGACGACTGACACCGGCGCAGGTACGACCAGCGTTCCATCCGGTGGTGGCGGGAGTCTCGGCGTCGGCGGTGCCGGTGAATCTGGGGCCTACGGAGACGTCGACAACGACGGGGACAACGACTAGCCATGTCCAAGCATCGTCGGGAACTTGGGTTCGCTGGGCTCGGAATCGCCCTTGTGACGACTGTGTACGTGGTTGTCTACAAGGTGACGGGCGAGCTGCCACCGGCTTCGAGCGCGCTCGGGCACACCGTCGGCATCATCGGCACGATCTTCATGATCCTGTCGCAGACGGCGTACTCGATTCGGAAGCAGGCTGGCAACACCCGATGGGGGCCGATGGTCAAGTGGCTGCAATCGCACGTCATGATGGGGTTGGTCGGCCCGTACATGGTGCTGATTCACTCGGCGGGCAAGTTCAACGGACTTGCGGCCATTGCTGCGGCGATGACGGTGATCGTGCTGATCAGCGGCATCGTCGGCCGGTACTTGTACACGGCGGTCCCCCGCGAGATTGAAGGCGTGAACCCCGAGCATCTCGCGAAGGCGAAGAAGGCCCTGGCGACGTGGCGGGCGATCCACATTCCGCTCACCTGGACGCTGTTCACCTCTGTGCTCGTGCACGTCGCGGGAGCCCTCTACTACGCGACGTTGCAGCGATGAGGGGGAGGTGACGCTGTGGCCAAGAAGCCGTCGGGGTCTGTCTCGGCAACCGGGATCATAGCGGCGGGTGTCCTGCTCGTAGCACTCGGGGTGTGGGCCGGTCTGGCCGGGCCCGCGATGTTCAGCCCTGGGAAGCTCAGCGCGAAGGCAACAGGCGTGAAGCTGGGCGGGATGACGAGCCACGCGCAGACCGGCGGGTCATGTGATATCTGCCATGTGGAACCGTGGTCCTCCGACGACATGGCCACGCGGTGCACACGCTGTCACACGGACGTCGCCACCGAGATCCAGACGCACGAGGGCGTCCATGGCTTGCTGTCGCGCAATGCGTCATCGCCGACCTGCCGAGGATGCCACAGCGAGCACCTTGGAGCCGATGGTGCTCTGACCGTGGTCGACGATTCGAAGTTCCCGCACGAGCTCACTGGGTACTCGCTCGCGAGCCATCAGCACACGATCAAGGGCCCAGCCTTCACCTGCAAAGACTGCCACGGGACGGATCTCTCCCGTTTCGACCAGGCGATCTGCGCTACGTGCCATTCGTCGATCGATGCGAAGTTCACCGCATCGCACAAGGCGTCGTTTGGCGCGAACTGCCTTCTGTGCCACAAGGGGTCTACCCCCGACGGCACCGACTTCGATCACGATGCGTTCGCGTTCAAGCTCACGGGCGCACACGCTGGCGTTGCGTGCTCAGGGTGCCACACGCCGACGCGCTCTCGGCAAGCCCTCAGCCTCACGCCGCAGACGTGCTACTCGTGTCACGCGAAGGACGACAAGCACCGCGGGTCGCTCGGCTACAAGTGCAACTCGTGTCACGCCACGAGCACCTGGAGCACGGCCACATTCAACCACTCGGTGCTCGGCAGCAATGTGGCGAGCAAGGACTGCGCTTCTTGCCATGCCGACACTGACATTCACGAAGGCGCATTTGGCAGACAGTGCGGCCAATGCCACAACACGGGCGGTTGGAGCCGCGCGCTCTTCAGCCACAGCAGACTGTCTGGCAGCCTGGCCTCTGCGGACTGCGCCTCGTGTCACGCGGGCAATGACGTGCACAGCGGTCGGTTCGGCCGACAGTGCGGTCAGTGCCACAGCACGAGCAGCTGGGGTGGTTCGTCGGCAGGGCATAGCGCCTTCCCGGCCAACCACGGCGGAGCTCAGACCTGCTCGACCTGCCATCCGAGCGGCACGAAGACCTACACCTGCTACGGCTGTCACGAACACACCCCGGCCAACGTCCAGGCCGAGCACGGCGGACGCTCGGTCAGCTCGCTTGCGAACTGCCTGCAATGCCACTCGGGCGGCGGGGGAGGCGGTGGCCACGAAGGTCGAGGGAGTGGCGAACATCGGGGGCACGGCAATGACGACTAGTCACTCCGCAGCCTTCGTTCTCTTCGAGCTGGGCCTCGCCGAAACACTCCGCGGACCTCCCGACCCGGCGTGACTCAACTGCTTTGCCATGCACTGCCGACAGTCTCACTCGAAGGAAGGGAACTCCCATGTCTCAGCCAATGTTTGATGCCAACGCCTGCTCGGCGTGTGGCACTTGCGTGGAAGAATGCCCCAACGGCTGCCTCGAACTCGGCGACACCGCCACGCTTGCGCGTCCGGACGATTGCTCCGAGTGCGGCACGTGCGCCGAGTCGTGCCCGAACGGCGCAATCACGGTGTAGCAGGAGTCCGTCGTGGCGCTGCAGGGTGCGGCGTCACGACGGGCCCGCGCTTCGCCGCACAACGGTCGTTTCGGCCCCTGTGCTGTCTACTTGATGTCGGAAGCGTCGCCCAGCGCCCACACCACGGTGCCGTGGGTGAAAGCCGATGTGTCGAAGACGAGCTGAAGGTTCTTCGCGGTCTTGGGGATCGTGAACACGATTGGACCACTCGTCGAGGCTCCGGGCTTGAGTGATTCTGCCGGCGGGTTGCCTTCGGTACTGTAGATGGTCGGATGCCCCATGGTGCCCTTGCCATCTTTGAGGTTCAGCTGAAGGAACAGGTTGCCAATCGTCTGCGTCTGGGAGCCTTTGTTTGTCAGCGTGAGATCTACCGCGACGAACATCTCGCCCTTGTGCTGCGGCTTGTCGTACTTGGTGATGGGGAGTGCCGAGACTTTGTCCACGCGTATCTGAACCTGGTTGACGGTGACGTTGTCTCCCACTGAGTGTTGCCCGTCGTTTCTGGAGCCACCAAGCCCAAGCATCTTGGTCGGTGTCAGACGCCCGCACGACACGAGTCCCGCGATGAGCGCGATGCCGATGAATGCGACTAGAGCGCGCTTAAACATGGCAAACTCCCTCTTTTGTAGGTGCTTGCGTGCGTGTGTGTCGGGAGTCGCCGGCCTCCCTGCAGGCTAATCCTAGCACCAGAGAGGTCCTCACGGATTGCCATAGGGCCGTCGGCTCCGATTTGAGCTCAGTTGCGAGCACGGATGTCGGCAGCTTCAGCGAAGACGAGAGCCCCGCTCACGCAAGCGTCACGCGGATCGCGCCGTCCTCCTCCTCGCTCGTCACCTGCAGACCTCGCACCTTGCCGAGCGCCTCGAGATGCGACACCTCGGCCCGCGTCGCCACGATCGCCGAGACGGGCGCGCCCTTGCCGTTGAGCGCCCGCTTGACCTGGTGGATCGCATCAGGCACCGGCAGCCCGCGCAGCTTCTCGATCTCTTGGCCTCGCGTGTCCAGAACGCCGTCGACCCACGTGAGCGGCGTGTCGCGGTACTCGGCCATGAGCGAAGCTTCAGCGCGCTTGTAGTCCTCGGCAGTTAGGTCGGCGCGACCGAAGAGCGTGCAGTGGCACCAGCCCACCTCGTCGATCTCGGCCTGCGCGAATTCGCACGGGCAGATGAGCTTGCGGTCGAGATCGGGCTCGCCGGATGGCTCGAAGCACGGGCAGTATCGCTTGCCATACATCTCCTCGCAGTCTGAGAGCCACAGACGCAGGTTCGTGTACACCATCCAGCGTGGATTGACCGACCATCCCCTGTTGGCGGCGTGCTTGCGGATCCACGCGTCTTGCTTGCCGAGCGTCGTGCGGTACGCGCGAAAGTCGCGTGCGAACCCTTTCATCATGGGCCACATGTTGCTCATGGTGAGATCCTGCCTGTGTTGCCGGAGACATAACCTGAGCATCATAGCGTTATTCGATTTGCTGAACTAGGCGCGACGGGCGGGGGGTTTCGCGCGCTTCCGTTGCATTTGCCGCGCTTGCGGGCTGTTCACGAACCGCGGTCGCTCCACTAGAATGGCGGACACCGGAGCGCACACTTCGCGCTCTCCGGCCTGCGGGCCCTTTCGTAGTTCGGTCGGACCAGGCAGCTCGCGCGATTTCTCGGCGAAATGATGCCTGGTTCTGTCGTATCTGAAGGACCTCGTCGGCAGCAACGACCCAGCATAGGAACCGTCGCCCCGCGGGGCGTGAACTCACCAAGGAGGACGCGGCAGTATGGAGATCGAGATCGGACGTGGCAAGACCGCTCGCCAAGCGTATGGATTTGACGACATCGCGATCGTTCCGTCTCGGCGCACGCGCGATCCGCGCGACATAGACGTGTCATGGACGTTCTCCTTCAAGGACCGCGAGTTCAGCTTCCCGCTGCCCGTGCTCGCCTCGGCGATGGACGGCGTGGTTGATCCGGCGTTCGCGATCGCACTGGGCAAGCTCGGCGGGCTGGCGGTGCTCAACCTCGAGGGCATCCAGACTCGCTACGAGGACCCGAATCCGCAGCTCGACGCGATCGCGAGCTTCGACAACGAGAGCGCCACGGCCAAGATGCAGGAGATCTACAAGGAGCCGATCAAGCCCGAGCTCATCACCGAGCGCGTGCGCCAGATCAAGGCGGGCGGCGTGCTCGCTGCCGCCTCGCTCACGCCGCAAAACGTCGAGCGCTATATCGACGCGGCGCTTGAGGGCGGCCTGGACATCCTCGTGATTCAGGGCACGGTTGTCTCGGCAGAGCACGTGAGCACGTACGACAAGCCGCTTGACCTCAACGCGTTCGTAGCGGCGCTCGACGTGCCGACGATCATCGGCGGTTGCTGCAGCTACCAGGGCGCGCTGCACCTCATGCGCGCCGGCGCCATCGGCGTGCTCGTCGGCGTGGGCCCGGGCCACGCGTGCACGTCTCGGCGGGTGCTCGGCATCGGCGTGCCGCAGGCGACCGCGATCGCCGACGCTGCCGCGGCTCGCACGCGCTACCTCGAGGAGACCGGCAGGTACGCGCACGTAATCGCCGACGGCGGCATGCGCACCGGCGGCGACCTCGCCAAGGCCATCGCATGCGGCGCCGACGCGGTCATGATCGGCTCGCCGCTCGCCCGATCCGCCGAGGCGCCCGGCCGCGGCTACCACTGGGGCATGGCGACCTTCCACCCCGACCTGCCGAGAGGAACCCGCGTCTATGGCGGCACCGCCGGCACGCTGGAGGAGATCCTCCTCGGCCCGGCGCACCAAAACGACGGCACGCTGAATCTTGTCGGCGGTCTGCGCACGTCGATGTCGACGACTGGCTACGAGAACCTCAAGGCCTTCCAGAAAGCCGAGGTCATGGTCGCGCCAGCGCTGCAGACTGAAGGCAAGGTCCTGCAGAACACGCAGGGTGTGGGGATGGGTCGCTAGTGGCGCCAGACGAGCCGCTGACCGGCGCTCGCGAGGCCTCGGCAGACGCCGAGCCGTCGACCGCTGCGGCGTCTTCGGCGTCTTCCTCGGCGACGCAGCACGAGAGCCAGCCAACGGTGCTGGTGCTGGACTTCGGTGCCCAGTACGCGCAGCTCATAGCGCGACGCGTTCGCGAGGCGCGGGTCTTTAGCGAGATCGTTCCGTTCGATATCTCCGCTGCCGAGGTCGAGCGTCGCGCACCAGCTGCGATCATTCTGTCCGGCGGTCCCGCGAGCGTGTACGCCGAGGGCGCGCCGCACATGGACCCGCGTGTGCTCGGCCTCGGCATCCCGATCCTGGGCTTTTGCTACGGCATCCAGGAGATGACGCTGGCGCTTGGCGGTGAGGTCCCCAAGACCGACATCGGCGAGTACGGATTCGCCGAGCTCAGCGTGGTTGAGGCCTCGTGCGAGCTGCTGGACGGCGTGCCCGCGAAGTCACAGGTCTGGATGAGCCATCGCGACAGCGTCGGAACACCGCCGCCCGGGTTCAAGGTCACAGCGCGCACCGTCACCACCGAGGTCGCCGCGATGGAGGACTCGGCCCGCAAGCTCTACGCGACGCAGTTCCACCCGGAAGTCGCGCACACTGAGTACGGCCAGCACATCATCCGCCACTTCCTGCACGACATCGCCGAGATCCCCGCGCTGTGGACGATGGTGAACATCATCGACGACGCGGTTGAGACCATCCGAGCGCAAGTTGGTGATGCGCAGGTGATCTGCGGGCTGTCGGGCGGCGTGGACTCCAGCGTGGTGGCGATGCTGCTGCACCGTGCGATCGGCGATCAGCTCACCTGCGTCTTCGTTGACCATGGGCTGCTGCGCAAGGACGAAGCCAAGCAGGTCGTGAGCACGTTTGGCGACACCTTCCACGTCAACCTCATCCACGTCGCCGCCGAGAGCCGCTACCTCTCGCTGCTCGCCGGCGTCACCGACCCCGAACTGAAGCGCCGCATTATCGGCGAGGAGTTCTGGAAGGTCTTCTTCGAGGAGGCCACGAACCTTTCCGGCGTGCGCTTCCTTGCCCAGGGCACGCTCTATCCCGACCTCATCGAATCGGGTGGGCGAGGCGGCAAGGCCACGGCCAAGATCAAGAGCCACCACAACCTGATCCCGTTTCCGCCCGGTGTGCACTTCGAGCTCATCGAGCCGCTCAAGGCGCTCTTCAAAGACGAGGTGCGTGCGGTTGGCTCCGAGCTGGGTCTGCCCGACGAGATCGTGCACCGGCAGCCATTTCCGGGTCCGGGTCTTGCCGTGCGCATCATCGGCGAGATCACGCATGAGAAGCTTGAGCTGCTTCGTGCGGCCGACGCGATCGTGCGTGAGGAAATCGACACGTGGGACGAGAACCGCGAGGTGTGGCAATACTTCGCGGTGCTGCCTGACATCCGCTCCGTCGGCGTGATGGGCGACGAGCGCACGTACGGTCACCCAATCATCGTGCGGGCGGTTGCGAGCGCGGACGCCATGACTGCCGACTGGGCGCGCCTGCCGCACGATCTGCTCGCGCGCATCAGCAACCGCGTGATCAACGAGGTCGAAGGCATCAACCGTGTCGCCTACGACATCACGAGCAAGCCACCGGGCACGATTGAATGGGAGTAGCAATGGCGTCGGATTCAGAGCGGGCACGGCTCGCCATTCTGATCCCGTGCTACAACGAGGCGGCCACGATCGCGAAGGTGGTCGCCGACTTCAAGTCTGCTGCGCCCGACGCGGTCGTCTACGTCTACGACAACAACTCCACGGATGACTCGGCGAATCTGGCGGCAGAGGCTGGCGCCGTCGTCGTCAAGGAATATCGCCAGGGCAAGGGGTTCGTGGTTCGCAGCATGTTTCGCGACATTGACGCCGACTGCTACCTCATGGTCGACGGGGACGACACCTATCCCGCCGAGGACACGCTTTCCCTCGCCGCGCTCGTGGAATCCGGCGAGGCGGACATGGTGGTGGGCGATCGGCTGTCGAGCACGTATTTCACCGAGAACACTCGGCAGTTCCATGGATTCGGCAACCGGCTCGTGCGCTTCTTGGTCAACCGGATCTTTCGCAGCAACGTGCACGACATCATGAGCGGGTGCCGAGCGTTCAGCCGCCAGTTCGTGCGGTCCTTCCCCGTGCTGTCGGGAGGCTTTGAGATCGAAACGGAGATGACGATCCACGCGCTGGACCGAAACTTCCTCATCCGAGAGGTGCCCATCGCGTATCGCGATCGCACGGCGGGCAGCGAGTCCAAGCTCAGCACATTCTCCGACGGGGTGCGCGTCCTATCCACCATCGTCGAGCTGTTTCGCGACTACCGCCCGCTGCAGTTCTTCATGCTGATCTCAGTCGTGCTGCTGCTTGTGTCGATCGCGTTCTTCATCGGGCCGCTCGACGAGTACCTGCGGACCGGCTACGTTCGCAAGGTTCCGACGCTGGTCGTCTCAATCGCACTCGGGATCAGCGCGATGCTTTCGCTGGTTTCTGGCATCATACTGGACTCGATCCGCACGCATTCTCGGCAGTTCTACGAACTCGCACTGACCGCGCTTTCGAGCCAGGATGCACGTAACCGCAGCACACACCGTCCGTGATCGTCAGTCGTCGTCCGCCGCACGACGCCTTCCAGGGGAGCCTCACGTGAGCCAATCAAGTTCGCCGATGCTCTTTGGCCTGCCGAGACGAACCGCGATTCTGCTCGTCGCTATCATCGTCGGGTTTGCCATCGCTGCGTGCGTGTACACGCTCACGCTGGGGAGGGTCTTTTCGCGGCCAAGCGGCGACGGCATCGCCTACGAGCGCTCGGCGGTTCAGCTGCTGCAGAAGGGCTTCTACGGCTACAAGTCGACGAAGCCCAACGCGCAGATGAGCCCCGGCTATCCACTGTTCCTCGCCGGGATCTATGCCGTGTCTGGCCACGCGAACGGCGGTCGGCCGAGGCACCTGCTGGACGCGATTCAGATAGCGATAGCGTGCATCACTTTGCTGGGCGTCTTCCTGATTGGCAGGCGACTGTTCGGCGACTGGGTGGGGCTTGTGGCAGCGCTCCTTGTCGCAGTGTATCCGCCCACGATCGTGGCCACGAATCTGTGGCTTACCGAGACGATCACCACGGCGCTGATCGTCTGGTACGTGTTTGTGACGCTGCTCGCCTACGACCGCGATGACTGGCCGCTCTGGGCGCTGTCGGGGGCGGTGCTCGGCGTTGCGGTGTTGATCAGACCCGGCTTCCTGCCCATCGCGATCGCTCCCTTCATCGTGCGGTTCTTCTGGGGCAAGCGCGCGAAGACGCTGCAACTTGCTGTTGTCTCGGCAGTTGCGTTCGTGCTGGTGATGGCGCCGTGGATGGTGCGAAACGAGCTCGTCGTCCACGAACTTGCACCGCTGTCCACGCATGGCGGGGACCCCATTCTCGCTGGTGTCGACCCCTACTACTACGAGCTGGGTGAGAAGTATCAGTTTCATGGGCCCACGTACGCGCAGCACATGGCGTCGGGCTCGAAGGTCTCCAAGACGGACGCCGCCATGGCCGCGATCGCCACAGAACTCAGGACTCGACCGCTGCAAACCATCTGGTGGTTCACCGCCGGCAAGATCGTCCGCATGTACAGCGGCGGCTGGCTCGGGGAAAAGGCGTATGTGGGCACGTGGACGATCGTCGATCGTGAGCTGATTGTGGTTCTCGGCTGGTTGGGGTGTGTGTTCGCATTTCGCGAGAAACGTCTCAGAGTCCTGGCGGTTGTGCTGGTGCTGGGCACCGTCGCGCTTCTGTCGGTGTCGCCGGAACCGCGGTATGCGTTCACGTGGATTGCGCTGCTCTCGGTGCCTGCCGCGTTCGTGATGCGTCGGCTGTGGACGGCACCGCTTGCGCCGTGGCAGATAGAGCCGACGGCTGAAGAGGGCGGGGCCGAGACACACGTCGCCGAGAAGCCCGCATAGCGACGCGACCGTTGCGTCGGGGCACAGCGCGCAGCGTCCCGGGCGCACGTCACCGGGCACAGCGCGTAGCGCCCCGCAGGCTTCTCCTGCGCAAACTCTCCACAAGCAGGAAACATCCGAGAGTGTATTCTCGAGTGTGTTGAGATAGGAGTCGTGTGGTGAAGTCTCGTCTGCGGACGACAAAACTCTTGTGGATAGCGTTGGCTTGCGTGGCGCTGGCGACATCGGTGCTGGCGGCTCCGACCCCAGCTCTTGCCGCGAAGGTCTCATCCCCGGGGCTCTACGTTCCCTCGGCGATTCTCGTCTCGGGTGACGGGACGGTTCTGTGGTCGAAGCACTCGAAGTCCCACCGGCGCGTGGCGAGCACAATCAAGATGCTCAACGCGCTTGTCGTTCGCGACAAAGCGAACCTCGACGACGTCATCACGGTGACGCGCAAGACCTCGTCCATCAGCAACGGTGCGGTTGGGCTCAAGACCGGCCAGAAGCTCACCGTTCGCCAGCTGCTCAATATCATGCTGGTCCACTCGGCAAATGACGCTGCCGAGGCGCTTGCCATCGGCATTGCTGGCAGCGAGCCCAAGTACGTCGACATGATGAACGCGAAGGCCAAGGAGCTCGGCCTCAAGGACACGCACGCCGCCGATCCGCACGGCCTCGGCAAGAAAGAGACGTCTTCGGCGCGGGATTTGGCGGTGCTGGCCCGACACGTCCTCGCCGATCCGGTCTTGCGCAAGATCGTGCATACAACCAGTGTGAGCGTTCCGCGCGGAAACGGCCGAACCGAGAGGTACGGCACCACCGACCAGCTGCTCGGCGCCTATCGCGGCATGGAGGGTGTGAAGACGGGCTACACCGACCCGGCTGGCTACTGCTTCGTTGGCGCCGCAAAACGCAACGGCATCGAGCTCATCGGTGTGGTGCTTGGCGCCGATGACAGCGCCGGTCGATTCTCACAGATGCGCAAGCTTCTGAACTGGGGATTTGCCCGAGCGAAGCGCGAGAAGATGGTCTCGCGCGATGAGACCATGGGTGTCGTACAGATCGCGAATGGCTTCAGCTCGACGGTGACCCTGCATGCCGAGAAAGCGCTGACGATGACGGTTCTCAACGACGGCAGCGCAGGCTTCACCACGCAGGTGGCAGTCCCAGCTTCGGTGCATGCCCCTGTGTGCGCGGGCCAGGAGCTCGGCGCGGTCGAGATAACACGCGATGGCTCCGTTGTGGCGAGCGTCCCCCTCGTCGCTGACTGCGCCGTGGCCGTCAAACCCCCGCAACCATCGCACACGCTTGCGTCGGCGCGCGGTGCGGGGGGCTCGACACCGTCGCTGTGGCAGCGTATCGCGCAAGTGTGGGCTCGGTTGGGGCACATGCTGGGCGTGTAGCGCGCCGCTTTCTCGGCATTCTGAACTCCCATCGATCGCCGAATCGGTCTACAATGCGTGGACCGCACCAGCTGCGGACCGGATGCTCGACTACGCAAGGGGGCACGCAATGACCGACCCTGATCTCGACGCACAGGCCAAGATTGCCGAGATCCGCCAGCGCATCGACGCGATCGACTGTCAGCTCGTCCAGCTGCTCAACGAGCGTGCCCAGTGCTCGCTGGACATTCGCAAGCTCAAGCCGCAGGCGAAACTCGGCCTGTACGACCCCAAGCGCGAAGAGGAGATCTTCACCAACGTCGGGGGCTGCAACGATGGGCCGCTGTTCGATGACGACTTGCGCGAGATCTACGAGGCCATCCTGCACGTGTCCAAGGAGATGAGGGGCTGATGGCCGCCCAAGACGCACCGGCTATCGGCGCGGTATCTCGCGACAGCGGTGTGACGATCATCGCCGGACCGTGTTCGGTGGAGAGCCGCGAGCAGATGCGCGAGGTGGCCGCCTGCCTGAAGGAGCACGGCGTCAAGGTCATGCGTGGCGGAGCCTACAAGCCGCGCACATCGCCGTTTTCGTTCCAGGGGCTTGAGGAGAAGGGGCTCGAGCTTCTTCGCGACGCCGCCGAGGAATACGGCCTGCTCACCGTCACGGAAGTCACGGATTCCGCTCACGCCGAGCGGGTGGACGAGTACGCCGACATCCTCCAGATCGGCACGCGCAACATGGCGAACTTCAGCCTTCTGAAGAAGATCGGTGAGGTGACCGCCGAGAGCGGCAAGCCGGTGCTGTTCAAGCGAGGCATGGCAGCCACGATCGAGGAATGGCTGCAGGCCACCAACTACATCACGATGCTCGGCAACGAGAACGTGATCCTGTGTGAGCGCGGCATTCGCACCTTCGAGACGGCCTATCGGTTCACGCTCGACATCACGGCTGTTCCCGTCGTCAAGAAGCTCTCGTTGCTGCCGATCATCATCGATGTGTCGCACCCAGCGGGCCAGGTCGATCTCGTGCCCGCAATCTCTCGGGCCGCGATTGCGGTGGGTGCCGATGGCATCATGGTCGAGGTTCACCCGAATCCGCGCGAGGCATTGTGCGACGGACCGCAGTCGTTGGATCTCGATCAGTTCGCGGCCCTTCTCGACGAACTCAAGAAGGTCTCGGCGGCCGTGGGAACCGAGCTTCGCTGATAGTGGCGATCGACCTCACCTCACTCAATCCCGCACAGCGCGAAGCTGTGCTCGCCACCGACGGACCGCTGCTCGTGCTCGCTGGCGCAGGCAGCGGCAAGACGCGCGTGCTCACGTTCCGCATCGCGCACCTCATCGCCGACCTCGGCATAAGCCCTGCCGAGATACTCGCGATCACCTTCACCAACAAGGCCGCCGCCGAGATGCGCGAGCGCCTGGGCGCGCTTGTCGGGCCGGGCGTGCGCTCGATGTGGGTCATGACGTTTCATGCGATGTGCGTGCGCATGCTCCGCTACGACGCCGAGATTCTCGGCTTCACCAAGAACTTCACGATCTATGACGCCGATGATTCGAAGCGCCTGCTCAAAGAGGTGATGCGCGAACTCGACATCGACGAGAAGCACTATCCGGTCAACGGCGTGGCCAATCGCATCTCGGCGGCAAAGAACGAGCTGCTCTCGGCGGCTGACTTCACGGCCAAAGCCGTCTCGCCGCTCGACAAGAAGGCGGCACAGATCTACGCGCGCTATCAGTCGCGTTTGCTCGCTGCCAACGCCATGGACTTCGACGACCTGCTGATGAACGCGTACCGCCTGCTCACGCAGGAGCCGACGGTGCTGCGCGCCTACCAGGATCGCTTCCGCTACATCAGCGTGGATGAGTACCAGGACACCAACCACGCGCAGTACCAGATCACGAACCTGCTCGCGGCGGCGCGCGGCAACTTGATGGTGGTTGGCGACGACGATCAGTCGATCTACAGCTGGCGCGGCGCCGACATCCGAAACATCCTCGAGTTCGAGCGCGACTATCCGGCGGCCAAGGTGGTCAAGCTGGAGCAGAACTACCGCTCCAGCGCGCGCATCCTTGCCGCTGCCAACGCGGTGGTCGCCAACAACCCCAACCGCAAGCCAAAGACGCTGTTCACCGCTAACGCCGAGGGCGAGAAGATCTCGAGCTACCTGGCCACCGACGAGCGCGACGAGGCCCGCTTCATCGCCGGCGAGATCGAGCGCCTCACTCGCGCCGAGCACCGCCGATACACCGACTTCGCGATCTTCTACCGCACCAACGCGCAGTCCCGAGTGCTCGAAGACGCGTTCATGCGCGCCGGAATCGTCTACCGCATTGTCGGCGGTACGCGCTTCTTCGATCGCGCCGAGATCCGCGACACGATGGCCTACCTCAAGGTGGTCGTGAACCCCGCCGACGACATCAGCCTCAAGCGCATCATCAACACGCCTCGCCGAGGGATCGGCGACACCACCCTCGCTCGCATCGACGAAGAAGCCCGCCGACAAGACCTCATCTTCGAGACCGCCCTGCGATTCGCGGTAGAAGACGAGAGCCTCCAGGCGCGTGCGCGAGCGGCGCTCGCAAGCTTTCTTGAGATGCTTGATGAGGTGCGCGCCATGCAGGGTGACCTGCGCGACCTCGTGGAGATGGTCGTCTCGCGTGCCGGGCTGATCGAGGCCCTCGAAGCCGAGAACACCGACGAGTCGCGTGGCCGAGCCGACAACATTCGCGAGTTCTTCGGCGTGGTGAGCGAGTTCGCGGCCGCGCACGAGGATGCCGACCTGCCCGCGTTCATGGAGTGGCTCGCGCTGCGCACTGATCTCGACGCGCTTGCCGAGGGCGAGGACTACGTCACCCTCATGACCGTGCACACCGCCAAGGGCCTGGAGTATCCGGTCGTGTTCGTGGCTGGTCTTGAGGAGTCGATCTTCCCGCACGCTAACTCCATGTTCGACCCGACTGGGCTCGAAGAGGAGCGGCGGCTCGCGTACGTCGCGATCACGCGCGCTCGCGAGCGTCTGTACCTCACGCACGCACATTCGCGCTCGATCTACGGCACCACGCAGCACAACCC
>CAZIPN010000038.1:0-17265 GCA_964541225.1 uncultured Eubacteriales bacterium
CGGGTAAGTTCCGACCTGCACGAATGGCGTAACGACTTGGGCGCTGTCTCAACCATAGACTCGGTGAAATTGTATTATTCGTGAAGATGCGAATTACCCGCGGTAGGACGGAAAGACCCCGTGAACCTTTACTACAGCTTGACATTGATCGCTGGTTTGTCGTGTAGAGGATAGGTGGGAGGCTGTGAAGCCGGGACGCCAGTTTCGGTGGAGCCACCCTTGGAATACCACCCTCGGCAGATTGACGATCTAACCCGACGCCGTGAATCCGGGTCGGGGACCGTGTCAGGTGGGTAGTTTGACTGGGGCGGTCGCCTCCTAAAATGTAACGGAGGCGCACGTAAGGTTGGCTCAGAACGGTTGGCAATCGTTCGCAGAGTGCAAGAGCATAAGCCAGCTTGACTGCGAGACCTACAAGTCGAGCAGAGACGAAAGTCGGTTCTAGTGATCCGGCGGCTCAGAGTGGAATGGCCGTCGCTCAACGGATAAAAGGTACTCCGGGGATAACAGGCTGATCCTCCCCAAGAGTCCACATCGACGGGAGGGTTTGGCACCTCGATGTCGGCTCATCGCATCCTGGGGCTGAAGTAGGTCCCAAGGGTTGGGCTGTTCGCCCATTAAAGCGGTACGCGAGCTGGGTTTAGAACGTCGTGAGACAGTTCGGTCCCTATCCACCGTGGGCGTAAGAGACTTGAAGGAAGCTGCTCCTAGTACGAGAGGACCGGAGCGGAC
This sequence comes from uncultured Eubacteriales bacterium, assembly GCA_964541225.1. GTDB lineage: Bacteria > Actinomycetota > Coriobacteriia > Anaerosomatales > JAAXUF01 > CAZIPN01. The sequence continues at coordinate 733 of CAZIPN010000038.1, forward strand.
GAACCTCTGGTGTACCAGTTGTCGACCAACGGCACCGCTGGCTAGCTACGTTCGGACGGGATAACCGCTGAAAGCATCTAAGCGGGAAGCCCATCCTAAGATGAGGTCTCTCACTGGGTTAACCAGGTAAGGCCCCTCGTAGACTACGAGGTTGATAGGCTGCAGGTGTAAGCGCAGCAATGTGTTCAGCCGAGCAGTACTAATAGGCCGAGGTCTTGATCTCATTCTGAGAAGTGATCGCGCTATGTAGCATTCAGGGTGCAGAACCCGAGTGCACGATTTACAACGGAATACGATTCCGGTGGCGAGAGCCGTCGGATGTGCTCAGTGGTTATGGCGGAGGGGGTACACCCGGTCCCATTCCGAACCCGGTAGTTAAGCCCTCCAGCGCCGATGGTACTGCGGCGTCAGGCCGTGGGAGAGTAGGACGCTGCTGAGCGCATCCGACGGCTCTGCTCTTTTCGCAGCGGCTGTGAGGTCCCCAGCTTGGTGTGATAGCGAAGTCGCGCGTCGATTCCCGCCAAACTTGACTCGTTCTGTCAGGATTGTGGTACGCTTCTCGCTATTCAAAGCCACCGGGCCGACGCAGCCCGTGCAATGGCGGCAAGCGTGACTCGAATGAGGAGGGTCATGATGGACAAAGCGGAAGTTCAGAGCGTTCTCGACAAGATTCGTCCTGCGCTGCAGGCCGATGGTGGCGATGTCGAACTCGTAGAGGTGTCTGATGACGGCGTCGTCAAGGTAGCTCTTCAGGGCGCATGCCGCGGGTGTCCTATGTCGCAGCTGACGCTGGCAAACGGCGTCGAGCGGGTCCTGAAAGAGCAATTCCCCGAGATTGTGCGGGTTGAGCCCGTCTGACGACGGTCTTGCTAGTGAACAGCTCTTCCTGGCAGGCTCGGAGTGGCCGGACTGGATGATACCGTCTGGCGATCATGAGAAATCACAGTGCGACACAAGAGCGTCGTCCGGTCAACCGGACGACGCTCTTGTGTCGTGCAGCAACAACGGCCTCAGCGCATCGGTAACCTTCGTCGATCGGGTGGTGACTCGTCGGCTCTACGAGTCGTGCGCCTTGTGAACCATCTGAAGCATCCTGACGTTGATGACCAGGAATCTGACGAACTGCAAGGGAAGCGAGGTTCGCGATCGGAGCGTGTGCGGGGTAGGCAGAAGCGCCGTAGCAATTCGCTCGTCATAGCATTCCATGCTGAATCACTCCTAACTCGTCTTGCGGCGCTACTCGGGCAGAAGCGCCCATCCGGGCAGGGCTTTGGCTTTGTAGATGAACACGAAGTGCAGCACGCTCTTGATCCAGTGTGCTGCCAGTCCAATCTCGCCGTACGTGTCGGGAACACTGCGGCCGGTGTCGGGGAAGCGCGTGAAGTCCGGCACGATGGGATACATGGTCATCGCAGCGGCAGTTCCGTTGAAGAGCCCTGCTCCTGCCGACGCAACACACGCTGCGGCCATCTTGCTCATCCGGGCGCCGTGTGTTGGCTTGCTGGCACCATGATCGAGCATGTCGGCAATACTGTAGGCCACCTGGCGCCCCATGACTCCGGAAGGCATTCCCGTTCTCGGCGGGGCTGGCGTGATGATCGCTCCGCTCGGGCTCACCCGGGGTACCGAGATGGGGTGTGGGGGAGCGAAAGCGATTCCGATGCCGAAGATGTTCGAATACGAGGGATTCTGGAGCGTCCTTGGCCAATCCTCAGGCTCCCACTCCACATAGGATTTCTTGGTGTAGTTGGCATCGACTTTCAGAAAACCGTTGGGAGCGAAGAGCGTGTCGGTGATGTCTTCCCCTGCCGGGTCATATGCTTTGAGTTCGACGCCCTTAAACGGCGGGATGAGCATCGCGAAATCGAACTCGAGAGTCTCTTGCCCCCCGTCGAGTGTTTCGAAGGACAAGCTGTTGCCCTCAACCTTCTGAACGTGTGACCGCACGATCGCGCGGATTCCGCGCTCGCGAAACAGCGACTCTGTCCAGATCTGGCTAGAGGTGAAGAATCCGTTCTGTGAGAACGTCATGCCACCCACGCCGAAATCACCGAGCTCGTTCTCATTGGTGAGGAAGATGATCTCCGCGCGGTCGCGGACGCCCTGCACTCGTAGCTCGTGGTCAACGTTGAAGACATACTCGAACGCCGCGCCTTCACAGGTGCACGTGCCATGTCCCATGCCGATCACGAGCCTCTTGCGCTCACCGCGCTTGAGTGCGCCGATGATCTCTGAGAGAGCGACCGAAGCTTGTTCCGCGTGCTGAGGCGTGCAGACGGACAGAGAGTGTGCGCTCGGTCCCAAACCTGGCGTCGCAGCGAAATTGAGCTTCGGCCCGGTAGCGTTGATCAAGAAATCGTATGCGACGATCTCTCGCTCGCCTTGCCGATCGGGTGAGGTGTGTTCGATGTCGATGAACGGGGCGGGGGAGTTCTCCGTCCCTTCGGGGTGGATAGCCAGAGCCTTGGCTTGAACAAAGACGATGCCCTGGCGCCTGTACACGGGCCCGAGAGGAAACACGACGTCGCGTGCCCTCATTCTGCCGACCCCAACCCAGATATTGGACGGGATCCAGTTCCAGTCGGCCCTGGGCGAGACAACCACAACCTCGTGCTCGGACCGAAGGAGCCTTCGAAGGTGAAGAGCCGCGGTGTGTCCAGACACACCCGCTCCCATAATGACTACGCGTGCCATCGCGCGCCTCCAAACGTACGAATCGGAAGGACCGGTCGGGCTGGCAACGCCAAGAATCAGCGTGTCGCCCGCCAACCAATAGATGCAGTATACCCATGGGAGGTATGTATTGTGTTGATACTGGAATTAATGGTCCACGTTTACTGCGTGTTGTCGAGTCTAGCTAGGTCCCGGGCGCCTAGCAAGAAGTGTTCCCACTTGGAAGCAGTTCTGTCTCAGCGGCGGTCTGTGGTGACAAGCGGTTCGGGTGCCGTACGGCGCGAGGGAAAGCCCGCTTGTCGCGAGGGCGTTGCGCACAATATGATGGGCCTCTACGATTGCCTGGCAACTACATCTAGTGTCCGCGCCGGAGAAGCGAGAGGTTGGGTGTGTTGCTTCTCCAGTAGAGACACTCGTTGTCGAAAGGGTTCCCATGGAAGAGACCACAGGCGCTACAGATGTGTCCCGCGCGATCGATGACATCCTCAGTCCGAACGCGCTGAAGGTGCTCCAGAAGCGCTACTTGCGCAAAGACGAGGGTGGAAACCCGGTCGAAAAGCCCTCGGACATGTTCATGAGGGTTGCCCAGAACATCGCGGCCGGTGAGAAAGCCTGGGGTTCGACGGACACCGAGATAGAGCAGACCGCTCGCGAGTTCTATGAGCTGATGACTTCGCTCGAGTTCCTGCCCAACTCGCCCACCCTGATGAATGCCGGACGCGAGCTTCAGCAGCTCTCCGCGTGCTTTGTGCTACCTGTGGACGATTCCATGGAGTCGATCTTTGGCGCGGTGCGCGACACGGCCTTGATTCACAAGTCAGGGGGCGGTACGGGCTTCAGCTTCTCGCGTCTGCGCCCAGGCGGCGATCAGGTTCAGTCGACACAGGGCGTGTCGAGCGGCCCCGTTTCGTTCATGCGCGTGTTCAACCAAGCCACAGAGGCGGTCAAGCAAGGTGGGACTCGACGCGGTGCCAACATGGGTGTGCTGCGGGTGGATCACCCGGATATTCTGCAGTTCATCAAGTGCAAGGCAGAGGGCGATTTTTCGAACTTCAACATATCGGTAGCTCTTACGGAGAACTTCATGGAGGCCGTGAAGACCGGCACGAGCTACGATCTTGTGAATCCTCGTGACAAGTCAGTGGCAGGTCAACTCGACGCACGAGAAGTATATGACCTCATCGTCGAGATGGCGTGGGCAACTGGTGATCCAGGGATCATCTTCATCGACCGCATGAACCGCGACAACCCCACGCCGTCGCTGGGGGAGATCGAGTCGACCAATCCTTGTGGTGAGCAGCCTCTGCTTCCATACGAAGCGTGCAACCTAGGCTCAGTGAACCTCTCGCGTTTCGTGTCCCCGACTGAGAATGGTCCTGAGGTTGATTGGGATCATCTCGCCGACGTGGTCCACAAGGCGATACGTTTTCTTGACGACGTCATAGAAGTCAACAACTACCCACTCCCGCAAATTGCCGAACTTGTAGCAGGGAACCGCAAGGTCGGACTTGGCGTCATGGGATGGGCCGACATGCTCATAAAGATGGACATCGCCTACGACAGCGACGAAGCGGTAGCTTTGGGCGAGAAGGTCATGGGCATCATTGACGCGGAATCCAAGTCGGCCTCGATGAAGCTTGCGGAAACCCGCGGAGCCTTCCCGAACTTCAAGGGGTCCATCTATGACACTCTGGAAGGTGGACCGATCCGCAATGCGACGGCAACCACCGTGGCACCCACGGGGACGCTTTCCATCATCGCCAACTGCTCCTCAGGTGTGGAGCCGCTCTTCGCGGTTTCCTACGTGCGCACGGTCATGGACAATGATCGCTTGGTCGAAGTCAATCCGCTGTTCGAAGAGATGGCAGTCAAGCGGGGGTTCTACAGTCGCGAGCTTATGCAACTGATCGCAGATCACGGGTCAGTTCGCGGCATGGATGAAGTCCCTGCTGACATCCAGAGAGTATTCGTTACGGCGCACGACATTGCCCCCGAGTGGCACATTCGGATGCAATCAGCCTTCCAGAAGCACACCGACAACGCGGTGTCCAAGACGGTGAACTTCGACAACTCAGCGACGCCAGAGGATGTCCGAGCTGTCTATGACTTGGCCTACGAACTGGGCGTCAAAGGCGTGACGATCTATCGCGACGGGAGCAAGGCCGGCCAAGTGCTCACGACCGGAAAGAGCGGCTCGGCAGGTGCGGAACCGACGTATGTGACTCCGGGAGAGATCGAACCGAGGCCGAGACCTTCCATCACCCAGGGGCGGACCGAGAAGATCCAGACTGGGTGCGGGACGCTGTATGTGACGGTGAACTGGGATGAATACGGCATGTGCGAGGTGTTCACGCAGATGGGCAAGTCGGGAGGGTGTGCGGCATCTCAGTCAGAGGCGCTTTCGAGGATGGTCTCCGTGTCGCTTCGGGCTGGCGTTGACCCCGCCGCGATCATCAAGCATCTGCGCGGGATTCGTTGTCCGTCACCGACCTGGGCCGAGGGAGGCAAGGTGCTTTCCTGCCCTGATGCCGTAGGTATCGTGATCGAGCACGCGGCGTCATTTGCCGAGACTGGGGTCGCGGAAGCTCGGGTGACCAAGCACACCGATGAACTCGACAACCTCTCGGGCGCTTGTCCGGAGTGTGGCGGGTCGCTCGAGCATGAGAGCGGCTGCGCCGTGTGCCGCTCATGCGGGTACAGCAAGTGCGCGTGAGTGTGTGCGTGTCAGAAGGCGCCGCGATCGGCACGGCGATGCTTCAGAGCGTGTGCTCCACGCGACAGCCGTTTGTGGCTGAAAGGAAGCGCGCAGATGGTTCTGAGTGACAGAACTATCCGAGAGGAACTCTCGGCAGGCAACATCACTATTGATCCGGTGGACTTCGACGATATTCAACCGTCGAGTGTTGACCTGCACCTGGGTGAGGATTTCCAGGTGTTTCGCAACTCGCGGTACCCGTATATTGATCCCGCGCGCGATCAGGTGGGTCTGACTGAGCGTGTTTCGGCGTCGGTGGAGGAGCCGTTCGTTCTGCATCCAGGGGAATTCGCACTTGGAACGACGGTCGAGCACATCGGATTGTCAGACGAGATTGTCGGCCGACTTGAGGGCAAGAGTTCGCTTGGCCGGCTCGGTCTGCTGATTCACTCGACTGCGGGCTACGTGGATCCAGGTTGGCAGGGACGCCTCACCCTGGAACTGTCCAACGTGGCGAACTTGCCGATCGTGCTCACGCCGGGGATGAAGATCGGGCAGATCTCGTTCTCGCGCATGACGACTCCCGTCGATCGCCCCTACGGACATCCCGAGCTGGGGAGCAAGTACCAGGGCCAACTGGGCGCCACTCCCAGCAAGATGCATCTCAGCGCGCGCGAGCCTTAGTAGCGTACGTCGTGGATGTCTCGCATTCACGGCTCACGCCCCGCGCGAGCGCTCTCGGGCAGATTGCGGTTCCCGTGTTGTGCGGGCTGCGTCCGGCCGTAGTAGAATCGATCCCGCATAATCGCGAGGAGGTTCAAGAGTGGCCAAGTGCTGGGAGCAGCGCGGGTGCGATGAGGAAATGCAGCGGGAGTGTCTGCACGTGGTCGAGTACAACGACAACTGTCCGACCAAGTGCGCGTTCGCTGCATGCGATCGACCCACCTACGAGTTGACGACCGACCCGGCACTTCTGTTTGATCCCACGGTCGATCGAACCCAGGCCATCAAAGATGGCTGCACCTTCTGCGCGTTCTATCTGACCCACGCTCCTCGAATTGCCAGCTGAGTCGCTCGCGGATGTCCTGATTCGCGCTCGAGAATCGCTAGCCGGCCACGATCGACGATGCCGACGAACGCTCGAGAATTGCTGGCCGGCTGGTCGGGAAGACCACGTGATGCGGTGAGGAGCGCGGCAAGGTGGCTCTCGGCCGCGCACGGGGGATGAACTGTCACAGGCGCTACAAGCGGCCGTCAAACCCATGGAGGGATGCTCAATGTGGGATTCGCTGGACACGCCACGTGCACCACTCGGCATTCTCGGTGCGATCTTCTGCGCTGCCGCGGTGTCGTGCTTCTTGCTTGCCGCGCATCGACTTGCGCGGGGCACGCTTCTGGCTGGCAGAGTCGTTGCACTGGGCTCCCTCGAGGACGCCTACACGCCCGAAGAACGAGAGCTGCTGATCCACAAGATCAAGCTTGAGTCGATTCGCTAGGCGAGCTGCCGAGTGAGCGCCGGACGCACGCGCGTTGGCGCCGGGCTGCTTGCGTACGGACGCGAGCTCGAGGCCTTGGGAGCGGCACAGGTTGGCGGTGGGTTCGTCGGCGAACCGGCAGCCGATCAACTCCTGCGGGACTCGCCAAACGCCTTCTTGCTCGGCGTGTTGTTCACGCAGGGAATAGCCGCCGAACGTGCGTGGGCGGGTCCGTATCTGCTGCGCGAGCGTCTCGGCACGCTCGATCTGCGCTATCTGGCAGCGAATCCGGAGGCACTGCGCGACGCGGTGCAAAGGCCGCCGATGTTGCATCGATTCAAGAACACGCTGCCTGTCTGGATCGGCGCGGCAGCAGCCAAGCTGCTCGCCGAGTACGAGGGCGATGCAGCACGTATCTGGCCGCCCGGCACGGACGTTCGCGAGGTGGTCGAGAGGCTGACGGAGTTTCGCGGCGTCGGGCGCAAGAAGGCGGTGATGGCAGCCGAGATTCTCGTGCGGCATTTCGGAGTTGAACTCAGCGGTCGCGAAGGCGGTCAGGTCGCTTTCGATGTTCATGTGCGGCGGGTCTTCCTCAGGACTGGCCTCGCCGATATTGACTCGCGTGAGGCCATCGAGTCGGCAGCTAGCACGATCTGTCCGGAAGCGCCGGGCACCATCGACTTGGCCGCATGGCTCATCGGCAGGGAAGCATGTCGCCCGCGACAACCGCGCTGCGACGCGTGTCGTCTCGGCGGGGTGTGCCCTCGGCTGGTCGAGCGCAACGTCAAGGGCGTGGGCGTTCGCCGCAAGTCCGGCAGCGGCTGAGGCTACTCGGCCGAGCGGAAGACCAAGCCGGACAAGAGCTTCGGGTAGAAGTACGTGCTCTTCTGGGGCATGGTTTCTCCCGCGAGAGCAACGGCTCGCAGCTGGTCCATGCGCGTTGGACGCAAGACGAAAGCGACGTCGTGTGACGCGGTCGCGGCGAGTGCGGCGTGAGGGTCTTTGACGAACGCGAGCCGGTCGAGTGTCTCAGGTCGATCGGGATGGATGTCGAGCAGTGGGCTCAAGATCAGCTCCTGGAGCACGGCGACATCGAGATGCTTCCACGCCGAAGACCTGTTGATCGGGATCGCCGAGGTGAGGTCAACGCCAGCACGCAGCGACACGATCTTCGGCCGCGACTCGTCTCGCGTTTGCACGAGGAAGGTCGGTCGATCATGGCCGTCAAGCGCGGTGGCGAGGTGGCCCGCGGGAGGCTCGGCAACGTCGAAGTTGGCGCTAAGCGCTGTCCAGAAGAACTCGGAGTCAAAGGAGCCCTGTGCGTCGGCAACTCGATGGGTGGGCATGACGAGCAGCTCGGGGTCGTCCATGTTCACAAGCGCCATCATCACGAAATCGCAGGCGGGGTCGTGCGGGGTCTCACCTGTTCGCAGAGCCGCCGCGCGCCGCTCGTCGCGATATGCGAGAGCAGTCGTGTAGCGGTGGTGCCCATCGGCGATGAAGATGCGCTTGTTCGCGAAGAGGGCTTCCACGGCGGCGATGGTCTCGGGCGTGCTTGTCTTCCACAGTCGGCTCAAGACGCCGTCCGCATCGGTGGCGGTAGCGACTGGCTCGCCACCGACGAGCTCGTCAAAGATCGCGTCTGTTTCGCTTTGCGGATCATCGTACAGTCCGAGAACCTGACTGAAGTTGGCGTGCGTGGCGCGAATCAGCTCGAAGCGATCTCCCAGTGCTTTGGGGAGCGTGCGCTCGTGCGGCAGGACGATGCCCGCCGAGAAAGGCTCGAGCCCAACTTCGACGATGAATGCGCGCCTTCGCACCACGGCACCGTCGCGATCCGTGAGCTGCTCGAGCACGTAGACGTTTGGCTCGGCGTCTTGGGCCAGAATGCCTTGCTCGCGCCATGCCGCCCATGTGGCGGCGCCATTCTCGTAGCGGTTGTTGCCAACGGTCGGATCAAGCGGACCGTCGGGCAGCTCGAGTGCAACAACGTTGTGCTCATCGGCAGCGAGGAACTGGGCACGCTGCTCTGGTGAAACAACGTCGTACGGGGGAGCGGTCAGTGTCGAGATGTCGCGATCGGGAGTGGCGTAGCGGTACGCGGGAAACGGGCGGACTCGGGCCATCCTGAAGGGCTCCTCTTCGCGAAGCATGCCACCGATGAGGTCATCTCGGCAGGCGAATTCGTGGTCGTTGGAGTCTAGCGCACCACTCTCTACGCGAGAAGCCGGGCTCGCAGAGTGCGCCTCGCACCCCACTCTGACCCCTCGTCGTGCGTGGAGCGGTCCGCCGGATCGCGCCGTTGGCCGAGGAGTACTACGGGGGGCGCGACAACTGGGGAGGTCACGACAGGCATCGGCGCGAGCGCTCTGCTATCTTCTCTCAGACGGTCTATACGAAGAACGGGATGCAGTGGCATACGTGTCGGATTCAGACGATGTGCCGACTCAATCGAGCGCGATCAACATACGCCAGTGGCGCGTCATGCTCCCGGCACTCGTGTTCTCCCTGGGCCTCGCGATTGCCGTCGTGCTCGGAGCCAAGATCGACTTCAAGGGCGATCCCCATGTCTACTGGGCGACGACGTATGAATTCGGTGCGATCCATCTGACAGATGCTCTCTGGGTCATCCTTGTTGCCGGTGTCGCGATGGCGTTTGCCGTCTGGCTTCCGAGGCTCGTCTGCCGAGTGAGACAGGCCCATCTCGCGACGTTCGTTCCTGCTCCAGGCCGAGCGAGCGTCTTGATGAACGCCGTCGTGGCGATCGGGCTGATGCTGGCGTGGTCTCCGGTTTGGCTGACCTTTGCTCCAGGCGGCGTGAATCCGGACGCCAAGTTCTCGGTCGAGCAGGCCCTCTACGCCGGCTCAACAGCCGTCTGGAACAATCACCACCCGGTGTTCTACGCGCTTTCCTTGCGACCGCTGCTTGCGCTCGGCATTCACCTGCACAGCATCGATCTTGGGATCGCCTTGTCCTCGGCGGTTCAGTACCTTGTTGTGGCACTGGCGCTTGCCTACGCGCTCACGTGGCTCGCCCGCAAGGGCATTCCCGTCGTCTTCCTGGCACTCACGTTCATCTTCTTCGCGTTTGACCCGGTGTTCCCGGTCTTTGCTGTGGCGCTTTCGCAGGACACGTATTTTGCAGTCCTGATTGTCCTGTACACGCTGCACATCGCCCGTGTTGTCGAAAGCGGTGGGGAGTACCTCACGAGCAAGTCGGGTCTGGCTGTGTTCGCCGTACTGAGCCTCTTGATCATCTTCTGCCGCAACAACGGTTTCGTGGTTGTGGGGGGCGTGGGGCTTGCGATCGCCTTGGCGTATCGCGCGAAACTGCGCGCGTTCTACGCCGTGTTGGCAGGCATCGTCGTGGCAACCGCGATGATCGTCGGACCCGTGTACAAAGTCGCCAAGGTCAGCCAGCCGGTCATCGAGTCGCTCGGCGTGCCACTGCAGCAGATGGCCTACGTGGTGACGCACGACGGCCATATCTCGGCGGCGGATCGTCGAACGCTTGAAGCGATCATGCCGATGTCCAGTTGGAAGATGTCGTATGAGCCCTACAGTGCCGACGGGATCAAGGCCGTCAAAGTTCTGCGGCGCTCATATCTCGCGCGCCACATGCCCGGTTTCATGGTCGCGTGGGTCTCGATCGTGGTCCACAACCCGGGTGACGTGGTCAAGGCGTACCTTCTGGAGACCTTCGGGTATTGGAAGCCCGTGATCGGGACGATGGTGCACTTCAACAAGCCAGGCATCTCCTCGAATACCCTGGGCATCCACGGAGTTGATCTGATCGAGCGTGTGACGGGCCATTCAATCAAGCAGCCGATCGAGTCCTTCTTGGCGTCGGACGTCGGCGGCGCGTTCGCCAACGTCGCTTTGGCGGTGTGGCTTGCGTTCCTCTCGGCAGTCGTTCTGATTGCGCTCGGCCGGCCGAAGTTCCTTGTGATTCTGGCACCGGTGTTCTTCTCATGGCTGGGGATTATGCTTGCCGCACCGATCGCCGTTGCGCCACGATACTTGCTCATGTACATCTTCTGTCTGCCGCTCATTGTCCTTCTGCCGCTTCTCGCGGCCAATGACGTGAGCGTGTGCAGGCCGCCGAGAGGAGCCGTGTGAGCGAGACACAACAGCATCCCAACGCCGCTCGGGCGCACGCCGGAGATGGGGCATCCGCTGCGCGACCGCGTGCGCTTGCCGCGGGCGCTGCTGAGGCGAGGGCTGAGCAGGCGGGCGCTGCCGAGACGAGTCTGGCGAGAGGCCCGGCGGTGTCGTGGACAGCGCTGGCAGTTGTCTGCATTGTGGCGTTGGCGGTCCGCCTGTTGTGGGCAACGACTGTGCACGCGATCCCGGTGAGCGATTTCAGCTACTACTACACCAAAGCGATCAGCCTCGTGCACGGCTTGGGCTACACAACCAGCGGCCGAGTACCTACGGCGTTCTGGCCACCCGGATACCCGTTCTTCCTGGCAGGGGTGTTCCGTGTCTTCGGCGTGTCGCTTGTTGCTGCCAAGGCGGCGAACATCGTCCTTTGGACCGTGACTGCCGCCCTCGCGTATGTGTTGGGACTTCGATTGGGCGGACGGCTGACCGCCGTTGTCGCGGGTCTTGTCGTGGCGCTATTCCCGGAGTTCATCTTCTATGCGAACTTGACCGCTTCGGAGAACCTCTTCGTTCCATTGTCTCTCGGGGCGCTCGTGGCCTTCTCGCCCGCCGAGAAGCTTGCGGCCCCACCTTCGTGGAAGCGGGCGATGATTGCCGGGCTTCTGCTTGGGTGCGCTGTGCTGGTTCGTTCTACCGCAGTGCTGGTTCCAGCACTCATGGCCCTGACACTCGTTGTGTGGTTTCGGTCTCGGGCTGCGCTGATCTCGGCGACCGTCTTGCTGCTGAGCTTCGCCATCGCACTCTCACCATGGCTCGTTCGCAACGCGACTCTCATGGGCGCGCCGGTCCTGTCCACGAACGGGGGTCCCTCGCTGTGGGTTGGAAACAACTCGTACGCGACGGGCAGAATCAGACTCAAAGGCCCCTACCCGAAGATGGATCTTTCGACTCCCGCCAAAGAAGTCGCCGCCAACTCACTCTATACGCGTCTTGCACTCACGTTCATCGTGACTCACCCCGTTGAGTTCGTGGCTCTGATCCCAGGCAAGCTCGAGGGGCTCTTTGGGGAGAATCCGCAGTCACTCGGTTGGAGCACCGAGTATGACAATCGAGGCATTGGTGGCGGCGTTGGCACTCGCGATCTTACTCGCCAAGAACGGCAAGCGATTCGGATCGCCAGAGTGCGCCTTCGCGCTGGCAAGCCAATATGGATGCAGGTGCTGTGGGTGGTGGGCCTCATCGGCATTGCCTTCGGTGCAGCGCAGCGCAAGAGCGTCGGTGTCTGGCTGGCCGTGCTGGTGGGTTACTGGCTGCTCTTCCACGTCACGCTGGGCAATGGCCAGCCGCGGTATCTGGTGAGTGTTGCGCCCGCGGTCGCTATTGGGGCGGCATTTGCGCTCGCACTCGCGGTTGACTGGGTTGCTCGGCAGCGTGTGGCACGGAGTCTGCCGAAGACGTCGTGAGGATAGAGGCTACTGTCCGATCGCGCGCAACGCGTGTTGGAAGAGGACGAACGACGCCATACCTGCCAGCGACGCGCCGAGGAAGCTTCTCGTGAAGCGGAAGACGAGCGCAGTGACGATCGCCGCGTAGAGGTGAGGTCCAACGAGGGGGTTGCTCCACTCCTGATTGGGCAGGAGGACCTCACTTGCCACCAGTGCGCCCATCACCGAGATCGGCACGAACGAGAGCCACCGCGCGATCGGAGCCGGCAGGTTCACCCGCGACACCACTGCGATCGGCTGGAACCGCATGGCGAAGTTCAGGGCGGCCATGCCAACGATCACGGCCCATATGAGTGTCGATGAGAGACTAGCCTTCACGCCACACCGCCGCTCCGATACCGGCACCCACCATTGACGCAATCAGCAGGAACCAGCTCGTGCTGAGATGAATGCCGAGAGCGGGGAGGCTCGCCAGGCCCAGCACGAGCGCCCCCGAGATGACTCCGATCACGACGTGACGCCAGTCCTGGGCGAGAGCGATGAACAGCGCCGTAAACATTGCGGGCATCGCGAAGTCGACTCCGAAGAGCGACGGGTTGCCGATTCTGCCAGCACCGACGGCTCCGATGAACGTGCCCAAGACCCAGCCAAGCCAGGAGACAGCTCCGACCCCGGCCATCGAAGCGGGAGTTGCCAGTCCCTGCCGATGGTCGGCGATGTTGATGGCGAATGTCTCGTCGGTGAGCGAGAAGGCTAGCGCCGCCTGGGTCGGCGTCCTAAGATTGCGAAGGTACGTGGAGATGGTAGAAGCGAATAGAACGTAGCGCAGGTTCACGACGGTGGTGGCGATGAGAACGCCGAGAACTCCGGAGCCGTCGCCGAGGAATTGGAGGGCGATGAACTGCCCCGCCCCAGCAAGTGCGGTCGCTGAGCAGATCACCGTCTGCGTGACGCTAAACCCAATCTGACCTGCGAGAATACCGAATGCAATGCCGACAGGCAGGTACCCGAGAAAGATCGGGAAACCCAACCGGAGTCCACGTCGGAAGCGGGCAGGTGCCGACCCCATGAGGGCAATGGCCGCAGCGGGGTCTTCGGGCCGCTGATGGTCGGGCGAGGAACCGGTGGCGGGAGGCATGGACGCAATCCTATCACTGCTGGCGCGGTTCTTGCGTTGAGGTCTGCACACTCGGTTTGGGATCTGCCGACCCGCGAAAGACAACGAGCAAGGTGGGTCCTCGCAAGGAGGCGGCTGACATGGAGTTCACGGTCACTTGCCCGATCGATGGGCCGATCACTGTGTCACTAGAAGATGTCGACACGGTCGTTCTTCGCGAGACCGAGCGTGCCGACATCACCTTTGTGTGCCCGCACTGCGGGACAGAGATCGCCGTGTCCGCCGTAGTCCCTAGCTTCCTCATGGCTGCCATTGAGGCGCTTGCCGAGGATGGCGATGTGAGCGGCGGGCCGTTTGCCGGGATGTTTGAGGCTCCTCGCGAGGAGGTCACCGACATCTGCACGGTGGAGACGAAGGACGACCCTGTCGCCGACGCATACTGCGAGTACTTCCGTCGTCAGTTGCTGCAGATCGACAACGTCGAGGATCTTCTCTCCGAGATTGACGCTGACAGATAGCGTCGTTGTCGAGCTCTTGGCGCGGGCCGGCGGCACTTCACGCATTTCTGTCCGTCGAGTCATAGCTGACCCTGCGGGGGAGCCACTCTCGGTCTGATACCATGGCGGCGTTGTCCTCCGACCGGAAGCCGTCTGAAGTGATCCTGCCAGTCATCGCGTACCCGGTCATCGACCCTGTTGCGTTGAAGCTCGGCCCATTTTCGGTGCGTTGGTATGGGCTGGCCTATCTGGCGGCGTTCATTGCTGCAGGACTCATCCTGCGTTGGCTCGCGCGCCGGTGGAACCTTGGATTGAGCGACGACGACGAACTCACGATCGTCCTAGCGGCAGTCATAGGCGTGATCGTCGGGGGGCGGCTCGGCTACGTGGTTGTGTATGGTGCCGGCTACTACTGGAGCCACCCCGCCAGCATCTTCGCGATTTGGGACGGCGGCATGTCGTTTCATGGCGGACTTGTGGGCATCTTGGTCGCCGCATTCGTTGTCTCTCGCACGATGCATATTCCATGGCTGACGCTGTGCGACGTGGGAGCTGTCGGCGCGCCGGTTGGGTTGTTCCTTGGCCGGATTGCGAATTTCGTGAACGGCGAGTTGTGGGGGCGTGTTTCGAATGTCCCGTGGGCCATGGTGTTCCCGGGAGCTGGTCCGCTGCCGAGACATCCGTCGCAGCTCTACGAAGCGCTGCTTGAAGGAGTCGTGCTGTTCGCGATCATGGTGTGGCTCGCGACCAGGCGGCCCACTCCACCTCGCGGCTTCATCGTGGGCTGGATGCTTGCCCTGTACGGCGTCTTCCGCATTTTCGTGGAGTTCTTCCGCCAGCCCGACATCCAGATGGGAGCGAAGGGGTTCATAGCCAACTGGCTGACAACGGGCCAGCTGCTGAGTACACCGCTGGTTGTTGCAGGAATCGTCCTGATAGTGTGGGCGCGTCGAACTCGTCTGCCTGAGAGCGGGCCGCATGTTCCCGCTCGGCGAAAGGCGTAGCCGCTGTTGTGCACGGGAGCGGTCCTGACGCGGGCGGATCTCCTGTGCACCTACGTCCCGGACTCGGTCCCCGGGGGTTTCCAGCACGGAACGTCGCGATCCAGACAGCGGACGCTCTCTCCCGGTCGCAGAGGGAGCGGCGGGGTGCACTGCGCGCAGTAGAGGCGAGGGAATTCGCCAATCAGGTCCTTGAGTTCATCGTCGTCATACGGTCGTTCGTCGGGCATCTCGACCATATGCAACAAGTAGCAGGGCATTGCAGGCCTCCTGGGTTCACACCATGCGCGCACTGCCCAAGGCGCAACGCGCAACTGTATGCACAATCGGCTGAGTTTGACCGGCTCATGAGTGCTGCCTAGACTTCGGGCAGAGCAAAGAGAGGGGTTCGGACGTTGCGTTTTCGCTGTCTTCTGGCTTGCGGTCTTGCGTCGGCCCTGTTCGCATTGGTGATTCTTGGAGGGTGCGCGCCGAAGTCGGCTGGTGTTGTTTCCGTGTGGCCAGTCGCCACATACGAGGCGACGGTCACTCCGCCCGCGAATGTGTTCACGCTTCCACTGAGCGGCAACCCGGTGCCTCCCGATTCTGCTATTGCGACCGTGCCCGTGTGTGTGAAAGTGCACGCCAGCGGAGCACGCGCGTTGTCAGGGGTCGGACAGGCGGATGTCGTATACGAGACCTCCGACGCGGAAAGCGGAACGCAGCTCACCTGCCTGTTCCAAAGCGAGTTTCCGTCCAGAATCGGCCCTCTCGGCAGCGCCGGGATGCCTGAGTTGTGGATCGTTCCGCAGTATCACGCGATGTTGTTCTCGGCGGCCGCCAGCTCAACACTCGCGGCTTCGATGTCGCGTTGGCCGCAGGGGAGCAACGCGTCTCGCGGTCAAGGTTCGCCGTTTAGCGACGCGTATGGCGGTTCAGGCATGGACTACGTCGTGGGGGCGAAGGCCGCCAAGCTGGCCACCAAGTTCACGTCGGCTATTGCGTCGGACACGCCGGCGCGCTTGCGTTTCTCGGCAAGCAATCAGGCGACCTCAAGTGCGATTGCTGGCGTATCGATTCCGTTTTCAGGGGGCTACGACGTGAGATGGGCTTGGGATGAGGGGTCGGGGAGCTATCGGCGGAGCGTGGCCGATGAACTATCGCGCGACGCGCTCACCAAGAAGCCGATCTCGGCGACCAACGTCGTTGTGCTGTGGGTGCGCTATGCGTCACTCGATGCCGACGTCGCGAGTGGTGGTTTTGACGTGACGCTTGGCGGGTCTGGCCAGATGTCTGTGTTCCGTGATGGGCAGCGGATTGACGGTCGCTGGAAAGCCAGCGGCCAATCGCCGCCACGCTTGTTCGCTGCGGATGGATCGCTGGTAGGGCTTGAGCCCGGGAACACCTGGTTCGAAGCCGTACCGTTGTCGGCCAACATCACGTTGCAGTAGCTGGAACCTCATCCGCCTGGTCGACTGGCGCCGGATGCGTGTTGTTATGCTCGAAGCGCGGCAGGTACAATCCTGAGGCTACTTGCCCACAAAGAT
>CAZIPN010000039.1:0-14316 GCA_964541225.1 uncultured Eubacteriales bacterium
TGTCGCTTGTCGATATGTTCTTCAACTCCTGGGGTGGCGACATGGCCGTCGACCTTGGGACTGCGAATACGTTGGTTTCTGTGCGTGGTCGAGGAATCGTTCTCATCGAGCCGTCGGTTGTGGCGGTCGAGAAGGATTCCAAGCGAGTACTCGCAGTGGGTATCGATGCGAAGCGAATGCTCGGCCGTACTCCGGGGAGCATTGTTGCTATCCGTCCGCTCAAGGACGGCGTAATCGCCGACTTCGAAGTCACGGAAGCCATGCTTCGCTACTTCATTAACAAGACGCGCGTGAAACGGTTTCCGTGGCAGCCAAAGCCGCGGGTTGTGGTGTGCGTTCCCTCGGGAGTCACTGAGGTCGAGAAGCGAGCGGTGTTTGAGGCCACTATTTCGGCAGGCGCGCGACAGGCGTTTCTGATCGAGGAGCCGATGGCTGCCGCGATCGGCTCCGGTCTGCCGATCCAGGAACCAACGGGCTCGATGGTCGTCGACATTGGTGGCGGTACGACGGAAGTGGCAGTGATCTCGCTGGGCGGGATTGTCGTGGCGCAATCCATCCGTATCGCCGGCGATGAGTTTGATGACGCGATCATCAGTCACGTCAAGCGTGTGTACAACGTACTGATCGGCGAGCGAACCGCCGAGGAGATCAAGTTCGAGATCGGCAGTGCGTGGCCGCTGATGGAGGAAATCGACGTTGAGGTGCGAGGCCGCGATTTGCTCACCGGTCTACCACGAACGATCACGATGGAATCAGAGGAGATCAGAGAGGCCGTTGAAGAGCCGACTGGCGCTATTGTCGCGGCGGTGAAGGGCACGCTTGAGCAGACACCGCCGGAGCTTGCAAGTGACCTCATGGAGTACGGCATCGTGCTCACCGGAGGCGGCGCTTTGCTCAAGGGCCTCGACGAAAGGCTTCGACATGAGACAGGGATGCCTGTTCACGTCTCAGACTCGGCTTTGACCAACGTGGTTGATGGGTCTGCGCAGGCACTCGAAGAGATCGACGCGTTGAAGAAGGTGCTCCAGGGCGGCCGATAGGCTGGCCGACGCCCGGTGGCGATGAGACTTCCGCAACCCGAAAAGTCAACTTCTCAGCCCGGAATTCTGGTGGTGCTCATAGTGTTGTCTCTTGTGTTGACGACACTGTGGTATCGCGAGGGCGATCACGGGCCAGTGCACCGTCTTCGTGACGGGGTGCAGGCTGTGGCTGCGCCTGTAGGGATGGTCGGTGAGTTCGTCACGCGCCCCGTTCGAGGCGTGTTCTCCTGGGTTGCCGATCTCGGCGTCTCACGCAGCCAGTTTGTTGCACTCCAACAGCAAAATGAGAAGCTGCGAAACACAGTAGCCGCGCTTGAAGAAGCGCGCTTGGAGAACGCGAGGCTGCAGTCACTCGTGAACTTCGCCCAAGCGGCCAAGCTCAAGGCACTCGGGGCGCACGTTATCGGGCGTCCGACGCAATACGACCGCGTGATCACGGTCGACCGTGGAACCGCCGATGGCGTTCACGAGGGGATGCCCGTTGTTGGCGCGCTCGGTCCCATCCCACAGCGTGCGACGGAGGCGAGCGCTTCTGGCGGCTTGATTGGGCAGACGATCGACGTAACCGCGCACTCGGCGAAAGTGCGTCTGATTAGCGATCAGGGGTCCGGAGTGGCCTCGATGATCCAGTCGAATCGCGGCTATGGGATCGTGCACGGTGCGATCGACGGAAGCCTTTCTATGGATTTCGTGAGTCACGAAACCACGGTCAAGGCTGGAGATGTTGTGATCACGTCGGGCATGGGCGGGGTCTATCCGAAGGGGCTGCTGGTCGGCGAGGTCACACACGTGACCAATCTGCCGTCGAGCCTGTACCAGGACATTGTGCTCACGCCATCGGCGAATCTGAGCGGCAGCGAAGAAGTGCTCATTTTGGTGGGCGCATCCTCGAGTACTGAGACGGGGAATGGCGAATGATGAACCGAGTGCTCCCCACGGCTGCCGCGATCTTGGCTGCGGCACTTCTGCAGGTTGGGCTTGCGCCCTACATTGCGATCGCAGGGGTAGTGCCTGATGTGTTGCTTCTGGTCGTTGTCACTCTCGCACTCGTTGAGGGACCGGTGGCGGGCGCGTCTGCGGGCTTCGCTGCGGGATTGATCTTCGACCTCCTGGGCTCAGGACCGGTCGGTCCGATGGTGTTGGTGCTCACGGTGATCGGCTACATGGCCGGCCTGCTGCACGAGAACATGTTTGCCGAGGGGTGGCTGCTCCCACTCACCGTGCTTGCGATCGCATCACTGGCATCGGCGTTGGCCTACGGTCTGTTCTTGGACCTGCTCGGCGCCGGAGGACCGCTGGTGCTGACGTTTTTCACGAAGATGTTTCCAGAGGCGCTCTATGACACGGCGCTTGCTCTGCTCGTCTATCCGTGGCTGGCGCGTTTCTTGCGCCAAGACCGCCCCATGACGACGTTTCGGCGGTTGGCGTAAGACGCCTCCGGTCGTGTTGTCGCGGTCGCACATCCGAAGAAGGACTGTGATTGCCTAGCTTCCAGCAACAGCTCAAAGGTCGATATGCGACGTTCGGCATTGTGATGCTGTGCGTGTTGGGCGTGTTGTTGGCCAAACTGTGGTCGATGCAGGTTCTTCACGGTGAGGACTACGCCAAAGCGGCCGTCGCCAACAGGGTCAGCTCCTACACGGTGTCGGCTCCGCGTGGGCGGATTCTTGATCGCAAGGGGCGCCTGCTTGTTGCGAACAAGTCCACCATGGCGGTCTACGTCGACCCGGCGTTCTCATACGTGACGAGCTCTGGTAAGCGCGTCAAGAACTCAGGTCTGTTCGAACGGCTCGCAACGGTCCTCGGCATGCCTGAAACCGATGTCGAGAAGAAGGCGTTCAGTGTCAAGGAGCAGGCGCTTGCTCCACGGATGGTTGCTATATCGGCGTCCGAGCAAGCCGTCGCCTACATTTCCGAGCACCCCGATCTGTTCAAGGGCGTCGACGTGCGGCCCGAGCCTATCCGGCGCTATCCGAAAGGCACGCTTGCAGCGCATGTGCTGGGCTACACAGGCGAGGTGTCCGAGGACCAGATCGCGGCATCCGGGCCCAACGGCTACAAGTACGGTGACATTGTCGGCAAGGCAGGTGCCGAGGAGGAATTCGAGAAGGTCCTGCAGGGCGATCGTGGTGAGCGCGTTGTTGAGATCGATGCGCAGGGAAGACCTCAACGAGTACTGAGCAACACGGAGCCGACTCCCGGGCACGATGTCGTGCTGACGATCGACTCCAAAGTTCAGGCGGTGACGGAGCACGCGCTCGCGCAAGCGCTCGACGATGCGCACAAAGCGAAGTTCTCGAATGCACATGCCGGGGCGGCCGTGGCCATCGACGTGCATACCGGTGATGTCATTGCGATGGCAAGCGTGCCGGCATATGACCCGAGCATGTTTCTGAACGGAATGACGGACAAACAGTGGGCGTCGCTTACGGCAACTGCATCCAACGACCCACTTACGAATCGGGCGATTTCGGGCCTGTATCCGTCGGCCTCAACGTTTAAGGCAATGACGGGGCTGGGGGCACTTCAGAACCATCTGATCACCCCGAACACCACCGTGGATTGCGTGGGTCGCTGGACTGAGATGGGCAAGCCGTGGGCGAAATGGTGCTGGAATCATGCAGGTCACGGGATCGAGGACTTTCACACTGCCGTGCGGGACTCATGCGACAGCTACTTCTATCACGTGGGCTATCTCTTCTACAAAGATGGAGGGGAGAAGCTGCAGAAGTACGCGCGTAGGTTCGGCTTTGGAGAACATTCTGGCCTCGATCTTCCTGGCGAGCTGAGTGGCCGAGTGCCTGATGCGGCTTGGAAACTCAGCTACTTTCAGAACTACCCTGAGCTGCAGAAATGGCAGCCTGGCGACGAGGTTAACCTTGCGATCGGACAAGGCGACCTGCTGGTGACGCCGCTCCAGCTTGCCGACGCGTACGCGGGAATCGCTAACGGCGGCAAGGTCATGACGCCGCATATCATGGAGCGCGTGCTCGCTCCGGATGGCAAGACCGTGCTCTCATACAAGCCGAAGGTGGCTTTCGACAGCAAGACATCGGCAAGCAATCTGGCGACTATGAAGAGCGCGCTTGTGGCCGTGACGCAACAAGGCGGCACCGGCTATGGGGCGTTCGCGGGTTTTCCGGTGAAGGTCGCGGGAAAGACCGGCACGGCGCAGGTGGCGGGCAAGGACGACTACGCGTGGTTCGTCGGCTTCGCCCCTGCCGACAAACCCAAGTACGCCGTGGCGGTCCTCGTCGAGCAGGGTGGGCACGGCGGGTCGATCGCGGGACCGGCCGCTCGGCAGATATTCGGTGCGTTGCTCGGCGAGAAGATCACACACGTCAGCGCAACAGACACATCGAGGTGATGTCATGAATGAAAGACGACGCCTCTGGTTCGTGAACTGGCCGCTCGTGGCGGTCGGAGCCGCGCTGCTTGTCATGGGGTGCCTGATGGTTCAGTCCGCCACCTCGGGGATGAAGGGCGGCTCCGGGCTGTACGCGCGCCAGCTCCTTGGCATCGCGATCGGGATGGTGCCGCTTGTGGTGGCGTGGGGATTTGACTACCGCAAGCTCGAAGGGTGGGTTGGCCCGCTCGTCGTGCTGGACGCACTCCTGATCATCTCGCCGAGACTTCCGGGCATCGGAGCGCGAGTTAACGGCGCGGCCTCGTGGCTCGCCGTCGGAGGTTTCCGGCTCTTCCAGCCCTCCGAGCCCGCGAAGTTGGTGACGATCGTGGCTATCGCCGCCATCATCGCGTCATACAAGGGGGTGATCGACAAACCCCGCGATGTCGCGCGCATACTCAGCATTATTGCGATTCCGCTGGTGCTGATTCTGGCTCAGCCGGACTTGGGCACCGGCATGGTGTTTCTGGCGATCTCGGCAGGCATGCTTCTGATCGGCGGACTCAGCCCGAGGTGGTTCATCATCTTGGGGCTGAGCGGCGCGCTACTCGTGGTCACCGTCTTCGGCCTGAATGAGGTGCTCAACAAGACGCTGCAGCGTGGCCCGTACAATCCTGCGTATGTGGCGGCGGTCAAGGCCGCGAAGGGGGACACGTCGGCAAGCACCGTCCAATCCATCGCGGATACGAGCGTGCTCGTGAAGCAGTACCAGATGAACCGGCTGCTTGTGTTTGTGGATGCCAGCCGAGATCCCAAAGGTGCCGGCTACAACCTCGAGCAATCCAAGATCGCGATTGGCTCCGGGCAGCTCACGGGAGCCGGCCTGCGATCGGGAACGCAGAGCAACCTGCGATTTCTGCCCGAGCAGCACACCGACTTCATCTTCTCGGTCACAGGCGAGGAACTCGGCTTTCTCGGCGGCGTGCTGCTTCTCGGGCTGTACTTGGTGCTGCTCGTGGTTTCACTTGAGATATCCGCGCAATCCCGCGATCTGTTCGGTTCACTGATCGTCGCAGGTATCATGTCGATGTGGACGTTTCAGATTCTTGAGAACATGGGCATGACGATGGGGCTCATGCCCATCACGGGCATTCCGCTTCCGTTCATGAGTTTCGGTTCGTCATTCATGGTCACCAACCTGATGGCGATGGGCATGGTTCTGTCAGTCTGGACTCGCCGACGTGGTGTGCCCGGGTACTAGCTCGCCGAGGGGACTATCGATGAAGCTGCCGATCGACGTACGCGACATCATCAACTCCGGCAACAAGCTGCGCGAAGACCGCGAGCGCGAGGTGCGCATCGCGGTGTTTGTCGATGTCGAGGCTTCTGACGCGCTCGTCGAGGCTGTCCGCGAGGCGCTGCAGCCTCAGACCGGCGGCGCGATGCTGCACATCGAGGCGTGCGCGCCTGGCGAGACGCTGCTGATCGATCCAGCCGTCGATGCGGTTGTCGCCTTGGCTGGTCCGGGGACGGCGCTCGAGCGCTCGCTTGTGGCTGCGCGCGAGAAGTTCGTGCCCACGGCGGCGCTGGCTCTCAGCGATCACGCGGCTGATGTCGCGCATCGTCTCGGTCAGCCGCTGCTGGACACCATCGTCGCCGAGGAACCTGCCGAAGTCGTACATGGGCTGGGCGCGTGGCTTGCCGATCGCATCGCTGGCAAGCGCCTGGCGCTCGCGCACAACTTCGCGTTCATGCGCCGGGCCGTCGCCGAGGAATCAGTGAAGGCTACGGCATTCCAGAACGGCATCATCGGTTTCGTGGCGGTGATCCCCGGTGCCGACATGCCGCTCATGACCGCGAACCAGGCCAAGATGATCTTGCAGATCGCGGCTGCCTACGGACAGCCCCTGGGCGCTGAGCGCATCAAGGAACTCGCCGTCATTGTCGGCGGGGGATTCACCCTGCGAGCTCTCGCGCGCCAGCTTCTCGACCTGATCCCAGGCTTCGGGTGGGCCGTGAAAGCCGGGATCGGCTACTCCGGTACGCTCGCGATGGGCTACGCCGCGCTCGAGTACTTCGAGGAAGGCGGCGACTTCGCTGGCGTGGCGCATCGCGTCAAGGACGCTCGCGACAAAGCGGTCAAGGGCGCCCGCGAGCGTTTCGGTCGCGGACTGCCTGCCGAGGAATCCCTGCCGGCTCACGCGGGAACCGACGCGCAGTGACGCGGACCGATCTGTGGCCCGAGATCGAGCCTCTGCTCGGCCGGGTCGCGCGGCCGAGCCGCTACATCGACGGCGAGTGGGGTGCTCGGCATGACACGGACGCGGCGTATCGAGCGTGCCTGGTCTACCCCGACACCTACGAGATTGGCCAGGCGAACAGCGCGCTGGCCATTCTCTACCACGTCCTCAACACCCTAGAGGGAGTGGCTGCCGAGCGTGCGTATGTGCCGTGGCTCGACATGGCTGCCGAGATGCGCGCACACGACGTACCGCTGTTCGCCCTTGAGTCCTGCTCGGCGGTTCGTGAGTTCGACCTCGTAGGGATCACGATTCCGTACGAACTCACCTACACCAACATCCTCGAAGCGCTCGATCTGGCCGGCATCGCGCTTCGTTGCGCAGAGCGTCGCGAGGACGATCCGATCGTTTTGGGTGGCGGGCCGAGTGCGTACAATCCCGAGCCGGTTGCCCCGTTCTTCGACGCGATCCTCATCGGCGAGGCCGAGGAGGCCATCGGTGAGATCGTGGCGGTGCATCGCGCGGCCAAGAGCGCGGGGCTCTCTCGAGCCGAGACGCTCGACGCGCTCGGCAAGGTGCGCGGCGTCTACGTGCCCTCGCTCTACGAGGCTGCGCATTCGGAGGACGGCGCGTATCTCGGCACTCGACCAGTTGCCGGTTCGCGTGCGCTGCCAGTAGTCGAGAAGCGCGTGGTCGCGGACTTTGACGCAGCTCCCGCGCCGATGTGTGGCGTCGTCCCGTACATGGACGTCGTTCACGACCGCCTGGCGCTGGAGGTGCTGCGCGGCTGCACACGTGGATGCCGTTTCTGTCAGGCCGGTATGGTCTATCGGCCGGTGCGCGAGAGAAACGCCGACGCGATCGTGCGCGACGTGGTTGCTGGGCTGGCATGCACTGGATACGACGAGGTGAGCCTGACGTCGCTCTCGACGACCGATCACAGTCAGCTGGCCGACGTGCTGCGGCGACTCCAGCGCAGACTTGCTGGGACCGGCGTCTCGATTTCGCTGCCGAGCCTGCGTGTTGATGCGTTCGGCGTGCAGATGGCTCAGCTTGTCTCGGCAGGCGGGAAGAAGAGCGGGCTGACGCTTGCGCCGGAAGCTGGCACGCAGCGCATGCGCGATGTGATCAACAAGAACGTCACCCAAGACGACCTGCTCGATACCGTCCGGCGCGCATTCGAATCTGGCTGGCGACGGGTCAAGCTCTACTTCATGATCGGCTTGCCGACCGAGACCGACGACGACGTGCGTGGCATCGGTGAGCTTGTCGGCATGGTGCTTCGCGTGGCGCGAGAGGCTGCTCCCGCTCAGCAGCGCGGCGCGGTGCGGGTGGCGGTGAGCGTCTCGACATTCGTCCCCAAGGCGCTGACGCCATTCCAGTGGGAACCGCAGATCGACTTCGATGAGATCCGCCGCCGACAGGCGATCCTGCGTGAGTGTATGCCGAGGAAGGGTGTCGAGCTGCACTGGCACGACGCCGAGACTAGCTTCGTCGAAGGCGTCGTGGCGCGAGGGGGGCGGGAGGTGGCCGACGCGATCGAGGCCGCATGGCGATCGGGCGCGGTCTTTGACGCGTGGAGCGAGCAATTCGAGCTTCAACGCTGGCGCGAGGCCTTCGAGGCGGCTGGCATCGACGCGCAAGCTATCGCGAGCACGCCACGCAACCCGGGCGATGCGCTGCCGTGGGGGCATATCTCGGCGGGAGTGACCTCCTCCTACCTCGTACGAGAGCGTGATCGCGCAATGAACGCCCAGCGAACGGCCGACTGCAGCTTCGAGGGGTGCACCGGCTGTGATGCGTGCACCGAGCTTGACGCCGCGGTGATGTTGGCGGGTGAATCGCGTGGCTGAGGGGGAGTTTCGGCTGCGCGTAGCCTACGTCAAGACCGGACGGCTGCGGTGGCTCTCACACCTTGAAGTGATTCACGCGCTTGAGCGAGGGGTTCGCCGAGCCGATCTTCCCTATGCGGTCACGAGGGGATTTGCTCCCCACATAAAGATCGCGTTCGGACCAGCATTGCCGGTTGGAACCGCTGGTGAGAAGGAGTACTACGATATTTGGTTGACGCGCTACACTGACGCAAGCAGATTGCTCATGTCTTTGAGAAACGCGATGCCGGATGGGCTGGCACCGATCTCGGCAGCTTTCGTGGCCGATTCGAAGTCCTCGCTCGCGGCAACGCTGACAATAGCCAGATACAAGGTAGAGGTTGACGGAAAGGAGTCCTCGGCAGAAGAAGTGCGCGCAGCGCTGAAGCGCTTCGTGGATTCGGGAACGTTTTCGATGACGCACAAGGGCAAGCAGAAGGTTTTCGACCTGGCGCGTAGTCTCCCGGAAGAGACGCGTGTCAGCGAGTCGGCAGGCGGTAGCGAAGTCGAGCTCACCGTCCGCATCGGACCCGAAGGGTCCCTCCGCCCCGAAGCTCTCGTCAGAACCGCTCTCGAAGCCGCATCGCTAGATGCGTCGGTTGCGCACACGACACGCACAGACATCCTCGTTGAGCAGGAAGAGGGTAGTTGGGCGTGTCCGTTGTGACGGGAGTTGCGAGCAGTGGCGGAGCTAGATCGCGAGATGCTTATCTCGCACGATTCCAATGAGACGCGCGTAGCGTTTCTCGAGAATCGTGAGCTTGTCGAACTCTACATAGAGCGGCCAAAGCGCAGCGCAGTCGGCAACGTCTACTTGGGCAGGGTGACCGATATCCTGCCCGGCATGCAGGCGGCCTTCGTCGACATCGGCCACGAGAAGAACGCGTTTCTGTACGTGGACGAGATTGTCGCCCCCGAGGGTGTAGAAGGCCTGCCTCGCCGAGAGATCCAGTCGCTGCTCAAGACCGGCCAGCAAGTCATGGTGCAGGTTGTCAAAGACGCCATGGGCACCAAGGGCGCGCGGGTGACGACCGACATCTCGCTGCCGGGACGCTTCCTCGTGCTGATGCCGTTTTCGGAGTTTGTCGGCGTGTCGAAGAAGCTTGGCGAGGAAGAGCGCGATCGGCTGCACGACATCGTGACTCGCTACGCGCCGTCTGATGTGGGCGTGATTGTGCGCACGGTGGCTCAGGGGGCCAGCGAGCGCGATCTTTCGAGCGACCTGGAGTTTCTGATGCGGCTGTGGAAGCGCGTCAGCCATCAGGCCACCGAGGCGCTTGCGCCGGAGGTCATCTACACCGAGATGGACCTGGGGTTGCGCCTGGTGCGCGACGTGTACTCGGAGGAGTTTCGTCGGCTTGTGGTTGATGATCGCGCGACCTTCGAGAAGGTCACGTCGTTTCTGAAGAAGACGTCGCCGCAGCTCGTGCGCAGTGTGCAGCTCCACAAGGATCCGGTGCCGCTCTTCGACCAGTACGGATTCCAGGCGACCATTGATGGCGCACTGAGGCGCACGGTCGCGCTCTCAAGTGGCGGCTACCTGACGATTGACAAGACCGAGGCGCTTACCGCCATCGACGTGAACACGGGGCGGTTTGTCGGCAAGAAGAACCTCGAGGAGACGATCCTGCGCACGAACCTGGAAGCTGCCGACGAGGTCGTGCGCCAGCTGCGGCTTCGCGATATCGGCGGCATCATCATCATCGACTTCATCGATATGGAGGAGACGGCGAGCAAGACAGCGCTCGTCGACCGACTCAGCAAGGCGCTGGAGCGTGACCGCACCAAGACGCGCATGAGCGAGATCAGCAGGCTCGGCTTGGTCGAGATCACTCGCAAGAACGTGACGGACGGTTTGTACGGCGTGCTCACCGAGCCGTGCCCGGCGTGTGGGGGTGAGGGTCGGGTTGTGTCGCGCGTGACTCGGCGAATCGCCGTTGAGCGCCGGATGCGAGAGGTTCTTCGCAGCGGCCGTTCGCACGCGTATCTCTTTGGCCTGAATCCAGCCACATACGAGCTCATCACTGCACCCGGCCTCAACGTCGCTGCCACCCTTCGTGCCGAGACTGGCAAGCAAGTCTCCATCGTGCCGGATGAGGAAGCTGACGCTACGGAGGTGCGCATCCTGATCGAGGGTCGCACGGGTCTGTTGCGCCGAGCGTTTGAGTAGGGCGGACGGGGCGGGCAGTTCTCGTTGACGCTAGCAGGGTGCCCTGCTAACATTTCCCCTCGCGCATTGATCCGAGCGAAAGGTCCTCGCATGTACGCAATCGTCGCCACCGGCGGCAAACAACTCAAGGTCGCAGCCGGTGACGTCGTCACCGTTGAGAAGCTTTCCGCGCTCGCAGGCGAGAAGGTCACCTTCGACGCGGTGTTTCTTGCCGACGAGGATAAGATCGTCGTTGATCCCGAAGAGCTCGCCTCGGTTACCGTCACCGGTGAAGTGATCGAGCATTTCAAGGGCGACAAGGTGATCGTGTTCAAGTTCAAGAAGCGCAAGGGATACAAGCGGCTCAAGGGCCATCGGCAGGAACTGACCAAGGTTCAGATCACCGACGTGTCGGCGCAGGGTGGTGCCAAGAAGACCACGCGCGGCAAGAAGGTCGAGGAGCCAGCGGAGGCTGAGGCCAAGGCCGCCGAGAAGGCCGCCGAGACGCCCGCCGAGACGCCGAAGGCAGCCGAAGCGGCCGAGCCTGCAGCAAGCGCCAAGAAGCCTGCCGCGTCCAAGGCCAAGGCCGCCGAGAAGCCCGCGCAGGCCGAGCAAGCCGAGGCCGCCAAGCCGGCGAAACCGGCACGCGCGACGAAAGCCGCCGCTCCGAAGACGCCAGCCAAGGGCGCTGCCGCCAAGACCACGAAAGCTGCTAGTGGCGCTGCAGCTGCCAAGAGCACGAAGGCGACCGAGGCAAAGGAAGACGCGTCGGCCGCGAAGGCTGACGAGGACGCCAAGCCGGCCAAGGCTCCGCGGACGCGTAAGTCCACCGGGACCGCCAAGTCCACGGGGACCGCCAAGTCCACTGGAACATCGAAGACCACCAAATCCACCAAGGCCGACAAGCCGGACGCGGACGAGTAAGGGCAGGGATCGAGAGAAATGGCACACAAGAAGGGTCTCGGCTCCACCAGAAACGGCCGCGATTCACGCGCGCAGCGCCTCGGCGTCAAGCGCTTCGCTGGTCAGGAAGTCTCGGCGGGCACGATCATCGTTCGCCAGCACGGCACACACTTTCATCCTGGCGAGAACGTCGGGCGTGGCGGAGACGACACGCTGTTCGCCAAGATCGACGGCACCGTCGAGTTCACGCGCGGCCTGAAGCGCCGCGTCCACGTGCGACCGTTCGTGGCCTAGAGGACTCTTCGACGCACCTACGTGATTGTCGCGAGCCCCCCGTTCTCACCAGCAGAGCGGGGGGTTCGTTCGTATAAGATGACTGGGGCGAGAATCGCCCAGAAGGAGCGGGCGCATTTCTGTGTTCATCGACGAGGTGAAGATCCACGTCAAGGGCGGTGATGGCGGCGCGGGATGCATGTCCTTTCGCCGAGAAGCCCACGTGCCCAAAGGTGGTCCTGACGGCGGGGACGGCGGCCGCGGGGGCAACGTGATCGTGCAGGCGGACCCCGGCGCCTCCTCGCTCATCGCCTATCGCTTCAAGCACCACTTCAAGGCCGAGCGCGGTATCCACGGCAAGGGCCAGATTCGCCACGGCGCCAACGGTGAGGACATCGTGCTCACGGTTCCTCTCGGCACGATCTGTCGAGATGCCGAGACGGGCGAGGTGCTCGGCGACCTGACGTATGCGGGGCAGCAGCTGGTGGTTGCGCACGGCGGCTTTGGCGGGCGCGGCAACATCCACTTCGTGACCCCGACTCGGCGCGCACCCGCGTTTGCGGAGCTCGGCGAACCTGCCGAGGAACGCTGGATCGAACTCGAGATGAAGCTGATGGCCGACGCGGCGCTTGTCGGCATGCCGAGTGCGGGCAAGAGCTCGCTGATTGCGCGGATGAGCGCGGCGCGGCCCAAGATCGCCGACTACCCCTTCACAACCCTCGTGCCCAACCTCGGCGTCGTGAAGGCGGGCGAGCGGTCTTTTGTCGTGGCCGACGTGCCGGGTCTCATCGAGGGCGCGAGCGAGGGCAAGGGCCTTGGCCATGCCTTTCTGCGTCACATCGAGCGAACCGCGCTCATCATCCATGTGGTGGACCTTTCGGGCAGCTGGGAAGAGCGTGATCCGCTCGGCGACTACGACGTCATCAACCGCGAACTCGCACTGCACGCGGCCGAGCTTGCCGAGCGCCCGCGCATCGTCGTCGGCAACAAGGCGGACGTTGCGGGGACCGAGGATGCATCCGCGCGCTTGCGCGAGCGGGCGGATGCTGACGGTGCGCCATACTTCGAGGTCTCGGCGGTGACCGGGGCCGGGCTCGATGCGATGATGCGCTCGGTGGCGGAGCGTGTCTTTGAGCTCAGACGCGCGGCGGTCCCTGCCGAGGTGGCGCCACAGAAGGTGTGGAAGCACGAGACCAGCGACGAGCACACCTTCCACGTCGCCAATCTCGGCGGGCATGTGTTCGAGGTGACTGGCCGAGGGATCGAGCGCATGGTCATCATGACCGAGTGGGGCAACGAAGAAGCGATTGCGTTTCTGCAGAAGCGGCTGGTCAAGGCAGGTGTGGAGAAGGCGCTCACGGAAGCTGGCGCTGTGGACGGCGACGAGATTCGCATCGCGGGCCGGGCCTTTGAGTTCGAAGGAGCGCTACAGCGCGACGGTGAGGTCGCAGACATCGAGGACGAGCCTGTCCCAAGCGAGGGCTCGGGCGCGTCGAGAGGCGCCAGGGGCACCTCGGCGTCGCAGGGTGTCACGACGGCTTCGGGAACAGGAGAGGACGCGCAGAGCGGTGGCTGACACACGGCGAATCGTCATCAAAGTAGGCTCCTCAACGCTCACGGGCGAGGACGGCGGGATCGATCGCGCGTTCGTCGCCTCGCTTGTCGCGCAGGTCGCCGAGGTTGTCTCGGCGGGTGTGCAGGTCGTGCTCGTCTCCAGCGGTGCCATTGCGGCAGGCATCTCGCGCCTCGGGCTTGCCGAGCGACCCGCAGACATCCCCGGTCTGCAAGCGGCGGCTTCCGTCGGCCAGGTTGCGCTCGCCGAGACGTACCAGACGCTCTTCGCCGAACACGACATCACGATCGGTCAGGTGCTGCTGACCAGGCACGACACGGGTCATCGCGAGTCCTTTCTGCACGCGCGCGACACGTTCGAGCGGCTGCTTACACTTGGCGCCGTGCCGGTTGTGAACGAGAACGATACGGTGGCTGTCGACGAAATCCGCTTCGGCGACAACGACTCGCTTGCCGCACTCGTTGCCACGATGGTGGCAGCCGATCTGGTGCTGCTGCTCTCCGACATCGCGGGTCTCTACGATGCGGACCCGCGTCTGTCGGCAGAAGCGAAGCTGCTCGCGCAAGTCGACGAACTCACCGACGATCTTGTTGCGGCTGCCGGCGGCACTGGCAGCCATCACGGGAGCGGCGGGATGGCCACGAAGCTGGAGGCAGCGAACATGCTGATGAAGGCTGGCATCCCGATGGTGATCTGCGATGGTCGGCGCGAGCATGTCGTCACCGACGCGGTTGCGGGCACGTCGGTGGGCACGCTGTTCGCCAGCGGGGAAGCCACGCTTTCGGCGCGCAAACTGTGGATCGCGCTTGGGCGAAGCGCGGTGGGCGAGATCGTGATCGACGACGGCGCGCGGGAAGCGCTCATCACTCGTCACACATCGCTTCTGCCTGCGGGTGTAGTCTCTGTGAGCGGGACGTTTGC
>CAZIPN010000040.1:0-13678 GCA_964541225.1 uncultured Eubacteriales bacterium
CCGCCGACGCCCTACTTCGCCACCAAGAACGCCGCCGCCACCGCAAGTCCGTTGTAGAGCACGTGCATCGCAATCGCCGGCCACAACGAACGCCGAGTCCACGCGAGCCATCCGAGTGCCACGCCAAGCACCAGCATCGGAAAGAACAGCCACACGCTCGCGTGATACGCCGCGAACAGAACTGCCGAGATCCCAATGGCTGGCCACATGCTCATTCGACTGCCGAGAGCGGTCATAATCGTCCCGCGAAACGCGAGCTCTTCCACGAGCGGAGCGACAACGGCGACCAGCGCAGCTGCCACAAGGAGCCCAAGGTTACCTCCACCAAAGACCGCCGAGACATCGCTCGACAGGCTGATGGGCTCCCTCAAGTCCAGCGATTGCATCAGCAGGCCGTAGGCCACCGCAACCACTTCGACCCCAACTAGCGCCAGCACAACAAGTCCCGCCGACACAAACGCTGAGGGTCGGCCAGCCGCACTGCCACGGTCCGCCTCGTCTGTGCGCAGCCCGAACGCTCTCATCAAGGGCTTGCCATGTCGCGCCGCCAGCAGCGCCAGAGCGCCGAGTTGGATTGCATAGTAGGTCGCGAGCACGCCCGCACGCGTCAAGGCCTGACCTGCCGACGGCATCAGGGAGATCGCCGGGATCACCATGACGGAATTCTTGCCGACGATACACAGTGCCAACACCGCGGCAATGAGACCGGCGTCCACAAGCGTCCATCTGACGGTCCCAAGAACCGGCCGACTACCGACGACGGCCGGTCCACCATCGTCAGAAGACGCGCGATCGTCGGCGAGTGCGCCGTTAGTCGATGCGTGCCGGAAGAAGAACCGGGCTGCGTTCACGACAGAACCTGAGGCCGCCGTCGAATCGCGGGATGCAGCTGCGCTTGACGCATTCGCAGGCGGATCCGTCGCGGTCACCGGATCGCGAGACGCAACGGCGCTCGCCGCCCCCGCGAGCGCGCGTGGCGCGGCATCCGAGTCGCTCGCCTGGCCGCGCCGCACAGACGGCCTCTTGCCCGAGGCGGCCCTCGTAGCAGCTCGCGACGCCTGCTTCGCGGATTGCTCGGCAGCTTTGCGGACGGCTTTGGCCTCCGCACGCGACCCCACGACGACCTTCGCTACATCGCCCGGAGCAACCGCTGCCGCTGGAACGGCCGTCGAACGCAGCGGAACCACCGTCCGCTGGATCGCGTGGCGATCGCACACGTCGACGCACGCGTAGCAGTCGTTGCATGCACGCCAGTCCACGACAATGAGGCCCGCACCCACGCGCACGGCGCCAAGAGAACACGCATCCACGCACGCACCGCACTCGTTGCAGAGCTCAGGCCGCAAAGTGAGATGTGCGCTCTTGGCACTCATGCGCGCTCGTCGGAATTCATGAGCTCAGCGTACGCCGAGAATGCCTCGCTGTGGCGCGCGACAAACGCGGCCCGAGGATGCGCCCCATCCGACAAGACCTCGGCAAGAGCCGGTCGGTCGGCTGCGGATGCGTCGGCGAGCCTCCGATACTCGGTCGCGAGCTTGCGTGTTGCGGCATGGCTTCTGGCAAACAGCCTCCAGCCGATGAGGCGATACCGATGCGCCTCTTCGGCAAGTCCGGTCTCGATGCGATCGACGACCGAGCGTGGGTCATCTGGTGCCGAGACAGACGCGGGATGCGGTTTGTAGCGCATGATGCGATTGGTCGCGAGCACGTAGACGCGCACGAAACGCATGTCACCGCGCAGGCGACGGGCACTCGCAGCCTGTGCTCGGGCGGTGCGTCGTGCGAGGGGGCCCGCGGGCGCTTGAGTTTGAGGGCTCATCGGCCGGCCTCAGGGGCCGGTCGCTCATCCCCGGTCGGCTGCTCGCCCGCACCAGGCGCCTCGCCGGTCGCAAGGACGCGCTCGAGGTCATCTTCGCCGAGAACCGGCACACCAAGTTCAAGCGCCTTGTCGTACTTCGAGCCGGGCTCGTCGCCGGCCACCACGAACGACGTCTTCTTGCTCACGCTACCGCTCACCTTCGCGCCGAGTGCCTTGAGCGCGGCGCCAGCGTCCTCGCGCGTGTAGCGCGACAACGCTCCCGTGAGCACGAACGTCATCCCCTCGAGCGTTTGCGGACGCTCAGGCTCTCGGCGTTCCTCGGCAAGGACGACTCCGGCCGCGCGCAACCGCTCAAGCACCGCGAGATTGTCAGGATTGCCGAAGAACGCGCGCACGCTCGCGGCGATCTTGGGGCCGACACCCTCGACGGATGCGAGCGGATCGGCGGCGAGCGCGGCGGCCTGCGTCACGCCCTCACCGGGCTGCGGCGGATCGACTGCGGCAGCCGCCTCGATCGCCTCGACGCTTCCGAACGCTGCTGCCAGAGCCTCGCCCACCGTCGCGCCGACGTGCCGGATGCCCAGCCCAA
The DNA here is from genome assembly GCA_964541225.1 of uncultured Eubacteriales bacterium. GTDB lineage: Bacteria > Actinomycetota > Coriobacteriia > Anaerosomatales > JAAXUF01 > CAZIPN01. The sequence continues at coordinate 2,409 of CAZIPN010000040.1, forward strand.
ACAGCAGCCTCGCAAGCGGCCGATGCCGCGACGCGTCGATGCTGGCCATCAGCTTGGTGGCGATCGTCTCGCCCAGCACGACCGCCGAGCCGTCCTGGCGCACGCGCCCCATATCGAGAGAAGCCAGCTCCTCGCGCGTGAGCGTGTAGAAGTCGGCGATGTCGAGCACGTCGCCGGTGTCGACTAGCCGAGTGATGATCTCGTAGCCCATACCGTCGATGTCGGCTGCGCCGCGACTCGCCCAGTGCGCGAGACGCTCCAAGCGCTGCGCCGGGCACGCCACGTTGGTGCAGCGCACGGCGACCTCGCCAGGCTCACGCCAGGCCGGCCCGCCGCATGACGGGCACGTGTCCGGCATCTCCCACGGCACGGCATCGTCCGGACGCAGGCCGAGCACCGGCCCGACTACCTCGGGGATCACGTCGCCGGCTTTGCGCACGACGATCGTGTCGCCCACACGCACGTCTTTGCGGTGCAGCTCATCCTCGTTGTGCAGCGTCGCGCGCGCGATGGTCGAACCGGACACGGTAACCGGGTCGAACTCGGCGAGCGGCGTCAGCACGCCGGTTCGACCCACCTGCACGCGGATCTCGCGCAGCACCGTCGTCTTCTCCTCCGGCGGGAACTTGTAGGCGATCGCCCATCTCGGCGCCTTGGATGTGTAGCCGAGTTCGTCTTGCAGAGTGAGTTCGTCGATCTTGACCACGACGCCGTCGATCTCGTACGCGAGTTCCTCGCGCTTCTCAAGCGCATGCTCGCAGTACTCGCGTACCGCCGATGCGTCCGCGCACGTCACGACGTCCGGGTTCACCCGAAAGCCCGCCTGCCGAAGCCACGCGAGCACCTCGCTTTGCCGAGCAAGCCCCAGCGCGCGGGGATCGGCGATCGCGTAAATGAACGTCGCGAGATCGCGCGATGCGGTCACCGTCGGATCCTTCTGCCGCACCGCGCCGGCAGCGGCGTTGCGCGGGTTGGCAAACGGCGTCGCGCCCGCCTCCTCCTGCTCGGCGTTGAGCTTCGCGAAGCTGGCCTTGGGCATGTAGACCTCGCCGCGCACCTCGATCACCCCTGCCGAGCCACCCGCGAAAAGCTGTCCCTGGGCCAAGCCAGCGTCGGTGAGAAGTGCTTCCTCGCGCAGCTGCAGCGGCACATCGCGAATCGTGCGGACGTTCGCGGTCACATCCTCGCCGACGCGCCCATCACCGCGGGTCGCCGCGCGCGCTAGCGAGCCGCCCTCGTATGTGAGCGCCAGTGAACTGCCGTCGATCTTGAGCTCGCACACGAACTCGCACGCTCGCTCGCCGAGCACACCGCGAATGCGCGCGAGCCACGCGTCCAGTTCGCCCAGGTCCATGGCGTTGTCAAGCGAGTACATGCGAGCAGCGTGCTGCACGGGTGCGAACGTCGGCGCCGAGGCGCTGCGCACGACCGTGGTTGGAAGCGTGGCTGAGCCCTCAGCGCCGAGCACGACCCTCGTCGGAAGACTGATCTCTGCGGCCACCCTCGGCGCCCCCACTCGTTGCGTCGGCGATTCGGCCGTCACAAGCTCGGGGTAGGTCGCCTCTATCTCCTGAAGCTCACGCATGAGGGAATCGAAGGCCGCATCGCTGATCTCGGGCGCGTCAAGCGTGTAGTAGAGGTAGACGTGGCGATCGATCTCGCGCCGCAGTTCTTGCGTGCGCCTCTCGGCAGCTTCAGGCGTCGCGGGGACCTCGGGCATGCGCCTATTCGTCCAGACCGCGAAGTCGCTGCACGTGCACGGGACCGACCTCGTAGATGACAACCTCGGGCACAAAGCGCTGCAGCCGCTCGGCTTCGTAGATCCATGCCTCGATGAGCGTCACCTTGAAGTAGACTCCACCCTCGGCGTGAACCGGCTCGACCTCGACCTTGTCGGCAAGGTAGGCGCGCAGCTCGGTCTCGATGTAGTACGGGAAGCTGGAAAGCGCGTTCTCGTACTCCCGGTATAGCTTCAGCCGTTTCTCGGCTTCGTACATGTCTAGCTCGTCGATGCTGTCCACCGGCAATCCCCTCGTCCGCTCGTGTGCCAGCTACACCCTGCATGTTTCGATCCGTTCCCAGCGTCGTCCATTCTATCGCGGTTATGCGGTCAAGACGCGGCGCGAACAGGCCGAACTACACATTCGGGTACTTTCTTAGCACGTGCACCGACCTTTGAACGGAGTGCAATGCAGGAGATCCTCGAGCGGTGCATCGAACTTGATACTGCCGCACAGAAGACGTACGCGAAGCTCGCGACCATCTGTTCCGATCCTGAGCTTGCGCGCACCTTCCAGAGAATGAGCACTGAAGAGAAGGGCCACGTTCGATGGTGGACCGAGCTTCGCGACGCGTACGCCGAGGGTCGGCTACCGACATTGCCGGGTGAAACCGACCTGCTCGATGCGATCAATCAGACTGCCAATGAGGTCAAAATCCTCCTCGAGACGGATCTGACCACACTCTCAACAGACAACATGCTCGAGATGGCAATCCGCATGGAGTTCTTCATGCTCGACCCGGCGTTCGGAGAGCTCATCGAGATGCTCGACCCCGGTCCGACGAGCCACCATCGCGACTCGTACTCAAATCACGTCATGCGCCTCGTCCATGAGATCGAGAAGCGACACTCCGACAGGAGCCTGGCCTCGTTCCTCGCGCGCGTACTCACGCGCACCTATCGCGATCAGGAGCGTCTCTCGGCCCTGGCAACTCGCGACCCCCTTACTGGGCTGTACAACCGCCGAGGCTTCTACGGCTCGCTGACTCAGTGGTGCTCACTCTCCCAACGCTACGGACACTCGCTCGGCGTGCTCGTCGTCGATGTCGACCATTTCAAGGACGTCAACGACACCTACGGACATCCCACCGGTGATGACGTGTTGTGTGCGATAGCGAACGCGCTTCAAGAGGCGGTTCGCGCGGCCGATGTCGTTGCTCGCTACGGTGGCGATGAGTTCGCCGTTCTGGCACCCAACACGTCGGCCAAGGCACTGCAGACGCTGGCGGACCGCGTCCTTTCCCACGTGCACCGACTGCGGTATGCAGAGAATGGGCGCGAAATCGACCTGACGGTCAGCGTGGGTGGCGCGTTCGTCGCCGACGGCCAAGCCGCAACACCCGAGGCCCTGCTCTCCGGTGCCGACGAATCGCTCTACGAGGCGAAGCGCGAGGGCCGAGATTGCTCCGGAGCCTTCGTCGAAGTTGCCCAAGAAGCCCCTGCCGACGAGGACGCCGCAGAAGCGTAGGGGCTTGCGACCGGTAGCGCACTTCGCGGCGACCGACACCACACGAGAAGCGGCCGCCCCCAGACTCGGGACGGCCGCACTTGTGTGCCCACATCCTGCGGGATCGCGTACCCCTACGGCGCGATCAGGTAGGCAACTCCCTCAAGCTTCCACGTCTTCGACATCGTGGCCACGATGGTGGCCTTCTCGGCAGCATCCCCGGTGTAGAAGTACGTGCCGTTCTTCAGATTGCGGAAACGCCAGACCGGAGGGCCGCTCGTTCTCGAGACGTTGTAGGCGACTCCTTCGAGCTTGTAGGACTTGGATAGGTTGGCCACGATCCAGTTCTTCTCGTTCGCATCAGAAGTGTAGAAGTAGTAACCCTTCTTCAAGTTGCGGAAGCGCCACAGCGGTGAGGTGTTGGTCGTCGTATTGATCCGATAGGCCACGCCTTCAAGCTTCCAGTACTTCGACATCGTGGCCACAATGTTGTTCTTCTCGACCTCGCTTGCGGTCCACAAGTAGTAGCCGTTCTTCAAGTTGCGGAAGCGGTAGACAGACCAGTAGCTGTCTGAGGCCACAGAGAACGTGATCGTTTCGGTGTCTTCAGTGTTGCCTACATTGTCAACGCTCCAGTAATCAACGGTGTGGGATCCAGACGTCGACGCCGTCACAACCGTCCCCGTCGCGGCGGCGCCCGAGTCGAGACGATAGCGGGTGCAGTACACGCCTGATCCCGTGTCTTCGGCAGACAGATGGATTGTCGCCGAACCCGAGTACGTCGCGGAATGATCGTCGGTGGTCTGGGGAGGAGTGCGATCGATGCGAACCGTCGCCGTCACTTCTCCTCGACTCATGCCATTCGTGTCAGTCGAGCACGCCGATATCGACGTGGTCCCCTCGTCGCTTATCGTGAAGGGCACCGTGTAGCTGGTCTCAGCACCTGATCCAATCGAATAGCCAACCGCCGCGACACTCACTGGACTACTGGTCTCAATCGTTACGGTGACCTCGTCTGAGCCAACCCATCCCTTGGGCACGTCGATGGTCGTGGTTGGACCTTCGCTCGTGGTCACGTCAAGCGTCTGAGCGTCCTCGACGTTTCCGGCCTCGTCTACCGACCAATACGTCACCGTCGTAGTGCCATCGCCGGTAATCGCGATCGGAGTGGTGTAGCTGTGAGTTGAACCCCCATCGAGCGTGTAGTAGGTATGCGCCACGCCAGAAAGCGCGTCGGTGGCCGAGATCGTCACGGTCGCAGGAACACCCGCGACACCCGTCGGTCCTGTCGCCACGCTTGATGGAGGTGTGCGATCGATAAGCGCGGTCACCGTGTGCGTATCCTCGACGTTGCCCGCCACGTCTACCGAGCAGTAGCCGATGGTAGACGTTCCCTCGGCAAGGGAGAACGCGGCCGTGTAGGTCGTGGCCGCCGCACCGTTCACCGAGTAGCGCGTACCCTCGACTCCAGAGACGGCATCGGTAGCCGAGAAGCTGGCCTCCGCCGTCGAACTCGTCCACACGGAGTCCGTCACACCTGAAATCGTCGTGGTGGGCGCTACACTGTCGATGTTGATGTAGCCGGTGTGGGTGGTCTCGACGTGCCCGACCACGTCCTCTGACGCGTATGTGATGGTGTGTGTGCCCTCGCCGGTCACCAGAACCGGCCCGGTATACAGTTCGCCCGGTTGTGCGTCCACCGTGTACGTCGTGGCTACCACGCCAGATCCCGTGTCAGTGGCCGATAGGGAGAACGGCCACGTGTCCGAGGTCTGCCAGGTGTCGCCTGGCGAGGTCTCAAGACCGGTAGCGGTCGTGACCGGAGCCTCCGTATCGACCTTGACCGACACCGTCTGAGTCGCGCTTTGGTTGGTCGCATTGTCAATCGCCGCATAGCCCAAGGTCGTCGTTCCCTGCGTGCTCACCTCGACCGGCGCGGTGTAGGTAGCCGTCGTTGCCGCGCCATTCGTCGAGTAGCGAATCCCGGCCAGCCCCGACCTCGTGTCCTCGGCCGACGCTCCGACCGTCACGGGCGCTGTTGTCTGCCAACCCGACGGTGGCGTGCTGACTTCGAGGCTCGGTGCAACCGTGTCGATGTTGACGTAGCCGGTCTTGGTCGCTTCGACGTTGCCCGACTCATCGGTGGATCGGTAGGTCACCGCGTGCGACCCGTCGTCTCCGCCAATGGAAACGGCGGTCGAGTAGGTGTTCCAGCCGCCACCGTCTTGTGCGTATTGCGTCAGAGCCACACCCGAGAGCGCGTCAACTGCCGAGAAACTCACCGTCGCGGAAGTGTTGCGCCAGCTCTCGTCGGCAGCGTCGGCGAGACCGGTCGCGGTCGTCACGGGAGCTTCAGTGTCGTAGAAGAAGCTCACATCCGAGCCGTACGACGTTCCGCCCGAGTTCGTCGCGTAGGCGCGCACGTAGTATCGCGTGTTCGCCGAGAGCCCCGTGATCGAGCTCGTGAATGCACCCGTCCCCGTTCCATCGGTGCTGTGCGAATCCGCAGTAGTCGGGTCTGTGGACGTGCCCCAGCACACACCGCGCGCCGTGACAGGGTCGCCACCCTCGCTGGTGACATTGCCGCCCGACGACGCTGACGTACTCGTAACGTCAGAGACCGCGGCCGTGACTACGGTTGCTGGATCCACGGTGGCGGCGTTGAAATCCGAAGCTGTCAGGTCACGGCCAATGTTCTTGACCACGATCGTGACGGAATGTGAGCTGCCGTCCGTGAAGACGACACTGCGATCTGAGCCGCTCGTGGTTTGCGCGGCGATGAGCGCGTCGCGCGTCGACGGACCGATCAGCGCACCGCCTACGTACAGGCTGAGCATGTCGCTCTCTTCGAGACGATCGAAATCCCAGATGGTGTCCGTGTCCGAAGACCCGGCGTCATCACGCTCGAACTTGAACGTATCGTTGCCGCCAAGGCCGAACAGCTCATCCGAACCCGCTCCGCCATCGATCGTGTCGGCACCTGAGCCAACGCCGTACGTGGTCCCGGGCGTGGTCGAGAAGATATCGCCGCTGGTCACTTGGCCATCGACGTAGTCCCAAAGTCCGCCCGTCGAGTCGTTCCACTCGAATGCCCCACTGGACCCGTTGCCGACGTAGTTGGACTGGGGCATTCCCCCGTTCGTGTAGTACCACTGGCCCGAGTTCTTCGTGCAGTAGATGCTGTTGTCTCCGCCGAACCCGGCGCCACCGCCAGCGCTCCACATGTTGTATCCCGTGCCGCCGAGACCCTGGCTTCCGGAGATCGGAACCGCGGAGTTGCCGCCCCACTGGTTGTCCCAGTCCGCATACCCGCCAGACGGCTTGCTATCGATTCCGCCGGAGTAGCCGCCGTACTGAGAGGCACCGACGGTGGTGTCGTATAGCGCTCCGCCTCCGCCGGCAAGCAGCCCCCCGGTACCCCCGTTGCCGTCCGGGTCCTCCGCACCGCCTCCACCGCCCCCTCCACCGAAGCCGCCCGCGCCACCGTTGATGGTGCTGCGCGGTCCGCCTGTGAAACCATCACCGAAGATGATGTCATCACCCGCGCCACCGTTGATGGTCTCGGCCCCGCCTCCCGCCGATCCGCCAGAACCGTTCCGGAAGGAACTGCCTCCTCCGCCTCCGCCGCTACCGTCGCCGAAGATCACATCGTCGCCAGATGTGCCGGTGATGGTACCGCTGCCAGCCGCGCCGGAGCCGCCGTTCGGAGACACCCCGAGGTCATTCCAGTAGTCGCCGCCGCCACCACCACCGCTACCGCCTCCGGTGATGTAGTGGCCTGGACTGCCATCGCCGTATGCGACAGGAATGGGCGCGACGAACACCGTAGCGAGGGTAAACACGCCACTCATGAAGAGCCGCAGTGCGGCCGGACCCCTGCGATAGACCGACTTGGACAACCGCTTGACTCTTCGTCTCCAGGCAACGCCGGTCGCCCAAGTCCAGCCACCAAATGAGTCTCGAAACCACGCGGCAACACGCACTGCGACAGCCATGTGCCATCCTCCCCCTAGAGTGTGAGACATGCGAATGCCCCTCCCCAGGGCCACTCGCACCAGTATCTCGGCTGGTATACCCCAACGCAGGTGCGAAGAATCCGGCAAACGCTAGCGTCGCTGATCTGTTTCCACCATCTCGCCAGCGTGGTAGCTCGAGCGCACGTACGGAGCGCTCGCCACAGCCGAGAAACCCATCTCCAGCGCCTCAGCCTCGAGCTGCGAGAACACCTCCGGCGCGACGAACTCGGCAACCGGAAGGTGCGCGGCGCTCGGCCGGAGGTACTGCCCGAGCGTTAGCATCGAGATTCCGACGCGTCGCAGATCGCGCATCACCTCGCGCACTTCATCGGTGCTCTCGCCGAGACCGAGCATCAAGCCCGACTTGGTTGGCATGTCGGAGCCTACTCTGTTCGCGCGCGCGAGCACCCCAAGGGAGCGCTCGTAGTCCGCCCCCGGCCGAACGCCCTCATACAAGCGCGGCACTGTCTCAAGGTTGTGATTGAATACGTCTGGCCCGGCCAGCGCAACCGTGTCAACGCTTTCGAGTCGACCGGCGAAGTCGCTCGTGAGCACCTCGACGGTCGCCTCGGGCACGGTGTCACGAAGTGCCTCGATGACGGCTACGAAATGGGCTGCTCCCCCGTCGGCCAGATCGTCGCGCGTCACCGTCGTGACAACAACATGAGTGAGCCCAAGCTGCCGTGCGGCTTCGCCGACTCGGCGGGGCTCATCGGGATCGAGCGACACGGGAGTTCGCGACTCGACCGCGCAGAACCTGCAGCCCCGCGTGCATGCGTCGCCCATGATGAGAAACGTCGCGGTCCCGGCTGCGAAACACTCACCCCGATTCGGGCACTTCGCCGATTGGCACACGGTGTGCAATTCGAGCCCTCGGAGTATGCGGTTCACCGAAGCTGCTTGACCCGGCTGCGCCACAGGCCGCTTGAGCCAAGCAGGAAGTCTTTGGGAACAACTGCTGCCCTCGTTGACGTACGTCAAGTGCCGTCCATTTCCCGCCGATAAGCCAGTGAACCGAGGAGTCATCGTATCACCCTCATCCGTAGGGCCACGGATGGGATCTGCCGGACCGAAGCAAAGGCCACTGCGCGGTCGCACAAGAGCGCGACCAACAACTGCACCGGAGGGAACTCTTGGGCACGCAAATGGTGTTTCACAACGCACGCGGGTTCCTCGATCGGCTCCTTCGCATCATCACCTCGGTGGCTTTGCTCGCCGCCTATACCACCATCCCAGTCGTACTGTCTCCAACGCCAGCCATGGCGGCGCCCGCTGCGCTGACCGTCAGCGCAAGCGTGAGCAGCCGCCCGCTTCTTGGCGGCAAAGCCACAGTCCACGTCACGGTCAAGAACTCCGACACCACTGACAAGGCCTACAACATCTCGCTGCAGGACGTGCTCTCAAGCAACCGGCCTGATCCGCAAGGTGTGGCGACGTTCGTCTCGGCAAGTGACGGGGACGGCGCGCTCGTGCCGACGTCGGTGAGCACGGCTGGCGGCACTGGCGACACAACCGTCAAGTTCATCAACATCCGCGACCTTGCACCGCAGGAGTCCTACACGATGGACATGGTCGTCGACCTGTCCGGCGACTCCACGTGGGAAGCCGGCGACGTGCTGCAGAACGCGGTCACGGCCTCAGGCAACACGATCCCGAACCAGACGATTCCAGACATATCGGCGAATACGTCGACCTCGGCGCATGTGCTGCCGATCATCATCAAGTCCAAAGCCACGCACCAGTCCACCGGCGTCGAGCAGGCGACAGGCACCGGTGCACGCGCGTTCTACTACACGATAGACGTGCAGAACAACTACACCGGCCCCAGCCAGAGCGTCGTCGTGACCGACACGATTCCTGACGGCGTCGAGTACCTGGGACCGCACGGGTCGAGTCCCGCGCCAGACAGCGTTTCGCGCGACGGGTCCACCGGCGTCACCACGCTGGTGTGGGATCTCGGCACGATGGCCACGAGCGCATCGCAGCAACTCGCCTATGACGCCGGTATCCGCTACGACTACTACGGCACGAACCACGGTGGCGTGAACCGCGACGACGCAAGCCCGCTTACGACCGCCACGGCTGGTGCACCGATCATCACCTCGGCAAGTCCAAAGAAGACGTTCGTGAACACTGCCGAGCTGGGCGCGAAGTGGCTCTCGAATCCAGCGACCGACACCGCGCAGGCGAGTGTCACCGGCGCCGCGCTCACGGTCGCCAAGAGCGCCGACAAGACCAGTGGCGGGCTTGGGACCGTCATCAACTACACGCTCACGTACGCGACGTCGCAGTACTACTCGGCGATCGCGACGGGAGATCTGACGCTCGTTCACGATCACCTGCCCGACGGCCAGAACTTCACGACGGCCACGGCCAATCCGGCCCCGCTATCGGTGCTGCACAATCCGGACGGCTCGACCGACGTCACGTGGACGGTCGGCGCGGTGCCCAACACCAGCAGCGGCACGATCACGTTCTCGGCACAGGTCGGGACAAACTGGCAGGAGCCGAGCTATGCGGGCGACCCCATCGTCTCCGGCGACTCGATGGTCAACCACGTCGACATTAGCGGCGTGGCGTCTGACAACGTGAACCCTGCTCGGCCCACGATCGACACCGCGTCGTCTGACAGCGTGGGATTCTCGACGCACCTGCCTACGATCAGCAAGCAGATGCTCGACCCAACGACGGCAACCTGGTCGAAAAACGTGGCCATGACCGTCGGGGACACATCGACGGTTCGCGTGCGGTTCAACACCACCGACGGTTCATCGCCCGAGCGCTCCGACATCAACATGGGCAACATCGCGCTCACCGACTGGCTGCCGGTCGGTATGTCGATTGTGCCCGGCACGTTTCATGTGACGTACTCCGGCGCGAGCGACTTCACCTCGCCGACGGTCGGCACGCCCCCGCCGCTGAACATCTCAACGCCGACAACGCTGTCAGTCAGCGACGTACAAGGCGTGTCGTGGTATCTCGGCAATGTGTCGCCCAGTGGTTGGTGGCAGGCGACGTTTGACGTGCACCTCGACGACGTCCCGGCCGTCACCGACGGCGAGATCGTCGCGAACATGTGGAAGCTCACCGGCGTCAACACGTTCGGGACGCCGTACTCGGCGCGCGACATGGCGACTGTGGACTACACGGCGCCGCACCTCACACTCGACAAGACCGTGAGCCCACCGAGTCCGCTCACGGGCGGCTCACAGGTTCCCTACACGATCACAATCGACAACACCGCGGGTGGCGCCGCCGATCAGGTGAGTGTGGATGACACGCTACCCGTCGGCGAGCGCGCGAGCGCGCCGGTGGTCGACAGCGTGAAGCTGGACGGGGCCTCGCTTGCCGAGGGCAGCGACTACGTCTCGAGCTGGGACGGCGCGACTGGGCATCTCGGCGTCCGTCTGCTGCAGGGCGCAGTGCACACGCCGGTGCCCGGTGGGTCGAAGCTCGTGGTCAAGTACACTGCCACGCTCGACGCCGGCGTTGCAGCGAACTCGTCGCTTACCAACACCGCGACCGTCGGCTACAGCACACGCGCGACTGCGGATGGCCGCGTGACTCCCGGCACGAGCAACCCGGCCGACGACAACACCGATGTTGCGACCATCCACACCGACGGTCTGACGATCGCCAAGAGCGGACCGGCCGGCCCGTTCACGATCGGCGAGACGTTTGGCTACGACCTGAACGTCACCGTGCCCGCGCACGAAGTCGCCTACTGGCCGACGATCGTCGACACCTTCTCGCACGAGGGACTCGTTGCGACCGGAACCCCGACGATCACCACACTCTCCGGCTCTCCGGACGTCGCCGCGTCGTTCGCTTCGACCGCGACCGCACCGGTGCGAACGGTGCCGGCAAGCGGACAGTCGCGCTTCACCTTCGATCTGTCGAACCCCATCAACAACACCACATCGAACCAGAGCTACGTCTTCCGCGTGCACTTCGACGTGGTCTACACCGGCGTGATGTCGGGCAGTGTGTGGGAGTTCAAGCCGCCGAGCACCACCGACAGCTTCAC
>CAZIPN010000041.1:0-7672 GCA_964541225.1 uncultured Eubacteriales bacterium
TTGATGATCAGCGTCGCGCCGCGCTGTGCCGCGACCGCGCGAGAAAGCATCGCGCGACCGGTAATGAGCAGCGACTGAGCGCGCATGTGCTCGGCAATCCCGGGGACGAGTCGCTCGCTGATCGCCACGGTGACTTCGGGCGTCACGTCGCGCGGGCCCAGTCCGGTGCCGCCGCATGTGAACACCACGTCGGCAGCATCGACGTCGGCCATCCGAACGACCGCCTCGGCAATCGACTCGCGGTCGTCGCCAGTCACGCCGTACGCGACGACATCCCACCCCTTCGCTTCGGCCAACTCGACAAGCGCCTGTCCAGCGGTATCCTCGGCCAGACCCCGAGACCGCGTATCCGAGCACGTCAAGACACCTATGCGCAGTTGCGCCACGTTGAACTCCGTTTCCCGTCTACGGTCTTGTGCCACGCCACGTGCACGCCGAGAACGCCACCATCGGTATCCATCGCCCGCATCATGGGATGATCTGAGCGACCGGCCCAGTCTTGAGGATAGCAGCATGAGGGTGGGGAGAAGCTGCGACGCCTGTACACACGCAGGCACTGTCGGCGGCGCCGTTGCTCGGCATCGCAGTGCTCAGTGCCGCGCTGCTCCCTGGCTGCGCGGCACGCCGTCCCTTGACATCCCCGCTCGTACGCGGTTAAATGAGTCACCACTCACTGAGTTAGGACTCACCCAATGCTCGGACCGACAACCACACGCGCCGACAAGAAGCAGGCCACCCGAGCCGCGCTGATCTCGGCCGCCATGCGCGTGTACGAACTGGACGGCATCGCCGCAGCCCGTACGGCCGACGTCGCGGCTGCGGCCGACGTCGCTCACGGCACTGTGTTCGTGCATTTCCCAAGCCGTGAAGCGCTGTTCGTCGCCGCGATCGAGGATTTCGGCGGGAAGCTCGCGAGTCGCCTGCACGAACTCGCGGCGGACGGCGCGCACGTGCGCGAAGTGCTCGAAGCGCACCTGCAGGGGCTCGCCGAGCACGAGGGCTTCTACTCTCGGCTGGCCATCGAGGCGCCGTTGCTGCCAAGAGAGGCTCGCCAGAGCCTGCTGTCCATCCAGTCGGCGATCTCGTTTCACATCGCCGAAGCGGCCGAGCGCGACGAAGCAGCCAGCCTCATCAAGCCGATCCCGACGTACCTGCTGTTCAACACGTGGATCGGCCTGGTCCACTACTACCTCGCAAACCGGGACCTCTTCGCCCCGGACAGCTCGGTGATCGAGCGATGCGGCGCCGAGCTGATCGAGCACTTCATGTCGCTCATCGCACCGTGTCCCAACCAGAAGGAGGAGACATCGTGAAGACCTGCATCGCATGCGGAATGCCCATGAAGAACGCCGAAGACTATCCCGGCGGCGACACGTCGCTCGACTACTGCGTGCACTGCGCGCGGCCCGACGGCTCGATGCAGTCCTACGACGAGAAGGCCGCCTCGATGGCAGCGTTCATCGTGCGGACGCAGGGGCTGGACGAGGGCGTTGCACTCGCGACCGCCAAGGAAATGATGGCGAAGCTCCCCGCGTGGTCATGAGGCACGTGCGAAGCGGCGGCCCACTCGCCGCTGCCCAGCAGGCTGCTGAGGCTGGCTGCGCTGCGCCTCTGGCTCACACCTTGCGAAGCTCCCACACGGTGCCAGTCTTCGACGGGCAATGCAGGCGATAGACATTGGGATCGTCGGCCTCCCACGAGGGGAAGTCGAGCGCCGCACGCCACACGTAGTTGCGCGCCACGCCCGCCATCGCTTCGCAGAGCCCCTTCGGCAACTCGTACGGGCTCGCGAACGTGTAGACGGTCCCCTCGGCGTGAGCACACTTGCCGTTGAGCTCGACCAGCCTGAGTTCAAGCGGGCCGGCCGCCGCCCACGCGCCCTCACGTGCCGCAGCCTGCTTGCCTTCATCCATTATCGATCTCCCCCCTATTCGGATGCGAGTTGCCCCGCATGCTCCTCACCGCCGATAGACGGCGTGATCACGACCGGCCGCTCGCCCTTCCCCATCCACAGAAGCACGAGCGCCCCGGTCCCCGCAAGCATAACGATCCACCCGACTAATGCGCCGAGGAACGGAATCGCACCCACGAGCCACACAAGGATGAGCCCGAGCGAGAGCGAAAGCGGAAGAGCTGGTTCCGTGGTCGCCGAGGTTCTGCGCAGAATCGCCCGACCGATCGCCAAACCGCCGACGATCAGACCCGCAAGCAGCAGCAGCCAGAACGCGGCAAGCACAACGAACGCGAGCCACCACGCGCCAAAGAACAGACCGATCACGAAGACGAACAGGATCACCAACGGAGTCGCGAAGAACACCAGGGCTCCCACGCCGAAGCTCAGCCATGTTCTTTCAAACGCCACCTGCGAGCCACCTTCTGTGACCCGGGCAAAGACGTACACCATAAGCAGTCCGAGAAGCAGGAACCCTATCAACGAGTCGATCCATGCAACGACAGCGCCAAGGAAGGGCGCCGCCACACCGGCAGTACCAGCCGCCTTCCCCGCCGGTTCGTGTCTGGTTGTCCGCCCAGCCACGCTACCGTGGACACTCGCCTGCTCAGCACTCCAGTATTCGAGGTTGCCATCCACGCTGCCGCCCTTGGCGATTGCAACGTGGGTCGACTTGGCTTCGACATTTCCGCCGACCTTGCCAGCGATCGACAGGGAATCACTGCCGACCATCACGTTGCGACCGACGACATCGGCGATGTTCACCTTCTGGCCACCCGCAGCGACATCGCGTCCTACCTCTGCGGTGATGTTCACTTGGTTCCCCGCAGCCAAGACGTCGCCTTCCACCTGCCCGCTCACATCGATCATCGATCCGGCAGCCCGAACAGATCGGCCCACCGTCCCGCTGATGCGTACTGTTTGAGCTGCGGTGATTACCGATCCAACAACATCGCCGTTGATCACCACGACCTGCCCGAACGCAACGACATCGCCGTCCACGGTACCGTCGATTGAGATGGTGCTGCCAAAAGCGTACAGATCGTCCGAGAGTGTTTCGCCCTTCGCGACGCCTACGGAGTCGCCTTGTCGGACCGTCATCGCAACCGCCGAGCCAGGTATCGCGAGCATCAGACTGGCGGCCATCACAACCGCCGACACGAACCACGTCCTGCTGCTTCGCATCGCGAACGCCTCCCCATTGTCTCTCCGATCTGAACTCATCACCGCCACGGTTCATTCCCTTGCCCACGGCACCCGCCCGTTCTCGGCAGGCCGAGATTGCATCCGAAGGTCGCCCAGGGTATGAATCGGGGTGGCAGACGCGACGTCAGGAGCGGTGATGGCACTGGTCGACGTGGGTTCTCTGATCGCGGGACGGTATCGGCTTGAGCAAAGACTCGACACCGGTGGTCGGGCGCAGGTATGGCGAGCGGTCGATCAGGAGCTCGACCGACCCGTCGCCATCAAGATCCTGCTGACACCCGAGGGCGGCGCTGAGTCGTTCATCGACGCCTTCCACGCCGAGGCAGAACTCGAAGCCCGCATGCATCACCCGGGCATTGTTGAGGTGTTCGACTGGGGTCATGACGGCGCCATCAACTACGTCGTCATGGAGCTGCTGGACGGATGGACTGTCCGAAGCATCCTCCAGAATGGTGTCATGTCCGTCGATCACGTTATCTCGCTGGGACGCCAGGCATCGGCGGCACTCGCATACGCCCACGGCGAGGGCATCGCGCATGGTTCGATCACTCCGGACCACATCATCTTTGGTCCCGATGGCCGAGCGACTCTCATTGATTTCGGATTGCAGTGCCGAGGCACGTGCGAGTATCCGGCGATGCCGGATTCCGACACCTACGAACTCGGCGCCTTGATGTACACGGCACTCGTCGGCGCATCGCCCAAAGGACCGCGCCCGGCCAATCTGCCCGAAGACGAAGTGTGGCCGGAGGCTGCGCATCATCTCAACCCGAACGTTCCGCAGGACCTCAGCCACCTCATCATGAAAGCGATCGCGCCAGACCCCGACGATCGCTTTCGGACGGCCGCCGAGCTACAAGCGGCGCTCGACAAGCTCGTCAAGCCGAAGAGGCGCGCTTGGCTGTGGGTGCTGATCGCCGTGGTTGCGCTTGCTGTCGTGGGGGTGGGCACGTGGTATTTCTCCTCGCAAATGAAGGTGATCGTGCCGGATGTCGTTGGGCTCACTCAGGCCCAAGCGCAGGCGAGACTGTCCTCGGCGGGTCTATCGCTCGTCGTTGCTGGACAGGTCGCTTCGACGACAGCCGCAACCGGCACAGTCGTGTCCGAGAACCCCAAAGCCGGTTCGCGAACCCGCAGTGGCGCCCAGGTTGGAGTGGTCATCTGCACGGGGGTACCAGAGCGAACGGTGCCTTCCGTGACAGGCGTGAGTTTCGAGGCCGCATCGAGCACCATTGCGAGCGCTGGCCTCGTGGTCGGCAAGGTCACGCGAGAGAACAGCACGACGTTTCCCGCAGGAACGGTCATCTCGCAATCGCCGTCGGCCGGTGAGCGAGCATCGAGTGGAAGCGCCGTGAACGTCATAGTGTCGGCGGGCATCGAGCAGGTCACGGTGCCCGTGCTCACGGGCGTGTCGGAAGCCACCGCTCTGGACAGACTCGCGAAAGTCGGTCTTGTCGCAGACGTAGGAAGGGTGTACTCGAGCTTGCCGTCAGGCGACGTTGTGTCGCAAGGTCCGGCGGCTGGGTCCGCAATCGCCGCAGGCGGCACGGTGACGCTATCGGTATCGAAGGGTCCCGCGCCCGTGAGGGTCCCCGACGTGACCGGTGCCCAGACGGCGGCCGCAACCACGAGTCTGCAGAACCTGGGACTTGTCCCCGTTAGCATCGAGACCAGCGGAACTTCGGCACAAGTGGGGACCGTCATCTCGCAATCGCCCGACGCCGGCACCAAGGTCGATCCAGGCAGCCAAGTCAGGATCTTCGTAGGCAAATAGCGCCGAGACGCCACGACCGCAACCCACCGACCCGGCGCCATACCTACTCCGCCGGATCAACCACTCGCACGCCGAGGTCCTCGACCAGCGCGACAACCTGCTTCGTGGTGAGCACCACGCCGTAGGGCCCGCGCCGCAGATCGAGCCCGCGAGCGCTGGAGCCACGCAGGTCGGTACTCGACGTGGTCGTGTCACTCCAGTCGGCGTCCGTCAGATCGCAGTCCACCAAGCTCGCGTCAGTGAGATTGGCTCCGGTGAAGTCGCACTCGCGCATCGAGCAGCCGACGAACTCAACGGCGCTCAGATCGAGGCCCCGAAACAGCGTGTAGTCGAAGTTCACTCGCGTGAAGACCGCCGCATCAAAACGCGCGCCGCGCGTGAAGTCCAGCCCCATCATCTTGCAGTCCTCAAAGGTCGCCGAGAAGAAGCTCACGCCCTGCACGCCCGCGCCCGCAAACTCACACGAGCGGATCTTGGACGCATTGAACCTCGCGTCGGTCAGCACGCTATCGCGAAACGAGCAGTCCTCGATGACGCGGTCCGAGAAATCCCAGCCGACGAGGCTCAAGCCCTCGAAAGACAAACCGACAAGGTCGCTGTCGTCGGCAAGCACAGACAAGTCCGATTGGTCGAGCTGACGCATGGCGGCTCCTCGAGCTGCATTCCGAGTGGTCGCCTGATTCTAGCGCCCGCCTCTGACACGAACCGCAAACGTGCCGCGTCCGACTCCGACAGGCCGATCGCGCGTCGCAGCTGGCCTTCCCGTCGGGCTCGCGCCCTCTACTCGGCGGCGCCCTTCATGCAGAAGTAGTAGCTGCTCAGACCGTTGTTGACCCACACGGTGCAGCCTCCGCACTTGCACGACACAGCAGCTGGCGAGCAACTACTCGCGCCCCGCGCGCAATAGAGCAGCTCATTGGCCTCACGCATGCAGTCGTTGTAGGTGGGGCATCCCGGGCACAGGCAGCGCTCGGCGTTCTCGGCGGTGTTGTCAACGGGCATCGTGCTCTCCTCATCTTCGCGTCGGCTGTGAGCCGACGTCCCCTCGGCTGGTCGGGCGGTGCAGCGGTGCTCCCACCGACTCTTACCCACCTGCGACGGCAGACAGTGACCGGGATTGGGAATCCTCTCTTGCTGGGGGGAGCGAGTCGCCACACAGCGGCTCAATCGAAGTCATCGGGGGTGCTCATGCGAGTCGCGATAGTCCACGGCTACTTCCTGCACGATTCCGGCAGTGGTATCTACGTGCAGGAATTGGCGCGAGCGCTCGTGCACCTCGGCCATGAGGTGACGCTTGTCTGCCAGGAGCGCGCACCGGAGCGATGCGACTTCATCGATTCAGCCTACGAACTCGACGCAACCAACACGTCACTCACCCGCGTCTACGAAGCGCCTAGGCCTCTGCCAGGTAGTTGTCGTCTGGTTCGCCCGGATACGGGCGGCGAGCTGCTTGTCTATGCGGAGGGGGACTTCCCGGCGTTCGGGCGCGCACACGTGCGCGCATACCAGGGTGCAACGCGTGAGAAATGGGAGCGATATATCGATCGCAACGTCGCCGCGCTGCGCACCGTCTTCTCCGAGTGGCCGCCGGATCTGGTTCTCGCGCAGCACATCATCATGCAGCCCTACATCGTAGCGGCGGCACTTGAGGGCCGAGCGCCGTACATGGTGACCGAGCACGGCTCGGCGCTGAATTTCAGCGTTCGCGCAAACGACGATCTCGTGCCGTACGCCCTGAACGGGCTGGCCGGTGCGACGCGCATTGCGGCAGTCTCACACGATGCGTGCGATGACCTCATCGCCTGGGCATCAGAACACTCCCTCTCAATCGCCGAGAAGACAGTCGCGCTGCCACCCGGAATCAACTCGCGCCTCTTCAAGCCCGCCGCCAGCCGAGAGAGTGCGCTGGCCGCACTGCTCAAGCGCGTTGAGCTGCCCGATGACTTCAGCCTGACCGCCGAGCATGACGTCATCGCGTTCGCGAGTTCGCTGCGTACCACCAAGGGGATCCAGCACGCGATAGCCGCCATGCCCATCGTCTCGCAGCTGCGCGGACGACCCGTGCGCTTCCTCGTCGCAGGCAGCGGTCCGGCCAGCGGCGCCCTTGAGAGGCTGGCAGCCCTCATCGAGGTCGGCGACGGAGAGGGAGCCAAGGTGCTGGTCGAAGCTGACAGCGCGCTGCAGTCTCCGCCCGAGTGGGGCGAGATCGTGCAAGGTGCGTCGCCTGCAGACGGCGACGTCTCGGTCGCGTTTCTCGGCCAGCTCGAACACGAGCGTCTGGCAGCGGTCTTCGCGACCTCCGACATCTGCGTCTCGCCGTCGGTGTTCCCCGAGGCCGCCGCACTCGTCAACGTCGAGGCACTCGCTGCGGGAGCGGTCCCTGTGGCCTCATACCACAGTGGCATGACCGACCTGGACGACTTGCTCGCCAGCTCGCTGCACGACGCACGATTCGACGGACTCGTGCCAGGTCCGGGCTTCACGCGCCGACTCGCCGAGATGATCGCGCACGTTCTGGACTCGTATCCAACCCGGGCACCGGAGTTCCGCCAGCGGATGCATCGCTTGGCCATGAGTCGCTACCCCGCGTGGGAGGAGACCGCCCGCGAGTACGTAGCGATGGCAGGCGAGAAGCCGTAGCCGCCGCCCCCCGGCCTGCGGTGAACACACACCAGCCTGCTCGCCTTGCGCGGCGTGTTGCCCCGAGCTATTATGACTGACAGTCAGTCATAATCCACATC
>CAZIPN010000041.1:7772-13161 GCA_964541225.1 uncultured Eubacteriales bacterium
CGCTCGCCCGCCTGCAACGTCTCGCACCAAGGAGCCCCTTCGCCATGAGTCCCCGCATCGTCGATCGCTCAGTCCGCCGAGCCGAACTCGCCTCGGCAGCTGCCTCCGTCTTTGCGCAGCGGGGAGTCGCCAACACCGCAGTGAGCGACATCGTGAAGGCCGCTGGCGTCGCGCAGGGCACGTTCTACTTGTACTTCGAGTCGAAGGACGATGTCATTCTCGCTGTCGTGGAACGGATGGTCGAAGAGATGTTCGCTGGCATCGAAACCGCAGCTGACGCGCCTGAGTCCTCGGCAGTTGAGCGGATGCGCGACCTGAGCGACCTGCTCGCGAGCATCGAGAGAGCGCCGGGTGCCACCGAACTCGTCGACATCCTGCATCACCCCGACAATCGCGCGCTGCACGATCGCATGGCCGAGCACCTCATGCCGCGATTCATTCCACTCGTCGAATCGATCGTCGAGCAAGGTGTCGCGGAGGGCACATTCGATGTGCCCGACACGCATGCAGCCGCATGGTTCGTGCTCGGCGGCCTGCAAAGCGTGGAGCTCATGGACACCCCAGCTGCCGAGATGCCCGCAGCCCTCGCAGCCGCGACCCACCTCGCGCTTCGAACGCTTGGCTACAGAGAGGGCGCATCGTGAGCGCAACAAACGAGCGCTCAGCAAGTCGCCGTACGGTCCAACCGAGGGAGGGCGCAGCGTGAGCGCCGACACCGTCATCGCCACTCGTTCGCTCACCAAGCGCTACAGCGAAGTCATCGCCGTCAACGGACTGGACCTCGACGTCCGCCGAGGCGAGATATACGGCTTTCTCGGCCGCAACGGAGCGGGCAAGACGACCACCATCCGCATGCTGCTCGGTCTGATCCGACCGACCGCAGGCAACGTCACAGTGCTCGGACAGCGCATCGAACCCGGCCAGACGCGCGTCTTTGGCAGCGTGGGCTACCTCGTCGAATCGGCGACCGCCTACCCCAACCTCACGGTGCGCGAGAACCTCGAAATCCAACGCCGACTCACAGGCGCGCCGGCCAACGCAACCGCCCAATCAATCGAGCGGCTCGGGCTCGGCGAG
Source organism: uncultured Eubacteriales bacterium (assembly GCA_964541225.1). Classification (GTDB taxonomy): domain Bacteria; phylum Actinomycetota; class Coriobacteriia; order Anaerosomatales; family JAAXUF01; genus CAZIPN01. Next base: position 8,850 of record CAZIPN010000041.1, read on the forward strand.
TACGCCGACAGACGGGCGGGGCGCCTCTCGCTCGGCAACAAGCAGCGGCTTTCGCTTGCGCGGGCGTTGCTGCACGCTCCGAAAGTGCTGGTCCTCGACGAGCCCGCGAACGCGCTTGACCCAGCGGGGATCGTCGAGATCCGCAAGCTGCTCCGCTCGCTTGCTGACGAAAGCGGCGTCACCGTCTTCATGTCCAGCCACATACTCGCCGAGGTCGCGCACTTGGCCGACCGAATCGGCATCGTGCACGAGGGCCGGCTGCTCGAGGAACTCGACCGCGACGAGCTCGACGCTCGTGCGCGCGCGTACGTGGAGGTGCGCGTGAACGACCCCAACCGCGCAGCGGTGCTGCTGCGAGACGCTGGCTTCACGCAGATCGAATACACCGCAGATGGCGACGGCCCGACCGTGCACGTTCTCGACGCGGCCGACCGCACCGCCGAGATCGCACGGGTGCTCGTGAGCGCGGGTCTCGAACTGCGGGCGATGACGCCGACGCGCGAGGATCTCGAAAGCCACTTCTTGCGACTCACCGGCGAGGATGTCGGCGACGAACGCGCAGCCGCCGACAAGACAGGAGGCGCGTGATGTTTGGGCAGGTGCTCATCACCGAGTTCGCGAAGCTGCGCCGCTGCAAAGTCACGTGGGCCACTCTCGGCGGTCTGTCGCTTGGGCCGCTCGGCATCGCGCTGTTCATGTGGATCGTGCGCGAGCCTGGGCGCGCCGCGCAGCTGGGGCTGCTCGGCACCAAGGCGAGTCTGTCGGGGATCGAGGCGACGTGGCCGTCGTTCGTCTACATGCTCACGATGATCGTCGGCGTGGGCGGGATGCTGCTGCTCGCGTTCGTGGTCGCGTACGTGTTCGGCCGAGAGTACGCCGAGAGCACCGCGAAGAACCTGCTCGCGCTGCCCGTGGGGCGGCACTGGTTTGTGATCGCGAAGCTCGTCGTGGCGGCGGTCTGGTGGCTCGTGCTCACCGCCGTCATCATCGCCGAGTCCTTCGCGATCGGCCTCGCGCTCAACCTGCCGGGGTTCTCGGCGGAACTCGCGGTGAGCGCCATCGAAAAGGCGCTGCTAGCTGCGGGGATCTCGTATCTGCTCGTGCCGGTGATCGCGTGGATCACGACGCTTGGGCGAGGGTACCTACCGCCGCTCGCGTTCGCGATCGCGTCGCTGGCCCTCGGCGACGTGTTCAGCCATACCGGCTGGGCGGTGTGGGTCCCGTGGTCGATCGTTCCGGCGCTGATCGGTATGGTCGGCAAGCCGGTGGGAACGCTGCCTGTCGGAAGCTATGTGGTGCTCGCGGTGACATTCGCGATCGGCGTCGCAGCAACAATCGCGCAGCTCAGGCTCGCCGACAACACACAGTAGCCGACGACTCCGACATCGTGCGATCTTCTCGCGTCGTGGCGCACTCCGTCGCGCCCGACCCCGGTTACGCATCTCCGGACGGATGCTCTTTCATGTAGGTCACGAACCGGCGATCGACCTGGAAGATGTGGCTGGAAAGCCAATCGCGCAACAGCTCGACCACGGGAGTGACCGTCTTGAGCTCCCCGCGTTGCCGCTGCTCGACAAGACCGCTAACCCGCTTCCTCAAGTCGTTGTGCGAACCGACGTGCGAGCGGATGTCAGGCGCCGGATAGCCGCTGCGAACCATGAAGTCTTCCTCGGCGGCGAAATGCTCCATCGTGTAGCGGTACAGCCTGCCGAGAATATCGTCGACCCCGTCCTCGGCAATTCCGGCAACGCACGCTTCGTTCAGCTCATTCACAATCCTGTAGAGCTCCTGATGCTGCGCGTCGATCATCGGGTCGCCCGTTGCCAGCGATGGATCCCACGCGATCATGGCGTCTTCCTCTCGTTCCTGACTCCTCGCGTACCAACCATCCGACAACTGCCGACTACAACTCGGCGACCCGGCGTTGCGCAAGGCGCGCGAGGTCGATCTGCCAGCGCCCGACACCAATCGCCCGCGCATCGCCGAGCAGCTCGTGCACGTCCGCCTGCGCGGCGGCGAGCGCCTCGGGCGTGGACATCCCAAGCGCGAGATGGCACGCAAGCGAGCTGGCGAGTACGCAACCGGTGCCACGCACATCTCCGACACCCTGCATCAGCGAATGTCGCACCGACTGCGGCTCGGCTCCCGGCTCCACAAGCACGTCGATGGCCACGTCTGGTGCGCCGCTCGGTAGCCCGGTTGTCACGACCGCGCAATCCCACCGGCTGGCAAGTGCCCGACCCGCCGATGCGGCGAACACGGATGGCATGCCTGCTCTGGACATCACTTGCGACTTGAGAGACGGCCCCGGTTCCAGACCGACGTCCCGAGCCAGCTGCGTGCATCCGCCCCACAACTCACACGTCTCATCAGCATTCGGCGTGACGACCGTCGCCACGCTCGCGACCGCTTCGACGGCCGAGGACGCGGCGTCCACCAGCGCGCCGCCGCTCGAACTCGCGAGCACTGGGTCAAGCACAACATGCGGGATCGCGGCACTCGCCAGCCAGTCTGCAAGCGCGTGCGCAAGCCGGTCCGACCCCAGCGCGCCGATCTTCGCGCACGCGAACGTCCCTTCAGCCGCGAGCGCTTCAAGCTGCGCAACCAGCACTTCGACCTCAACTGGCCAATTGCCGAGAAACTCCGCCGAGTTCTGCGCGGTTACGGTCGTGACGACCACTGCCGGCTGAAACCCAAGCCGCGCGACCACAGCGGCGTCGAGTAGCACGCCCGCGCCTGCTGAAGGATCAAGCCCCCCGATCACCAGCGCCCGGGGGCTGGCTGCGGCCGTCGGACGGGCCGCTTCGTCAGCGCTCACGGCGCACCAGCCTCCTTCGCAATCGCACGCACCACGTCTTCAACGCCAACACTTCATCAATACCCTCAAGGCTCGTCGTACACCCGCATGCCGGTCGGCGCCTGCGTTCAAGAACTGCGGGCGCCCACGCGCCAATGGGCTCCTTGCATCACAGCGCCTGTGCTTCCTCGGCAGTCACGCGCATCGAACACAGCGAGCCACACATCGTGCACTCTGCGGTTGCCTCCCCGGCGTCGCTTTCACAGCGCATCTCGGCCGGGCGGCTCGAGTCGATCGCGAGCGCAAACTGCTCGGGCCAGTCGAGCGCCTTGCGGGCGCGCGCCATCGCGTCGTCGCGCTTGCGAGCGCCCGGAAGCGCGGCGGCAACGTCGCCGGCGTGTGCCGCGATCCGCGCCGCGACCACACCCTCGTGTACGTCGTTGGCATCGGGCAGACGCACGTGCTCGGCGCTCGTGACGTAGCACAAGAAGTCGGCGCCCGACGCCGCGGCAAGCGTTCCTCCGATCGCCGAGGTGATGTGGTCATAGCCTGGCGCGACATCGGTCACCAGTGGGCCGAGCACGTAGAGCGGCACTCCGCAGCACGCGCGCTTGATGCTCGCGACCTGCTCGGCGACCTTGTCGAGCGGCACGTGGCCGGGGCCCTCCACGATCACGCGCACCCCGGCGTCGAGTGCTCGTCGCACCAAGCCGCCGATGACAGCGATCTCAGCCATCTGCGCCTCATCGCCCGCATCGGCAAGACAACCCGGTCGAAGCGAGTCGCCGAGACTGATCGTCACGCCATGCTCTCGGCAGATCTCAAGCACCTCGTCGAAGCGCTCGAAGTAGGGGTTCTCGGCACCACGCGCTCGCATCCAGCACGACAGCAGCGCGCCGCCGCGCGACACCACGCCAGTCACCCGCCGCTCGATCGCGCCGGACGCCAGCAGCTCCTGCGTAATCGACGCGTGGATGGTCTGGAAGTCGACGCCTTCCTCGGCATGCCGACGGACTGCGGCGATCATGGAGTCGGGGCTCATCGTCGCAGGTCCGCCGCCGAGTCTGGCTGCCTCAACCGCCGCTTCATAGACGGGCACCGTGCCGACAGGAACGCTCGCACGCGCAAGCACGGCACGGCGTACGGCACGAATGTCGCCGCCGGTCGAGAGGTCCATCACGGCATCGGCACCGGCCTCTATCGCGACGTCGAGCTTGCCCAGCTCGCCACTGAGGTCCGACGAAAGCGCCGACGTACCGAAGTTCGCGTTCACTTTCGTGCGTAGCCCCGCGCCCACCGCACACGCGCGCATGCGCTCGATGCGGGCGTGCGATCCCAGCGCGACGACGCGACCGTCGAGCAGCCGCTCGGCGAGCTCTTCGGAATCAAGCCCCTCCTCGGCGGCGATGCGCTCGAGGACCGGGCGCGGCGGCAGAAGGGAGCTGGCGTGCGAACGGCTGGCCGCGCCCACCGGGTCGTCTGCATGCGAGATCGCCGAGATCACGCAGATCGCGT
>CAZIPN010000042.1:0-12622 GCA_964541225.1 uncultured Eubacteriales bacterium
CGGGCGGCCACGGTGGCGGCCGCGGACATGAGGGCGGTCACGGGCACGGCGGCGGTCACGGGGACGACGGCGGCCGCGGACACGGCGGCGGCCATGGCGGCGGCCACGGACACCAGGGAGGACATCCCGGCGGCAGGTTTCATCATCACTACGCTGACGGAAGTCCACCCTGGGACATCGGCCGTGCGCAGCCGGAAATGGTCGCTCTTGAGGATGCTGCAACGTTTGGTCCGCGGGTCCTCGACATCGGCTGTGGTACCGGCGAGGTGGCGCTCTTTCTAGCGAGCAGAGGTCATGAGGTTCTCGGCATCGATGGTGTGGACTCGGCGATTGTGCAAGCGCGAGTCAAGGCCAAGGAACGCGGCTTGAACGCGCGATTCGTCGTGGGCGACGTCTTGGGTCTGCTACCCACTCTCGAGGGTCGGCCGTTCGATGCGGTGGTCGACGTGGGCTTCTTCCACGCGCTTTCCGATGAGCAGCGCACAACGCTTGCCGAGGAACTCGTGGATACCGTGGCGCCGGGCGGCGTCTATGTGATGCTGTGTTTCTCGGATCGTGTTCCCGGTGCGTTTGGACCACGGCGTGTGAGCGAAGCCGAGATCCGCTCGGTGTTCTCTGGGGATGGGCTCGGCGTGCGCGAAGTGCGTCCCGCCGAGCTGCATTCGGCAAGGCCCGAGATGCCAGTGGTCGACGCGAATCTCGCGATCATCGAGCGCAGGTAGGACCGGGCGGCGCGCTGCGGGATGTCTGCTGTCGGCACGACGGAAACTCTGTGGCCACGCACTCACTATCGCAAACGTCGAGTCAGCGGCACTTCTCCATGAACACGAACGGAACGCCGCCGTCGATGTCGCGCGGTTCCATGAGCGTATAGCCGAGAGACTCGTACAGAGCCACGGCGTTTCCGATTTCAGCGCCCGTGAACAACTCGAAGCGTCGCGCGTGGGGATATGCGGCTTCCAGCTGCCTCATCAGTGCGCGAGCAGCACCTCGGCCACGATATTTGGGCAGAACCGCGAGTCGGCGGACCGTCACCGACTCGGAATCCATGTTCTCGCCGCGAACGGTGCCGACGAGCTGGCCATCGATCACCGCGACCAGCACGGAGTCACCCGCGTCCAAGGTTGCCACGACTTCGGAACCGTCTTCGTGGATGGGAGGGATGTCGACACCCAGAGCCTCGGCCACGGTCGCGAAAGCCCGTCTCACGATGGATGCGACCGCTTCCGCTTCATCCCTGGTGGCCGACCGGACCGCCACACCAGACGTGCTCGTTGACGCGGACTCACTCATCTGAGGGTGTGTTCTTGATCCGGCCGCCCACGTCGTAGGCATCGGCGACTTTGGACCCCAGTGCGCGATACTCGCGAACGCCGGCGCAGTAGACCAGCGGGTCAAGCGCGTCCATCTCAACAAGGTTGGTCCCAGTGCGCAGAACCGACTCGTCAGCATGAGACTCGACGATTTCGCCAAAGACAACCACGTAGCCGCCCACCTTGACCTCGTTGGTGACTCGGCATTCCAGATTGAACGGGCATTGTTCGATGATCGGGGTGGAGATGACTGCCGAGGGGACGAGAGTCAGACCGGTGGCGGCGAACTTGTCGACGGAACGTCCTTGGGTCGTGCCGCAGTAGTCCACCTCGGCCACGAGCGCGGTGTTGGGGATGTTGACCGTGAACTCGCCGCCCGCCCGGATGAGCTCCAGGGTGTGGCGGCTGTTGCGCAGACCCATCGCTACAGTCGGCGGAGTGGACGAGACGATGTTGAGCCACGCCACGGCGAGCGTGTCAGCGCGGTCCATAGTGCCGCCAACCACCAACGCGGCTGGCATTGGAAAGAGCCGCTCTAGCGGCCCGAGACGTCTCTTCATGTCGGCGACTCCCCTCGTTCACAACAGCGCGATACTCGGACGGTTCCTACGAGCTGCCATTCTATACCTGGCGCGATCGGCAGCCCGCGGGCAAGCTCGAGCGAGCGTGCTGTCCACGGCCCGTTGCCTCGCCCAGGAATGTCGTCCGACAGCTCGAGCTATTGACCGGCCGCCGCCTCGACGCCACACTATGCGCACGCACAACCGCACGATCGCAGATGGCGTACGTCTAGTATCGGCGCCGTGATCGAGCCCGGATATCGTGAAGGAGGTGGATCGAGAAACATCATGGTTTGCCCCTCTGAGTTCGTGATGATGATGGACATGATGATGACCCAGCCCGGGTCTATCGGCGCATGCGCCGAACTCGGGCGGACATCTGCCGACCGCTTCTAGTCGCGCGGTCGGGTATCGTTCCATTCATACGCGGAACCGGAGAGAGAGCTGACTACCATGAGTGACTCGACCACCCCCAGTTTCGACACGATCTCAATTCACGCAGGACAGGCACCCGATCCCACCACGGGGAGTCGCGCGGTGCCGATCTATCAGACGGTTGCCTACAACTTCAAAGACACCGAGCACGCGGCCAATCTCTTCGGACTGCGCGAGTTCGGCAACATCTACACGCGGATCATGAATCCCACCAACGACGTGCTCGAGCAACGCATTGCCGCGCTTCACGGCGGGACGGCGGCGGTAGCCGTCGCATCAGGTCATGCTGCCGAGAATCTGGCTCTGCTCAATCTCGCGGGCTCGGGCGACTCGATTGTCTCGTCGACGTCGCTCTACGGCGGCACGTGGAACATCTTTTTGCACACGTTCAAGCGCCTCGGCATCACTGTGCGTTTCGTCGAGCCCACCGACGTGCAGGGCTTTGTTGATGCGACCGACGACACCACCAAGGCGTGGTTCGTCGAGACAATCGGCAATCCTCGGCTCGATGTGCCGAACATCACAGACCTCGCTGATGCTGGCAGAGAACTCGGCGTTCCGCTGGTCGTGGACAACACGTTCGCAACGCCGTACCTGTGCCGCCCGTTTGAGCATGGCGCGGCGGTCGTCATTGAGTCGCTCACGAAGTGGATCGGCGGGCACGGTACGTCGCTCGGTGGCATCGTTGTCGACGGCGGCAACTTCGACTGGGGAGGCGGCCGCTTCCCGCAGTTCACCGAGCCCGATGAGAGCTATCACGGGCTGAAGTTCTGGGAGACGTTCGGAGACTTCCCAGAGTTGGGTAATGTCGCATTCGGTATTCGTCTGCGCGTCCAGCTCCTGCGCGACTTTGGTGCGGCACTTTCGCCGTTCAACGCGCAGCAGATCCTTCTCGGCGTGGAGACATTGTCGCTTCGCGTTCAGCGTCACGCCGACAACGCGCTGGCCGTTGCGAAGTACCTGCGATCGCATCCCAAAGTCGAGTGGGTGATCTACCCTGGCCTGGATGACCACCCGACGAAGGCCAACGCCGACGCGTACTTGTCCGGTGGCTATGGCGGTATCGTGGCGTTTGGAGTGAAAGGCGGGCTTGCGGCCGGGCGGAAGTTGATCGAGTCGGTCAGACTACTTTCGCATCTTGCCAACGTCGGAGACGCAAAATCGCTTATCATCCATCCTGCCACCACGACACACTCGCAGCTGTCTGACGAGGAACTCGTTCGCGCGGGTATCGGCCCTGATTTCGTGCGCCTGTCGGTGGGGATCGAGGGCGTCGACGACATCGTTGCGGACCTGGGGCAGGCTTTGGAGCAGGCATGACCTCTCCGCTGGAGCGCACCGATCACATGACTTTGATGACCCGAGGCTCTGGGCCGCGGCGCTGCGCGCTTCCTCGCGGTCTGGATCTTGTGTCGGGCAAGCGTCTCGAGTACGTCGAGATCACCTACGAAACGTGGGGCGAACTCGACGAGACCGGTTCGAACGCGGTGCTCATCTGCCACGCCCTCACGGGCGACTCGCATGTGGCCGCAGGCCCAGGCCACAACGGGCGCGAGCGACCCGGATGGTGGGACGTGATGGTCGGCCCAGGGCGAGCCTTCGACACGAACAAGTACTTCGTCATTTGCAGCAACGTGCTTGGGGGATGCTCCGGTACGACGGGTCCGGGATCCATCGATCCCCGCACCGAGCTGCCTTATGGTCTCACCTTCCCGCTGGTGACGATCGAAGACATGGTGAACGCTCAAGCGACCCTGCTCGACACGATTGGCGTGCGTAGGCTCCTTGCCGTTGTCGGCGGGTCGGTCGGCGGAATGCAGGCCCTCGCGTGGGCGAAGCTGTATCCCGAACGCGTGCGCACGTGCATCGGCGTGGCATCAACGCCACGCCTCGGCGCTCAAGCAATCGGCTTCAACGAGGTGGGTCGGCAGGCCATTCTCGCCGATCCGAACTTCCACGGTGGCGACTACTACGGCAAAGATCAGCCCGAACGCGGGCTTGCCATCGCACGGATGGTCGGTCACATCACCTATCTGTCGGACGAGTCCATGCGGGCCAAGTTTGGGCGTCGGCTGCAGGATCGCGACTACCACGCATTCGACTTTGTCGCCGAATTCGAAGTCGAAAGCTACCTGGAGTATCAGGGACGCAAGTTCGTGGAACGGTTCGACGCGAACACGTATCTGTACATGACCAAGGCGATGGACTACTTCGATCTCGCGTCGGGGTACCGGTCGGTCTCCGAGGCGCTTGCCGACTCACCCGTGCGCTGGCTGCTGCTCACCTTTTCGAGCGACTGGCTCTTTCCCACGTACCAGACGCAGGGACTGGTCGACTGCTTGCGCGAAACTGGACGTGAAGTCTCATTCGCCGAGATCCCCAGCCCGTATGGGCACGACGCGTTCCTCCTCGAACCGGACGAGCAGCGCCGCTACATCGAGCCGTTCCTTGAGCGCGCGCTGGAAGAAGAGCGAGCCGATGCTGCCTCGGCTGCTTTGAGCATGTCTGCCGAGTCAGCCACGGAGGATGAGGACCAGTGAGCGCCGCCGACCTGCTTCGTGCCGACTTGCAGCTCGTCATTTCTCTCGTACCCGAGGGCAGTCGAGTCCTCGACTTGGGCTGCGGGGACGGCTCGCTCATGGCTCATCTTCGCGACGAACGAGGCTGCGAAGTGCGTGGCATCGAGCTCGCCGCCGAGGAGATTGCGGCGGCCCTCGGCCAAGGCCTGTCGGTGGTCCAGGCCGACCTTGATGCTGGACTGGCGGGCTATCCTGATGCGACGTTTGACGTCGTCGTGCTCTCGCAGACTATCCAGGTCACGCGCAATCCAACCTTGGTCATGCGCGAGATGCTCAGAGTGGGCAAGCGCGGCATCGTCACGTTCCCGAATTTCGGCTACTGGCGGCTCCGAGGCTACCTGGCGTTTCGCGGGCGCATGCCGATCAGCGAGTCGATTCCGTTTTCGTGGTACGACACGCCCAACATCCACCACACGACACTGAGGGATTTTCGAGCCTTCATTGATGCGGTGGGCGGAGAGATCGAGCGGGAGATTCCGCTGCGTGCCGGCGAGTGGCGTCAGCGAGTTCGCGAGGTGCGGATGATGCCGAATCTCCTCGCCGACATAGCCGTTGCGGTCGTGCGCCCAAAGCAGTAGTCGCCCCAGATGCCTTCGCTCGCGCTATGCTGTCCCCGTGTCCGTGCCCGCGAACAGCATCGCCCCGACCCTCGCTGAACTCGGCTGGTCCGAGTCGTGGAACGCCACCTTCGGCGATCTTGCCGAGGATGGGTTCGTGCCGGCGCGTGTGGTGCGGGTCGATCGTGAGTTCCCGCTCGTGATGACGGGTGAAGGTGCGATGCGTGCCGAGCCCGCAGTCCACTTGGTCAAGACACGCGGAGTTGGAAGTCGTGCCGTTGTCGGCGATTGGGTGGCGGTATCGCGGCCCAAGACACATGATCTCGCCATCATCGAAGCCATCCTCCCGCGCACAACCGCGTTCACTCGCAAGGACCCAGGCGAGCAGACTGGCGAGCAGGTACTGATCGCCAACGTCGACGTCGTCTTTGTGATGCAGGCACTCTCAGGCCGCGGGCTGAACGCGCGCAGGCTTGAGCGAGAGCTTGTCCTTGCGTGGGAGAGCGGAGCTCAGCCCGTGGTCGTGCTGACGAAAGCCGACATCGCGGAGAGCATCGACGACCAGCGCGCGCTTGCCGAGGAGTCCGCCCACGAGGTTCGAGTCATCGTGGAGAGCGCGATAACCGGGCTCGGACTTGAGGAGATCCGCACGCTCATTCCACCGGGGACGAGCGCGGCTCTGCTCGGCGGGTCGGGTGTGGGCAAGTCGACGCTGGTCAACCGGCTCGTGGGCGAGGACGTGCAGGCCACCCAGCGGGTGCGGACGCGAGACGACAAAGGGCGCCACACGACGGTGGCTCGGGAACTCGTGCACGTGCCGGATGGCGGGGTTGTGATCGACACGCCCGGGATGCGCGGTTTGGCACTGTGGGACGCCGAGGACGGGATCGCGCGCGCGTTTCCCGACATAGATTCGCTTTCAGAACTGTGTCGCTTCCGCGATTGTGCGCATGGCGATGAGCCTGGGTGCGCGGTGAGGCGCGCGGTCGAAGAAGGGACGCTGTCTGCTCTGCGGCTTGAGAGCTATCGGGCGTTGCAGACCGAGCTCGTCCAGCTGGGAAGGAAACAGGACGAACGCGCGTGGGCCGAGAAGGATCAGTCGCGCGCAGGCGGCCCGAAGAAGCCCCGCGGTCGTGGGTCGGGGAGGAAAGGACGTCAATGACCAAGACGCGTGAGGGAGTCGCGCTTTCTCACATTCTCATCGGCGATCTGGTGACACCACATTCGCCGACCGACCCGTTCTCCTATGTGGCGAGTGTCGTCTTGCTCGATGGCGAGCTGAAGCAGGTCTCACTACCCGAGGCGCTCGGCGAATACCCCAAGGACCCGAGCACGGTGTCACTTGATGCCGAGCGGCTGGACAAGCTCAAGGATGCGGCGAGTGACACCGATTCCGCCGAGGAACTGCTTGCGCGCTGCGACGAGGACACCTTCATTCCGTTTGGCGGGTGCGGCGTCGAGAACCTGCGCGCATTCGCCGCCGAAAACGCGCCGGGTCTGCTCGGCGATCCCGCGCTGAAGAAGGTGTCGCGCGCCGAGCTCCCGAAAGGCACGTTCGACAGCTCGCCTCTGCTGGTCGTGCTCATCTTGATCCTGCTGGTCGTGCTGCTTGCAGCTGGCGCGTGGATAGCAGTTCGCGTGGTAAGCGGCTACTAGCGCGCGCTGGCCCAAGACGCTGCCCGCGCATCCGGTCTGCCGCTCTGCCGGGGGGCGCTGCTTGTGCGTGATCGCCCTCACGGGGCGGTTGCCTACATTCAACATCCGGGTTCGCCCGGATGCCCGCAGCATCCGGATCGAGTCTGGAACTTGATCTTGGTATTGCGCACCACGAGCTTGATCTTGCGGCCCAGGGGCATGGGCTGGCGCAAGTTGCGCAGCGCCGCTCGGGGATCAGGACCTGGACGCTTCATTTCGTTGCCGCACACAATGCACTCCTTGCCGCCCACATGACCGTGCGTGGTAGATTCCCTGACAACGGTCAATTGCCACCCATGGAGTTCTCATGTCTGAACCACTCATTCGGCTCGCCGATGTCGTGAAGGTCTACGACACCGGTGGTGTTCCCTTCACTGCGCTGCGCGGCATCAACCTCGACGTGGGTGCGGGCGAGTTCGTCGGGCTCATCGGCAAGTCGGGTAGTGGCAAGACGACGCTTATCAACATGATCACGGGTATCGACCGGCCGACGTCAGGCGGTGTGGTCATCAACGGCACGCCGGTGCACAAGCTCAATGAGAACCAGCTCGCGATCTGGCGCGGCAAGACAATCGGCGTGGTGTTCCAGTTCTTCCAGCTGCTTCCGACGCTTACCGTGATCGAAAACGTCATGCTTCCAATGGATTTCTGCAACGTCTTTGCACCGGGCGAGCGCCCAGCGCGGGCGCTTCATCTGCTCGATCAAGTCGAGATGGCCGACCAGGCGCACAAGCTTCCCTCCGCGCTTTCCGGCGGGCAGCAGCAGCGAGTTGCCATCGCGCGCGCCATCGCCAACGACCCTCCCATCATTGCTGCCGATGAGCCCACCGGCAACCTCGATTCCAAGACCGCCGACGCCGTGTTCGTCCTGATGGAGCAGCTCGTCTCCGACGGCAAGACGATCATCATGGTCACTCACGACAACGACATCGCTGCGCGCGTTCGCAGGAGCCTGCACGTCTCCGATGGCGAGATCGTCGAGGAGCGGCTCAACCGGATGTCGAATGAGCTCGCAGAGGAGCTCGCCGAGGAAGGCGAGGCGCCGAGCGACTCAGCCGGCTCGACCTACTACGTCGACTCCGTGGACTGACCGTGGCGGCGCTGCACCCTCGCTGGCGCAAGGTCGGACGCGACCTGGTCGGCCACAAGCTGCGTACGCTGCTCGTCGTTCTCTCGATCGCTGTCGGCATCTTCGCTGTCGGCGTAGTCATGGGCGGTCGCGGCGTGCTCACTCGCGAGTTCGACACCGACTACCTGTCCTCGGCATCACCGTCGGCAGAGTTCTACGCCACGGACTTCGACACGTCGGTCTTGCGCCGAATCGAGAGCCGAAACGACGTTCGTGCCGCCGAGGCACGCCGAGATGTCGGCGTTCGCTACACGACAGAGGCTGTGCCGACGACCTCAACTGCGGGTTGGAGCACCGCCGACCTATGGGCGTTGCCGGATTTCGGCAGCATCCACGTGCAGAAGATCACGCCAGAGTCATCGATGTCGTGGCCGCCCGGCCCCGGGCAGATCGTACTTGAGAGTAGCGTGCTGCAAGTCCAGCGCTTCTCTATTGGCGACACGATTACCGTTGAGACAGTCGACGGAAACCGGGCGCGGCTGCGCGTCGTCGGGTTCGCCCACGACATCAACGCCGTGCCAACCAAGTTCTCCGACACAGTGGTCGGGTACATGTCGATGTCGACGCTCGATGCTCTCAAGGTCCCCGATCGGTTCAACTACCTTGCGCTGTCGCTGGACCCGTCGCTGTCGCAGGCTGCCGCAAGCCGGATTGCGGTTGATGTGCGCGATCGTGACCTCGCTGCCGCAGGCGTGCAGGTAAGAAGGCTCGTGGTGCCCAAGCCGGGCAGCCATTTCCTCGGCGACATCTTCAAGGCGGTATCGCTACTGTTGCTTGCTCTCGGCGTGCTTTCGCTCGCGCTCTCGGGCTTTCTGGTGGTCACAACTGTCTCGGCGATCATGGCGCAGCAAGTTCGGCAGATCGGGATCATGAAGGCGGTTGGCGGCCGAGCAAGACAAGTGATGGTGATGTATCTGACGATGGTGGCCGCGTTCGGTGGGATGGCCGTGGTGCTCGGCGTGCCGGCAGCGCTCTGGGGCCAGCGGTGGTTCGTCGCGTACGCGGCTGACACGTTGAACTTCCGAGTTGTCGACTGGAACCCCCCGGCCTCTGTGGTGGCGCTCGAAGTGGCCGTGGGCGTGCTCGCGCCGGTGCTCGCCGCAATTGTGCCCGTGCGGCAAGGCGCGCGTACGAGTGTCGTGACGGCCCTCAACGCGACGGGCATCTCTCCGGACTTCGGCCACGGGCTGGTCGATCGCTTTCTGGGCCTCGTTCGCGGATTGCCGAGACCTGTGGCGCTGTCGCTGCGCAACACCTTTCTGCGCAAGGGTCGGCTGGCACTCACGCTCACCACGCTCGTGCTTGCCTCGGCGGTCGTGATGGCGGTTCTCACGGTGCGCGCTTCCACGCTACAGACCGTCGACAACATCGCGAACTTCTGGATCTATGACGCGCAGGTGTTCTTCGCACGGCCTGAACCTGGCGCTGACCTTGCGCGAGAGGCTCGCAAGATCGCAGGCGTAACCGCGGTTGAGACGCGCGTTGAGGCAAGCGCGAGCATGAAGCGTCAGGACGGCACGGAGTTGCAGGGCATCTACGCGGTCGGATTGCCACCTGACAGCACGTTCGTGAACCCGACCATCACGGCGGGTCGTTGGCTGCAGCCTGGGGATACGCATGGGATCGTGGTGAACGCGGACGTGATCAAGGACCAGCCCTACCTCACGGTAGGCGACACGGTGCGTCTGAAGATGCAAGGCAAAGAGGATGACTGGAAGATCGTCGGCATCGCCACCGGCCAGATGCGCGGCTCGATCATCTTCTTCACGCGAGATGCGCTCGACGCGGCGCTCAACGCGAACGGCAGCGTGACGAGACTGGTTGTGAAGACCGCCGACCACAGTGCTGATGCGCAGGAGCGCGTTGCTGTTGCCCTCGAGACGCGACTCGACAAGGCTGGATACGCTACGTCTGGAAGTGAGACGCAAAGCGAGCAGAAGGCTACGATCGCGGGCCAGCTGGGGATTCTGGTCACGTTCTTGGCGATTATGGCGGGGATCCTCTCGGCAGTTGGGGTCATCGGGCTGACGGGCACGATGACCATCAATGTGCTGGAGTCGACGCGGGAGATCGGCGTGATGCGTTCGATTGGCGCCTCACATGGCTCGATCTTTGGCATCTTCATCACCGAGGGCGTGGTCGTGGCGCTCATGGCGTGGGCTCTCGGCGCGCTGCTGTCCTTCCCGCTGTCGGTGTGGCTTGTTGGGGCGCTTGGTAGCGCGATGGCCTTGCCGCTCGCCTTTCACTTCTCGTGGGAGGGCGTGGGCCTCTGGCTGGTTCTTGTGGTGGCGATTGCGGTTGTCGCGAGCCTGATTCCGGCGTGGAACGCGTCCCGCGTAAGCGTGCGCGACGCGATTTCCTACGAGTAGGCGCAGGTTCGAGGGGGAGGGGTTGCGTAGGGCGAGCGCATCGCGCGGTGGCTTAGAGCGAGGGCTTGGCAAGGGAGATATTCTAGTACTAGAATAGTTCCGGAGAGGAGGTCCGCCAAGTGACCAGCGCCGAACTAGCGGTGTTGAGCCTCGTCGCCGAGACACCACGCCACGGCTATGACATCGAGCGCCTGATCGTGCAGCGTGGCATGCGCGAATGGACGGATATCGGGTTCAGTTCGATCTACTACCTTCTCGGCAAGATGGAGAAGGCGGGGCTGGTGGAGTCTGAGGTTGTCGAGGCGCACGCTGGCGAGTCGGGGCAGCGCGGACCCGCACGCAAGGTCTATTCACTCACTCCGGCGGGCAGAGTCGCGTGGCGGGAAGCCAGTCTTCGCGCGTTGTCGGTTCCCGAGTCACGTTCGCCGTTCGCGCTGGGACTCTCGAACTTGCCGAGCTTGTCGTCGGAACAGGCGTCAACGGCGTTGCGGGAGTATCGCACGCAACTCCTTGAGCGACTCGCCGGCGTCGAAGCCAAGCGCGCCGCACAGCAGCCGCTCGAATGGTTCGTGACGGAGCTCTTCGATTTCAGCGAGACGATGCTACGCGCCGAGGTGGAGTGGATCGATGGGTTGATCGGCAGGATGGACGATCGGACGAAAGGGGAGAGCCATGCCCAAGCTCAAGGTGAATGAGCCGCGCATTGCCGAGATGCCGGCGGCCACGATGGCCGTCGTGCATACGGTCGGCGAGCCAAGCGAGGTCGGCGCGAAGGCGCTTCCCGCGCTGTACGGCGCCGCGTACGGGCTCAAGTTCTCGCTCAAGAAGGCGGGTGGCCCCGAGTACAAGGTGCCTGCGCCACGCGCCCGATGGTTCGGCGGGCCAGACTGGGCAACCACACCACGAAGCCAGTGGAAGGCGGCGTGGGGGATCGAGATTCCTGAGGGCACGGCCGAGGTCACGCAGAAGGATCCCGAAACACCGGTCATCATCGAGCGCTGGGAGTATGGGACCGTCGCTGAGGTCCTGCATATCGGCACGTACGCCGAGGAGGAGCCGACCATCAACTTGCTTCACGACTTCATCGCCGAGCAGGGCTACGAGATTGCTGGGCCGCACGAAGAGGAGTACCAGTCGCGCCCCGACGCCAAGGCGCCCAAGACCGTCATCCGCTACCAAGTCCGCAAGCGGAAGGACTGAGCCGATGACCCTCCCTCTGTTCGAGCGCTACCCCGGTACGGCGGGACTTCCGCTGGCGGGCATTGCCGATGTGCCGACGCCGATTCAGATTCTCGACGCCCCCTGGATTGCCGAGGAACCGCTCGGCGGCTTGTGGGTGAAGCGCGACGACCTCACGAGTGCGCTCTACGGTGGCAACAAGGTGCGCAAGCTCGACTTCCTTCTCGGCGACGCGCTTGCGAAGGGAGCGAAGGCCGTGCTGACGTTCGGGGCGTACGGGTCGAACCACGCACTGGCCACGGCGGTGCACGCTCGTGCGCTCGGGCTCGAGCCGCATGTCGTGCTCTCGCCGCAGGAGCCGGGTCCGTACGCGCCGGCGACGCTGCTCGCGCATGCCGGGCTTGGCACGGTGCTGCACCTCGCCGATGGGTGGGATGGGCGTCGCGAGGCGGTGCGGGCAATCCGCGAGATCGCCGAGCGGGACGGTGCCGAGCCATACGTGATCCCGATGGGAGGCACCAACGCGCTGGGCGTGCTCGGCTACGTGAGCGCGGCGATGGAGGTGCGGTCGCAGGCGCGAGAACTCGACGAGCGCGTGCTTTCCACCGAGCTGGGGGCGCTGGTCTCGCCTGACGTCGTGTACGTGGCAGCGGGCACGCTCGGGACCGCAGTCGGTCTGGCGGTCGGTTTCGCCGCCGTTGGAGCGGGCACGCGCGTCGAGGCCATCCGGGTCACGCCATCAGAAGTCGCGAGCGAGGACATTGCGAAGCGGCTCGCCGAGAGCACGGTGGAGCTGCTGCGCTCAC
>CAZIPN010000043.1:0-12051 GCA_964541225.1 uncultured Eubacteriales bacterium
GGCGGTACCTCGCCCACTTCAAGCGGCGTGCGGAAGGTGAAGTACTTGTGCCCGAGGTAGCTGAAGATGGTGGTGACGCCAATCGTGACGAGCGCCCCTATCGGCGGCGAGAAGTGCAGCAGCTGCACCGTCATCCACAGAATAGCCATCCCCAGCCCCTGCGCCGGAAGGTAGATCACGAACGCCCTCCCAATTTGGGGCAGCAAACGTCCCCCGCGACGGAATGCCAGGTACTTCATCGTGATCACGCTCTGCGGCACTGCAACGAACCACACCAGCAGATTGATCAGCAGGTAGTAGTCGTGGCCGATCAGCGCCACTGCTGGAACGGCCGACCGTTCCAGCGATTGGATCGGCGGTCCAAGGACCGCGAGCGACGCGACGAACACCCCATACCCGAAAGCGGTGTTCCAGCCGCCGACGAAGAGATACCGTACGCGCTCGTCGTCGAAGAGCCGCAGCAAACGCATGACCTGTGGTCGCCTCTCATCAGGATCGCAGCCGCCATATGATAGACCATGAAGCGCGAGGCACGGTTGAGCCGTGAGCGATGCCGGGCGTTTCGCGATCGAGCAAGCACCCGCCGCCGAGAGGCCTGACCGACCGCCTCAAGCGCTGTCATGCTCACAAGCGCGCATGTTAAGATGGCGCGGTTCTCGGCAGGAGCCAAAGGTCCGTTCCGTCTTCGGTTTCCGCAGGTCACTACCATTGCGCGCGCGGCGGCACACGTGCGACGCGAGAGGGCGCTCACATGACCAAGAAGCTCATCGGCGTCATCACGCCCTGCTACAACGAGGAGGGCAACGTCACCGCCCTCTACGAACGCGTGAAGACGGCGATGGCTGCCTGCCCCGACTACGACTACGAACACTGCTTCATCGACAACGCATCGACCGACTCCACACAGATGATCCTTCGTGCTTTGGCCGCAGCCGATCCTCGCGTCAAAGTGATCATCAACATGCGCAACTTCGGCCAAGCGCGCTCGCCATTTCACGCGCTCCTTCAGGTCCAAGGAGATGCGGTGATCGGCCTAGCCGCCGACCTGCAGGATCCGCCTGAGCTCATCCCCACCTTCATCGAGCAGTGGGAAGCCGGCCACCTGGTTGTCCTTGGAGAGAAGGCGCAGAGCGAGGAATTCCCGCCGCTCTACTGGCTGCGCACGGCCTACTACAAGTTGGTCAGCAAGATCGCTGACGTCGAGCTGCTTGAGCACGTCACGGGCTTCGGACTCTACGACCGCGCCGTGGTGGAGCAGCTTCGCCGGCTCGATGACCCCTACCCGTACGTGCGGGGATTGATTGCCGAGTTCGGCTATCCCGTCGCCCGCGTGCCCTACACGCAGCCCCTGCGCAAGAGCGGCGTCACGAAGAACAACTTCTACACGCTCTACGACATGGCGATGCTCGGCTTCACAAGCCATTCCAAGGTCCCGCTGCGGCTGGCGACCATGCTTGGCTTCTTCACCGCAGCCTTGAGTCTCATCATTGGCCTCGTCTATCTGGTGTACAAGCTGGTGTTCTGGAACCAATTCTCCGTAGGAGTCGCCCCGCTCGTGATCGGTATGGCGCTCTTCTCGTCAGTACAGCTCGTATTCCTGGGGATCGTCGGAGAGTACGTGGGCGCGATACACACGCAAGTGCTGCACCGGCCGCTGGTCGTGGAACGCGAACGCATCAACTTCTCGGACGAGAATCCTGAAGCCTAGCGCTCTGGGACTGCGTAGCAGACCGTGTCGTCGATCTCTCGGCTGTAGTGCCTCAAGTACAGGCGGCCACCGGGAACCAGCTGGTTCATGAGAAGCGGAATCGTCCACAAGTCAGACGCGAAATGGTACGCCGAGACGGCGAGCAGCGGTGATGCGCGGGTGATGACCTGCTCGGCGCCCAGGAGCGCGTCTCTCTCGAAACCCTCGATGTCCATCTTGATAAGCGTCGGCTCGCTGCGTCCTTCGAAGTAGTCGTCGAGGCTCACCAGTGAGATGCTCTCTCCACCTGTCTCGCCGACCGGCAGAACCCGAGAGTCAGCCCCAGCCGTGCTGAGAAGCCTTCCACTGCTGGTGTGGCGACTAAGCCCTGCGCACTCGGCCACGATGCGCTCCGGGTCCGTCGCGGCGATGGCGCTGAGCGCGGCGTAGTTCGACTCATCCGGCTCGAATGCGTAATAGGCGCGGAACCGGTCTGCGCATGCGTCGAGAAACGAGCGCAACGTGTCGCCGACATACGCCCCGCCATCAACGACTATCTCGGCATCGCCGAGGGAGTAGACACTCGCGTCGAAATACGCTGGCTCCGTGGAGCGGATGGCGTCGAGCCGCGCCTTGTCGAAGTCAAGGTAGTAGCCGAGCTTGGCCAAGAAGACCCGACGGGATTCGTCATCGGCGAGAAGCGAGAATACATTCTCGACGGCATGGCGGTTGCCCGGGTCGGTCGCGGCATCCCGCGCACCCTCGTATTCGCGGGACTTGAAAACATCCGGAAGTCGCAGATTCAGGTAGCCGACGGGGAGAACCGTCTGGCAGCCCCGGCCACTGAGGTTTTCGCAAATCGCGGAGTCATGCATTGTGCTCGCCACGAGAATCGGAGTTTGCGAGTGCTCCTGGGCGATCTTGTCGGGCGAGAAGACAGGCAGCCCGTCGACGACAGTTCCGTGCAGCGATGTGTCGCCGAAACCGACAACCTGCACGCCGATCTCGGCGAGCGAACGCGCCGCCCGTCGACCCATAGCCGCAGCCGGGTAGACGATCGAGGGCAGTCGACCGCTCAGCACGGCATCGAGCACGGCGAAGCGCTCGTTGAGCGCGTCGCGCATGGCAGGGGCGTCGCCGAGCATGCGCCCCAGCGCATCCAGACTCACTTGAACGTCAGTGTCATTCACGGGACCATCGTGTTCGCGAGAGCTTGGCCAACCATCATCATGTCGCAACGCTCGGAGCACTTGATGCCGCGCGTCACGTCAATGTGATCCTGGCGAAACGTCCTGTACGCGTCACCGTTCCATATCTCAGCCAGCGTGTCGACGCGAGCGTCTCCCAAGACAATCTCGTTGTCGAAATCCTCCATGCACATGCAGACTTCGCCGTTGGACTTGACCGTCATCGACATCCACGGGTGCTTGCAGCACTCGCTCCAGTGAACCGAGTTCGTGCCATGCAAGTCCTGACGGTACCACTGCTGATCTTCGCTCTTGAGGTAGAGATACACGTCCAGACCTCGGAAGGCCTCCCGAAGCCTCGCATACTCCTCCTCCTGATCCTCCTTGTTCAGATCGAGCATCGTGATAACGATGACCGTCTTGTAGCCGCGCTCCTTCTTCAGCTCAAGAAGGCTGAGTATCTGCTGGTAGCTCTCCGAGAAGTTCGATGCCTCGCCACGAATCTGCTTGAACTTCGCGTCATCCACGCTCTCGATCGAGTACTTGATGTAGCCAAGCCCGTTCTCGAACATCTCGATGGTGCGATCCATGTTGATGTTTGAAGGATTGCAGCTGAAGTACGACTCAAGGCCCGCGTCTGAAAGCATCTTCACGTAGTGCGCCATGTTCTTGTCGAGCAACGGATCGCCATAGCCGTGCAGTTGGATAACGCGCGGTATCACGTGGAGGAAGAAGTGATTCTCGCTCATGTCGTCTGGCTGGATACCGTAGGTCTCGGCGACGAACGTGTCCCAGCGTCGCCATGTCTCCTCTGGAAACGGCTTGAGTTGTGCCACGATCCGGGCGAAGACCTCGGGCTCTATCGTCTCGATCTTGCGCGTCATCATCGTTGTGCGCGGACACATCTCGCACTTCATGTTGCACGCGTTGGTAGTCTCGATGTTGTAGACGACCGGCTCCGGGTTGCGCATGGCTTCAAGAGCATCACGCATCTCATCCGAGTCGTGCTGCTCCCCCGCCTGCGCGCTCTTGAGCAGGTCATGTGACTTCATGTAGAACTCGACGTCGTACACGGGGCCTCCTTGGCGAGATGGTTTCCTAGTTCGCCACTCACACTGTTCGATCTTGCGGGTAGTCCACGTGCTCGACTGCACCCGATGACTGGGCGCGTAGCGCCGCGAGTGCGATGGCGAGACTCTTCGCGCCCTCGGCCGCTGTCACCCGCGGCGTCTCACGACCGCCGAGACACTCCAGGAAGTTGCGCATCTCCGCTATGAACAGATCATTGCGATCGAAGTCCCGGAGGTGTTCATCGACAACGCACCGGCCATCGGGACCCCATGCAAGCAGGTGCGACGCGAGCAAATCCAGGTGCAGCCCGCCTTGCTCCATGACCATCTCAAGTCGCCTCACCGCTGGCCGTCTCACATAGTCCTGCTGAACCTGTACCGGCACGGTGCGGCCGTTGATTATACATGACCACATAGAGGCAGCTGTGTCGTCAACATCGACCTCAAGACTGCTGAAATGACCGCCTATGGAGTACACATCAGTCGGCCACCCCAGCACCCAGCCAAGGTAGTCGATGTCATGGATCTGCGTGAGCAGAACTCCGCCGCCAAGGTCGCGTCGCCCGGCGTAGCTGACCCGATAGTCCTCGTAGGGATGCCAGTCCGGCAGATACTCTCCGTACGTCGAACTCGCGGAAAGCACGGGCCCGAGAGTCTCGTCACGCACAATCGCGCGGACACGCTCTATGAGCGGGTGAAAGCGCAGCTGATAGCCGATGGCCACCGGCACCGCGCTCGACTCCGCAGCAGCCACGAACTCCGGAACTCCATCCCACGTGTGGCTGAGAGGCTTCTCGATCAGGAGCCCGCACCCCGCTTCAAGGCAGGCCGCCGAAGTCTCTAAATGCATGCTCGTGGGGTTGGCGATCACGGCGCCGTCGGGCTTCTCGGCGAGTGCTTCGTCGAGGTCACTGAAGACACGGATGCCGAGGCTCTCTTCGGGCAGCACCCCATCTTGCGGACGCATCTCGTCAGAGAGCGCCACGCCTCCGCCCCGTCTCCTCAGGGCAATGAGATCGACATCGTCGCCTAGCAGCTTTCGCAGATTACGGGCATGCCGCTGGCCGATAGCGCCCAGTCCGACGATGAGGATGCGCATAGCGTCTACTCCGAGATAGGCGGCACGATCATGTTCGCCAAGAACTCATCGCGTGGCAAGAATGGATACATGTCTTCGAGCGGCCGTGATGCCATGCTGCCGTCGGGCTTCTGATACGAGGCAACTCGCGGCTGACGTGGCTCCTCGGGGATGGCAGCGATCCGACAGACCACCGG
Organism: uncultured Eubacteriales bacterium; assembly: GCA_964541225.1. Lineage (GTDB taxonomy): Bacteria > Actinomycetota > Coriobacteriia > Anaerosomatales > JAAXUF01 > CAZIPN01. Next base: position 5,220 of record CAZIPN010000043.1, read on the forward strand.
ACCCGGCGCTTCGAGCACGCGGCGGATGCCAGCTTCGACATCGCTTTGGTCAGGGATCTCGTCCGTCGCCAGTCCGTAGGCTTGTGCAAGCGCAAGCGTATTCGGCAGCGTAAGACCACTGGCTGGGGTCGCGCCAACAAGATGGCCGAAGTAAGCCGACTGCGAGGAAACGATGGAGCCGTAGCCGCCGTTGTCCACGACGAAGATCTTGACAGGCAGTTGCAGGCGAGCGAGAACCTCGAGTTCGTGGGAGTTCATCTGGAAGCCGCCGTCGCCCTCAACACAGACGGTGGGTCGTCCTCCATGCGCAAGGCAGGCGCCCGTGCCTGCCGGGAGACCGAAACCCATGGCTCCGAGTCCTGTCGTGAGGAAGACGCGCTGGTTCGACTTGGCCTGGTAGGCGAGCAGGAACATCTCGATCGAATTGCCCGAGCTTGCCGGGACGACGAGGGCATCGTCCGGCAGAGCCTCACACAGCGCGCGCGTGAAGGCATACATGCTCACTGGACCGGTCGCCGGGAGTTCCCAATCGATCAGCGGATAGTGCTGCTTCCACTGCGCACAGCGGTCGATCCAAGGTTCAACCGAGGGAAGCTCGCGCTCGCCGAGCTGGCGCAGAAGTTCGCGGATGAACTCGCTCGCGTCGGCCACCACACCCATCTCAAGGTAGGGCTCGAGCTTCCCGATCTCGGCGGGATCGATGTCGACCATCACCTTGTGCGCAGCGCGTGCCAAGTTCTGCGGCGCGAAAGCGGTGCACACCAGGTCGAGCCGGGCGCCAACGGTCAACACGAAGTCGGCGTTCTGCAGAGCGAAGTTGGGTCCGCGCGGGGCCATCGAGCCGGGTCGCCCGACGAGCAGGTCGTGGTCGTCTTCGAAGAAGTCCATGGCTGGCCAGGTCAGTCCGAAAGGAACCCGCAGCTCGCCAACAAGTTCGCGCAGCTCATCGAGCGCACCGGAGAGACGAATGCCGTTGCCGAAGAGCAGGAAGGGTCTCTCGGCCGCCTGAAGCAGGTCAAGAACGCGGCTGACGGCTGCGCTTAGCTCGACGGGATCGAGGCGCACCGAATCGTCATCTGGGGTGAAGCCGACGAGCGATGCAGGATCAATCTGCGCGGCTTGGACGTCGAGCGGAATCTCAAGCCAGACCGGGCCGGGACGACCCGATGTGGCCAGATGGACTGCCTTCTCAAGGTGGAAGCGGATCATCTGAGGATCCATCACGGTGGCCGCGTACTTGGTAATGGATGAGACAATCGTTGGCAGGTCGAGTTCTTGAGGACCCATGTTGCGCACGCCCGAGTCGGACTTCAGATCGGCCCGCTTGACTTGGCCCGAGATCACCATTACTGGCGTTGAGTCGAGCCAAGCGCCGGCGACACCCGTGATCGTGTTCGTGCCACCGGGACCGGCGGTCACCACCGCGACACCCAGTCGGTTGTCGTATTTCGCGTACGCCTCGGCGGCGATCGCGCACGCCTGCTCGTGTAGGTTCGATACGCAGTTGATCTCGTCGCGGGCGCCGATGGATTCGTTGAGATGCATGGCTGCGCCGCCGACCAGCATGAAGACATCCTTGACGCCCTGCTCGACAAGGAATCGGGCAACGTAGTCGGAGAGTTTGACCTTGTCGGTCATGCCTAGGCCCCTTCGCTCTGGTGCTCGACGATGAGGTCGAGCACCTCGCGCACCGCCCCCTGGCCTCCGCCAGCCTTCGTGATGTACTGCGCTTGCTCCAGTGCCGCCGGGTGGGCATCGGCTGGGGCAACGGCTAGACCCGCACACGCCATCGCCGCACAATCGATGGTGTCGTCCCCGATGAAGCAGACTTCGTGGGCCTCAAGGCCACACGTTGCTGCAAACTCGCGCAGCGCGGCCTCTTTGTCGTGGCACCCCGGATAGACGTTCTGGATCTTGACCTTGCTCGCATAACGCCGAACAAGCGCCATCCCGTCAGCGCTCGACTCTCCAGAGATAAGGGCGATGTGGAGACCCGCAGCGTGGGCTCGCGCGATTCCGGTGACATCAGCGAAGCAGAACCGCTTGAGCTCCAGACCCTCGGCATTCCAGAAGAAGCCGCCATCTGTCAGGACGCCATCGACATCCATCGCAACGGCTTTGATGCCCTCGAACACCTTAGTTTTCGAGCCTCAGCTTGGCGACGATGGGCAGCTCACGCTCAAGCACCCTCTTCTCCGGACTGCCGAGGCTCTGCTCGACGAGGCGGATGTCGCGCACCAGCTTGGTAAGGCCACTCGGCTCCAGCGACGCCGCCTGGTCCGATCCCCACATCGAGCGATCGAGCGTGATGTGACGCTCGACGACACGCGCGCCCAGCGCGACCGCTGCCACTGACGAAGCCAGGCCCGACTCGTGGCCCGAGTAGCCGATCGGAACATCGTAGCGATCGCGCAGGGTGCCCATCACACGGAGGTTGATTTCGTCGTAGTGAGCTGGATATGTGCTCACGGCATGAAGAAGGACCAGGTCGTCCTTGCCCAAGACCTCGACTGCGTGGTCAATCTGCTCAATCGTACTCATGCCGGTTGACAGCATCACGGGCTTGCCGGTCGCCCGGCTGCGAAGCAGCAGCGCGTCGTCGGTCAGGCTCGCCGATGCGATCTTGTAGAAAGGCACGTCAAACTGCTCCATGAAATCGACCGAGGGCTGGTCCCAACAGGAGGCGCACCACTGGATGCCCTGCCTCTTGCACTCCTCGTCGATCTCGCGGTACTCCTCCGCGCCGAACTCGACGCGGTAGCGGTAGTCCATGTACGACATGTAGCCCCAGGGCGTCTCGCGCATGACATCACGCTGCGCCAAAGGAACGCAGACCTCGGGAGTTCGCTTCTGGAACTTCACGGCGTCACAACCGGCCGCAGCAGCAACCTGAATGAGCTTCTTGGCAAGCTCAAGGTCACCGTTGTGGTTGATTCCGATCTCGCCGATTATGAAGCACGGAGCTTCTGAACCGATCTGTTTTGGTCCGATCATCACTGATTCCATTCGCACATGGTAGCACAGGGTCAGTACCCGTCTGCCCCGTCTGGCACTGCCTCCGGGAACCCAAACAACCGCTCTATCCTGCGCAGACGCGGTACCTCACAAGACCCGTCCGAAGCGGTTGCGCCCCCTCCTTCAGGGAACAGAACTAGCCTGGCAAACGGCAGATTGCACCCAAGACCCATGTCGTCTTGCCGTGGACTGTGACGGGGAAGCTCGTGCGTTCCGCCACTACCAGGCCGACCGACTCGAGCAGCGCGCTGAGCGCCTCCTCCGTGTAGAAGTTGATGTGCTCGTGCCAGTGCCGTTTGTCTCGGAAGGCCATCTCGGGAACAGGCGCCTCTCTCACGAGGGGTTCATGGGGGACCTCGACCCACAAGGAAGTGCCAGGCTTCATCACCTCGGCGATCGCCGAGACTGTGTCGCGCGGATAGGAGACGTGCTCGAGCACTTGGCTAACAACGATCAGATCGTATTCGTTTGCGGCAGCTTCTTCGGGTTCGACTCGGCGTGCGTCTTCAATGACAGGCTTGTCCGAGATGTCGTAGACGTGATGCACGGCAACCTCGGCCCGAAAGGGCGTGTTCAGCCCAGTATCCCCGCCCCAGTCCAGCACGCTGTTCACTTCGCCGATGCGCTCGCGCAAGTACGACTCCACGTGCGGGATGTATTCATAGCCGCCGAGAAGTTCGTCATTCCTGGTCTCGTAGCCGGGCTCGAACTTCGACCGCAGCGCCGTGTACTCCTCCCCGCGATAGTCCGCGTAAAGCGATGCCATCTCGGAGTCGTCAAACCGTATGTCGAGGAAGATGAGCCCGCACTCGTCGCACCGCAAGGTGTTGCAGATCGAGTACGCCATCCCGGGCTGAACGTCACGCAGGCCCCAAGACTCGTCGATGATCACAGGCTCCCAGCCAAAGACCCGGCTGGCCACGAACGGCATCAAGATTGCGGGGCTCTTGCTCAGGCTCGTGCTCCCGCAACACACGCACTCTTTGGCAACCCGCGGACGACACTCCGATTGGCTCATACCAACCCTCCTAGCACTTGAAATGCATGTCGCTAGCAGGGCGCTAGGACACGTCGGTCCGACGGTCACCCAGTTCGGCCGAATCTGACCCCGAACCGTCGCTCCTGCCTCGCCGCCACTCTACTGTGCGACGCACCGCTTCGGTCAGCCCGACCATCTCGCTCAGCCCCAGCTCACCTCTCGCCCTCGCGGTCGACGGCACATAGCGATTGCCGGCGCCACCGCTGTTCGCGCCGTCCAGCGCCTCGATCGATACCTTGGGCGTTGGCTCGAATACAGTGGCGACCGCATTCGCGATCTCCGCGATGGTGCGACCATCCTCAGACCCGACATTGTAGGCGCGACCGGCGTCGCCGCGCGCAAGAATCGTCAGGAGCCACGCGGCCAGATCCGACGCATACATATATGAACGTACCGGGGTACCATCGCCCTTCACGACGATAGGCTCCCCCGCGATGCCATTCCCGATGAAGTTGCCGATTGCAAAATGGGCGTCGAGCGACAGGTAGGGCCCCACGAAGGCGAAGCATCGCGCGGCCGCGACCGGCACACCGTGTTGGGCTGCGTACGTGGCACACAGCAGCTCCGCAAACCGCTTCGACTCGGCATACGCCGAGCCCGGCGCCAGCTGATTCGGCCCGCCGAGATAGTCCTCGGCAATCAGCGGCATGTCTTCTGGCTGCGGGCCGTAGACCGCGCCGGAGCTTACGAACAGCACTCTCGGGCCACCCCACGCGCGGGCAGCTTCCAATACATTGCGCGTTCCGGTCGACACCGTGTCGATCATGCGCAGAGGGTCGATCTCGTTTTGGCGCGTGCTTGATTCGGCGGCCGCATGAATGACATGCGTGAACGGCCCTGCCGGCGGCTCGAAGTCGACAACGTCGCCGTGTAGCAGTGAGATTGAAGGTTCCGATGCAAGGTGCAGTGCCTTGTCGGCGAACCGGCCCGCATCGCGTGTGAGGACGACCATCTCGGCGCCCAGCCCGAGCGTCCGGTTGGCCCACACGAGCGACTCGAGCAACCAGGTCCCGACAAACCCGGTGCCGCCGGTGACGAACAGCCGAGCACCCCGCAGCTGTTCCCACGCCTCGCCCACTGAAGCGACTACCTCTTCGAGGTCGCGCGCGAGAGGGTTGCTCGGCATCTCGGCGGGCATCACGACCGCGCCGCCTCCAGTAGCACCCCGACCATGTACTCCAGCATCTCCCTGGTCATCCCGGGATAGACGCCGATCCAGAACGCGTCGTTCATGATGCGATCGGTGTTGGCGAGTTCGCCGACCACCCGAAAGCCCTCGCCGCTTGCCCGCATCGCATCAAACACGGGCTGGCGAACCATGTTCCCGGCAAACAGCATGCGCGTCTGCACTTTCGCGTCTTCGAGCGCGGCCACCAGCATGTCACGCGTGAGCGGCGCTCCATCGGCCCGCTGGGCACCCTCGCGAACGGTCATGAGGAAGCCGAACCACGACGGGTCTGAGCCGGGAGTCGGATCCGGCAGCACGAGCACGTCTTCGAGTGGCGAGAGCGCCTCCCTCAAGTAGGCGTAGTTTGCGCGACGGGCCGCGACGAACTCGGGCATCTTCGCAAGCTGCGCCACGCCCACCGCCGCCTGCATGTCGGTGACCTTGAGGTTGTAGCCCCACTCGGAGTACACGTACTTGTGGTCGTAGCCGAAAGGCAGCGTCCCAAACTGCTGGCTGAAGCGCTTCCCGCACGTGTTGTCCTTGCCCGATGGACACGAGCAGTCGCGACCCCAGTCACGCATCGAAAGCAGGATCGCGGCGAGCTCGGCATTGTCGGTATAGACGGCGCCGCCCTCGCCCATCGTCATGTGATGCGGCGGATAGAAGCTCGACGTGGCGATGTCGCCAAACGACCCCGTCTTGCGTCCGCGATACTCTCCGCCCAGCGCATCGCAGTTGTCCTCGATGAGCCACAGCCCGTGTCGATCGCAGAATGCGGTGACAGCCTCGATGTCGAACGGATTGCCGAGGGTGTGCGCTAGCATGACCGCCTTGGTCCGGTCCGTGACCGCGCCTTCAAGCTGCCCGACGTCCACGTTGTACGTGCCGAGCGACACGTCCACGAAGACCGGCACAGCACCAAACTGCACGATCGGTGCGATGGTGGTCGGGAAGCCAGCAGCCACCGTGATCACTTCATCGCCGCGCTGAACAGCCCTGTCTCCGAGCCTCGGGCTAGTGAGCGCCGAGAACGCGAGAAGGTTCGCGCTTGAACCCGAGTTCACCAGGAGCGCGTGCTCGACGCCCACGTAGCGCGCAAGCCGCTCCTCGAACTCTCGCGAGAAGCGACCGTAGGTGAGCCAGAAGTCCAGTGAGCTGTCGACCAGATTCACGAGTTCGCGCTCATCGAACACGCGTCCGCCGTAGCGTACCGCCGAGACACCCGCCTCGAAGGGCGCCTCATCGGCGAACTCAGCTTGGTAGTACTCGGCGACTTTGGCGAGGATCTCGTCGCGCAGTGTGGTCGCACGGTTGTCTGATGCCACTGAAGCAATTCCTTTCGAGAACCGAACATCGACCGCGATTCTACCGCACCCGGCCAAGCACGTTTGATGACACACGAAGCGCCCGGCGCTATCATGACCGCACACTATGCCCGGGGGAGGAACAACCGTGCGTGCGCGCAAACCGAAGGCCTCCAAGCGACAGCGCACAGCACCCAAAGGCCGTGTAGCAAGCTTCCTCGGCGAGCATCGCTACCTCGTGTACTGGGTCTTGAGCATCGCCTTTGCGGCACTCGTCTTGTCACCCTCGTTGCGAACGGGGTTCTT
>CAZIPN010000044.1:0-11549 GCA_964541225.1 uncultured Eubacteriales bacterium
ATCCCCTCGTCGGCTCCATGATCTACCTGCGGGAACCTTCGGGTTCCCGCTTTGTTTTTCCCGGGCGAAGTTGGTTTCGTGGAAGGCTGCGCATTGGCGTCAGGGGCGCAGAGCGACGCGCGGCAATGTCAGAAGGCGATGTACTCGCAGCGGGCACGAGGCTCATGTCCGCCGTGGCGCAACTTCGTAGACCGTCAGCCAAGCGCGGGCACCGAGGCGCACTTTGGGAATCAAAGTACCGGAATCATCGCAGATGGCCATTGAGAAGAACCTGCCCAAGGGCCTCTTGGGCCCGACGCGGCAACCATGTCACGGTGATTCTGTCCACGCAACCGGAGCAGGATCACTCGTCCGAACTAGGGGGCTGTCCCTGTGCGACACACGTATGGAGCCTCTGCCACAAGAGTGGCCGCCGGGGTCTCCGGCCAGCGTCGGAGGGTTCGTTCTGTTGCGCTCTGGTTCGGCATCGCTGTGTCGTACTTCATCGTGGGGCGGTTTCTCTTCAAGGTCGGGACGTCGCTGAACGCCGAACTCATGGCGGTATGGGTGCCATTCGGGATTTCGGTCGCTGCATTCCTGCTGTTCGGCTCGCGTGTCGGCTCCGGCTCCATTGTCGGCGCCACAGCCTTGGAACTAGCGAGCGGAGTCCCTCTTCTCCCTGCCCTGACGGTCGGATTGGGTGTTGGATTCGGCTCAATTGTCGCGTTCTATGTGATCGTCGGACGATCACGTCGTCAATTCTGCATGGAACGCAAGACCGACGTACTGCGTCTTGCGCTTGCCGCAGCGGCCGGAGCGATCGTCGCCACTCTCTTCGCGGCTGCAGCTCACCTGCTGCAGCACGCAGTGGCACCCGCAGATCCCCATACGTCGGGATGGCTGGTGACGTGGGGTTCGCATGGCACGGCCGTTCTGCTCATCACTCCCTTCCTGGTCCACATGATCAGAGATCGAGGGAGACGTCTTCCGCGTGGGAACATCTTCGAGCTCGTGGCTGCGTGGGCTCTTCTTGCTGCAGTGGCGGTGCTGTGGCAGGCGCCGGAACTCCCCGCGGCGTTCCACGGCCCGGCAGCTCTCCTTGCCGTGCCGATCTTCACGCTGATCGCGTTCCGCTTTGGCGTGTTCGACATGTCGTCGTCCATGGTCGTATTCGCTGCAGCGGGCGTACTCGGCACTCTGCAGAGGGCTGGCGGCGTGCCACAAGTCCCATTGTCCTCAATTCAGTTCGTACTGGGCACTGTCGCCGTGATCGGCTATCTCCTCTCTTCGATGGTGAGCGAACAGCAGCGTTCCCACGACAGACTCCGCCTCGCCGCCGGAGTATTCGAGACCAGCGGTGACGGCATCATCATCACTCTGCCGTCTGGCGAGATCATCGACGTGAACGAAGCCTTCGAGAAGCACCACGGTGTATTGCGGCAGGATGTGATCGGCAAGAACCCGCGCATCTTCAAGTCGGGCAGGCATCCAGCCGAGTTCTACCAAGGAATGTGGGACTCACTGTTGTCGGCCGGCCGATGGGAAGGTGAGGTTTGGGATAGGCGAGGTGACGGGAGTCTGCTGCCCCAATGGCTCTCCATCTCGGCCGTGAAGAACGCCGACGGTGAGACGACCCACTACGTCGGAGTCGCCTCGGACATCACAGTCATCAAGGACTCCGAAGAAAAGCTCAGGGATCTGGCGACGCATGATGCGCTGACCGGCCTCCCCAACCGGCAACTTGTCACGGACACGCTCGAAACCGAGCTGGCAGCAGCGCGTCGGCATAACAACGGAGTGGGACTTGCGTTCGTCGACCTCGACGACTTCAAAGACGTGAACGATTCGCTGGGCCATTTGCAAGGGGACGCGCTTCTCGTCGAAGTTGCGAACCGTGCCTCCGGCGTACTCCGTGAAAGTGACACTTTGGGGCGCCAAGGAGGCGATGAGTTCATTGCTATCATCCCTGACGTCGTCGTGCCATCAGAGCTGGACGGCCTAATGAGCCGACTACTTGAGACTGTTAGCTTGCCGTATCGACTGGGCTCAGAGGACGCGCACGTCAGCGCGAGCGTCGGCGTCGCGGTGTTCCCTGAAGATGGCACGGACGCCGCGACCTTGCTCCAGCATGCCGATGCCGCCATGTACAAGGCGAAGCAGTCAGGGCGCAACCGCTTTCGGTACTTCTCCGCCGAGTTTCAAGAGGAGATTGATCGTCGGGTGGAGGTCGAACGGGAGCTGCGTCGCGCGATCCGTGACGATCGGCTGTTCCTTCTCTACCAGCCGCAGGTCGACCTGAGTAACGGCAGTATCGCTGGCGTCGAAGCGCTGGTCCGCATGCGCCTCGATGATGGCACCGTCATGCCCCCGGACGGCTTCATCCCGGTGGCGGAGAGCACGGGGTTGGTCGTTCCTCTTGGAGAGTGGGCGCTGCGCCAAGCCTGCGCGGATCTGGCCATCGTGCGGGAGGCCGGGTTCGATATCACTGCAGCCGTGAACTTCTCCGCACGCCAACTCAGGGACGTCGACATTGCCGCATTGGTCATCGACGTACTGGGAACGTGCGGTCTCAAGCCGCAGTCCTTGGAGGTCGAGATCACAGAGACCGCGCTCATGCACGACGAAGAGATGGCCGCCAGCAAGATCAAGGATCTGAGAGATGCGGGGGTGCGGGTGGCGCTCGATGACTTCGGAACTGGCTATTCCTCACTTACGCTGGTGCAGTTATTCCGCCCTGATACCGTCAAGATCGACAAGCAATTTGTCAGCGGGCTTCCGGATGATGCCGAGGCGGAAGCGATCGTGCGGACGGTCATCGCTTTGGCGAGAGCCGTGAAGAGTTCCGTCGTTGCCGAGGGGCCGGATACCGAGGAACAGGTCCGCTTCCTTCGCTCGAACGGTTGCGACTACGCGCAGGGCTACTTCTTCAGTCGCCCCGTTGCGCTCGACGAGCTGATCAGGCTCTTGGGCAAAGGGCCATTCGCCCTTCCCGAGAGAACCGAGAGGATCGCCACCACCACGTCCGTCTGACTTCAAGTCCGACGAAGGGCATGTGGGCAGCCGAACCCGAACCGGCCCGCAGGGGCGCATCGAGCAGAACGCTAGGCGCTAGACTGGCCGAAGAGCGTCCGAGCGCCGCCAGTGCGCAATAATTCCAGCTACACGCGAGGGAGCGAACGCATGAAGCGTGACCTCAAGAAGGAGCTTCGTCACCTGTACGCTCCTTCGGCGCGGGTCGTCGAGCGGGTGGACGTGCCGACGACATGTCTTCGTTCACCACGGGTGATCGCTCGGAGTGGCAGTGGACGATGATGGTCATGCAGCCCGACTTCATCGACGGCGACTTCATCGAGGAGTCGGGGTGTGAGCCGTCCGGCGAGCATCACGAGATCTACCTGAGCGACATCCGCAAGGCGGACTCGGTCAAGTGGAAGATGGTCATTCGGCAGCCGATGGGGTGAGGGGCGGCTGGCGCGATATTGCACACTTGTGCAATATAGGGCTACACTGCCACCCATGCTCCCCACTCGCATCCTCGCCCACTGGGCTCGCTGGCGCTCCTCGCGCTCCAACCGTAGCCGGCCACCCACAGGCACCTTCTCCCGCTCCTTGAGCCTGCGTCATCTCGACGGTGGCTCGTGCAACGCGTGTGAGCTTGAGCTGCACGCGCTCTCGGCCCCACAGTACGACTCTGCGCGTTTCGGGATCGACTTCGTGGCTTCTCCTCGGCATGCCGACGCGTTGATGCTCACTGGTCCCGTGACCCGCAACCTTGCCGAGGCGGTGCGGATGACAGTCGCGGCAACCCCGCTTCCTCGGCTGGTCATCGCCTGCGGCGATTGCGCGTGTGGCCGAGGACCTTTCGCTGACTCCTACGCGGTTCTGAGTTCGCCGAGCGACGCAGCCTCCGTCGACCTCGAGATCCCCGGCTGTCCTCCGACCCCCCAGCACATCCTCGACGCGCTGTGCGACGCATCCAACCAGGTGGGCACGTGATTGTGGTCTACGGGTTCCTTGCTGCCGCGGCATTGGCCGGCGTGCTAGCACGCGTGCCTGCCCTGCGCAGAGTCGGCAACCTGCTCGTCGCTGCGGCGGGGCTGGCGACGGTTCTGGTCGCGGTCCGGGGTACAGGCGGCACCGGGCTGGAAGCCCACGTGCGGCTCGCGGCGATGTTCGCGGTAGGCATCACGACCGCGCTGGCTGCGCTCCACGCGATGTCCTACCTCTCGCACTGGGACGGACGTCGCCGCTCCGCCGTCATGGGCGTCGCGTTTCCGGTCTTCATCGCCGCCATGCTTGGCGTTCTCCAGTCGTCGGACCTCGTTGAGTTCCTGCTGCTTTGGGAGGTCATGACGATCGCCTCGGCGGTTCTGGTCGTGATCGACCATGAGGAGCCGGACAATCGCTCGGCGGTCGTGCTGTACCTGTCGGTCGCTCACGTCAGCCCGGTCGCCTTCCTGCTTGCGGTCGGCGTGTTGGGCCCCGACATGCTCAGCTGGGAGTCGATCGCTCGCGCCGCTGGTGCGGCCCCTCCCGGTGCGCGCGCTATCGCGCTCGCTCTGGTGCTGGTGGGCGCGGCGGCGAAGTCAGGGCTCTTCCCGCTCCACTCGTGGTTGCCGCGGGCGCATCCGGCGGCGCCCAGCTTCGTCTCGGCGGTGATGTCGGGCTCGATGGTGGTGTTGGGGGCGTGGTCGCTTACGCGCATCGGTCCCGATCTGCTCGGCCAAGTTCCGGCGTGGTGGGGATGGGTGGTGGCCGGAGTCGGCGCGCTCTCCGCGTTGATCGGCGCGCTCTACGCGCTGGTCGAGGGCGACCTGAAGCGCCTGTTGGCCTACTCCACGGTTGAGAACATGGGACTGCTCTTCCTCGAGATCGGCATCTACATGACGGCCGCTGCGGCACACGTGGGCAGCATCGCGGCACTGGCGCTCGGCGCGCTCGTCGTCCACGTCCTTGCGCACGCGGCGGCCAAGTCCACGCTCTTCCTGACGGCCGGCAGCCTGATCAGCGCGTCTGGCAGCCGGGTTATCAACCGGATGGGTGGCCTGCTTCGCAGCATGCCGATGCCCAGCGTGGGATTCCTGTTCGCGGCGGCGAGCGTGACGGCGCTGCCACCCTTCGCGGGCTTCGTGGGCGAGTGGCTGCTGATGCGCAGTCTGATGGGCGCGACGGGGCACACCAGCGGCGCGCTCGCTCTGATGGTCGCGCTGGCGGTGGGTGTGGTGGCGCTGACCGCCGGGCTGTCGGTGGCGGCCTACGCCAAAGCTGCCGGAATCGCGCTGCTGGGCACGGCTCGGCACGAGTCCGCTCACAGGCATCCCGTGGGAATTCCTGAGGAGATCGCTGCCCTTCTCGGCGCAGCGGTCGTGGGGCTCGCACCCTTCGCTACGGCGTATCTGCCGGGCGAGACCCTCGTGCCGCCATCGGTGCGCGCGATCTCGGTTGAGACCTCGACGATTGCTCTTGGTTTGCTCGCCGCTGCTGGCTTGCTCCTGTTGGTCACCCTCGGTCGTGCAGTCAAGGTGAGGCGCGCCGCCGCGTGGGCGTGCGGCCTTCCGGGCTTCTCGACCAGGAGCCAGTACACCGCAGACTCCTTCTCCCAGCCCCTCGCGCGTGTCTTCGCCGGCGTGCTCAACCCCTCGGTCGACGTCGACATCGATGTGGACCCCGAGATTCCTCACGCCGTCCGCTCGCGTACGTACACTCGCACGAGCTCCCCGCTGTTCGCTCGCGCCGTCGGTGTACGCCTGCTCGACGGCCTCCGCGCCATTTCTCGCCGAGTGAACGCGCTGCAGTCGGGACGAGTCTCGACCTACGCGACGTGGACGGTTCTCGCTGCGGTGTTCCTGCTGCTGTACGCGGGGTGGGTGCGATGAGCGCGACGGGGCTGATCGCGTCGATAGCCGGGTGGACGGCGGTTCTGGTCTGCGCCCCGCTGATGCAGGGAACGACCGAATGGACCAAAGCACGTCTGGCCGGCAAGAGCGGCGCCGACCCGTTCCAGCCGTATCGCACGATGTACAAGCTTCTGCGCAAGGAAGCGCTGGCTCCGACGGCGTCCACGCCGCTGTTCTGGGCCGGCCCGCTCTTCTCGACGGCGGCCGTGATGCTTGCGATCGTGGGCGTGCCGATGGCCGCTGGCACGCCAGCCGCCCCGTGGAGTGACGCGCTGGTTATCGCCTACCTGCTGCTTCTCTCGGCAGTGTTCTTGATTCTTGCGGGCTTGGACACCGGGACGTCTTTCGGCGGCATCGGGGCATCGCGCGAAAGCATGGTGGCCGCACTCGCCGAGCCGGCTCTGATGGTGGCGCTACTCGGCCTGACCGCGACGGCGAGCACGACCAACGTCAGCACCGCGCTCGTGGCCATCGGCAGCAACCAGACCCCCGCGCTTTCCCGCTTAATCATCGTCGTGGCACTCGTCGTCCTCGCACTCGCCGAGAACGCGCGGCTCCCCGTCGATAACCCGACTACCCACCTCGAGCTCACCATGATTCACGAGGCGATGGTGTTGGAGCACTCGGGTCCCCAGCTCGCGCTTGTAACGTACGGGTCGGCTCTCAAGCTTGCGCTCTTCCTGCTGCTGATCGTTGGCCTGCTGGTGCCGCCCGCCGCCCTTGCGACGCTCGGCGTTGGCGGGGTGGCGCTGGGCATCGGCCTCGTGGTGGTCAAGCTGGTCGTGGGCGGAGTATTGCTTGGCATCGCCGAGACGTTCGCCGTCAAGATACGCATCTTTCGCACCCCCGACCTCCTCACCGTGGCATTCGTGCTCGCGCTGTTCGGCCTGATGGTGGGGGTGGCCGTCCGATGAGCGGGCTGACCTTCGCACTGGCTGCGATCTCAGCGCTCGCATCGTTGCTGCTGGTGTGGGAGAAATCAGTGAGCGGCAGCGCCGTGATCTACGCCGTACAAGCCGCCTGTGTGGCCGGAATCGCGCTGGCCGGCGCGCGGGACGCGGGTCTGCTCGTGCTGGCGATTGCGGTTGTCGCGCTTCTCGCCAAGGCGATCGTGCTCCCGATCGCGCTGCGCCGCACCGTCGCGCGAGCCGGCAGCAGCATCGTCGTCGATGCCAGCGTGCACACTCCGGCCGCCCTGCTGGTCGCCTTCGCCCTGATCGCAGTGGGATTCCTCGCCATTGGCTCCGTCTCGGCACCGGCCGGTCTGGCGTTGGGCGAGACGCTGGTGGGCCTGTGGCTCGTGGCGAGCCGCCGAGCATTGCTCTCACAAGTCGTCGGGCTGATGGCCGCGGAGAACGGCGCGGCGCTGCTCATGGTGGTCTTGGCCGGGGAGCAGGGGGCGCTCGTCGAGGGCCTGCTGTTGCTCGAAGCGGTGGCGATCCCCTTGGCGCTGTTGGCGCTCGCGGCTCTCGTCCGCCGCGCGCACGGCAGTGCTGATACCTCGCTGCTGCGCTCCCTCTCGGGCAATCGGGATGAGGGTTGATGAGCGTCCAGCGCTTCGCGGTCATCGCGGTTTCAGTCTGCGGCTCCCTCGCCGCAGTCCTCCTCGGCATCGCGGCTGCGGCAGACTTCGGAGGGATCGATCCTGTCGGGCGCATCGCCGCTCTCGGTGTAGCGCTGGCGTGGTTCGGCGCGTCAGCAGCGGGGCCGGCCTACTACGCGCGGCATCTCGGCGAGGACACGTCTGAGCAGCGCAGAATCGTCCGGCTGACAGTGCTGACACAGGTGTTTTCGGTAGCCCTGGCGGTTGCGGCGGTCTCTCGCAACCTGGCTGTCACGTGGGTCTCGCTGGAGACCACGACGATTGTGGGCGCGTTCCTCGTCGCAGCCGGTGACGACCGCCGAGATGCACTCGAGGCCGCGTGGAAGTTCGCGATACTGTGCTTCGCCGGCGTCGGTTTCGGGCTTGTCGGCATCGGGCTGTTGGCCGCATCAGCGAAGGGCATCCCGGGCGTTGTCCCCACTAATCTCGACTCGCTGGCGCTGGTCGCTCACCGGCTCGACCCGCGATTGCTCTCCCTGGCACTTGCCGCGCTGCTCGTCGGCTTCGGGACCAAGGCGGGGCTGTTCCCGCTGCACTGGTGGCTACCAGATGCGCATTCGCAGGGACCCACGCCGGTCAGTGCGCTGATGTCGGGCGGCCTGGTCGCGACCTCACTGGCCGTTATCGTCAAGGTGCTCGCGACGCTGCAGGGCGTGGCGTTGGTCGGCGCTTTCCAGCACGTTCTCATCGGCAGTGGAGTCGTCGGCCTCTTCGTTGCGTCGTTCTCGATGATCGATCAGCGTGACTCGAAGCGCTTCCTCGCGTTTTCCACCGCCGAGAACGTCTCGGTGATGGCGATTGCCGTCGGCGTCGGCACGCCGCTCGCGCTTGCGGCCTTCGCAGTCCACCTTCTCGCGCATGCCGCCATCAAGACGTCGGCGTTCCTCTCGCTCGGCGCGCTGGTCGCGTGTCGCGGAAGCCGGGACACCGACAGGCTTGCAGGGGCGATCGGCCGAATGCCCGGCGCGACATCGGTCCTGCTGGTCTCCATCGCCGCGCTTGCGGCCTTCCCGCCATCGCCGCTCTTCGTCAGCGAGGTACTGCTGGTATTCGCGGCGTTCGGTGCACACATGCCGTGGCTGGCCCTTGCGGTCACTGGGCTGCTCACGGTGGCGTTCGTGGCCACAGCGCAGTTCGCGGTCACTGCGTGCCTTGGCGCCGACAAGGCGCGCAGCGCGAAGGGCCAGCGGCTCGCTCGGCTCTACACCGCGGTCTCGCTTGCGCCGATCGCCCTTGCCGTCGGCGTCACGTTACTCCGGCCAGACTGGGTACTGGCGCTCGTTCGTGGAGTCGCCATCGCGACGACCGGAAGGATGCCGTGGTGAGCCCGGAGCTGCTCCATGCACGGCCAAGCGACCTCGCCCTCGAGGACGTCAGCGCACACGACCTGATGACCGTTTGTGAGGCGAAGTGGTTGGTCGGCTTCGCTCTGGACGCGATCACCGCGGCGTCCCGCGAGTCTGTCATCGACCTTACGTACCTGCTGTCGACGGTGTCGGGTGTGCGGGCGGCCCTACGCGTGCGAGTCCCTCGGGACGATGCGCAAGTTCCCACGGTGGTACCGCTTTGGCCGCAGGCCGACTGGCTCGAGCGCCGTATCAGGGATCTCTTCGGCGTTTCGCCCATTGGGCACCCTCACGCCGGTCGGCTCGTACGACACAGCCACTGGCCCAAGGGCTTCTATCCGCTCGCGTTCGGGGCCAAGGTTCCCGCCGAGTGGTCGCAAGAGAGCGTGGACACCATGCAGCTCACGAACGTGCGCGGCAAGGGCGTCCACGAGATACCCGTGGGTCCTATTCACGCGGGCATCATCGAGGCGGGGCACTTCCGGTTCTTCGCCGACGGTGAACGAATCGTCGCGATGGAACCGCGCCTCTTCTACGTCCACCGTGGAGTCGAAGGCATCATGCGAGGCGCCGAGGCCACCTCCGGCGTCCCACTCGCCGAGGTAGTCTCGGGCGACACGGCGATCGGACACGCTTGGGCCTACTGCGAGGCGGTCGAAAGCGCGCTGGGCATCGAGGTCGCCGACGATGCCCTGGCCGCGCGAGCGTTCTTGCTCGAGGCCGAGCGCATCGCGTGTCACATCGGCAACCTCGGCGGGATGCTCAATGACATCGCCTTCGGTTGGGCGCATGCGCAATGCCAAGGGCTGCGGGAGGAACTGCTCCGAGCATATTCGGATGCCTTCGGACACCGCCTCTTGCGCGGGCTCGTGGTGCCGGGCGGAGTCGCCCGTCGCTTCGAAGGGGTCCCGGCGGTCCTCGCCCGTGTTGAGGAAGTCGTCGCGGTGGCCGCACCGCTGATGGAGGGCATCGGACAGCGTGCGGCGGTGATCGCCAGAACGCGCGCGACCGGACGCATCACTCGCGAGACGGCGATTGCGCACAACGCGCTGGGAGTGTCCGCACGAGCGAGTGGGGTGGCGAGGGATCGGCGGTTCTCGGCGGGCGATCCTTACGAGGGGTTCGAGCCCGTGCTCATGCGCGGCGGCGATGTCGAGGCCCGCTTCATGGTCCGTCTCGCCGAGATCCGCCAGTCGGTCGCGCTCATGTCGGATCTGGCGTCGAGCGCCGCGCGCGCAAAGGCAGCCGACCCCCGGGCCAGCTCGGCGAGATCGAGTGGGGAGGGCCTTGGCGCTGTGGAGGGATGGCGAGGCGAGTGCATACACTGGGTGAGCATCGAAGACGGCCGAGTACGGGCCTGGTATCCGCGCGATCCGTCGGCCCTGAACTGGCCGCTGTTGCCCATAGCTGTCTCGGGCGAGGTCGTGCCCGACTTCCCGCTGATCAACATGAGTTTCAATCTGTCGTACGCCGGCAACGACCTGTGAGGTGTGGTAGATGAACCAGATCCTTCAGCAGCACAAAGCGGACTTCTTCAAAGCGATGTCGGGTCCGGCGCGTCTCGCGATGCTTGAGATGCTCACCGAGAAGGAGTACTCGGTGACTCAGCTTGCCGAGCGTGTGGGCCTGGACACATCGACCGCGTCTCGGCATCTCAGCCAGCTCCGAGCGGCCGGCGTTGTCGAAGCGACTCGCCAGGGCGCTACGCTCGTCTATCGCCTGTCAGATGAGCGAGTCGGGGAGCTTCTGCGACTTGCGCGTTCGATAATCGCCACTCGACTCCATGCGGCAAGCGAGATGCTAGCGGACCTGGGGGAGTAGTCGTGCTTTCGTCGGGCCGAGCTGACGGCGTGGGGTGACGGGACGAAGGCCGCGAGATCCTTCATGACGCGAGACAGCCCTGTTTGTCTTGACGACGATTCTGCGCCCTATTTCGATCGAAATGGCACGCGAATTGGGGCATGAGACCCCAGATTGGTCGACCTTTCTCGGCAGATGTCGACCAGCTGCATCGAGTCCTTGGCCCAGCTCAATGCTTTGCCCGAGACCTGCCCATCGGTTCCACGGTCTTCATCGGTGTTGCCGTCAGGCGACCGGCGTGCGCTTCAGCGTGCCCTTCGTGGGAAGACTCCTTTTCTAAGGAGTTCACCGCACTGGCACGCCGCACTTGAGGAGTTGGAGGTCACTGTGTCGGGCAACGACGTCTCCGCAGACACTCTCGATGCAATCGGACTGCTCTGCCCCGAGCCGCTGTTCCAGGCTCGCACAGCTATCGACGCGCTCGAGCCAGGCGAGGTGCTCGAGGTGCTTGCCGATGACCCTGCTGCCGAGGAGGACCTGACTCGTTTCGCCAAGCGCGCGGGTCACGAGATGATCGCGGTCCAGGACGAGGGGGAGTACAAGCGCTTCCTGATCCGCCGAGGTGAGTAGTGTGTCTTCCCGCCGAGGCTGCCTCGCATGATCGCGATGCTGCGAGGGTTCTCACCTGATCGTTCCGTCGTACAGTGTCCGCTGCACGCTCGACTCGAGGAGAAGTCATGAAGGACGAGAAGATGATCCTGTACGTGCAGACAACGAACGCTCCCGAGCGTCAGTACGCACCGCTCGTCCTCGCGAGGGCCGCCAAGGCGATGGGTCTGAACCCGGTGCTGTACTACCTGGGCGTGGGGCTCACGATGCTCAAGCCTGGGGCGCTTGAGGCGGTGCAGCTGGGTGAGTTTCCCA
>CAZIPN010000045.1:0-11240 GCA_964541225.1 uncultured Eubacteriales bacterium
CGTCCCCCCCCCCCCCGCGCGCGGGGCGGGCCCGCCCCCCCCGCCCCCCCCCCTCGGCCCGCCCCACCCCCGCCCTCACGCGCTGGCCACCTGACGCGCCTCGCGTACCTGGGGAACGCCCGCCGGCGTGTAGCTCTCGGCGTACTCGACGAGGTCGACCACGCAGCCTTGCCCGAGCGTGACCTGCTTGCCACGCACGACCTTGGCTGTCGTGTTCTCCAGCCACACGACGTCGCCCTCGATCGTCTCGGCAGTCAGGCGTTTCTCGGAGAAGACGGTGAGCAGACCCGTGAAGCTCGAGATCCCGCCGACCGGCTGTCGCACGACGATTCGCTCGCCGCCGATCTCGCGTGCCGAAGAAGGCGCCTGCACGGTGACGTCCACGTTGCCGGCGTTCAGCTCGCCAGCGATCGTGAAACCGCCCTCGCCCGTGAACGCTTCGGCCTGGCAGTCCCCGCCAGCGCGCAAGAAGCCCCGCAGGTTGACCTCGTGCGCGGCCACGCTCCCGCCAACCGACAGGTTGCCCTTGACGACGAGCGAGCCGACGCCCGCACCGTCACGGACGTTCGCGTCGCCGTTGACGACCATCTCGTTGGCCTGCACCTCGCCGTTGAAGCTCGCGGTGCCGTTGACCACAATGCGTTGCGACTTCACCCGCCCGTTGCTCGTGCCAGCGCCGTTGACCTTGTACGTGATCGAGTCGACGTCGCCGTTGATGGTGCCACTGCCATTGAACGTGACCTCGCCGTAGGTGCCGCCAGAGAAGCTCCCGCCCCCTGCGGTTTTGATGTCGTTGCGTACCTCGTCGGCCATGAGTCCTTCCTCCCGTTATCGCAGCTTCGCGCGAAGCGCCTCTGCGCTCTCGCTCAAGTTGACGCGCGCCACCACACGCGCGGCCCGATCGAACCGAACGTCGGCGCCACTCGTGACGAGCAGCGCAGCAGACAATCCCATGCGACGCACGAACAGCAGATCTGCCGAGCGACCCTCAAACGCCGGGTAGTTCTCTTGCAGCGCGCCGAGCACGACGCGTCCCTCGTCCAGGCTCACGTCGCCGGTCTTGAGCAGCGTATCGAGCGCGGCAAGCGACACGACCTCGCCAAAGACCAGTGGCGCGGCGGTGTCGCTCACGCTCTCGGCGAACAGCTCGGCAGCTTCCGGCGACACAAGCGAGAGTTCGCGCACCTCGGGCAGCGTCATGCTCGCCTCGCCGAGGTTGGGCGCGACCGCATCGGCGATCTCGTCAAGCGAGGCATCTTCGTCCTGCATGGCCTTGATCTTCTCGATGCGTGCGAGCACGCGCTCACGCGGAAAGAACGTCTCTTGGCCAGTGAACGTCGACTTGCGCTGGAACCAGTCCTCAGGGATGAGGCCTTTGCGCTTCCATCGGTAGAGCTGACCGTAGCTGATGCCCGCAACTACCAGTAGCTCCTTCTTCGAGATGGTCTCGGGATCCATGAGTTTGCTCCTTGGCCGCGTCTATGACGCGTCGGGCGCGCTCGGCGGCTTGGGAACCGGCGGCGCCTCGCGTGACGTGTGCGGGCTGCTCGGCGGTGCGGGAGGAGGCGGAGGCGCGCTGCCTGGCGCCGGTGGAACCGGCGGCGCTGGAGGCGGCGGTGTTGGCGCGTTTGCGGCTGGTGTCTCGGCAGTCCACGATGCACCCCACCACGCCGTGCCGACTTGCTCCTCGGGCACAACGATCATGGCGGCGATGTAGAGCAGCACGCCCCACCACAGCCCGGTCACCAGCGTGAGGATCACGAAGATCACGCGCAGAACCGTCACATCGATGTTCAGATACGCCGACATCCCGCCGAGCACACCGCCGATCATGCGGTTGGTGCGCGAGCGATGCAGTCTCTTTCCGGTCACGTTGAATCCACCTCCACGAGCGCGAATGATGAGTAGGATGCCGATGCCGATCAGCAGCAGAGGCCAGCCGACTCGGGCCAGCAAGCCGAACAGCCACGCCAACGGATAGAGCAGCGGCCCGAGGAAGGTGTCCAGCAACAGCCACACGCCGAGAACGACCAAGACGATTCCCGCGAGCACCGGCCACCCGGTGTGATGCGACGCTTTGCTCATCGCGCGCCTCCTACTCCTGCTTGATCGAGACGGAGCCTACTCCCGACTCGATGCTGATCTCGTATGCGTGCGACTCCGAGGCAAAACCTGGCGTCTCCCACGAGCCATCGCCCTGCCGCGCGAAATCGCCGACGACGTTCGTTGACGAGAGTCCGTCGCGGGCAACGATGCGCACGGCCGCGTCCTTGGGCACAGCGATGTTCACCGTCGAGACTCCGGCCTTAACCGCGACTTCATCCTTCGTGACGGCCCGGGGTACGTCCCCCAGCTTCAGGTTCACGCCGCTGGCACCGGTGCGAAGCGTGAGGCCGTGCAGCTTCACGTGCGTGAAGTCCGCCGAGAGGTTCGTCGCACCCGCCTGAAGCACGGCATCCCAAAGCACGGCGTCGGAAAGCCCGATGTCGACGCTTCCGGCCGCAAACCCCGACCCCAGGATCGAGTCCTTCTGGTTCCCGAGACCGAAGCGAACGTCGGCGTTGGTGCCATCGCGATTGACCGACAGCACGGGAGTACCGAACGGCGATCTTCCGCTTGCCGTGACGAGAGCCCCATGTGCCTCGGCAATCGTGATGTCACCCGCACCACCGTTAAGAAGGAAGGTAGCCCGCGTCACGTCATGACGCGGCTTGGAGATATCGAACGATTGCCCAGTCGCCGGAACGAGGGACCGTATCGGCTCGATCCCGCCGACCCCGGTCAGGGATGTCGCCACGGCGTAGGCAAACGCAATCCAGATCACCACAGGCGCGAGCGCGCGAACCCACGTTTGCTCGATCGCTCGTCCTATGATCCCGAGGCCGATCGCGACCAATAGCACCGGCCACAGCGTCAGAATCGTCCACCACACACCCCACGAGATCACACCCGTCGTATTGCCGAGCAGCACGAAACCGACGATGAGCGTCCCGATGCCGTCCATGATTCGAGCGACACCCCAGCCACTGCGCGGGTCAGGCGTGATGATCTGGATGCCGCCGACCAAGATCACCAGCAGCGGCCACATCTGCCACCAGACGATGCCTGGGATGAACTGCGCAATCAGAAAGACAACGCCGATCGCGATGAGGATGACGCCAATACCGATTCCACCCCGAGGCCGATAGTGCGGCGGCTCCGGTGGTACTGCTGGCGCCGACGCTGGCATTGGCGATGTGCTCCCCTTGCCAGAAGGCTGATCTGCCATGACGACGTCCTTCCTGGTCCCGTGTTCGTGGTCGCAACGTAACATCACATTGTTACGCTGTCAACGCCGAACATGAACCCACAGCTCAGCGCCGCAGAAACGGCGGCGGGCCTAGCCGAGAAGACCGCCGACCACAGCGGCAATGACAATGGCAGGAAGCATGTTCCCCACGGGCAGGCGTTTGATGCCCGATAGATCGAGCCCGATGCACAGGATCAACGCGCCGCCAACGCACGTGATCGACTGCAACACTCCTGGCGTCATGAACGGCTGAACGGAGTGCGCGGACAGCGCGATACCGCCTTGCACGATGATCACTGGGATGATGGAAAGTCCCACTCCCACCCCAAGCGTCGTGGACAGAAACAACGCAGCGAAGCCATCAAGCAGCGACTTCAGGTAGAGCACCGTGTGATCGCCGAGTCCATCCTTGATTGAGCCGAGCACGGTCATCGCTCCCACACAAAACAACAGCGATGCCGTGACGAACCCCTCGACGAGCGTGTGCCCCTTCTCGCCCGGCTCGTCAGAGGCCGACCTCGGCGTGGTCGAGAACCACGGGATGCGGTAGCTCAGATCCTGCAACCAGCCACCGAAGCGCTCGAGCCAGTACTCTATGCCGACCCACTCGCCGAGCAACGCGCCAATGACGAGCGACCCCACTACCACCAGCGGCGCGTACTGCTTCATCGCCGTCTGCCCCATCGCCGCCAAACCGCTGATAGACATCGACGCGCCAATGACAATCGTCGACACGCCGATCGCTTTGAACGCGATCGAACGGAATCGGTCGTGTATTGCTTTGCCAAACAGCAGGCCCAGCGCCGTGCCAGCAATGATCGCCAGGACGTTGACCAGTACGCCGCTCACTCGTGCATCGACTCCTCGACTACGAATCGTCTGACGACGACTCGTCCTCCGACAGCCACAAATCCTTCAACTCGCGCGTGACAGCGTTCGCACCTCTCGGCAGACCGGCGTCGCGGGCGATCGACCCTCGCGAGCGCTTCCTGGTCTTGCCGCGGGCCGCCTCGAAGCACGTACTCGCCTCACGCACTTCAACCTCGACCGTGGCGCGCTCGCCTGCCCTGCGGCCGAGCGCGCGATCCGACGACACCACCGCAACGGGACTCTTCGCACGCGACGCGATCCGCACAATCTCGTCGTCGGCCGAATGCTTGTGCGCGTAGATGACCTCCACCGGCACGCCCCCACCAGTCGACAGCCCGGGCCCGCCCTCGCCATCGAAGACCACGACAATCCGCCCTTTGCCGAGCAGATCGTGCCCGCGCACACGTAGCCGAGCTGTCAGTGCCTCGCGCTGCTCCAGCAGCGACAGCTCACATGTAGCGGGATCTCGGCGGGTGACGTTGTAACCGTCCACAAGAAAGAGCATGCGCACATCCTACGCCAGCACTCTGGCACCCGGAAGCTGCGGGTTGCCAGCATGGACAGCGGGCTTGTCCGATGCCCGCCGACAGCCTCTGCAGCCTGGCGGTGTACAATCTGACCATTCAGTCGGTTAGCACGGAGAGGGCCCGGAGCATGTCGACTCGATCCGACGCGACAAAGAAGAAGCTCTTTGACGCAGCGATGGAACTTATTGGCGAACGCGGCTTCACTGATGCGTCGGTCGACGAAATCGTCGAGCGGGCGGGCGTGGCCAAGGGCACGGTGTACTACCATTTCACCGGCAAGGCCGAGCTGGTCGAGGCGCTCATCGCGGATAGGTTTGCGCCCCTGGCGGTTGCGTTCCGGGATGCCGCCGCGCGTCATACGGGCAACCCACGCGGCGCTATCCAGGCGATCGTGCGCGCCGAACTCGAGTTTCTCTCTGAGCACAGCTCGTTCTCCAAGCTGCTCCTCACCGAGATGTGGCGAGAGGACCGCGTGTGGCGCGACACACTCGTAGCTGCGCGCACGCAGCTGTTCGGCGTCATCAGCCACGTCATCCGGCAAGGCATAGAGAGTGGCGAGTTTCGCGCCGACATCGATCCCGAATTCGGGGCGTCCGCGCTCTTCGGCATGACTGCGACGGTGGCAATGGACTGGCTCGCATTTGAGCCCACCAAGCCGCTGGACGAGGTCCTCTCCCAGATCACCAAAGCTGCATTCAACGCCGTCAGGCCCTGTTAGCTCGCGCACGCTGCGGTACAAACCATGCAAGCCGTCCGTCGGAAGGAGCGCACATGCCGACACGGGCGAGCATGCTGGCACTCATCGCCACGTCTGCTGTTCTGGCCGCTCTCGCATCGGGTTGCTCGGCAACGCCGAGGAATTCGGCGACGGCACCACCAGGCCAGCCGCCGACGTCTTCGGTATCGGCGACTTCGTCACCGAGCGCCACCGTCACGCCTCCGGTCGATCTTGCGCATCTGAAGGTTCGGCTCATCAAACGGTGGAGCGGATTCGACAAGCCCGTCTATCTCACGAACGCGGGCGATGGATCGAACAGAGTATTTGTCGTCGAACAAGGCGGGACCGTGCGCGTCATTCGCAACGGTACGGCCGTCTCACGCCCCTACCTGGATGTGAGCCGACTCGTGTCGACCGGAGGCGAGCGCGGGCTTCTCGGCATGGCGTTCGCCCCGGACTTCGCTCACAACGGCCACGTCTACATCGACTACACCGACACAAACGGCAACACCGTCATCGCGCGCTACATCGCGAAAGACCCGGCATCCGACTCGCCGAGCTGGGCCTCGCCCCAACTACTGCTGCACATCACTCAACCCTACGCGAACCACAACGGCGGCTGCTTGCAGTTTGGGCCGGACGGCTACTTGTGGATTGGCATGGGTGACGGAGGGAGTGGCGGAGACCCCGGCAATCGCGCGCAGAACCCGAAGGTCCTGCTCGGCAAGCTGCTGCGCATCGACGTCGAAGGACCCACTGCCGGTGCGCACTACGCGATCCCTGCGGGACAACCAGTCAAGAAGGGATGGGCTCCGCAAGTCTGGATGATTGGCCTGCGGAATCCGTGGCGCTACTCGTTTGACGCCAGTAGCGGGGCGTTGTGGATCGCCGACGTGGGGCAAGACGCCTGGGAGGAGATCGACGTCATCAATCCGGCAAAGGGCGGGCAGAATCTCGGCTGGCCCCTGTGGGAGGGCACGCACGCGTACCGCTCAGGAGCGAAGCGCGACGCTTTCGTCTTCCCGATACATGACTATCCGCACCCGACAGGCGAAGCGATCACTGGCGGCTACGTCTACCACGGCCGCGCATACCCCGCCATGGTCGGAACGTACCTGTACGCGGACTACGTGAAAGGCTGGATCGGCGCGTTGAGAACGACAGCCCCGGATGGTACCGCGCTCTCACGACCCGAGAATCGCACCGTGCTGCACACGTCTGGCTTGCCTTCGAGTTTCGGCTTGGACGAGGCGAAGGAACTCTACCTCACCGACTGGCAAAGCGGCGTCGTCTACGGCGTTGCCGGCACCGCCGAGTAGAGCTGCGCGGACCCGCCACTCGGTCTCGGCCTGCGAGCATGCCGAGACCTATGACCGCACCTTATGTAACACATGTGCACATTGCCGCCGAGAATCCCGCATCCTTCCCACCTCCGACGGGTAGATGAAACGTCGGGGCGGTGTACCGAGGCCGCCTGCGACGTGTGGCGAAAGGAGACGCGATGCCCGGCAGCGAACGTTCCAGCCCTGTCCGAGGTCTCAGCCGCCGAGACTTCATCAAGTACTGCGGTGCGGTGGCGACTTTGATCGGAGCTGGTCCACTGGGGGTAGCCAAGGTCGCCGACGCGATCGAGGCGGCCACGAAGCTTCCGCTCGTTGTGTGGTCTGACTTCCAGGAGTGCTTGGGCTGCACGATAGCCCTGCTCCAGGCGACCGCACCGACCCCAGCGCAGTTGATCCTGCAACAGATATCCCTGGCCTACGACGAGGCAGCGATGGCTGCCGCTGGCGCTGACGCCGAGAAGTCGTTTGACCAGGCATTTCAGCAGGGCGCGTACTGGGTGATCGAAGGTTCGATCCCCGAGAAGATCCCGGGAGCGATTGCCATCGGCGGTAAGTACGCCGGCGACATCGCCAAAGAGTTCTATCCCAAGGCCAAGGGCGTCATCGCGATTGGCTCGTGCGCATCCTTCGGCAACGTACAAGCGCGCTATCCGAACCCGACAGGCGCGATGGGCGTTGGCAAGTGGCTTCGCGAGAAGGGTGGAATCCCGGATGCGAAGGTCGTGAACTTGCCGCGCTGCCCCGGACACGGAGACGACCTTGTAGCCACGCTGGTCTACATCTTGGTCAACGGCAAGCTGCCCGACCTCGACCACGCAGGTCGCCCGGTGTTCCTGTACGGACAGACGATTCACGACACATGCGAACGTCGACCACACTTCGAGGCCGGTGAGTTCGTCGAGCAATTTGGCGACGAAGGTTCGCTGAAGCGCTGGTGCTTCTACAAGGTCGGCTGCAAGGGACCGGTCACGTACGCCCCATGCGGCATCAACCGTTGGAATGGACGGGTGTCGTGGTGCATCCATTCGGGCCCGTGCACGGGTTGCTCGGAAGACAACTTCTGGAACGACTTCAGCCCACTGCGCGAGCCAGTGCCCAACATCCCCGTACCGGCTATTCAGGGCGTCTCGGCCCAGACGATCGGCGTAGGAGCAGCTGCGGTGGCTGGGGTCGGCCTGGTCGCGCACCTCATCGGCCAGACCGCAAGTGGCCGCCTCTTCAAGGGCGGACCAAGCGAGACGGAATCCCAGAGCTCGCAGAAGGGTGGTGACGAGCAATGACGAAGGTCGTCATCGACCCGATCACTCGTATTGAGGGTCACTTGCGTATCACGTGTGAAGTCGAGAACGGCAAGGTCAAGAATGCTTGGAACACCACCACGCTGTTCCGAGGGTTTGAGATCTTCATGGAGGGGATCGACCCGCGCGACACGTGGCACTACGCGCAGCGTATCTGCGGTGTGTGTCCGAACCCACACGCACAGAACTCCGCCACGGCGGCGGAACGCGCGATGGGGGTCGACAAGGTCACCGACAATGCACGGCTCGTGCGCAACATGCTCGACGCCACGCAACTCGGATACGACTCGATCCTGTGGTTCTACATCCTGAACGCTTTCGACTACGTCAACGTCCCGGATGTGCTCAACGCCAAGACCACCGATCCGCAGCTTCTTGCCATCCAGGATCAGGTAAAGGCCATTGCCACATCGGGTCAGGTCAATCTGTTTTCGAACCACTACTGGGATCATCCAGGCTACAAGTTGCCGCCGGACGTCAACCTGCTGCTGACCAGCCACTACCTCCAGGCAATCGAAGCACAGCAGATGTCCAACCAAGCGGCCGCGGTCATCGCAGGCAAGTTCCCGATGATCATGACGATGGCAGCCGGTGGCGTTACGCAGCTGCCCAACCTCTCGGACATCAACTACTACCTCGACCGGATGAACCTGGTGAAGCAATTCACCGAAGAAGTCATGTGGCCGGATCTGCTGGCGGTAGCGGGTGCTTTCCCCGAGCTTGCGACGTTCGGGCAGGGTGTGGGCAACTACCTGACCTGGGGACTCCTCGAGGACAAGAGCCAGGATCCGTACAAGCGCATCTTCCCGCAAGGCGCGATCTTTGACAGGCAACTGACGGCCCAGAAGGTCGATCCGAAGAACGCGCATCTCTACACCCACTACAGCTACTACGATGACTCGATGGGCAAGGGAAAGACACCGATCAACGTCGGCCAGAAGGCCATCCAGTTCGACGGCTATCAGCCCATCGACGACGAGTCGTTCCCCGAGGGCAAGTACGACTGGACCCGCGCGGCGCGCTACCCGAACACCGCAGGCAAGGATGTGCCGATGGAGGTTGGGCCTCTGTCTGAGGTCCTCGTGGCCTACGTCAACGGACAGCCCGACGTGAAGAAGTACGTCGACGAAGCGCTTGCAGCGATCGGGGCGACTGGCCATCCCGAGGTCCTCATGTCGAACCTGGGTCGCGTGGCCGCTCGCGTCATCAAGGCACGGGTGAACGTTGATCACGCCGCCGAGTGGGGCATGGCGCTGCTCGAGAACATCAAGGGCGGCGACACGACGTGCTTCACGGAGCCGGACCTCATGCGGGATGGCGAGGGAGTGTCCGGATACGACGCTCCCCGCGGCGCGCTCTCGCACTACGTCAAGATCTCTGGCGGCAAGACCACGAAGTACGCGACCGTGCCCGCCAGTAACTGGAACTTGGCTCCGCGCGATGACATGGGCCAGCGTGGTCCGGTCGAAGAAGCGCTGGTGGGAACCCCGGTGGTCGATCCATCCAAACCGCTCGAGATCCTGCGAACCGTTCACACCTTCGATCCTTGAATGGCTTGCGCGGTTCACGTGATTGAACCGGAAAGCAATGCCGTCTACGAGTTCAAGGTCAGGTAGGAGGAGGTGGCAGCATGTCCCACAAGTTGACGCGGTTGGAGCACCCATGGCCGGCCGTGACCATGCACTGGGTTCACTTGCTCTCCTTCCTCATTCTGATTGGCACTGGACTCGCCATTCACGCGCACTCCGGTGTCTTCGGACCCCTGGAGGTCGACAGGCAGGTGCACTTCATCGTCATGTCGGTGTTCATCTTGACGGCGATTGTGCGCATCTACTGGGCGTTCTTCGGCGCAGGTTCCGCACGAGCTGCGGGCCTCACACGAGAGCGCGATTGGCGCTTCTTCGGTCTCGGTGGCAGGGACTGGAGAACGATCCCCTCGTGGCTCGCCTACTACCTGTTCCTGCGCAAGACACATCCGCCCGTGGACAAGTACAACCCCTTGCAGAAGCTCACGTACCTCGTGGTCTTCCCGCTGGGCATCTTGATCATGGCGCTCTCTGGATTCGCGATGTTTCAGCCGAGCGCAGATGCGATGATGTGGTTTGCCAACATCTTCGGCGGCCTCAACGGCGTGAGACTCATGCACTACCTCACGATGTGGGTGCTCATCATATTCACGATGCTCCACATCTACCTGGTATTCTTCGAGGATCCAGCACAGGCCTCAACGATGCTGCTGCGAACGGTCCCGCCACACATGCGGGTTCCGGGCGACTACGCTGAGCATCCCCACGGGTCTTCCGGTGCGGCCGAGCAGAAGGCGTAGCAATTGGCACGCGTGTGCATCATAGGCATTGGTAACACCCTCATGGGTGACGACGGCGTCGGGGTCAAGATTGTCGAGGATCTCTCCTCACGCGATCTGGGCCCCGACGTCGAGACCGTCTGCGGCGGGACCGCCGGGATCGCGGTCGCTCAACATTTCGCCGAGTCAGACTCCGTCGTCGTCGTCGACGCCATCGCCACCGACGATGTCCCGGGCTCGGTGTTTCGGTTCACTCCACAAGATGTCGGCCTCCACAAGCTCAGGTCGTACACCAGCCACGGTTTTTCGCTGTCCAACATCCTCTTTGCCGCGAGTCTGCAAGGCTCCCTGCCGCACGTGATCATCTACGCCGTTCAGATAGGCGACATCACATGCGGCTTCGACACGCTCACCGCCGAGGTGAGCGCTGCCGTCCCCGACGTCTGCGACATGGTCATCACTGAAGCGCTCAAGCTCGCCGCCGAGGAGCCCTCTCAGCTCGGCGAGCCAAGAAGCTCCTCACACTCGGTGATGTAGTCGCGTAGCACCTGCGGCAGTGCCTCGATCGGTCCAGGCGCGGGCTTGGGTGCCGAGGAGTACGTATCCCAGAACAGCACGTGGTCGTCTTGCCGCACCCTGCCCGATCGCGTGTCATCGAGCAGTGCGGCGAACGCCTTGCCCGTGTACGTGGTCTCCAGCGCGAGGCCCGCTTCGGCCGCGAGCGTCACCGCTTCCCTGCTTTCGGGTGTGACGATCCCGTAGCCGGGTTCGAAATGGTCGTGGCGCAATGTGAGACGGAGATCGCCATGAGCCAGCGCAGGGAAGCTCGCATCCAGTGAGCGCAGCAGCTCCACCGTGCTCTCGGCGAGCCGCTTCGCAATGTCCTCGCT
>CAZIPN010000046.1:0-11146 GCA_964541225.1 uncultured Eubacteriales bacterium
CAAGCCGGCGTCTCCGCCACCTGAACGGGTGTTCACAACTACGAGTACTCGCATGCGTGCGCTCCTGGTGGAGTCGGGGTTCGCCCTCGCCAGCACGGCCGAGGTCTACTAGGCTTGATGATAATGCACCGCACGATATTGATGAGCTTGCCGGCGTTGGCCCACCCCACGGACCCGCCCATGGGAAGGAGTCACCCGGTCGTGTACGTAGACGATGTGCAAGGTTTGGTTGAACTTGTCGGCAGGTTGCGCGCTGCCCCCGTCGTAGCCGTCGACACCGAGTTCATGCGGGATCGCACCTATTTCGCGAGACTCTGTCTGATTCAGTTGGCCTCAGACGTAGAAGCCGCGATCGTTGATCCGCTGGCGATCGACGACCTGTCCATACTCCAAGAACTCATGGCGGATCCAACAGTGACCAAGGTGTTCCACGCAGGCTCGCAGGATCTCGAGATCTTGTTCCGGCTTCTCGGTGTCGCAACAACCCCCGTGTTCGACACGCAAGTCGCGGCGACGCTTGCCGGTTTTCCGCAACAGGTTGGATATGGCTCGCTGGTCAAAGAGGTGCTCGACGTTGCGCTGGACAAAGGCGACACATACACGGACTGGGCGAAGCGGCCACTGTCGGACACGCAGGTGGAGTATGCCCTGAACGACGTGCGGTATCTCCCTGAGGTGCATCGTCGCCTGACTGCCGAATTGAGTCGCGAAGGTCGGCTCGGCTGGCTGGATGCGGACTTTCGCCGCATGGAGGACCCCGCGACGTATACGTGCGTTCCGCAAGAGCAGTGGCGCCGAGTCAAGCGCATCACGACGCTGAATCGCCGGCAGATGGCGGTTGCGCGTGAAGTGGCCGCGTGGCGGGAGACCGAGGCTCAACGCCGAGACATCCCCAAGCGATGGGTTCTCGGCGACGAAAGTGTGATCGAGATCTCTCGCCGAGGCCCGCGAAATGCCGAGGAACTCAAAGCGATACGGGGAGTGTCGGACAAAGTGGGACGAACGGCTTCGGCGGGCATCGTGGAGTCCGTGGCCCGCGGGCTGGCGGTTCCAGAGGCAGAACTCCCGTCAGTCGTCCGAAGGAGAAGGCCTCAGGGCGACGTGAATGGGGCAGTTGATCTCATGGTTGCGCTCGTGAGACTGCGCGCCCGCGAGCACGGCGTGGCGATGCCATTGCTTGCATCGAGAGATGATCTGGAGAGATTGGCTGCTGGAGAGCGGGAGGCAAGCCCTTTGCTTGAGGGATGGCGACGCTCGATGGTGGGCGACGAATTGCTAACGCTGCTTGATGGTTCGCTGAGCATGCGCCTAGATGATGGGAACTTGGTCGTCGAAACGCTCGACCAAGCTGATGGGCAATCCTAGCGAAGAGACACCGAGATCGCGGGCCGTCCCACCGTCCCTACGAGCTGAGCGTGAGCGGTCTGAGCGCGTGCCTGGACCGGCAGCGACCAGCGATGACCAGATTGGAGACTCCGGACCGTGTTTCTGTTTTCGCCCTCGTGGATTGTGTTGATCGTCGTGTCGACGGCGCTTGGACTTGGCACGCGGTACTACATCAATTCGACATTTCGCAAGTGGAGTCAGGTGCCGATTCACAATGGAATGACCGGTGCGCAGGTGGCGCAGCGGGTTCTGGCGGCCAATGGGATCGCGAGTGGCGGAGGAACGGTGCTGCCCGTGGCGGGAGCACAAGCGCACGTACGGATTCAAGCCATCGGCGGCAGCTTGTCGGACAACTACGATCCCAGAAGCAAGACGCTGAATCTGTCGCAGTCGGTGTACGGAAGTCCCACCGTGGCAGCAGCTGGAGTCGCCGCACACGAAGCGGGTCATGCGGTGCAAGACGCGCAGGGCTACGTGTGGGGCGGCATTCGAAACGCGCTGGTACCGCTCGCGTCATTTGGTTCAGGTGCTGCGATGTGGCTGATCATCGCCGGGTTGTTCTTCTTCGGAGCATCTCAGCTTGGCGTGGCCATGGCCTATGTTGGCTTGGCATTCTTTGCGTTCGCGGTGCTGTTTCAGTTCGTGACGTTGCCGGTTGAACTCAACGCATCGCGGCGTGCGATGGCTGCTCTTGAAACCACCGACACCCTCGATCCCGAGCAGCTCGCCGGTGCGCGCCGCGTGCTGACTGCCGCCGCCCTCACCTACGTGGCTGCGGCGCTGGTCGCAGCCTTGCAGCTCCTCTACTTCTTTGGACTCGCGCGGCGCGACTAGCGTCGCAGGTGGCCGCGCGACTTCGCGTGCGAGCACGCGGTCGTGCGCAAAGCAAGGGCGCATGACACGAGCAGCCATGCTCCACCGCCTGCAGCATGTCAGAGCGCGCTGTTAGAATTGGCCGACGAGCAGGGAGGACGAGTTGGCCGACGATCGCGCATTGACGGTTACCGAAGCTATGAGTGCGGCGAAGGCCGCGCTTGAGGGCGTACGTCTGCGGGTAGTCGGAGAAGTCTCCGAGTTCAACGACAAGCCAGGCTACAAGGCGGCGTACTTCACTATCTCAGACGGTGCCGCCGCGATGCCATGTCTGATGTGGCGGGATCAATACGTCGCGAGTGGCGTCACGCTGCGCTGCGGAATGCTTGTTGAGATGGTCGGTGGCTTCTCGGCATACATCGCGAAAGGCCGGATGCAGTTTGCCGTCCGCTCGCTCGCGCTGGCTGGCGAGGGCAATCTCAGACTGCAGGTCGCCGCACTTGCCCGCGCACTAGAGGCCGAGGGTCTGATGAGGCCGGAGCGCAAGCGAGCATTGCCCCGGTACCCGGCGCGCATCGCGGTTGTGACGTCGCCGCGAGGCAAGGCCGTTCACGACGTGATTCGCACGTTGCGTCGCAGGTATCCTCTCGCGGAGTTGCTCGTAGCCGGGGTTGCTGTCGAGGGTGAGAGTGCTCCCGCGGCGATTGTCGAAGGGATTCGCATCGCGGCCGAGAGCAACCCAGACGTGATCTTGCTGGTTCGCGGCGGCGGCTCGTACGAAGACCTCATGCCATTCAACGCCGAGGAAGTGGCTCGTGCGGTTTCCAAGAGTCCTGTTCCTGTTGTGACAGGCATTGGTCACGAGCCAGATGATTCGATCGCCGACATGGTAGCCGACGTGCGTGCGTCAACGCCCACGGCGGCTGCTGAAGCCGTCACGCCTTCGCTTGAAGAACTCTCGGGAGTCGTAGTACGCGAACGTCGTGCACTCGCGCGAGCGCTGCAGAATCGAGTTCACTCAGCGGTTCTGCGGGTTGCCCGTCTGGCTGAACGGCCCGTGTTGCGCGATCCACACGCGATTCTCGGCGCGGCGGAGCAGGCACTTGATCTGCGCGCTTTGAAGATGTCACGGGCGCTTCCGGCGCGACTTGCCAAGGACGCTCAGAAGCTGGCGTATGCGCGGGACAGGCTGCAGCGTGTGGGGCCGCAGCTGATGCAGTGGGCGCAGCGGTCGATTGCCGCGAAGGCCGCGCGAGTCGAGGATCTCTCGCCCTACAAGATTCTGGCGCGCGGATATGCGGTGTGCTACGCGGACAACGGGCATGTGGTGGTCAAGCGGGTTGCCGAGGTGAGTCCCAAAGACGCCGTGTCGGTGCGGGTGGGGGATGGATTCATACACGCGAACGTGACGTCTACGAGTGGCCTGGAGGAATGATGAGCGATTCGATGCAGCCAAACCCCGACGAGCGGTCGTTCGGCGATGCGCTTGCTGAACTCGACGAAATCGTTGCCGCGCTCGAGGGGGGGCAACTTGAGCTTGAAGAGAGCATGGACCGCTATGAGCGCGGAATTGGCCTTCTGAGGGCTTTGCAGGCCAAGCTCACTGATGCTCAGCAGAAGGTGACGACTCTGATCGGTGAGCTTGAAGAGGAGGCCGGAAGCGGATCCGGCGAAGAGTAGCGCCTGAAGGAGAACCGGCCGAACTCATTGGGCGCGCAGTCCGTTGTTGCACGTGCGTTCTCGAACAGGAGAGAGAGGGTGACATGGACGACTGCATCTTCTGCAAGATAGCGAGCGGAGAAATCGCCACGAACACCATTTTCGAAAACGACGAGGTCATCGCGTTTGACGATGTGTCCCCGCAAGCTCCGGTGCACTCCTTGGTAATCCCGAAGGTGCACTACTTCAACCTCAGCGATGACGTGCCCGCCAGCACGCTCTCAGCACTGCTTCTGGCGGTTCGTGAAGTGGCACGCATCAAGGGCGTCTCGGAAAGCGGGTACCGCGTGATCGTCAACAACGGACCGGATGCCAACCAGACCGTGGCCCATCTACACGTTCACATCATGGGTGGGCGTCCAATGAGCCACGGCATGGTCAATTTCGCCCGGGAATCCTGAGGTGGCGGATCCAGTCGTCGTCACGTTTGCGCCAGCGGGTGTGACCGTCGAGGTCAGTCCAGGCACGTCCCTTGCCGATGCCGCAATGCTCGCGGGAATTCTCCTCGCGACTCCATGCGGCGGACGCGGCGTATGCGCGGGGTGCGCGGTTCGAGTGATCTCGGGGTCACTTGAGCCTCCCGACGAAGTCGAACGACAGGCCCTGAAGCGCGCTGGCAAGGGGATTCGGCTTGCATGTCGCGCGCGTGCTGTGATCGGACCGGTTGAAGTGCAACCGCTGTGGACGTCGAGGGCAGCGAGCAGCGCTGCAAGAACCGGCGCGACAGCTGGCGCGGGACCGGTCGAAGATCTCGTTGCGGGTATCGACCTAGGTACGACAACAGTCGCCGCTCTTCTGGTAGACGCGGAGAGCGGAAGGGAGATCGTTCGAGCAGCAACTCCGAACCTTCAGGCGTCGATTGGAGCCGACGTTCTGTCACGGATTTCGGCGGCCATGTCGGGACGCGGGTCAGAGCTGCAGAAGCAGGCGGAAGGGAGCATCGCCGCTGCCTTGAAGAGCGCGGCCTTGGCTGGCGGAATTGACCTGCCAAGAATCCGTCGACTGGTGGTTGCGGGCAACAGCGCGATGGCGGCGCTCCTTGTAGGAGCCGACGTGTCTACGCTCGCCACACATCCGTTCTCGGCCCCGGGGGGGATCGATCGGCTGACCCACGCATTGTCGCTGGGTGAGATGATGTCTGGTGCCAGCGACGTGAGGGTTGTACCACCCGTGGCGGCGTTCGTGGGTGGGGACGCACTCGCTGCGACTGTGGCTGCCGGGCTGGTCGATGCAGATGCGCCCACCCTCCTGGTAGACATCGGAACCAACGCGGAGATCGTGTTGGCGATGCCCGGCGGACGGATTCTTGTAGCTTCGACGGCGGCGGGTCCCGCTTTCGAGGGGGTGGGCATTCGCTCGGGGGGTCCGGCCGCGGACGGAGCCGTGGAGCGGGTTGAACTCAGCGACCACGATCTGGTTCTGCACTGCATCGGTGGCGGCGCAGCCAAGTGGTTCAGTGGCGCGGGCCTGATCTCAGCGCTCGCGGTATTGCGAACATCGGGACATCTTGCTGCCGACGGCATGCTTCGAGCCGACGGCATCCTGCGGGAGCGGTTTGGCAAGGACTCGGATGGAGTGGTGGAAGTTCGGCTGTCGTCTGGCGCTGGCACTCGGCTCGTCATCACGCAGCTCGATGTGCGCGCCGTCCAGCTTGCCAAGGCTGCTGTGCGTTCGGGAGTGGAGAGCGTATTGCGACGCGCGGGGATCTCGGCAACCGATCTCGCCGAGTTGCTCGTTGCCGGTGCTTTTGGGGCGGCGCTTGACCCAGACGACCTGGTTGCCCTGGGCGTGCTGCCGAGCAATGCGAGGGGTCGGATTCGAAGGGTGGGCAACGCTGCGCTCAAAGGCGCAGCCGCATTTGCGCTGGACTGGGGTACGTACGAACTCGCCGCGCAGGTTGCGAAGAGGGCGATCAACGTGGACTTGGCGACCGACGAGCATTTCAACAGCGTGTTCGTGACCGCAACGGAACTCACGGCATATGAGACGTAGGCTACGCAGCATTCCCAAGAAAGCCGGAAGCCCCGGCCTTCGAGCCGAGGCTTCCTTAATCCTTCCCTGATTACCCCTGAGCTCATGTCGGGCCTGCGGCTTGCCTGGGAGCCGCTGTTTCGCGATGCCGGTCGCGATGGCCCATGCCGGTTGCCGTCCGGATCCCCCGGAAGCGGCGCGTTGCAGGGAAGGGAAACTGCGTGACCTACCATACTCCTGAGGTGACCGAATCGCAACAGCACGGGCGACTGAATGCGACGGTTTGGTGACCATTTCACGGCGTTCAAACAGGGGAACAATCCAGGAGGTCTCGGGGACATGAAGCGAGTACTTCGTTACCGGCTGGACAGCGAATGCCGTTCAAGGACGATTTGCCACCGTTGGCCGATGGTCCGACGCCGTCCACCGGACCTTGCTGGGAGAAGGCGCCGAGTCGGCGGTTAGCATGTGGGGCGGTTACTATTGGACGTGCAGCTCCCTGGGAATCCACAAATGTTCTGGCAATTGGCGCCGCGCCGGAGCGTAGGTCATGCTCAGGTAGCCGGTCACTAGGGAGAAGGAGGCCGTCGATGACGGACGAGTCCACAGGCTTTGACACAGTACAAAGCGAAGGCCGCGTCATCAAACCCGCGCAGTGGGTGAGTGAGGGCGCATGGATCAGCTCCATGGAGCAGTACCAGGAGATGTATGACAGGTCAGTCAACGACCCCGAGGGTTTCTGGGCTGATCAGGCAGAAGAGCTGATCTACTGGGAGAAGCCGTGGGACAAGGTCCTCGAATGGGAGTTTGAGACCCCGAAGGTCGAGTGGTTCAAAGGCGGCAAGACAAACGTCTCCTACAACTGCCTCGATCGGCACTTGACCGATGGCCGCCGCAACAAAGCCGCGATCATCTGGGAATCCGATGAGGGACGCTCGAAGATCTACACGTACCAATCGCTCTACGACAAGGTGTGCCGCTTCGCGAATGTGCTCAAGAAGCACGGCATCAAGAAGGGCGATCGCGTCGCGATCTACATGCCGATGATTCCCGAGCTGACCGTTGCGATGCTCGCGTGCACGCGAATCGGTGCCATTCATTCGATCGTCTTTGGCGGGTTCTCGCCCAGCTCCCTGCGTGACCGGATTCAGGACAGCGGGTGCAAGCTGCTCGTCACCTCCGATGAGGGCGTCCGTGGTGGCCGTCTGATCCCCCTCAAGGCCATGTCGGACGAGGCCCTGCTTGAGTGTCCCACCGTGGAGACGTGCATCGTGGTCTCGCGCACTGAGAACAAGATCGACATGGAGCCGGGTCGGGACTTCTGGTACCACGAAGAGATGCGTGCTGACGACATCAGTCGTCACTGCGACATCGAGTGGATGGATGCCGAGGATCCGCTCTTCATCCTGTATACCTCCGGTTCGACCGGCAAGCCGAAGGGCGTGCTTCACACCACCGGCGGCTACCTCGTCTACACCACCATGACCTTCAAGTACACGTTCGACTATCACGAGGATGACGTCTTCTTCTGTACCGCAGACATCGGTTGGATCACAGGCCACAGCTACGTTGTCTACGGAGCCCTGGCGTTCGGTGCGACGTCAGTGATGTTTGAGGGCGTGCCCAACTACCCGAACCCGGGTCGGTTCTGGGAGATGGTGGACAAGCACGGTATCAACCAGCTCTACACTGCGCCGACGGCAATCCGCGCGCTCATGAAGGCGGGCGACGAGTGGCCGGCGAAGTACGACCTGTCTTCACTCCGCGTGCTTGGAACTGTCGGAGAGCCGATCAACCCCGAGGCGTGGATGTGGTACTACAAGCACATCGGTCGCGAGAGAATCCCGATCGTTGACACCTGGTGGCAGACGGAGACTGGCGGTCACATGATCACCAACCTTCCCGGTGCCACGCCGATGAAGCCAGGTTCGGCGACGAGGCCGATGTTCGGCATCCAGCCGGTCATCCTCAATGAGGACAAGACCGAGACTGCGGTCAACCAGGGTGGTCGTTTGTGCATCAAGTTCCCGTGGCCAGGAATGCTTCGCGGTACGTGGGGTGATCCCGAGAACAAGCGGGTTAAGGAAGTCTACTTCTCGCAGTTCCCCGGCTACTACTTCACCGGCGACGGCTGCCGTATCGATGACGACGGGGACTACTGGCTGATGGGCCGCGTTGACGACGTGATCAACATCTCGGGTCACCGGCTTGGAACTGCCGAGGTGGAGTCGGCGCTCGTCTCGCATCCGCTCGTTGCTGAGGCCGCAGTTGTCGGCTTCCCGCATGAGGTCAAGGGCGAAGGCATCTACGCCTACGTGATCTTGAAGGCCGGGGCTGAAGCCAGCGAGGACACGGTGTCGATCCTTCGCGGGCACGTCCGTCAGGAGATCGGACCGATCGCGACTCCGGACCACATTCAGATCGTTCCGGATCTTCCCAAGACCCGTTCGGGCAAGATCATGCGCCGGATTCTGCGCAAGGTTGCGGCTGGTGAGCGCGACATGAACCAGTTTGGTGATACGACGACCCTTGCCGACCCGTCAGTCGTCGACAAAATCGTCGACGGTGCCCCAGAGGTCGACTAGCTCTCGTCCAGGGCATGCCCGTTGTCTAGGAACCCCGTTCCGCATTCGGCGGAGCGGGGTTCTGTTCGCCAGCGGCACGGTGGCCAGGGGCGACTGAGTGGTTGCGGTCGGCTTGCGGGGTATCCTGTGTCTCCTTCGCAGAGGGGCGTAGGTTCGCTTGCGCAGACGTCGCCCCTCGCCAACCCGGAGGGCGCTCGTTGCGCGTGTCGCCGGTGGTCACGGCGGGCATGCGAAGCCCCGAGCATGGTAGAATCGCCGACGGCTGGCGAGTAGCACGGCGTGCACGCCGACTTCGAGAAACCCGGTGATGAGAGGACCGTTCCCGCATGGCCTACAACGACCTTTTCCTGCGCGCCGCTCGTCTCGAGCCAACCGAACGCACCCCCGTGTGGATGATGCGTCAGGCGGGTCGCTATATGCAGGAATACCGCGATGTTCGCGCGAAGCACGGCTTCCTCGAGATGTGCCGCACTCCCGAGCTTGCGGTGGAAGTGTCGATGCAGCCGGTTGATCTGGTCGGCGTTGACGCTGCCATCATGTTTTCCGACATCCTGGTGGGTTTCCCGGGGATGGGTTTGGAGCTTGAGTTCGCCAAAGGCGAAGGTCCGGTGATCCACAACGCGGTTCGCTCGGCAGCTGATGTCGCGAAGCTCGGCGTTGCTGATCCGATCGAGGACACCGGCTTTGTCATGGAAACCATCAAAATCCTGCGTCGCGAGCTGGAGAACAAGGTTCCATTGATTGGTTTTGCGGGCGCGCCTTTCACGCTGGCGAGCTACGCGATCGAAGGCCATGGAACCCGCGACTACGAGAACTGCAAAGCGCTCATGTGGAGCGATCCCGATGCGTGGGATCAGCTGCTTACCAAGTTCGCCGACACGACTATCGCGTACCTGTGTGCGCAGATCGACGCGGGCGTGCAGGCAGTTCAGCTCTTCGACAGCTGGGTTGGCTACGTGGCACCGCGCGACTATGAACGGTCCGTCCTCAAGCACACGAAGCGGGTCCTCGATGCTGTCAAAGCGCACGGAGACAAGATCGTTCCGGATGGCGGCGTGCCGGTGATCCACTTCCCGAACGGCGCGAGTTCGATGCTCGATGTGGCACAGAAGGCCGGAGGCGACATCATCGGTGTGGATTGGCGGCTGGACATGAAGAAGGCCGTCGGCATGATCGATCGGAAGTTCGGCATCCAAGGCAACATCGATCCAGTCGCGCTCTTCGCGCCCGATGACGTGCTTGAGGACATGGTCGTTGAGATCCTCGAGGCGGTGGGAACGCGTCCTGGCCACATCTTCAACCTCGGCCATGGCATTCACAAGACGAGCGATCCCGAGAAGGCGCGCACGATGATTCGCTTCGTGCACGAGCACTCCGATCGCATTCGCGGCGGGCTGGGAGCATAGGTCATATGCCTCGAACAGGCGTGCTTCTGCTCGGATTCGGTGGCCCCGACTCGATCGAGGCGGTTGAGCCGTTCATGTGCAATCTCATGGGCCGACAGCCGTCGTCTGAGCTGGTGCAGCGAATTTGCGGCAACTATGAGGCTATAGGTGGCAAGTCACCGCTCGTCGACATCGCCAACGACATCGCCGAGAGGTTATCGGCGCGACTGAGCCAACTCGGCCACGATGTGCCGACGCGCGTTGGCATGCGCTACTGGGATCCCTACATCGCGGATTCGCTGCGTGAACTCGCCGAGCAGGGCTGCGCACGGATCGTGACTGTTTCGCTGTCGCCGTTTGAGTCCAAGGTGGCGTCCGGTCAGTACCGTCTGGCAATTGCCGAGGCGCTGGACGGCATCGGCGCTCTAGAAGTCGTGGAGGCGCCGCTTGTCAGTGAGCTCCCGGCATTCGCGGACTTCCTGTCCGAATCGACGACGATCGCACTGTCTGGTCTGGCCTCAGAACACAACGCACTCGTGGCGTTCACCGCGCATAGTCTGCCGATGACAGATCTGGAAGCCGACGATCCCTATGTCGCCGGCCTACGGCGTACAGCCTCAGCAATAGCGGAGCGCCTGGGGTGGGGACGTGGAGCGGAAGAGGCTGGTGAGCCGCTGTTGCCGGGATTCTCGGCATTTGGCGTTGTCGGACCTCCGCAGCCGTGGATGCTGACGTACCAGTCCAAGGGTGCGCGTCCAGGAGCGTGGCTTGAGCCAACACTGCAGGACTTGATCGAGGCGGCAAAGGGCACAAGCGTGGCGTCGCTGGTGGTCTGTCCGATTGGATTTGTGACCGATCACATGGAAACGTTGTTTGACCTGGATACGATCGCTGCTGCGCAAGCGTCGGATGCGGGACTTGCGTTCGTGCGTGCTCCCGTTCCCAACGACGATGGACTTCTCGTCAATGCGCTTGCCGATGCGGTCGCTGCGCTCGTCTGATCCGAGGCGTCGGTCCAAAACGGTCACCGTGCCCTGCATGGGCGCACTGAGGGAGATCGCATGAAGAAGGTCATCATTATCGGTAGCGGTCCGGCGGGTCTTGGCGCCGCCGTCAAAGTCCGCCGAGCTGCCGACGCTGGCCTCGACGTCGATTTCGTGCTCATCGAGAAAGACATGCACACGGGCGGCAAGGTGCGCGGTGACATCGTGGATACCGAGTGGGGCCGGTTTGTTGTCGACGGGGGACCGGACTCATTCTTGACCTCGAAACCCGCTGTGCACCGAG
>CAZIPN010000047.1:0-8547 GCA_964541225.1 uncultured Eubacteriales bacterium
CCGCCGCTCTCCGGCAGCGGGCCCAGGCCCAGCTTCTTGCGAGCGGATTCCTTCGGCTTGCCGAGCATCCCGGTCTCCATGAACATCTTGTAGCTCGCAGGCACCGACTCAGGGCCGACGCCGCGCTCGATGGAAAGCTCCTTGAGCCTGCGGAACGTGTCGGCCATCCCGATGTCGGAATGGCACAGCTCAGAGCACGTGTAGCACTCCAGGCACTTCCAGAGCTGGCCCTCTTCGATCACCTTGTCGAGGTTGCCGGCGACCAGGTCAGCGATGATGTCGTTAGGCCGGAAGGTCGGATCGATCTTGCCGACGGGACAATCGTCCTTGCAGGCTCGGCAGGCATCGCACTTGTTGAGCAGTGCCACGTCGAAGTCCTGGGCAAGCAGGGCCTTGTCGGCGGCACGCGATTCCCACTTGTCGAGGAACGGCTGCACGCTCACGCGGTGCATGCCCAAACCGAGCTCGTCGGGCGTGTGGCCGTAGGCCAGCGCGATCAGTTCGGAGAGGTAGAGTATCGGAACGTTGATGTTCTCGTTGGCGCGCTGCAGGGCGGCCTGGTTCAGGTCGAACTGCTGGAAGCAACTCGGGCAGACAACGATGAGCGCGTCCACATCGTTGTTCTGCACGTCAACGAGCTTGCGTCGGCAAAACGCCAGCGATGACTCACGCTCGCCGACACGATCAAGCGCACCACCGCAGCACTGCATCTTGGTCGGGTAGTCCACCACACGCGCGCCGAGCGCCGCGACGATCTCCTCGACCTTCTTGGGATGCAGCGGGTCATCCCAACGCACGGCCGGCTGGGGACGCAGCAGGTGACAGCCGTAGTGGACCGCAATGCGCATGCCCCAGAACGGCTTGACGGCCTTGCTCGCGATCAGCGCCGCGCCCATGGCTTCGGACAGCCACTCGGCAAAGTGCATGATCTCGATGTCGCCCTCATAGTGCAGGTCCTCGGCGGCGAGACGCTCGTTGATCGCGTCGCGCTCGCGCCAGTGCGTGCGCAGGTGGCTCTGCGCTTCCTTGAACGTCGAGTAGCAACCGTTGCAGGGCGTCACGACGCCGAGCCCGGCTTTCTCGATGATGGCGAGGTTGCGCGCGGCCGCTGTGTAGAAAGAACCAGGATCGTTGGCCT
The DNA here is from genome assembly GCA_964541225.1 of uncultured Eubacteriales bacterium. Taxonomy (GTDB): domain Bacteria; phylum Actinomycetota; class Coriobacteriia; order Anaerosomatales; family JAAXUF01; genus CAZIPN01. The sequence continues at coordinate 1,139 of CAZIPN010000047.1, forward strand.
TGACCAGCGTGCCTTCCGGACAGCAGGTGTGGCCGGAGAGCTCGTGCACGTGGGCGCCGAGATCCTCAAACATCACTCGCGTGGCCTTCTCGATGAACGGGAAACGCGCGGGGATCGTGCATCCCCAAAAGACCGCGAACTCCTTGTTCATACTGTCGCCTTCCATCTCGCTAGCGTCTTCTTGCCGAGAAACGAAAACGCCCGCCGCAGCCCCGTGGGGCCAGGCGAGCGCCATTGCTCGTCACATTCGGTTTGGCACGGCTCCGTGCCAGCTCACCAAGTATACCACGGCCGATAGCGGATAGAAACACGTCCGAAACATGCTGGCGAGGGTTCCCAAGCCAAATCAAGTTCGCTTCCAGCAACCCCGGTCGACCGCGCGGGAGTCTCCCTGTGACTCGCAGGTCTCGTTCACCCGTTCGGAAAGCGCGACTCGCCCTAGATAGCGACGTCCACGAGGGCTCCGGAGCCCTCTCGGCGAGCACGCTTCGACGGGCGGCGGCGGGTCAGAATGTAGGCGCCCAGAGTCGCGAGCGCCGGTAGTCCGACTTGCCCATGGTCAAGCGGCAGCTGGAAACCGAGCGTGGTGCGAAGAACGAGTCCCGGCCAGAAGGAAGAAGGCCGCCCGAAGGCGGCCTTCCATCAGATGACTTGTCGCACCTAAGCGCTTAGACGGCCGGCACGGCTGGCGACCCCATGTGTGTCGTCTTGGAGCCAGCTGGCCCTTGGTACTGCGAACTACCGAATGCCAGGATCAGATAGAAGATGAACGACAAGAAGATCAGGCCGAGCGTGAATCCCATTCCGTGCCCGAAAGACTTCGACAGGTCGTTCATCACAACGATGAGCACAACGATGTTCACCAGCGGGATGAGCATCAACAGCAGCCACCACCACGGCCGCCCCACGATCTTGAGCAATACGATGATGTTGTAGATCGGGATAATCGACTTCCATCCCGCCTCGCCGGCCTTGGTGAAGACCTTCCAGTAGGCGACGATTGCGAGCACCAGCACAACAAGTGCGACGAGCCCGCTGACACCACTTCCCGCAGCTCCTGCGGCAATATCCGATGAGTTCACGGTGATTCCCCTTCCCACGTTGGACAGGCAAACTCGTCGGATTGGTACCCCACCATCACCCAAATGAGCGTAGAAATATTCCCTTGTAGCGCAATGGAGCTACTCACCTGGCGCGATGCAGCTACAGTGCCGAGACGATTGCGGCAGAATCCGGCCTTGTCGGCAGGAGTGGGTTGGCGGCGGCGCACAGAGAAGTGCCTCTTCGGCCGTCCCGCGCCAACAGCTCGTCAGCGCACGAGGCTCAGAATCGCGCTGCCCAAGGCGAACAGCCCAAAGGCCACGATCACCGCTCCCGAAATCGTGCTGAGCACGCGCACCAAGCGTTGCTCGGCAGCTATGCGAGCCGCCGAGACACCCGTGACCAGCGCGAACCACCACGAGAGCGACCCGGCGAAGATGCCTGCCGTGGCGGTCGCCGCCTCGGTCATTCCCGGCTGCGCAACCAGTCCCGCGCTCGCGAACACGGCACCAAAGGCCATGATCGTCGAGGGGTTGGTGAGCGTCAGGCCCACCGCCCACAGATACGCCGAGCCCGAGGGGATGGCTGGCGGACTCGGACTGGCTTCGCGTTTGTCGGCGAGCAGGGATCTGGAGCCGAGCACCACGAGCGCTGCCCCGCCCAGCAGCTTCAGCGGGATCTGCCACGCCACCAGCGTCGCCGAGATCGCCGCGACGCCAAAGGCCGCGAAGGCGGCGTACATCCCGTCGGCGGTTGCGATGCCGAGTCCGGTGGCCATTCCCGTTCGCCATCCGCGATCGAGTGTGCGCTGGATGATGAGCATGCCCATCGCGCCCACAGGCGCGGCTACGGCCACGCCGATTACAAACGTACGTGCGAAAAGTGCCAGAAGCGACAGCTCCGCCTGGCTCACGGTTTGTCGGCCTCGCTCGCGATGATGACCGCTTCCGCGACCTCGCGAAGCGTCTTGCGCTTGTCCATGGCGAGCTTCTGCAGCGCCTTGAAGGCGTCCGGCTCGCTGCGCCCGCGCGCCATCAGAATGCCTTTCGCGCGGTCGACGAGCTTGCGTGTCTCGAGGCGCTCGGTGAGATCGGCGACCTCGTCGGCAAGTGCCGAGGATTCGGCGAAGCGCGCCGAGGCGAGCGTCATAGCCGGCACGATATCGGTGCGAGAGAAGGGCTTGACGACGTAGGCCATCGCGCCGGCAGCAGACGCGCGCTCGACGTAGTCCGCCTGCGAGAACGCCGTCACCATCACAACCGGAGCGACGCGCTCCTCGCCGAGCGTCTCGGCAGCTTCGAGCCCGCTGACGCGAGGCATGTTGATGTCCATGAAGACGACGTCGGGCTCTAGCGCGCGCGCCAGTTCGATGGCTTCGGCACCGTCACGTGCCTCGCCGACAACCTCGTGGCCTTCTTCCTCGAGCATCTCGCGAAGGTCCATGCGGATGAGCGCTTCGTCCTCGGCAATCAGCACGCGCATGGCCTCAGGCCTCCGTCTCATCGCGATAGCCACTACTGCTCTCCCGCTTGCTCGGCTCAGCGCCTGCCTTGTGGGGATCGCGCTGGTCGGGTTCGTGTGAAGCCTCTTCGAGCGGAACGCGCACGGTCACCGTGGTCCCCCGCCCGCCGGAAAACGTGAGCGTGCCGCGCAGGTCGTCTTTGACGACGGTGCGCACAATGGCGAGACCGAGGTTGGCGGTGGTCTCAGAGTCGAAGCCGGCCGGCAGCCCCGCCCCGTCGTCGCGCACCGTCAGCACGAGTTCGTCCGGCACTCGGCGCATCGTGACGACAACGTGGCCGGTCGTACGGCCAGCGAATCCATGCTCCAGCGCGTTGTGCACGAGCTCGGCCAGCGCGAGCGCAAGCGAGGTGGCCGCGTGCGCGTCGACAACACCGGTCTGGCCCTCAACGGTCACGGCGATTTCGGCGTCCTCGCCGATCATGCCACGCCACACGAGGTCGACGACGATGCGCGCGACCTCGGCAAAATCGACCAGCTCTTCATCCGAGCCAGCGAGCAGATCGTGCACAACCGCCATCGCGCCGACACGCTCGGTTGCCTCGGCAAGCGCGCGACGCGTCTCGGTCGAGTCGCTGCGTCGTGCCTGGATACGTAGGAGCGACGCGATCGTCTGCAGGTTGTTCTTCACGCGATGGTGGACTTCGCGGATGGTGGCGTCTTTGACCTTGATCTCGCGCTCGCGGCGCCACGACTCGGTGAGATCTTGCACGAGCACGAGCGCGCCCGTGCGCAGGCCGATCGACCGATAGCCCAAAACCCGCTCGGCGACCTCGGTGTCCACCGCGATTGCCGCTCGCGTGCCGAGCACCGGCGCGATTCCGAAGCCACCACCCGGCAGCGCCGACGCCTTCATGCCGACAACCGCCTCGTCGACTCCGGCAAGCCGCATGATGTTGACGGCGTTGGGCGACGCGTAGCCGATCTTGCCTGCCTCGTCCACGCGCATGACGCCGTCACCCGCTGTCCTCACGGTCGCGAACGGCTCGCCGGTGCGGACGTCGGCAAGCGGCGCATCCCGAAGGGAGTCGAGCAGTTCGCCAGCAACGTCCATGAACGCGCACTCCATCGCACCCGCGGACTCTGCGACCTGCTCGGCGATGTCGCGCACCACGACCGCGAACGGCGTGGGCGTGCCGATCGGCCACGCCGCGGTCGTGTATCCGATGCCGCGCGCTGCTCGGCGGCGGTCGCTCGCGACCGGCTCGCCCGTGACCAGCGCACCGTAGGCTTCCGGCTCGTCGTCACGGGCGAGCTCGCGGCCAACGCGCGAAGACGCGAACGGCGCCAGCGCAGTATTGGGACGCGCGTCGGCCGCGACCGCCAGCACGCCGCGGGCATCGGGCAGTGCGAGCGCGACATCGCCGTACGCCATGTCGGCGACCAGCTGAAGATTCGCGACGACGTTCGCAAGATGCGCGCGAGCCGGAGCGGGTAGCTCGGCAATGAGATCGGCACTGTTCATGCGTGCAGTATACGCGCAGGTCGCGCGCTTGAAGCGAACCGACGTGGACAGGGTTTGGTACGCGCCCAGGCTCAGACGCCATCGGGGACGCCGTCCGGTGAGACCGTCGCTGCATCGCGACCAAAATCGCGACCGCAATTCCGTCTGAGAAGCGCACACGGCGTTTCCGGACACGCTATACTGACCGCCGCGACATCAGTGGATCCGAGCGCAAATTGACAAGCACAACATGGGCGAGTGGCGGAATGGCAGACGCGGCGGTCTCATGCCACGAGCATCGAAATTGAGTGCCCCGGGGGAAACGCCGGGAGTAGAACGCCTCAAATTCGGGGGAGGCTGCACCGGAAACGGCATGCTAGCCCCGAGCCAAGCCCTCGGCGAGCCGAGGGAAGGTGTAGAGACCAGACGGGGCGCACCCAAACGGATCATGCCGTGGGTGAAGAGATGGTCCAGACCACGAACAGCCAGAGCATGGCTGGCGGCGAAAGCCGTAGCGGCAGGAAAAACCGCTGGCCGAAAGGTCGTGAGGGTTCGACTCCCTCCTCGCCCACCATGTGCTGCCGACCCCAGACTCGCCCCACACGAACTTCGGGCGCTTGAAACGCAGACTGATCGCAGACGGGCTTCTTGAGGCTGATCCAGCTGTATGCAGCCGCCAGGGCTTCAGCTCACCTTCGATTCCCTTGCCGCGCGCCCGGCCCGCGCGTACAGCGGCGCGCCACCAGCGAACGCAATCGAACTGAGCGCCCACGCGACCGGCAATCCCACGACCGTCGCGATCCACCCGAGCGCCGGCTGACCGAGTGAACCGCCGGCATCGCCAAACAGCGAGTCGAGCGAGAGCACCGTCGCCCGCTGGGCCGAGGGAATGTGCTCATTGATGAATGCCGAACGCACGGGCATGAGCAACCCGAACATGAGACTCCAGCCGAACCACAACGCTATCGCAATGCCCGCCGGCAGCACGCCGGCCGGAATCCTGAGCAACCCGACAGCGGCAATTCCCAGCACGCTTGCGGCACTCACCAGCGATCCGACAGCAAGCACGACCGCGGCAGGTCGGCGTGTGGCGCCCTTGCCCATCACGACGCCGACGAGTCCAGCGCCCGCGATCGTCACGCCCGCGGCCACCGACTGCACCACGCCGAGCAGCCACACCGCGTTCTGATTGCCAAGCAAGTCCAGCACGAACGGCTGCCACGAGTAGAAGACGAACATGCCCGAGATACCCGTGACCGCCGAGACGAACATCATCGGCCGAACCACTCGGCTTCGCCAACCGTACATGGTGCCGTCTCGCAAGATTCGCGATGTCTCCACCCCAAACGTCGAGAAACGCAGTGCCCTGGGCTCGAAGCCGTAGTCGTGCACCATGACAAGCACCAGCACGAAGGCCGCGACGAGGACTCCGACGCGCACGAGATACGGGATCACGAGGTTGATGTTGCCGAGCAACCCGCCCGCGAGCGACCCGATGATCATTGCAGCTCCGTTGGCCTGCTCGCCTCTGGCGAACACCTTGTCTTTCGGACCTTCCCATCCCACCGCGTCAAGCGCATCGACCATCCACGCGTCAACTGCTCCCGTCTGGAACGTGAAGCCCAGGCCGAGAAGCAGGCTCGCGCCGGTGAACCCCGAGAAGCCCCAGCCCATCAGCGGTGTAACCACATACATGCCTGTCGAGATGCTGATCGTGACGATCGCGAGCAGAAAGGATGCCCGGCGCCCGATTGTGTCGGCGACAACTCCCGTCGGAACCTCGCACAGCGCCTGCGCGATCAGGAATGCGGTGTTGACCAGCATCACTTCGAACAAAGTGAGATGACCCGTCTTGAGGAGGAAGATCGTGTTGATCGCCCAGATCATCGACGTCGCCAGCGTGAACAGCGCGCTCGTTGACACATATGCGAAGACGATTCGGGGAGCAGTGTAGGGGCGCTCGGTCATGGGAGGAGGATTCCCCCGCCATGCCCGCGCAAAGCGATTCCTCGACGTGTCGTCGGCGCGAAGCGCTGCGGTGCGCAGTAGGCGCGAACCTAGATGGGAAACGACTATGGAGACCTGCCCGGAGCCGGGAATCACCCTACACATGGAGGCAGCCGTGTCAGAGTCGCGCTATCCGCTTTCGCCCCAACTCGACGAACTCATCACCCGCATGCCGAAGGTCGAACTCCACGTCCACCTCGAGGGAACCCTCGAGCCTGAGCTGGCGTTTCGCCTTGCCGAGAAGAACGGTGTCACGCTGCCCTACGCCGACGCGGAGCAGATGCGGGCGGCCTACAACTTCGCCGACCTGCAGTCCTTCCTCGACGTCTACTACGCCGCCTGCGCGGTGCTCGTGACCCGCGAGGATTTCCGCGATCTCGCCCTCGCCTACCTGCGCCGCGTGGCCGCCGACAACGTCCGCCACACCGAGCCGTTCTTCGACCCCCAATCGCACACGTCGCGCGGCATCGCGTTTGGCGATGTCGTCGGAGGCATCCTCGAGGGTCTGGAGATGGGCGAGCGCGAACTCGGCATCACGAGCCGCCTGATCATGTGCTTCCTGCGCGATCAGCCCGCCGAGGACGCCGAGGCCACGCTCACCGCCGCCGAGCCGTGGGCACGCCGGCTCGCCGCCGTCGGGCTGGACTCGGAGGAGCCGGGGCATCCGCCGGAGCCGTTCTCGGCGGTCTACGCCCGAGCTCGCAAGATGGGGCTGCTCGGCGTGGCGCACGCGGGCGAGGAAGGCGACGCCTCGATGGTGGTGCGCACGCTGGACTCGCTGCACGTCGCGCGCATCGACCACGGAGTGCGCGCTGCCGATGACCCCGCAGTGATGCGCCGACTCGCCGAGGAGGACATCCCGCTCACCGTCTGCCCGCTCAGCAATTTCAGGCTCAAGGTGTTCCCGACCGTGGCGCAGGTGCCGATTCGCGCGCTGCTGGACGCGGGCGTAGCGGTGACGCTGAACTCCGATGACCCCGCGTACTTCGGCGGGTACGTCGCTGACAACTACCGAGCGGCGACTTCGGCGTGCTCGCTCACGGCCGAGGATCTGTACCGGATCGGTCAGTTCGCGATCCGTGGTTCGTTCGCTGAGGAGTCTCGCAAGGACGAGCTGATGGCCGAGATGGAGAGCGTGTTTGCGGACGGCACAGTGACTGGCTGAGCGGCGCGTAGCTCCCAAACGCGCGCTTCGCACTTGGCCGCTCCCTCGGCGGCGCGGATACGAACGTGTGTTCGCCTCTCGCGCGATTTCGTGGTACGCTCGGCGAGCCCCGAATCGAACAGGAGTTCGCCTCATGGCCGCACCCAACCCCCTCCTCGGCGGCGAAGTCGCCGCGCCCAGCTCGCCCGCTCCCGAGCCTGCCGAGGCACCCACCGGCGTTCTCGCCGAGTC
>CAZIPN010000047.1:8647-10126 GCA_964541225.1 uncultured Eubacteriales bacterium
CTGCTCGCCGCGCTCCACCGCCCTCACCGGCGCGCGCGTCTGGGGCGGCACTTTCCACGCGGTGGCCTCCCGCCTGCTGCGCATACACGCGCGAGATCTCGGCATGGAGCCCGACTTCACGATCATGGATCGCGCCGACTCCGAAGACCTCATGCACCTCGCGCGCACCGAACTCGGCTTGGGGCGCAGCGGCTCGCGCTTCCCGCAGAAGTCGACGTGCCTCGACATCTACTCGCGCTGCGTGAACGCCCAGCTCCCGCTCACCGAGGTCTTGCGTGCGCACTTCCCATGGTGTCGAGCCGCCGAGCCAGAACTGGCGCAGCTCTTCGCGCTCTACACCGACAAGAAGGAAGCGCAGCAGGTGCTCGACTACGACGACTTGCTGCTGTTCTGGCACGGGTTGCTCGGCGATCCTGTGGCGGGCGATCGGGTGCGCGAGCGCTTCGACTTCGTGCTCGTCGACGAGTTCCAAGACACCAACACGCTGCAGGCCGAGATCGTCTCGCTGCTGCGCCCCGACGGCACCGGCGTGACATGTGTGGGCGACGACGCGCAGGCCATCTACAGCTTCCGCGCGGCTACCGTGCGCAACATCCTCGACTTCGAGCAGCGCTTCCCCGGCGCCCAAATCGCGACCCTCACGCAGAACTACCGCTCGACCGCGCCGATCCTCATCGCAACCAACGCCATCATCGCCGAGGCCACCGAGCGTCGCGACAAGGAGCTGTGGACCGCGCGCGAAGGTGGCGGGCGCCCCAACCTCATCACCTGCCGAGACGAAGCCGAGCAGACTGACTGGATCTGCGATCGCATTCTCGAGCACCGCGAGCAGGGCACGCTGCTCAAGCACCAGTGCGTGCTCTTCCGCGCGCAACACCACTCGATGGCGCTTGAGATGGAGCTTTCGCGCCGACACGTCCCATTCCACAAGTACGGCGGCCTCAGGTTCGTGGAGATGGCGCACGTCAAGGACCTCATCGCCTTCCTCCGACTTGCCGAGAACCCCCGCGACGCCATGGCCGGGCTGCGGGTGCTCGGACTCGTGCCAGGCATCGGCCCCAAGACCGCGTCGTCGCTGATGGAAGCGCTCGCCGCGAGCGGCGGCGACTTTGAGGCGTGGGTCGGCGCGAGCGTGCCCGAACCGGCTCGCTCGATGTGGCCCGACGTCGTCTCGCTGCTTCGCGCGCTCGCTGGTGCAGGCCCGGGCGACGTCCCCTCGCAGGTCCACGCGGTGCGCAGCGTCTACGGGCCGCTGCTGGAGCGCCGCTACGACAACGTGGCTGCTCGGCAGCGCGACATCGAGCAGATCGAATCGCTGGCCTCGCGCGCGTCCGACCGCGCGCATTTCCTCGCCGACCTCATCCTCGACCCGCCGGCCTTCACGCAAGACTTCGCCGGACCGGCCGTCCTTGACGAGGACTACCTCGTGCTTTCCACCATGCACTCGGCAAAGGGACTCGAATTCGACTCCGTCTACGT
>CAZIPN010000048.1:0-2605 GCA_964541225.1 uncultured Eubacteriales bacterium
CTCACGATGCTCAAGCCTGGGGCGCTTGAGGCGGTGCAGCTGGGTGAGTTTCCCACGGCTCGCGAGATGATGGACGGCGCGATTGCCGACGGCATTCCCGTTTACGCCTGCGAGGCGAGCAAGCAGATGCTCGGCTGGGAGAGCGTGCAGCTGTGCGACGGCTCGCAGATTGTCGGCGCCGCCACCCTCAACGACCTGGCGCTGGATGCCAGCGCCGTTCTGACCTTCTAGCGTGATGGGCGAGGGCAGGAACACAGGCGCGGGGCGCGGCGACGTCTACCTCGACTACCAGTCAGCGAAGCCGGTCGACCCGCGCGTCGTTGAGGCGATGACGCCGTACTTCACCGAGCGGTTCGGCAATCCGGCTTCGCTTCACGGCGTCGGCGACGACGCCACGGCGACGCTTGAGGACGCTCGCGCGAAGGTGGCCGCGTCGATCGGCGCGCTCCCCGAGGAGATCGTGTTCACCTCGGGCGCCACGGAGTCGAGCAATCTCGCGCTTCTCGGCTATGCGAACCGCAATCGGCGGGCTGGCGATCACGTCGTCATCTCCGAGGTCGACCACATCTCGATCCACAACATCGGCAAAGCACTGGAGAAGGCCGGATTTCGGGTGAGCAAGGTGCCGCCCGATCAGTTTGGGCGCATCGATCCGGAGAAGTTGCGTCGGCGCATCACGCCCGAGACGATCCTGGTCTCGATCGGATGGGCGAGCAACGAGATCGGCACCGTCCAGCCCATGGCCGAGATCGCCGAGGTGGTTGCCGGCACCGGCGCCGCACTGCACTCCGATGCGGTCGCCGCGCAGGGCCAGCTGCCGATCGACGTCGGGCAGATCGGCGCTGGAATGCTGACGCTGTCGAGCAACGACATCTACGGCCCGCAAGGCGTCGGCGCGCTCTACATCCGCAAGGGCGTCAAGGTCGCGCCGGTCGCCTTCGGCGGCGGGCAGGAGAATGGTTTGCGCTCCGGCACCGAGAACCTGGCGGGGATTGTCGGAATGGCCGCTGCCGCCGAGATCATGTCCGCCGAGATCGCCGGGGATGCCGCGCGCATGGCCGCGCTGCGAGATCGGCTGCTGCGCGGGGTTCTCGGCACGATTCCGGACGCGCATCTCAACGGCCATCCGGCCGAGCGGGTGCCCGGCAACGCGCACTTCCGGTTCGAGGGTGTGGAGGGAGAGTCACTCGTGCTGCTCATGCGCGAGGCGGGAATCGCGGTTGCGACCGGCTCGGCGTGTTCGAGCAAGACGCTCGAGCCTTCGCACACGCTGATTTCGTGCGGCCTGCTGCACGAGGAAGCGCACGGCTCACTCGAGTTCACCTTCGGGCGCTGGAGCAAGGAAAGCGACGTCGATCGCGTGCTCGAGGTTCTGCCTGGAATCGTTGACAAGCTGCGGCGGATGTCGCCGCTGTACCGCACGTCCTAGGAGGCGGCAATGAAGTCGACCAGCTACTCAGAGAAGACCCTCGACCACTTTCGCAATCCGCGCAACGTCGGAATGCTCGAGGGCGACGACGTGGCAGTCGGGCGTGTGGGCAACCCAGTCTGCGGCGACCTCATGGAGATGTACTTGCGGATCAAGGACGACCGTATCGAGGACATCAAGTTCCAGACGTTCGGGTGCGGCTCGGCGGTGGCCACGTCGAGCATGACGACCGAGCTTGTCAAAGGCATGACGCTGGACGAGGCGCTCGACGTCACGCGCAAGGACGTCGCAGCGGCGCTCGACGGCTTGCCGCCCATCAAGATGCATTGCTCGAACCTGGCCGCCGACGCACTGCACGACGCGATCAACAACTGGCGCGCCGGCATCCGCCTTGAGCCCATGACCGCCGAGGAAGGCGGGAGCACGCTCGGCACCTGCGATGTGCCGGGCCTCAACGAGATCGCGAACGTCGATGACTACGTTGGCGCTGGAGTCTACAAGCAAGTCGACGACGTCGGCGACTTTGACGGCAAACGCGTCCTGGTGCTCGACAAAGGCCCCGCAACGGCCAAGCTCGCGCTGGAGCTGACGAAGGTCACGCCGCGGGTTGTGTTTGTGACCGAACTTGATGCGCTCGGCTTGCCCGAAGCGCTCGCTGGTGAGATCAAGCGCTCCGACGTCAAGGTCTTGTACAAGTCGCGGCTCATTTCGATCGGCGGCGAAGGGGAAGTCGAGAAGGTCCGCATCCACGATCTGGACGAGGACAATGACTACGACCTGTTCGTGGATGCCGTCGTGCTACTTGAGGTGTAGCGGGGCGACGCGAAGTAGTCATGCCGGGGTGGGTAGCGCGAAGTAGTCATGCCGAGTTCGTTGCGGCACGCGCGGGCGCCCACGCGGCGCAGGCCGCTCACACGGGTACGACGACAGGCATGCCGTCGAAGATTGGCACGCGCACTGGCACGCCGTAGACGTGCGCGATGTTCTCGGCGGTGATGACCTCGGGCCCGCCCGCTGCAAAGACCGACCCGCCCGAGAGGAACAGAAACGCGCTGGCGAAGCGCAGCGCGAGATTGAGGTCGTGCATAACCGCGACCACTGAGACACCCTCGTCGGCGGCAACCCGACGCACGGTGTCGAGGACGTCGAGTTGGTTGCGCAAATCGAGACTGCTCG
>CAZIPN010000048.1:2705-7905 GCA_964541225.1 uncultured Eubacteriales bacterium
ACCCGACGCACGGTGTCGAGGACGTCGAGTTGGTTGCGCAAATCGAGACTGCTCGTGGGTTCGTCGAGCAGCATGACCCGTGGTTCCTGCGCGAGTGCGCGAGCGATGACGGTCTTCTGCAGTTCGCCGCCGCTGAGTTCATCAAGCGGGCGCAGCGCCAGGTGTTCGAGGCCCAGGCGGGCGATCATCCGATGCGCGATGTCGATGTCGGCAGATGTCGCATCCCACGTGATGTGCGGCTTGCGGCCCAGCAGGACCGCGTCAAAGACCGTCATCTGGCTGTGGTCGGGCTGCTGGGCGACATATCCCATTCGCCGAGCCACGCCCAGCCGGTCAAGGTGGCGCATATCCGCACCGTCGATCAGCACCGTTCCCCGACGAGGCTGGTGGATTCTGTTCAGGCACTTGAGCAGTGTCGATTTGCCCGCACCGTTGTTCCCCAGTATCGCGAGGAACTCGCCTGGCGCCACTGCGAAGTCGATATCGTTGATGATTGGGTCGCTTCGATACGCGAACTCGATGCCGTTGACGGTCAGGATCATCGCAGCTTCCTTCCGCTCATCAGCAGATACAAGAATAGCGGCGCGCCGAGAAACGCCGTGAGTGCGCCGACCGGCAGAATCACAGGCGACATCACCGTGCGCGCGAACGTGTCGGCCAAGAGGAGAAGCAGCGCGCCAGCTGCGGCAGAGGCGGGCAGCAGGAAGCGGTGGTCGTTGCCGATGATTCGCCGCACGACGTGCGGGCCAACGAGTCCGATGAACCCGATGATTCCCAGGAACGCGACGGCCACGGCAGTCATGAGTGATGAGATGAACATGCCGCGCATTCGCACGGCGTCGACGTCCACCCCGAGTCCCTTGGCCGTGTCCGCACCGCCTTCCAGAGCGTTGTAGTCCCAGCTGGTACGGAAGAAGTAGGCGGCTCCCAGGAGGGTGATCGCGGTCATGGTGGCCAGATCGTTCCACGACACTCGTCCGACGTCGCCAAATGTCCAGAACACCACGGCTGCAACCTGTGTGTCGTTGGCGAAGTACTGGAGCAGCGCGGTTCCCGCAGAGAACAGCGAGCCGAGAGCGACACCGGCGAGCACCATCGTCTGTGGACCCGCTCCGCGGTACTTCGCGAAGGCGACGACTACGAGCGTGGCTGCCATCGCCCCCGCGAATGCGCACGCGGTGACCGAGTACACGTTGGTGATCTTGACCGCGTCGGCTGCCGAACTTCCGATGCTCCCGCCGCCAAAGACAATGATCGCCAGCGCCGCCCCGAACGCAGCGCCTTGTGAGATGCCGAGCGTGAACGGCGACGCGATGGGGTTTCGCAGCACGTTCTGCATGACCGCGCCGGACAAGGACAATCCCGCGCCCGCGACGATGGCCGCCAGGACTCTCGGCAACCGGATGTTCCAGACGATCGTGCTGGCCGCGGCGCTTCCCTTGCCGAGGAGCGTCAGCACCACTTCCGAGATCGACAAATCCGCAGCGCCGGCCTGGGTTGCGTACAAGGCGGTGAGCGCCGTGCCGAGGACCAGCACAGCGGTCACGACGGCCTTGCGTCGAGAGAATGCCAAATATGCTGTTCGGACGCTGGGATCTGGAGTCATCGACAGCGCTACTTCGCGAGCGGATCGAAAGGCGCGAGACCGCCCTTGAAGGTCTCAGTAAGCTTCTGGTACATGGGGGCACCTAGCATCGTGTTCGAGATCTCGTCGAACTTGGCTGCCATCTCGAAGTCGGAGAATTGCGAGGGGTACATCACCGAGCCGGCGTAGTAAGCGTCGCCGAGAGCCGTCTCGATATTGGTGGAGTAGTTGTTGAACGGAAGCTGCGTGAAGACGCGCTTCTCCTTGACCGCCGTCAGTTGTGCGTAAAACGACGGGTTCTTGGCCACGTCCTGCTGGACCAGGTTCAGCCCCCCGCGGTCAAGGAAGATGTAGCTGGGGTTCCACACCAGCAGCTTCTCCTTGTCGATCATGACGCCGCCTTTGGAAGGAAGGCCGTCGGCAACGTTCTTGGCGCCTATCGCCGCGAAAGGCGGGAAGCTCGGGTCCGTGCTCTCGATGCCGTGCGCTCCCTTGAAGCCGAGTGCCCCCACGTAGGCAGACGGGCGGTCTGCCGCCGTGATGGATGCGGTTCTGGACTTGAGATCGGCCAGGGTCGACTTGATGAACGAAGCGACCTCATTCGTGCGCTGCGATTTCCCGAGCACGCTGCCCACAAGGTTCAGGGACGTGAAGAGGTCATCGCCAAACGTGCCGAGAGTCCCGTAGCTCAAGACGACGACCGGGATGCCCGTCGCCTTCTGGAGTTTGTCGGCTGCGGCCTTGTCGACCATCTGGGAGGCGAAGATGACATCTGGAGCGATCTTGATCAGGCGCTCGGCGTCTGGCGTTGAATCTGGCCCGCCGGGACCGATCACCGGCAACTTGAGAAGGGAAGGGTTGGCCAGCAGGTAGGGTCGCTGGACCGGCTTACGCAACTCGATGTTCTCGATGCCGACGACCTTGTCGGCAGCCTGGGCATAGCACACGAGGCGCAAGGCTCCAGGTCCAATGGCGACAGTCTTGCCGACCTTCTGGGGCACCTCGACGGAGCGGCCGAGCAAATCGGTCACCTGCCGAGATTCGCTCGGTGCCGCCGCTGCCTTGTCGCTTGAGTTCGCCGCCGCCGAGCAACCCGCAAGCGCCATCATCGCGAGTGCGGCCAGGAAGAGCGCTGCTGCCACCTTCTTCATGGTGCCTTCTCCGTTTCTGCGCGGGTTTGCGTGCGAATTAGCCATTGATCTCCCACCCTCGTCCGTACTGTTCAGAACACGGGATGCAGCATGGTTCGCCGTCGCGCATTCTCAGACGCGCCTCCATGACCGGCTCTCCACATTGCGAGCAGACAACGGACGCAAACAGGCGGGCTTTGCTCGGCAGCTCCACCTTGACTTCCGAGACCGCTGCGAACCGTTCCTCGTCCAGGTGAAGCAGGTTGATCGCGCGCTGGTGGTGGCGCTCGCGTGCGGCGTTTCGCTCCGCCTCGGTGGCGCTCGGATCGAAATCGCGTGTCGTTGCTGTCGCGAATTCGCGATCGACGGGGAACGCGTCGTGGCGCATCGCCACGCGAACTCCGCGTCCGTCGGTCCGCCGCACCAAGACAAACGACTGCTTGCCGTAGTCGCGGAAGATGAAGTTGCCCTTGCCGATCGTGCACCCGGTGACGAGCTGGAACGCGTCGACTCCGCAGGCGTCGTTCTCGACAATCCCCACGAGTTCCTCGTCGCTGCCCCTGCGAACGCCGAGACGCTCCATCGCGATGTTGGCCGCGCGATAGCCGATAGTGAGCCCTGGGCACAGGTGACCGTGGAAGTCGACCGCCTCGGCGAAGTCTTGTGGTAGAGACTCACGTACGTGCGGGGGGAGCGTTTCGCTTGCGCGGATGGCGAGGGTCGTCATACCGGCTTGATCCATGAGACCTCCCTGTTCTCGGGTGACACGAAGTGAGAACTCGTGCCACGAGCGGTAGGAGGCATACGGTAGCACGAGTCCCAGATGAGTGCTACTGCTGGGCATTGAACGGCCGAGATGCGTGGTGGAAGGTGAGCGCATGGCGCCGTTGGCGGCCAACAGCGTCAGGCCTGGACGCGCGAGAGTCAGAAGCCGAAGCCTAGACGTGCCAGAACATCGTGGTGATAGTGACGTCGGTCTGGTGGGCTATGAGGCCCTTCCTGTCGGCGATGGAACACAGGTATTCGTCGACCAGCGCGATTGCGGCATCGTCGAGTTCGTGGTGAGTGCGAATGCGATTCAGGTAGAACTCCCGCACCTTGGCAACAGGCCGCCTGTTGTCCCAGACGGTATCCCGGTACTCCAGCTGCGGCCTGAGTCCCTGCGCCCACAGCAAGCTGAAGCCGTAGGCGACGTCCGCGCCGCCATCAGCGGGATGCTTCTCAATGTCGAGGATTGCGTCGAGGTTACGGGCGATCGGGTCCACGCGACGTGTGGGTTTGGACAGCACACACCAGCCACGACTTGCACGAGCGAGCTTCTCGAAGGTGTCCGGGCCGTCGATGGCAGGCGTCATGTGCGCGAACACGAGGTCGAATCGCTGAGCCATGCCCTGCGAGTCAAGGTCTACGTCACGCCAATCGCCCGTGATGAAGCAGCAGTTCCTTCGACTGAGCGCCTCTGCGCGTGCCCGCGCGTGGGCGGTCATTGCCGAGGAGATGTCGATACCTGTAGTCGAATTCACCCGGTCGGCAATCGCAAGCGAGTACGTGCCCGCGCCACAGGCTACGTCAAGCACGTCTGCGTCGGATGACAGCATGTCGTGACGCTCGAAGATACCAAGAAGATGATCGTCTTCGAACGATGGGACTTCGTGGTCGTTGAAGTCGTCAGCCATCGAATCCCACATCGCGACGGCGGCGTCACGATTGGTGGCTCGCGGTCGCCACAACGAGCGAATGAGAGTGGAGTCCATCTCGCGCCTCCTAGGCAGAGCAGCGTCCGCCGAGCGTAGCACGAGTCTAGAGGTCGTGCTACGACTCGGCGGGATCGTCTTGGGTGTTTGAGCATCGATCCGCATGCCACGGCAGTTGAGGTTCGGAGGTTCGGCGCCTGACCCGTACGCGGGCGCGTCCGTTCCCGCTGGGGTGGCCGACGATGACGACGGCGACGAGGCGACTGGCCGATCACGGCGAGCCGCTACACTAGGGGTAGATACATCACCCCGGGGCACGCTCGCCCCGTTCATCGGCGAACTGGAGGGGACATGGCCGCAGACGCTGCGCCACTGCTCGCGATCGAGGGTCTTCGGGTGCGCATCGGCGAGCGAGAGGTGCTCAAAGGCATCGACCTGTCGATTGCCCCGGGCGAGACGCACGTGCTCCTGGGGCCCAACGGCGCGGGCAAGTCGACGCTGCTTAGCACCATCCTCGGCATGCCGGGCTACGAAGTGATCGACGGAAGCGTGACGTTTCGGGGCACGGACCTGCTGCCGCTGACCATCGATGAGCGGGCGCGGCTGGGCATCGGCATCGCGTTCCAGCGGCCACCTGCGGTCCGCGGTGTGAAGCTGCAGCAGCTCATGGAAGTCGCCTCCGGAGGGCATCTCGACGAGCAAGGTCTCGGCGCCATTGCCGAGGAACTGGAGCTGGGCGAGATGCTTGAGCGCGATGTGAACATGGGGTTCTCGGGCGGCGAAGCCAAGCG
>CAZIPN010000049.1:0-7881 GCA_964541225.1 uncultured Eubacteriales bacterium
CCAGACCGATGGACAGCGGCACGAAGAAGAAATGGTACGCGACGGTAAACGCGAACTGGAACCTCGCTAGCGCTACTGCGTCCATGCCCCTCCTCACCTTCCCCTCAGTTGTCGGATGGATCCCACAAGAGACTTGCTTCCCAAGAACCGCACCGTCATCTCGCCAGCTCACCCCAAACATGACCGTTTGAGTAGCCGATTACCCCATCATCTTGCTCAGTAACCCGATGACACATGGTCTGCATGGCACCCCATTTCATCTCGGTTCGCCGCATAGGTCTCGCTGTCGCTGCTGCGGAAGTGGCCGTGGCGCGAACCTCGGCGACTAAATGATACCTACTGAGTACCATATACATCGTTGTCCCAGATTCTGCAAGGACGGCCGACACCAGATTCTGTGATCTGCACGACGCCCCACCCATGTGGCCGACCGGTGATGAAGAGAAACACTCCCTCGACATTCGCTGCGGTCAGGACTCGTGCGCGGCAGCTTGCGCCCCGCGTACACCATGCCAGCGGCCTTCGCCGCCTCGATTAGTCGAAGTGAAACCCCGCCCGGGGTCCACTTTGCTGAGACAGGTCGGTCGAGTTGTCGGCGAACTTGAAATTCCCTGACACATGACCTCCTGCGGCCACTGCCCCCTGCCGAACGAGTGACGCGTTTCTGCTCGCCAGGGGAT
Source organism: uncultured Eubacteriales bacterium (assembly GCA_964541225.1). GTDB lineage: Bacteria > Actinomycetota > Coriobacteriia > Anaerosomatales > JAAXUF01 > CAZIPN01. The sequence goes on from CAZIPN010000049.1 coordinate 681, forward strand.
TGCTCTGACTCAGCTCTTTGTCTGTTGCGGTGTCAACACCGTGCAAAACACACCGGCAGCAACGTAAGCTGCCCGACTCACGCGTGCAACGGATCGTTGACGGCGCGTCATCGAATTCGAGCCACGTGCGCTTGCGGCGACCGTGTCAGCAGACGGCCGCCACGCCGTAGCACGGCGTCACTGCAGAACCATGTCGCCTGCCGGGTCCAAGTCCACGGTGACGGTGCCACCCTCGTGGATCCGGCCTTCGATGAGAGCTTTGGCCACCCGATCGACCACTTGGCGCTGGATGAGTCGCTTGAGCGGCCGAGCGCCAAACACGGGATCGAACCCGTCCAGAGACAGTCTCTCCGCTGCGGCCGAGGTGAGTTCGAGCGTGATCTTGCGCTCGGCGAGCCGCGCGCGGACCTCCTCAAGCTGCAGCGCAACAATCTCGGCGATCTGATCGAGCGTAAGCGCGTGGAACGTCACGACGTCGTCGACCCGGTTGAGGAACTCCGGTCTGAACGTAGCCCTGAGCGCCTCTTGAAGAAGCTGATCCCTCTCTTCCTCCGTCGCGCCGCCCTCGGCAAACTGCTGGATGAACTGGCTGCCGACGTTGCTCGTCATGATGACGATCGCGTTCTTGAAGCTGACCACACGACCTTGGCCATCGGTGAGCCGTCCGTCGTCGAGCACTTGCAGCAGGACGTTGAACACGTCTGGATGCGCCTTCTCGACCTCGTCGAGCAAGATCACGCTGTACGGGCGCCGCCGAACCGCCTCGGTGAGCTGACCTCCCTCTTCGTAGCCGACATAGCCGGGAGGTGCGCCGATCAGACGCTGCACGCTGAACTTCTCCATGTACTCCGACATGTCGATGCGCACCATCGCGCGTTCGTCGTCAAAAAGGAACGCCGCGAGTGTTTTGGCGAGTTCGGTCTTGCCAACACCGGTCGGGCCAAGGAACAGGAAGCTGCCGATCGGGCGATTGGGGTCCGACAGCCCGGCGCGCGAGCGGCGAATGGCGCCAGCCACAGCGCTGACGGCCTCGTCCTGCCCGATCACACGCTGGTGCAGCACCTCTTCGAGATTCGCGAGCTTCGCCATCTCACCTTGCATCAGACGAGAAACAGGCACCCCGGTCCACGCCGAGACAACCTCGGCGATCTCTTCTTCCGTCACTTCTTCCTTGAGCATCGCGCCGCTCTCCTGGAGCTCGCGCAACTTCGTGTCTGCCGCGACGATGTCGGCCTCAAGCTGAGGGATCCGGCCGTAGCGCAGCTCAGCGGCGCGGGTAAGATCGCCGTCTCGAGTGGCGCGCTCCTCATCCATCTTCGCCTCGTCAAGTTCGGCCTTGCGCTCCTGCACGCTCGTGATGACGTCTTTCTCGTTCTGCCAGGCAGCCTTCATCCCAGCAAGCCGCTCGTTGACCTGCGCCATTTCGGCGCGTAGTGCCTCGAGTCGCTCCTTGCTAGCGGGGTCTTCCTCCTTCATGAGCGCTTGCTCCTCGATCTGGAGCTGCGTGAGATGCCGCTCGACCGTGTCGATCTCGACGGGCATGGAATCGATCTCGATGCGCAGTCGGCTGGCCGACTCGTCGACGAGGTCGATGGCCTTGTCTGGCAGGAAGCGGTCCGCGATGTAGCGATTGGAGAGTTCGGCTGCCGCGACGATCGCACCGTCGGTGATGCGCACGCCGTGGTGAACCTCGTACTTCTCCTTCAGGCCGCGCAGGATCGCGATCGTGTCTTCCACGCTGGGCTCACCGACGAAGACCGGCTGGAAGCGGCGCTCGAGGGCGGCGTCCTTCTCAATGTGCTTGCGGTACTCGTCAAGCGTGGTAGCACCGATCGCGTGCAGCTCACCTCGAGCAAGCGCCGGCTTGAGCATGTTGCCTGCATCCATCGCGCCCTCGGCCGCTCCGGCACCAACGATCGTATGTAGCTCATCGATGAAGAGGACGGTCTGGCCTTCTGATTCCTGGACTTCACGAAGGACCGCTTTGAGGCGATCCTCGAACTCGCCTCGATACTTCGCACCGGCCACCATCGCACCCAGATCGAGCGCCACGATGTCCTTGTCCCGCAGACTGCTCGGCACATCGCCTGCGACGATACGCTGAGCCAGTCCCTCGACGATGGCCGTCTTTCCGGTTCCCGGCTCGCCGATTAGAACGGGATTGTTCTTGGTGCGCCGCGAGAGCACCTGCACTGCTCGGCGAATCTCATCGACGCGGCCAATGACTGGGTCGAGCTTGCCTTCGCGAGCCGCCTCCGTGAGATTTCGGCCGTAGCGTTCGAGCGCCTGGAACTGCGCTTCGGGATTCTGATCGGTGACCTTCGCGCCACCGCGCAGTTCTTCGAGCGCGACCGCGATGCGCGCCGACGTCGCTCCGGCACGATCGAGCACTCGGCCGGCCTCGCCTTTGTCGTCGGCAAGTGCGAGCAAGAGGTGCTCGGTGGAGACATAGGCGTCCTTCATCTTCTCGGCAGCCTTGAAAGCGTCGTTGAGGACGGTGGTCAGGCGAGGACCGACGGCGAGAACCGCACCCGTGACTTTGGGTGCGTTCGCAATCACGTCGGTCACCGCGGCATCAAGCGCACTCGGATCCGCGCCAACCTTGGCCACAATCGGCCGAACAATGCCCTCGGCCTGATCAAGCAGCGCCTTGAGAAGGTGCTCGGGCTCAACCGCTCCGGCACCGGCCTCGTCGGCAATTCCCTGCGCAGCTTCCAGCGCCTCCTGCGCTTTGACTGTGAGTTTGTCGAGTCTCATCTCAGCTTCCTTCCAGGGCAATGAGCGGGAGCGTTTCGCACCGCTCTATACCCCGCGCCGCATCACCGGGCCGCAGTTGATTCGAACAAGTGCGCCATGCGCAGCCTGACGCCGAGCTGATTCCCGCGCAGTCCTAAGAATGGCCTCCGCGCGCTGAGCCCGAGCAGCGGCAGCGTCGAGCTCATCGCGCAGAACGTCCAGCTGACGCTGGAGTTCGATGATGCGTTCGACTCCAGCCAAGTTGACGCCTTCGGTCTGCGTCAGGTACTGGATGAAGCGCAGCCGCTCGACATCCGCTTGTGAGTACAAGCGGGTGTTTCCTGCCGAGCGCTGCGGCGCCACCAGCTGCTTGCGTTCATAGATGCGAAGTGTCTGGGGGTGGACTCCCGCCAGCTCGGCGGCCACGCTGATCATGTACAGGGGCCGGTTCTCCTCGCTCCGTTTGCGTGTCACGTCTGCTGCCCTTCCATTTCACCTGCGTGCGCGGCTAGGAGATGTGCGCCCGCAGGTTCTTTGTCTGTTCGGCGTCGAACCGCTCGAGCGCCTCGCGTTGCGAATCGGTGAGCTTGTCTGGCACGACCACGTGCGCTTTGACCTTCAGATCGCCACTCCCGGAGCCTTTCAGGTGTGGAGCGCCCTTGCCACGAATGCGAAAGACCTTGTCTGGCTGAGTCCCTGCTGGAATCTTCAGCTTGACCTTGCTGCCGCCAGGCGTCGGCACTTGAACCTGCGTGCCCAACGACGCTTCGGCGATCGAAATCGGCAGGTCGAGCAGCACATCCGCACCATCGCGTTTGTAGAAGGGGTGGTGCTTGATGTGCGTCACGACGTACAGGTCGCCCGTCGGACCTCCGTTGACGCCCGGCTCACCCTTGCTCTTGAATCGCAACTTGCCACCGTCCGTGGCGCCAGCCGGCACATTCACCGTGATGGGATTGCGCCTGCGCACAGAACCGGCACCGCGGCACGTCGGACACGGCTGTTCGATGATCTGACCGCTTCCACCGCAGCGCGGGCAGGGCCGGGAGAACCCAAACATGCCCTGGCTCTCGGCTTGCATGCCACTCCCGCCGCACGCCGGGCAGGTGGTCGGACCGGTACCTGGCTTCGCCCCACTGCCACCACAGGTGGCGCAGGTTTCGAGCCCATCGACGGCAACCTGAGCCGAACTCCCGTTGAACGCTTGGTCGAACGTGAGCTCAAGATCGACTTGAATGTCCCGGCCACGCTGAGGCTGCGGCCCGCGCCTCCCGCGTGCGGCGCCACCAAAACCACCGCCGCTGAAGACACTGCCGAACAGATCGCCGAGATCCCCCATGTCACCCATGTTGACCGTCTGGTAGTGAACGCCACCAGGACCGGCGCCGCCAGGACCGCCCGCACCATAGCCGGGGGGCACGCCGCCTGCGAAGTACTGCCCGTACTGGTCGTACTGGGCTCGCTTCTCCTTGTCGGAGAGCACCTCGTAGGCCTCGTTGATCTCCTTGAACTTCTCTTCGCTTCCGCCCGCGTCAGGATGGTGCTTGCGCGCCAGGCGGCGGAAGGCCTTCTTTATGTCGTCGGTCGAAGCGTCTTTCTTCACACCGAGAGTGTCGTAGTAGTTCGCAGTCGCCGTCATGGCCTACTCCTCAGGCGGAGGTCCTCCGCTGGACACGACGACCATCGCCGGACGGATGACTCGCCCGCCGAGCGCATAGCCCTTCTGGAAGACGTCAACCACCGTCCCCTCGGCAACTTCTGTGTCTTCTTGCTGACTCACCGCCTGCTGAGTGTTGGGATCGAAGTGCTGGCCGAAGGGGTCGATGACATCGACTCCCTCCTTCGAGAGCACGCCGAGCAGCTGCGTATGCACCGCAGCAACCCCAGCGCGTAGCTGCTCCAACTCTCCACCCACCGTCGTGTGATCGACGGCCCGCTCAAGGCTATCGATCACAGGCAACAACTCCCCGACCAGCCTCTCTCCGGCGCGCCGACGCTCTTCTTCGCGCTCGCGCGTAATGCGCTTGCGGAAGTTCTCGAACTCGGCCTGTGCGCGCAAGGCGCGGTCCCGACACTCGGCAGCCTCAGCCCGCGCGGCTTCGAGCTCATCCTCAAGTACGTCACCGCGAAGCTCGAACTCCAGCCCCAGATCCTCGACGAGTTCCGGATCGACTGAGGTGTTCGGCGACTTGCTCGCCGAATCCGTGGACCCTTGCCCCGACGTGTGTCTTGGAGGGGCGGGTGTCTGCGAACTCGGCGAGCCGCCATCTTCTCTTGGGGGGGCAGGGGCCTTTCGGCCCCGCGCCCCGGACTTGTGTGCGTCGGACATGGCTACTTCTCCTCGTCGACGACCTCGTAGTCGGCGTCGACGACGTCGTCGCTGCCGGCCTCGGACTCGCCACCCTCGGCAGCCTCGGCGGCGCCACCCTCGGCGGCTTCAGCGGCCTGGTAGACGACCTCGGCGAGCTTGTAGCTGGACTGCTGCAGTGTCTCCGTCTTGGCCTTGATCTCGTCGATATCGGTGCCCTCAAGCGCCTTCTTCAGCTCCTCGAGACCAGTCTCAACCTCAGACTTCGTGTCCTCGGGGATCTTCTCGCCGAGCTCCTTGACGGTCTTCTCTGTCGCGTAGACCAGCGTGTCGGCTGTGTTGCGCGCCTCCACCTCTTCCTTGCGCTTCCGATCTTCGTCTGCGTGCTTGTCGGCGTCGGTGACCATGCGGTCGACTTCCTCATCTGACAGCGCAGTCGTTCCGGTGATGGTGATCTTCTGCTCCTGACCGGTGCCGCGATCCTTCGCCGAGACATTCACGATGCCGTTGGCGTCGATGTCGAATGTGACCTCGATCTGCGGCACACCTCGCGGCGCACTCGGGATATTCATCAGGTGAAACTTGCCGAGCGTCTTGTTGTCGCCAGCCATCTCGCGCTCGCCCTGCAGCACGTGAATCTCGACGCTGGTCTGGCCATCGGCGGCCGTCGTGTATACCTCGGTCTTGCGCGTTGGAATCGTGGTGTTGCGCTCGATCATCTTGGTCATGACCCCGCCAAGCGTCTCAACGCCCAGCGAAAGCGGCGTGACGTCCAGAAGCAGGATGTCCTTGACGTCACCCGAGAGCACGCCACCCTGAATCGCGGCACCGATTGCAACGACCTCGTCCGGGTTGACACCCATGTGCGGATCCTTGCCAGTCATCTTCTTGACGAGTTCCTGGACCGCCGGCATGCGCGTCGAACCGCCGACGAGAATGACCTCGTTGATTTCGCCCATCGACACGCCAGCGTCCTTCATCGCCAGCTCCACCGGCTTGCGTGTGCGATCGAGCAGGTCACTCGTGATGTTCTCGAACTCCGCGCGCGTCAGCGCGTAGTCGAGGTGCTTGGGACCCGAAGCATCTGCGGTGATGAACGGCAGATTGATCTGCGTCTGCTGCGTGCCGGACAGCTCCATCTTGGCGCGCTCGGCAGCTTCCTTGAGCCGCTGCAGCGCCATCTTGTCGGCCCGCAGATCGATGCCCGTGTCCGACTTGAACTTGTCGGCAAGCCAGTCGATGACCTTGTGATCCCAGTCATCGCCACCGAGGTGGTTGTCGCCGTTGGTCGACTTGACCTCGAACACGCCCTCACCGAGTTCGAGAATGGACACGTCGAACGTACCGCCGCCGAGGTCGAAGACGAGCACCGTCTCGCTCTCGTGGCTCTTGTCCAAGCCGTAGGCGAGCGCCGCGGCAGTCGGCTCGTTGATGATGCGCAGCACCTCAAGGCCCGCGATTCGACCCGCATCCTTCGTGGCCTGACGCTGCATGTCGTTGAAGTATGCGGGTACGGTGATGACGGCCTGTGTGATCGTCTCGCCGAGATACTTCTCCGCATCAGCCTTGAGCTTCTGCAGGACCATCGCCGAGATCTCCTCGGGCGTGTAGCCTTTGCCCTCGATGTCAACCTCAACACGGCCGTCCTTGCCCTTGGCGACCTCATACGAGATTGTCTTGCGCTCAGCTGACGTCTCCTCGAACTTGCGTCCGATGAAACGCTTGATGGAGGTGATGGTGTTCTCCGGGTTGGTGACGGCCTGGTTCTTGGCCGCCTTGCCGACAACGCGCTCACCATCCTTGCGGAATGCGACAACCGATGGCGTCGTGCGATCGCCCTCGGCGTTGATGATGATGGTTGGCTCGCCGCCTTCGAGAACGGCCATCGCCGAGTTCGTGGTACCGAGATCGATACCGAGTACTTTCGCCATGATCCTAACTCCCCTTTCGTCCGCCTGAGCACTGCGTTCGTATGCGCGGCTGTTTGTTGACGTTGCGCCTAGTAGCAGCAAGAAGCTTGCCGAGCTACCATAAAATCTGAGCGTTGCATTGTCAAGTTATGTACCAACGCTCCGAGGCGTTCCTACCCTGATCCCTCCACTCTGAAGCCCGCTGCGCGGCTTCGGGTGGGTCGAGACGCCGCCACAGACCGCCCCC
>CAZIPN010000050.1:0-7241 GCA_964541225.1 uncultured Eubacteriales bacterium
GTCTTCATGATGGACGAAGTCGACAAGGTCGGCGCCGACTTCCGAGGCGACCCCACCTCGGCACTGCTCGAGGTGCTCGATCCGGAGCAGAACTTCGCATTCCAGGATCACTACCTCGAGGCGCCGTTCGATCTGTCCAACGTCATGTTCATCACGACCGCCAACCTGCTCGACACAATCCCGCCGGCGCTGCGCGATCGCATGGAGGTCATCAACTTCCCCGGCTACACCGAGGAGGAGAAGATCCACATCGCCCTGGAGCATCTCGTGCCCAAGCAAGTCGCCGAGCACGGGCTGTCGACGACTAAGCTCGAGATCTCTGAAGGTGCGCTGCGCGAGATCGTGCGCCGGTACACCCGCGAAGCCGGGGTGCGCAACCTCGAGCGTGAGATCGCAACCATCTGCCGACAAGTCGCGCGCAAGGTGGTCGAGGGCAAGAAGGGCAAGACCGCGGTCACCGAGCGCACCGTGCACAAGTACCTCGGCCCCCAGAAATTCTCCTACGGGCTCGCCGAGGAGAAGGACGAAGTCGGTGTGGCGACCGGACTTGTGTGGACGGAAGTCGGCGGCGACATCATCTTCATCGAGGCGACCAAGATGCCGGGCAAGGGCAACCTGATTCTGACCGGGCAGCTCGGCGACGTGATGCGCGAGTCTGCCACGGCGGCGGTGACCTACATTCGAACCCGGACGGAGACTCTCGGCATACCCGCCGGCTTCCAGGAAGACTCCGACCTGCACATTCACGTGCCGGAAGCCGCGATTCCCAAAGACGGGCCGTCGGCGGGCATCACCATGGCCACGGCGATCGCGTCGGTCCTCACGGCATGCCCTGTGCGGCGTGACCTCGCGATGACCGGCGAGATCACGTTGCGAGGACGCGTGCTTCCGATCGGCGGTCTGAAGGAGAAGCTGCTCGCCGCGCATCGTGCTGGCCTGCACACCGTGCTCATCCCCGCCGAGAATGTGCGCGATCTTGAGATCGTGCCGGACCGGGTTCGCGAAGAGCTCGAGATCATTCCAGTGAAGACGATGGACGAGGTCCTCGATCTGGCACTGGTAGGATCGTGCAAGCCGCCCGGGCTCGCCAAGTCGAAACGAGCTCGGCGCGCGAAGTAGACGGCCGGGTCTTTCGAAGGCGAGGGCACATGCGGGTACTGATCACCGGTGGCGCCGGGTTCATCGGCTCCAACCTTGCCGAGGCGCTGCTGCTGGGTGGCCATGAGGTCGGCATCGTCGACGATCTCTCGGCAGGCAAGCGCGAGAACGTACCCGAGGGCGTATGGATGCGTGTCATCGACATTCTCGATCCGGCGTTTCCGTCGCTTCTCGCGGCGTTCGCCCCCACGGCGGTCGTGCATCTTGCCGCGCAGGCGAGCGTGACCGAGTCGCTGCGGGATCCGGAGCGCGACTGGGCCGTCAACGCGGAGGGGACGCGCATTGTCGCCCAGGCCGCGCGCAACGCCGGGGCGACTCGCGTGATCTCGGCGTCGTCAGCGGCCGTCTACGGTGAGCCTGCCGAGCAAGACCTGCCGCTCACCGAGGCTGCGGCCAAGGCGCCAGCCAATCCGTATGGCCGCTCCAAGCTCGCCGCCGAGACCTCGCTCGCCGAAGCCCTTGCCGGAAGCCAGACGGACTGGGCGGCCTTCCGCTTCGCGAATGTGTACGGCCCACATCAGGATGGAGCAGGCGAAGGCGGCGTCGTCGCGATCTTCTGCCAGCGCATGCACGATGCTGTGACGCCGGTGATCTTCGGCGATGGCACGCAGACTCGCGACTTCATCTACGTCGGCGACGTTGTCGGCGCGATCGTGGCCGCTCTTGATGCGCCCGGTCCGCTCGGCAAAGATGCGAGCGACGCGAGCGCCTACAACATCTCGACGGGTGCCGAAACGAGCGTCAACGACCTGTTCTCGGCGATCAAACGGGCGAGCGGGTTTCTCGGCGAGGCGCGCCATGAGCCTGCGCGCGAAGGCGATGTGCTGCGCAGCTCGCTCGACCCGAGCAAGGCCGCCGGGGCCTTCGGATGGCGGGCCGCCGAAAGGCTCGATGCCGGTGCCGCTGCGACCTGGCGCTGGTACGCGTCGCAGCCGTGAACACTCCTGCCGAGACACCCGCGAAGCCGACGCCGGAGCAGCTGCTCCGCGAGTTCGAAGACCGCGCCGCTGCCGAGCTGACCGCTGCCGATGCGCTTGCTCCCGGCAGTGACGCGGTTGCGTGGCGCGGAGCACTACTGGCGCGCGTGGCGGTCGTGAAGGGCCTGCCGGGTCCGGCGGAGGTCAGCGGGGGAGCCGCGGTGTCGGGCGCGGACGGAGACGCCGTGACCAAAGCGCTCGTGGCACTCGGCTACGACGCCGACGAGGTGTTCTTCACATTGTCGCGCCCCGAGATCGGTCTTGAGCCAGCGCCGCGTGCCGAGCGTCTGCGCATCCACATGGAGGCGGTCGACCCGGAACTGATCCTCGGGCTGGATGCCGAGGCGGCGGCCGATCTTGCCGAAGCCTTCGGCATTGCCGCGCCGCGGTTCGGCACGGCGACACGTGTGCTCGGCCGGCGCGTTGTGGTCGTCGACGGGCTGGAGCGCTCGCTTGGTGACGAGCGCCTCAAGCGGCGCGTGTGGCATCAGCTGAAGGCGGCTACGGCCGAGGGTCCGGTGTACTGATCTTGCCGCCGATGCTCTCGGCCCGTTCGCGGCCGGGCTACTGTGAGGCGCCGTCCGCCAGGCTTGGTCTGAGCACGACGATTGCGGTGTCGTCACGCAAGGCGCCGCCGGAGAATCGCCAGACTCGCTCGTAGAGGTCGATGGCAGCTTTCTGGGGTGCCGCTCCCGAGCTGGCGAGCGCCGCGAGTGAAGTCCTGAGCCGTTCCTCGCCGAAGTACTCACCGTCGGGACTCTTCGCCTCGGTCAGCCCGTCCGTGTAGAGCACGAGACTCTCGCCGGGAGCAAGCACCGTTGTGGCTGAGGGAAACGAAGCCTCAGGAAACGGTCCGAGCAGCGCTCCGTGAGTCTGCAGCATCCTGATCCCCTCTCTGCCGATTACGGCGGGAGGAGGGTGTCCGGCGCTCGCGTACTCCAGCTCCCCCGTCAGGACATCGAGTACGCCATAGACACAGGTGATGAAGACTTCCAGTTCCACGAAGAGGTGCACGACGCGATTGCTCCTGCCCAGCACTTCATCCGGGGATACATGCTCGACGGCCAGCGCGCGAATCGCATTCTTGATCAGCGCGGTCACTCGGGCGGCATCCAGACCCTTGCCGGACACGTCGCCGATCGAAAACGCCACACGATTCTCCGCAATCTGGAACACGTCGTAGAAGTCGCCTCCGACGAGGGTGTCAACGGTCGCCGAAGCATAGAACTGACCCACCTCGAGGTTCGGAATGTCCAAGGGCGCCGACAAGAGCACCTGCTGCAGAGTCTGGGCGATCGCATGCTCGCGCTCGTAGACGCGTGCGTTCTCGATCACGGTAGCGCACCGATCTGCGGCCAGCTCAAAGAGCGGCATCTGCCACGACGGTGGCTCGAATGGCTCGCACCAGTCGATCCGCAGCACGCCGCTCACCCGTCCCGCGTAGTGCATCGGGATGCCGACGGTCGAGCGGACGCCGCACCCCCGAAAGCCCACTTCGAGATCGGGCCGCTCGTGTGCAACGTCGGCGATGTAGTGCGCGACGTTCTCGGCCGCAACAACGCCAGCCAGCCCATCACCGAGGGAGACTTCGGGCTCGAGCGCGGCGGTTGCTCCGACCGTGCCCGCTGACACGAGGCGATTGCCTTCGAGGAAGAGCATCGTCGCGCCGTCGGCGTGAGCGGCCTCGGCCACGCGACCGAGCAGTGACTCCACGATGTGGCCCAGCGTTGCGGCACGCACATCAGTGTCTGCAAGCGCGGCGTATGCGGCAAGTTGCGTGTTTGCCTCTCGGAGCTCGGCAAGTGCACGGTCGCGTTCGGCCTCGGCGGCGCGCCTTCTGCGGCGCTCGGCGGCTTCTTGGACTTCGCGCTCTATCACCGACGGCAGACGCTGTGTGTCGTCTTTGAAGACGAAGTCCCGCGCGCCAGCCTTCACGGCCGCGAGTGCTGTTGAGACGTCGATGGCACCCGATACCAAGATGAGAGGGATGTCGACACCGCGCTCGCCGACGAGGCGTATCGCCTCCAGCCCGCCGAAGCCCGGCAGGTTGTAGTCAGCCAGAACGGCGTCCCACTCGCTGGAGTCCAGCGCTCTGGTCAGGTCTGGCGCGTTGTCGACGCGTTCAGACTCGACATCAAGGCCCGCGCGAACGAGGCGCCTGAGCAGAAGCTCGGCGTCGTCGGGATTATCCTCTACGATCAGTAGTCTCATGCAGACTGAAGTCATCGACCCTGGGCTGGGGCAGGCTCATTTAGGACGAGCCAGTACAGTCCGAGGGTTTGCACGGCCTCGACGAACTGCTCGAAGTCGACGGGCTTGAGGATGTAGCTGTTCGCGCCGAGGTTGTAGCTCTCAACGAGGTCACGCTCTTCTGACGACGACGTGAGCACGACCACCGGAATCAACTTGGTGCGTTCGTCTTCGCGAATCCGCTTCAAGACATCAAGCCCGTCGATTCGCGGTAGCTTCAGATCGAGCAGTATCAGGCAGGGGGCGTCGGAAACGTTGCGTCCCTCGAATTGGCCCGTCGCGAACAGGTAGTCGAGGGCCTTCGCGCCATCCTCAAGCAACACGACGTTGTTCGCGATCTTGTTGTTGCGCAGCGCCCGCATGGCAAGCGCGGCATCATCAGGGTTGTCTTCGATGAGCACGAGCGTATCTCGGTCCTTCATGGGTTGCTCCCTATCGCTACGGTGCGAGGACGAATCGGCGTCGAGTCCGACGGGGTCCACACTTTCCTACCCGAGCGTGAACCAGAAGGTGGCACCCTTCTCTGGCTCGCCTTCAGCCCAGATGCGGCCGCCGTGCCGGTGCACAATGCGAGCGGTCGTGGCCAGACCGATGCCGATGCCCGGGAACTCAGATTGGCCGTGCAGGCGCTGGAAAGCGCCGAAAAGCTTGTTGGCGTAGGCCATGTCGAAACCGGCTCCGTCGTCTCTGACAAAATACGCCTGCTTGCCATCGATCATCTCGGCACCGAACTCCACGTGTGCCGAGTTGTGCTCGCTGGTGAACTTCCATGCGTTGCCAAGCAGATTCCCCAGCGCGTTGCGCAGAAGCGTCCGGTCGCCTCTTCCGTGCACTCCCGGCTGCACGCTGACCGTGACGTCGCGATCAGGTTCGAGCTCTCTGAGTTCGGCAGCGGTCTCGCTTGCCAGCGCACTCAAGTCCACATCCTGCACATTCATCTCCTGCCGAGACAAACGCGAGAGCGTGAGCAGGCTGTCGATCAACTCGCCCATGCGAGTCGCGTTCTCTCGCACTCTGCGCAGGTCGTCGCGGCCTTCGTCATCGAGCGTGTCCCAGTAGTCCTCCAGCAGCGCAAGCGAGAAGCCGTCAATCGCTCGCAATGGCGAGCGCAGGTCGTGGGAGACCGAGTAGCTGAACGCCTCCAGTTCCTTGTTGGACGCCTCGAGTTCTGCCGTGCGGCGCGACACGCGCTCCTCAAGATCCGCGTTGAGATCGGCAAGCAGTTGCCGAGTGCGCCTGAGTTCCTCGACTTGGTTCTGGAGAGCCTGAGCCATGTCGTTGAACTCAAGCTTCAGTTCCCCGAATTCGTCTTGCCGGTCGGCAAAGATCGCGCGAGCCGACAGGTCACCCTGGGACAGCCTCTCAGCAGCTCGGCGAAGAAACAGCGCAGGTCGGTAGATCGAATACGTGCCGACAAGCCACGCGCCGACTAGGGCAAGCAGTGCGAATGCCCCGAAGCCAAGCAGCGTCATGGAGAATGTTCTGCGCTGGCTGGCGAACAGCTGGTCTGTCGAAAGTGACACCATCAAGTAGAGATCGCCTTGACTCGAGTCGAGCACCGGCGCGAAGTACGTGTACTCCGATCCGCCGGCCGCCTTCGCGATGGTTTCACCTCGCCGCTGAGAGAGAACCATCTGGGCCAGTTCACGGTCGCTCAGCGGCTTGCCCTGCACGGAAGGATTGGGTGGCTGTGCGGCGATGACCGTCCCGCTCGCATCCAGCATCGTCTCGGTTGATGCTGCTTCAGGGGTCGTCATCCTTCTCTCGAACTCGGCGGGCGAAAACGAAATCCACTCGACAGCCACCAGCTGCGATTGCGGCCCGTAGACCGGCAAGCAAAGCCGGATTGTCTGCTCCCGGGTGATCGGGTCTTGTTCGTACCCGCTTACGACGAGGCCCTTGGCTGCCACTGCTCGTTTGAAGAGAGGATCGTTCGAAACGTTGAGCGCGCCTTGGGTGCGTGGGCTCGCGGCGCGCACCTGACCTTGGGGGTCGGCGATTGCGATCACCACGTAGCTTGGGTGAATCGCGCGCAGCCGATCCGAATTGCCCTGCGCGAGCTCCCAGTCGTGAGCTTGTACGGCGTAGGTGATGCCGAAGGTCTCGAGCGTGGTGTGGCCGGAGACGACCAGATCTTGCAGCGACTGAACGTCGTGAGTCAGGCCATCTTTCACGTCCGAGCGTGCGTTGTCCAATGCGTTCCGGTTGACGATTCCTGCGTACGCAACCAGCAGAAACGTGAGAGGAACCACCGCCAGCAGCACCACTCCGAGCAATCGCGCGCGGAGCCCGGTGATCTTGAAGTGTGCGAGCATCTCTCGCATGTGGCCCCATCATTCGCAGCGGTCGCATGTGCTCTCGAGTATGAGCGTACCCTCAGGGCGCTGCTATCGACGCATCGCCTGCCCCTGTGGACCGGGCGAAGAAGTAGGACCGCCGAGGTTCCCGATCACCAAAAGAGAACAGACCGGAAGCTCTCCCGGCCTGTTCGCACGCACGTGTTGTCGGAATCCTAGTCTTCCTCGATCTCAGTGATCGCGCCCATGGGGCATTCCTCCATGCAGGTGGCGCACGCATCGCAATTCTCGTCGTGGACCGGTTCGACCGTGTCGCCGACGATTTCGAGGACCCCCTGCGGGCAGACGTCCACGCAGATTCCGCAGGCCGAGCAGTCGTCTTCGTTGATGATCGGACGTGGCATAGAAAACTCCTTTTCGGGACTCCCCCTAAGCGCGAGTCCCCGCCAGAGGACTACGCCGATTTCGTGGGTACCTTACCCGCGCCTCAAGGACGTGTAAAGGGGGGGCGGTCTGTGGCGGCGTCTCGACCCACCCGAAGCCGCGCAGCGGGCTTCAG
>CAZIPN010000051.1:0-1814 GCA_964541225.1 uncultured Eubacteriales bacterium
CGTGGCCCAGCGCCGCATGATCGAGAAGATGCGCAAGAAGTATCCGCCGGACCCAGAGAATCCGCGAACGTTCTTCACTGCGTTCAAGGGCGGCATGCATCAACTGACCGATGCGATGGCTCTGTATGCGGGTCGCGGGAAGATACGTGCAGGAGTCGGCGCATCGTCGATCTCGCGAAGCGCCGACGGCATCTGGACGGTTACTCTCGCCGACGGCTCGGCCGAGACCGGCGACGCCGTGATCGTTGCAACCGAGTCGTGGGCCGCCGAGCCGCTCGTGCGCCCGCTCGACACGCAGATCGCCGACGCCCTTTCCCAGATCGAGTTCAGCTCCTCAGCGACCGTGTCATTCGCCTTCGATGAGGCCCAGATCGGGATCGACATGAATGCGTTCGGCGTGCTGTGCCCTGCCGTCGAGAAGACCTCGTTGCTTGCGGCGACGTACTCGTCGACCAAGTGGCCGGGCCGAGCGCCGAAGGGAAAAGTCCTGCTGCGAGGGTTTGTCGGCGGGCCTCATAACCAGAAGATCATGAAGAAGAGCGACGACGAGCTCGCCGAGATTGTGCTCGGCGACATGCGTCGGATTCTGGGCATCAATCCGGCCGCTCAGCCGCTGTTCAAGCGCGTATTTCGCTGGACTGGCGGGATGCCGCAGTACACACTCGGACATCTTGATCGGGTCGCCCTCATCGAGGATCGGTGCAAGATGATTGGCGGGCTGGCACTTGCGGGTGGGGCGTATCGAGGTGTCGGCATTCCGAACTGCATCGAAAATGGGGAGCTCGCGGCGGGCAAGGTGCTGGCGGACTGGGGACTGGAGTTCGTGGAGGAAGAAGAGAAGCGCTCGTACTAGGGGGCTTCCCCCGGCGCACCGCAGCACCGCAGTTGTCGTCGGTGCGGTTTTGGGGCACGAACTCCGGGAGACAACGCACGTAGTGTTGTCGTGCGACTGTCAGCGAGTGATCTCATCGGGGGCCGCACTCTGTGCCGCTTGCAGTGAACCACATCGCTCCGGCAATCCTGGCCCTGCTGGCCGGATTGTTCACGTGGGGGATGACCGGCGTGGGAGCCATGCCAGTGCTGTTCGGCCGCTCGACCTCACGCCGAACCCTCGATGTTCTCCTCGGCTTCTCGGCGGGGATCATGCTCGCGGCGAGCTACTGGTCTCTGCTTGCGCCGTCGCTCGAGCTGGCGGCGCATGGTGGCACGCCCGTCTGGATTCCCCCGGTTGTCGGTTTCGCGACCGGCAGCCTGGGCCTGTGGGTTCTGGACAAGCTCATTCCACACTTGCACTCCATGGGCCGCGGGGCCGAGTACAGGGAAGGGCCCAAAACGCACCTGAGTCGCACAACTCTGCTCATTCTTGCGATCACCCTGCACAACGTCCCTGAGGGTCTGGCGCTCGGTGTCGCTATTGGCGCGGCCGGCGCGGCCGCTTCGACGGCGCAGTATGGAGCCGCTGTTGCCCTGACTCTGGGGCTCGGGCTTCAGAATCTGCCCGAAGGACTCGCCGTTTCGGCACCTTTGCGCCGAGAAGGTTGGACGCCGCTACGAAGCTTCTGGTACGGCCAACTCTCAGGCATTGTCGAGCCCATAGCTGCGGTCGTCGGCGCACTGGTCGTGGGCGGCTCCACCGCGATCCTGCCGTACGCGCTGGCATTCGCGGCGGGCGCGATGATCTTCGTCGTGGTCGAGGAGCTCATTCCGGAATGCCAGCGTTCGGGTCACTCGGACCTAGCGGTTCTGGCCACTCTCTTCGGCTTCACGGTCATGACCGCGCTAGACATTGGGCTGGGGTAGACGGCGAGAGCGGT
>CAZIPN010000051.1:1914-6633 GCA_964541225.1 uncultured Eubacteriales bacterium
AGGCCGCGCTCGATGACCTCGAGCATCCCCGCATGCAGGGCCGGATTCGCACAGCAGATACCGTCGGAACTCGGAGACCACGGCGAGCCGTCGGTATCGGTGACGGTTGCGCCGGCCTCACGCAGGATCGCGATCCCTGCCGAGACGTCCCACGGCTTGAGGTGGAACTCCCAGAAGCCGTCTGCCCGCGCGCCGGCGACGTGGCAGCAGTCAATCGCTGCCGAGCCGTCTCGGCGGATGCCATGTACGGGGTTTCGCAGAAACGCCGAGAGTACCGCGATGGCTCGGTCCATCGGCAGGGTTCGATCGTAGGGAAAACCGGTGATGAGCAATGCCTCGCTGACGCTTGCCGTGTCACTCACGTGTAGCGGGATCCCATCACGCGTCGCCCCAAGGCTCAGTGCGCCCGCGTTCATCTCGCCGAGTGCGGCATTGTAGATCGCGCCGGCGACCGGAACGCCGTCACGCAGACAGGCCACGGACACCGAGTAGCAAGGGTAGGAGTGTACGAACGAAGTGGTGCCGTCGAGCGGGTCGACGACCCACACCTCACCCTCGTCGGCGGTGCCCCTCGGCACTCCGGCCAGGCCGTACACCTCGTCCTCCTCGACCACGAAACGCGCGCCCTCGACCCGCTCGGCGATCGTGCGGCACACGGCAACGCCGGAGGCGACATCGGTATCAGTGACCAGGTCGCTTGACGCCGACTTGCTGCGGACTTTCCCCATGTTCGCGACGCCGGATTGAATGACGGAGCCACCCTCCAGGGCGGCCGCAACTGCAATATCCAGCAACTCCTGCATAAGCGGTCGGTCTCCTCGGGGATAATCGGACAGAACGTTCACGACAGTGTAGCCGCTTGCGGCGACGGTGTGCCCGTTTCGGCGCGCAGCATCGCCGAGCTGCCAAGGAGGAGCAATGGTGTTCAACGAGGGGTTTGCCGCACCGCTAGGTGCCGAGAAGCTTGCCGAGCTGTCGCGCCGCGCACACGTTGCGCGCGGGACAGTCCTGACCGCAACCACGCTGGCAGCGTCCGGCCACCCCGGTGGCTCGTTCTCGTCGATGGAGCTCTACACCTTGCTGTACTCGTGCGCGCGTCTGCGCCCGGAAGAGCCGCACTGGGCAGAGCGCGACCGTATTGTCGTGAGCCACGGTCACACATCGCCCGGGGTCTACTCGGCGCTTGGTGAGGCGGGCTTCTTTGACTCGGCGCAGGTTGCCGCGCATTTTCGGCAGGCCGGAAGTCTCTTCGAGGGGCACGTCGAGCGCGCGGTTCCGGGTGTCGAATGGTCCACGGGGAACCTGGGACAGGGTCTCTCGGCAGGGGTTGGGCTGGCGCTGGGAGCGAGGATGACGGGTGCCGAGTGGCACACGTTTGTGGCGATGAGCGATGGCGAGCAGCAGAAGGGCCAGGTGGGGGAGGCGAGGCGGCTCGCGGCCAAGTACGGCCTCGGCAACCTCACTGTCGTTCTCGACTGGAACCGAGTGCAGATATCCGGGCACACGAACGAGGTGATGCCGGTTCCGCTTGCGCCTGACTGGGCTGCCGACGGCTGGCAGGTTCGCGAGTGCGACGGTCACGACATCGAAGCGCTGTACGCAGCTGTCGCGGACGGCGTTGCCGACGGCGTGCCGACGGTGGTCTTGGCGCACACGGTGATCGGCAAGGGCGTGTCGTTCATGGAGGACAAGCCGGAATACCATGGGCGCGGCCTGACGCCCGACGAGTACGCGCGTGCGATGGCCGAGCTCGACCTGGACCCGGGTGCTCTAGAGATCGCGCGCGCACAACGTCAGAACCCGGTCACCGTTGCCCCCGTAGACTTCGTGACACCAGCGGTTTCGCTCGACGTCGGCACGCCACGCACGTATGCGGCAGACGTGAAGATGGACAACCGATCAGCCTGGGGCACCGCTCTGCTCGACATCGCCGAGGCAAACCCGCACCTGGTCGTGAGCGTTTTGGACTGCGACCTGGCTCAGTCGGTCAAGACAGAGGCGTTTTGGCACACGTACCCGGACAGATTCATCGAGTGTGGGGTGGGGGAGCACAACACCGCCACTGTTGGAGGCGCGCTCTCAACTCTCCCGGGCGTGCTGGCATTTTGGGCTGATTTCGGTGTCTTTGGGATCGATGAGGTCTACAACCAACAGCGCCTCAACGACATCAACGGCGCCGGACTCAAGCTCACGGTGACGCACTGTGGCTTGGATGTCGGCGAGGACGGAAAGACGCACCAGTGCCTCGACTACGTGGGCGCTCTGCGCGACTTCTTCGGGTGGAGGGTCTTCGTACCCGCCGATCCCAACCAGACCGATCGCGTTGTGCGCGTGGCGGCAACGCTGCAGGGCAACGTGGCGGTTGCGATGGGTCGGAGCAAACTCCCGATCATTCTCGGCGAGTCTGGCGAGCCGCTCTTTGGTGGCGACTATGAGTTCGTGCCCGGCGAAGTCGTGTGGGCACGTGACGGCGAGGACGTGGCGGTGCTTGCGATGGGCACGCTTGCAGGTGCCGCAGTCGCGGCGGCGGACGCGCTGCGGACTCGCGGGCTTCGCGTTTCGGTCGGCATCGTGGCCACTCCGCTCGAGCTTGACGCCGAGGCGATGCGGCGTGCGAGCGGTTCTCGGCTGGTTGTGACCGTGGAAGACCACGCCGCGCGGACGGGTCTTGGAGCCTCTGTTGCCGATTGGCTGGCCGAGAACTCGGCAACGGTGCCGTTGGCGATTCTCGGCGTGGAAGGCTTTCAGTCTTCCGGTGCGTCGTCGGATCTGTTTGCGATTGCCGGGTTGGACGCAGAATCGATCGCCGAGCGGATCGAGCGTGAGTTGCGCGTGTAGGCGGCCGTCGCCCGAAGGACGCGTGTGTGGACTTCGGGGCTGCGCGGGAGCGCCTGCGCTCCCAGACGCTCGAGTTCGTCGAGTACCAGAGCCACTGCAATTGGCACCGACGCTTCGACCTTGGGCGAAAGCTCCAGCACCATGTCATCGGCGGTGTCGACCTGGATGGCCACGACAGTGGTTGCGGGTGAGCCGCCGACAAGCTGGATGGCCTCCAAGACATCGAGCAGCCCACGGCGATCCGGGGTCGGACGAACGCGGTTGTGGGCGACCTGCTCGGGTGCCAGCCGCATGACCGAGCCGACCGGGTTCTCCGTCCCGCGCAGGGCATCCACGATGATGAGGTGGTCTTTGTCGGCGAGTACGTTAAGGATTGCGAAGCTCATCGTGCCTGCGTCAAGGATCTCGACGTTGTCAGAGAAGTCGTAGCCTTCCAGCAGCGTCTCGACGACGCGAGGCCCGACGCCGTCGTCGTGCATCAGCGGATTGCCGACGCCGAGAACAACGATGCTGTCGGCGGGATCGGTCATGCCCCACGCCCTGCGATGTCAGAGTGTCTGGTCAGAGCGTGGTCCCCACCAATCTCGGCAGAAGATCGGCGAGCTCCCCGAGGGTCCCAGTGAAGTCCACGCCCGGGATGGGATCCCGACCCACATAGTAGGTCCGCATGCCGACATCGGCGGCGGGCATGTCGAGCACCCTGTCGTCGCCAACCATCAAGGCGTCGACGGGGGAGACTCCAAGCATCTCGGCGGTTTCAAGGTAGTAGGCGGGGTGCGGTTTGGCGGCATGCATGATCTCGTACGACGTCACCACATCGACCGGGAGATCGAAGACATGGGCCCACCGCATGCGTTCTTCGATGGCTTCACGCGGGAAGATGGGATTCGTGGCGATTGCGACCTTGACTCCGAGGTCAAGCGCACGTTCGACGACCTCGCGAGCGCCAGCATGGGGGCCGATGGTGCCGCGAAGGGTTGGGAACACGTCGAGGTAGAAGCGTTCGAAGATGGTTGCGTATTCGTCGAGGTCGAGGTTTGCGCCGGTTAGCTCACGAAAGCGCTCGTTGAAGATGTCGCGGTTAGTGATTCCGGGGTGGGGGAGGTACATGGCTTGGGTCCCCTGCAGGACGGCCTCGAGTCCTGCGCGTGCGTCGAGAGAGTGGTCGAGCGCCTCAGCGACAACGGGTCCAAGCGCGGCGAAGTACTCGCGGAAGAACGCGTCGAGGTCGAGGTCGAGCAACGTGCCGTCAAGATCGAACAAAACCCCAGCAAGCAAGAGGTGCCGCCTTTCGCTCTCGGTGGTTTCGGCGAATCGTATCACGGCAAAACGGGAATAGGTTCCTGAAGAAACCTTGACCTGAGTTGAGTGCAGACCCGGTGTTGGTGATTAGAGGGTGAATCTGAGAATGAGCACGACACGTGAGCAGACGATCCAGGCGTTGGTCGGGATGTGCGGCGAAGACCGCGTGCGGGCCGACTATCGAGAACGGTCGATGTACTCATTCGACATCGGAGCCATGCCATCGCTGGTGAAGCCATTTGTGGGTGCCGGTTTGCCAGGGGCGGTGGTCAGGCCGCGCGATGAGGATGATGTGATCGGCATCATCAGATTGGCGAGGTCCCAAGGCGTGAAGGTCGTTCCTCGCGCATGGGCCACCAGTGGCTACGGCGGAGTTCTTCCGCCGCGAGGCGCAGTCGTGATGGACCTGTCCGGAATGCAGCGGGTGCTGTCGATGGACACGGAGAACATGACAGTCCGCGTGCAGCCCGCTGCGATCTGGCAGAAGCTCGATCGCGAGCTGGTCAAGCACGATGTGACTTTGCGCGTGTATCCGTCTTCGTATCCGAGTTCTTCCGTCGGCGGGTGGCTTGCGCAGGG
>CAZIPN010000052.1:0-5512 GCA_964541225.1 uncultured Eubacteriales bacterium
GCTCGCCCTGCCTGCGCGCCGCCTCCGCCCGTGCTCGCGACTCCCCGCAACAGCAGGTCAGGCCGGGCATCTGCCCGACCTGACCGTCATCGCGTATTGGTGGAGCCAAGGGGGATCGAACCCCTGACCTCTTGGCTGCCAGCCAAGCGCTCTCCCAGCTGAGCTATGGCCCCACATCTGGGTGCGCCCAGAAGGCGCGAGAGCCAGTATACCAGCGGCTTCATGCCGGTCAACCGCCCGGCCGCCCCTCGTCGGCGTCACCCGGCCCGTCGCCCCACGCCTCCGCCGACACCGCCGCTGGCATCCCCTCGACGCCGCTCTCAAGCACCACGCGTTGCTCGGCGGGGGCGCGAAGCGCCAGCAGCTCGGCGATCATGAGTCCGACGAACATCACGCATGCGCCCAGTACCTCGGTCGGCGGCCACTTGCCCGCCGCGGCCCAACCAAAGACGCCGCCAAACGCCGTCTCCATCACGAGGATGACGGCCACGCGCGAGGGCGGCAGCTTCTGCTGCGCCCACGTCTGGATCGCGAACGCCGCCGCCGAGGCAAGCACGCCTGTGATCACCAGCGCGCCGATCACGCTCGCGTCGCTCGGCGGCCCGACGTGCTCCTTGATCGCCGAGATCACCCCGCATGCCACCGACACCGTCACGAGCTGCAGCAGCGTCACCACGCTCACGTCCATGCCGCCGTCGCCGGAGCCCAGAAACGTCATGTGCAGCGTGAACGCCACCGCGCACAGCGCCACCAGCGTGTCGCCGAGCACCCAGCTCCCGCCGATGCCGCTCATGATCCCCAGCCCCGCGAGCGCGATCACACCGCCCACAACCGTCGATGTCCGCGGCCGCTTGCGCAGCCACACCGCCTGAAGCGCGGGCGTCATGATCACGTACAGGCCGGTAATGAACGCGGCGCGCGCCGGGGTTGTCTTGATGGCGCCGTCCAGTCCCCACGTCTGGAAGATGTAGCCTGCCGAGAGCAGCACGCCGGCGATCAGCCCGGACTTCACGTTCGCGCGCGTCAGCCGCGTCAGCGCGCGCGGGAAGATGGCCGCAAACGCCACGCTCGCCAGCGCGAAACGCCAGCCCAAGAAGGCGTACATCGGATAGCGCGCAATCGCGTCGGCGACCGCCACAAACGACCAGCCCCACACCAGCGCGACGCCGAGCAGCGCGGCCTGGACGCCGTAGCGTCTGGCGACCCCGGCCATCATCGCGCTACTGGTTCGCCGCGGCGGGGGTCTCGGCGTCCGGCAACTCCAGACGAGGGGCGTCGGACCACAGGCGCTCGAGGCGATAGAAGTCGCGCTCGGCAGGCTGGAAGACGTGGATGACCACGTCGCCGTAGTCGAGCAGGATCCACTTGTCTTCGCCGATGCCCTCGCGGCCGATCGGTTTCTCGCCGCATTTGTCGCGGAGCTGCTCCTCGACTTCGTCGGCGATCGCGCGAACTTGGATGTTCGTGCGGCCGGTGGCGATGATGAAGTACTCAGTCACAACCAGCAGATGGCTCACGTCGAGCGCGACGATGTCCTCGGCCTTCTTGTCGCTGGCCGCTTCCATCGCGATCAACGCGAGTTCGCGCGGGGTTGCGGGCTCCTTGCGCGCTTTGCGCGCCTTCGGCGTTGCGGGTGTCTCGGGCGTCTCGGGCGTCTTCGGCGTCACTTGGCTCCCCCGGTCTTCGCCGGTGGCGGCGGCTTGTAGTCCTTCCCGACGATCACGATCACATCTGCGATGCTCTGATCGGCAGGCTGGCTCTTGACCTCGCCCACGCCAAGAACCTTTGCAATGTCGTTGCCTTGCGAGAGCGGGCCATGCTGCACGATCACGAGCGTCTTGGCGTAGTTGAAGTTGTCGGCGTTCTTGGTCTCGACCACGCGCAGTCCTGCCTTGATGATCTGCTCGGCGGCCAATCCCGCGATTCCTGGAGTTCCGACGCCGTTGTACAGAATCACGCGCGTGACCTGCGCAACCTTCGAAGCGTCGACCCCCCACCACTTCGTGAGTAAGTCGGCGACCTGCGCTTTCTGAGGCTGAAAGTACGTCTCCGACCCGAGGTTGACCGGTCGCACCGGAAGCGGCACGATCGCCGTGTTCTCCTTGGGCAGCGACGCCACGACTGCGCGCAGACTCTCCTTCTGGCCGATTGTCAGGTTGCTCGTCGTCTCCTGCGACAGAACGCCTGAGACTGACTGGTCCTTGATTACCTTCTGATACACGGACGCACGCACCACGATGTAGGAGCGGAATGGCACCGTGAGGTAGTTCGAGATCGCCGACATCGACACCTGCGGTCCCACTGAGTAGCTGTCGCCAATCTTGCCGAAGCCCTGCCCTGGCACTTCGATGAGCGTGCCATCTGGGATCGCGATGCCGTAGATCTGCTTGTCTGCCGAGGAGATGCGTATCGCCAGGAACCCGACGGCCCTGCCGCCCTGCTCGCCAATCACCAGCACATTCTCGCGAGCACGTCGCTCGCTTTCCGAAAGCGAGGATACCGCGTTCTTCCCGTGACTCGCGTTCCACCGAGCAATCCAGTTGATGCCACTGGCTACGAGCAGGAGCACGAGCATGCCGGCGAGCAGAATCCCCACCAGTAGCGCGAGGTAGTACCCGATGTTGCGCACAGTCCGAGCCGTTCGGCCCAACGACGTCGCGAGCTCATGTTGGCGCTCGGCCCGTTTCTGGTGCTTGGCGGCCTTCGATGCCCGCCGAGTCGAGCGGTAGCCCGTCGGCGCTTCCGGCGGCTTCTTGACCCTGCGGGGGCTCTCGTCACTCATCGGCGGCTCACCGCCACGTACTCGTTCCACACCACGACCGTAGTCGGATGAATGGGCTTGCGCGCCGTCACCAGGTGCATCATCGACTGCCAGTACCCCATCGCGAAGAGTTCCCGCAGCGGTACTCGCCCGACCGCGTCGCGAAGCTCCTCGACACCGGGATACTCGCGATGCGTTTCGATCATGTCGGCAAGGTAGACCACCATCTGAAGCGGCGTCATGTCCCGCCCGCCGAGAGTGTGCCGAGCGATCGCCGAGAGAACCTCGTCGTCGAGACCAGGAAGCGCCGCCTTGGCTCCCACCGCGCCCGTTCTCGCGTGCAGAAGGTGCGGCGAAGCGGCATCTGCGTCCGTGATCTCGAGCAGCGCGGCACGAGCCGCCTCAAGCAGCGTCGCCGTGCTCTGCTCGCGATCCCAGTCATGCAGCATCCCGGCAAGCCGCGCACGCTCCTCGTCGACGCCGTACGTCTTGGCCAGCTCGCCCGCGGCCTGAGATACGCGCTCACAGTGCTTGGCGCCCTTCTTGCCGAGACGCTTCTCGATCGCTTTGGTCGCGTCGCGCAGGCGGACCTCGCTCACAACTGTCCGCCTTCTCGGTAC
The DNA here is from genome assembly GCA_964541225.1 of uncultured Eubacteriales bacterium. GTDB lineage: Bacteria > Actinomycetota > Coriobacteriia > Anaerosomatales > JAAXUF01 > CAZIPN01. The sequence continues at coordinate 3,382 of CAZIPN010000052.1, forward strand.
AGCCTGCGCTTCTGGATGTAGCGGCCCACAGACTCCGGCGTCAGATAGCGGATCGGACGGCCCGCGAAGACCCTCGCGCGCAAGTCCGTCGACGAGATCGCGAGCGCAGGAACCTCGATGTATTCGATACGAAAGCCGTTGGGGCCCACCTCGTGCGCCGCGCGCGCCGCATCCAAGTCGTAACCAGGCCGAGTCGCGGCGATGAACGTCACGAGTCCGGCGATGCGCTCGGCATCCTTCCAGCCGACGATGTCCCACACGGCATCGGCGCCCGTGATGAAGAAGATCTCTGTGGCCGGACCGTATTCGTCTCTCAATGCAAGCAGCGTGTCGACCGTGTAGGTCAGCCCCGGTCGATCGACCTCCATGCGGCTCACGTCGAAGTCGGGATTAGACGAAGTTGCGATCACCGTCATCAGGTAGCGGTCCTCGGCAGGCGTGACCCGCTGATCGCTCTTGAGAGCGGGATGACCCGTCGGCATGAAGAGCACCCGATCGAGGTTGAACTGCACGAGGGCCTCTTCGGCGGTGACGAGGTGCCCGAAGTGAATGGGATCGAAAGTCCCGCCCATGATGCCGAGACGCACAGTACTCCTCACTCGCGAATCTGCCCGCTACCCATGAGCAGGTACTTCGTGGAGGTCAGGGCAGTCAGGCCCATCGGCCCGCGGGCATGCAGCTTCTGGGTGGAAATGCCGATCTCGGCACCCAATCCAAACTCAGCGCCGTCGGTGAAGCGCGTCGATGCGTTCACGTATACGGCCGCCGAGTCGACCTCGTGCAAGAACCGACGCGAGGCCGCGTAGTCCTCGGTGATGATGGCGTCGGAATGCTGCGTGCCATAGGTGTTGATGTGCTTGATGGCCTCATCGATGCCCGAGACCACCTTCACCGACATGCGCAGATCGTGATACTCGGTGCCCCAGTCAGCGTCGGTGGCCGCTTCGATGCGATGAATCGCGCCGAGCGCACGCGTGGGTTCGTCGGCAAAGACCGTCACGCCGCTCTCCTCCAGGTCCTTGAGGATGGGCGGCAGCACCGTCTGATAGACCGACTCGTCGACCAGCAGTGACTCGGCGGCGTTGCACACACTGGGCCGCTGACACTTCGCGTTGACGACGATCTTCTTCGCCATGGTTGGGTCGGCGGCTTCGTGTACGTAGACGTGGCAGTTGCCGATACCAGTCTCGATCACCGGGATCTTCGAGTTTTCGACGACGCTGCGAATCAGTCCGGCACCACCGCGCGGAATGAGCACGTCGATGTAGTCGTGCAGCCCCATGAGTTCCTCGGCGGCCGAATGCTCGGTCGATTCGACGTACTGCACGCTGTTGGCAGGCAGTCCCGCGCTTTCGATGGCCTGCGAGAGCACGCGCGTGAGCGCTATGCAGCTCTCGATCGCCAACGACCCGCCTCGCAAGATCACTGCGTTGCCGGTCTTGAGGCACAGGCCGGCTGCGTCAGCGGTGACGTTGGGACGCGCCTCGTAGATCATCGCAACCACGCCGAGAGGAACGCGCACCTGCCGAAGCTCGATACCGTTGGGAAGCGTGCGGCCCTCCACGACCTCGCCGATCGGGTCCGCGAGTAGCGCGAGTTCCTTGAGCGCTTCCGACATGGACTTGATGCGAGCGGGCGTCAGTTCGAGCCGATCGAGCAACCCTTCGCCAGTTCCCTTGGTGCGGGCGGCGGACATGTCGGCGGCGTTCGCTTCGAGGATTTCGTCTTGCTTCGCCATGAGCGCGTGCGCCATCACGAGCAGCGCGCGATTGCGTTGCTCGGCAGATGAGATGGCGAGCTGCGACGACGCTTCCTTGGCTTGCATCGCGATCTGCAGGACGTTCGACATCCTGTGGACCCCTTTCGTTCCTAGCGCTGCACGTACTCCTCACCGCTCACAAAATCACGAGGTGGTCGCGGTGCACGACTTCCGTGTACGACGCACCCGGGACTTCCTTGGCGATCTGCGAGGTCTTGAGTCCTTTCACGCGCTCCAGCTCTGCCGAGGACAACTCGCTCAAACCTCGTGCCACAAGCGCCCCTGAGCGGTCCTTCAATACTACCGCATCACCGGCAGCAAACGTCCCGCTCACAGAGACTACACCCGCAGGCAGAAGCGATGTGTGACGAG
>CAZIPN010000053.1:0-4451 GCA_964541225.1 uncultured Eubacteriales bacterium
ACATGGTGTAGCCCATGTCGGCGGCCTTCTTCAGCACGCGCTTGAGCGCGTAGCGAGGGTCGCCGTCGAACGGGGTGCCGTCGGGCTTCATGATGTCGGCGAACAGACGGCCGACACCCTGCTCCTCGGGACGCCACGGGAGAACCTGGAACGTGGAGGCGTCTGGCCATGCGACCATGTCGGATTCCTGGATGCGAGTGAAGCCGTCGATCGAAGAACCGTCGAAGCCCATGCCCTCCTCAAATGCGCCGTCAAGCTCACTGTCCGTGACGGCGAAGGACTTCAGCACGCCAAGCACGTCCGTGAACCAGAAACGGATGAACTTGACGTCACGCTCCTCGACGGTCCTGAGCACGTAATCCTTGTCGAACGTCGGTGCCATGCGCTACCTCCCTATTCCGGCACGCATCGCGTGCCCAAATGCCCGATCCGAATGCGCGGTTGCCCTAGCTTAGCGGAGCAATGTTTCGGCGGTGTTTCACTTGCGTAGCCCCGATCCACCTCCGCGAACACCCTTCCAAACGCCTCCTGCGAACAGATCTTCCGCACGAGCCGCACGTGCCCGTCCTACAAGTACGTGTACATCTTGCCGTACGGCCGATGACTTATCGGCACGAGCTTCGTGAACTGCTTGGACAAGACCTCGTCCAGGTCCACTCCCATGTCCTCACAGTACTCCTTGAGCACCGGTGTGAGCTCGGCCATGTCGGCTTCGTCGGCCGCGAAGACGCCGACCTCCTTGCCGCACTGCCACGGCTCGACTTCGCCTCGCACATAGATGGTCCCGCCATGCATGCCCGTGCCGAGATACCCGCCGACGAGCGGCCCTTCCAACCGCGAGTTCATCCCCAGCAGAACCAGCAGTCCGCCAGCCATGTACTCGCCAAAGAAATCGCGTGCTTTGCCGCCGCACACCATGATCGGACGCAGATCCTCATACGCCTTCATGTGAATGCCGACACGATAGCCGACATCGCCCTTGATGAACACCTTGCCGCCACGCATGCCGTAGCCGAGCACGTCGCCCGCCGAGCCATGCGCGATCACTTTGCCCGAATTCATGGTGTTGCCAACGCCGTCTTGCGCGTTGCCGAAGACCTCCAGCGTGGGCCCATCCATGAACATCGCCATGTCCTGGCCCGGCGTGCCGTGGACTTCGATGCGCACGTCTTTGCCCTTGAGCCCAGTGCCGATATAGCGCTGGCCGTTGACGTTGTTGATCACGATGTTCTTCACGCCGTCCGCAATCGCCTCGCGCACGGCTTCGTTCAGGTACTTGTAGTACACGCCCTGCGAGTCGATGGTCGCGGTATCGCCCTCGCGAAGGACCTGTGGCGCGATCTTGAGATAGCCCTCAATGGGGCCCCTTGTCGTTGTAGTCATCTGTGTCTCCTCCCTCGTGCTACCGACCCGCAGGCTTGACGCCCAGGATCTCGCAGGTCTGCTGGTCGAGCCCGATGGCGCGCAAGCGCTCGCGACTTCCTCGCAGCGACTCAACAGCGTTCACGCCGAGCGCCCCGAGGATCTCCTGAAGCTCGTGGCTCCAGGCGTGGATCAGGTTGGTGAGCCGCTCGGCACCCCACTCGGGGTCGAGTCGGCGAGTAAGCTCCGGCTTCTGTGTGGTCAGTCCCCACGAGCAGGAGCCCGTATGGCAGCCCTGACACAGATGGCATCCAAGCGCCATCAGTGCTGCCGAGCCGATCGCCACGACATCGGCGCCGAGCGCGATGGCTTTCGCCATGTCTGCCGAGGAGCGAATCGAGCCCGCCGCGATGATCGAGGCTTGGTTCCGAATGCCCTCGTCGCGCAGCCGCTGATCGACCACCGCGATCGCGATTTCGACCGGAATGCCGACGTGATCGCGAATGATCGCGGGCGCGGCACCGGTACCGCCCGAGAAGCCGTCGAGGTAGACGTAGTCCGCGCCCGCGCGCACGATGCCGGATGCAATCGCACCGACGTTGTGCACGGCCGCGATCTTGACGCCCACCGGCTTGTAGCCACTCGCTTCCTTGAGCGAGTAGATCAGCTGGCGCAAGTCCTCAATCGAGTAGATGTCATGGTGGGGTGCCGGCGAAATGGCATCCGTACCCTGTGGAATCATGCGCGTCGTCGAGACTTCCTTGTTGATCTTCTCGCCAGGCAGGTGCCCGCCGATACCCGGCTTGGCACCCTGACCGATCTTGATCTCGATGGCAGCGCCGCGGTTCAGATACTCCGGATTGACGCCAAAGCGCCCCGAGGCCACCTGTACGATGACGTTGTTGCCGTATGGGTAGAGGTCGGCGTGAAGGCCACCCTCGCCGGTATTCATCAAAATGCCGAGTCTCTCGGCGGCCATCGCAAGCGACTTGTGCACGTTGAGCGAAACCGAGCCGTAGCTCATCGGCGAGAAGATGATGGGCGCTTCGAGCTTCACGTTGTTGGCGACGCCGGTACCTTCCTTGAGCCGGTAGCCACCGCTGCCATCTGACTCCACCTCGACGCTATCGGGCTTGCGGCCAAGGTAGGTGCGCAGCTCCATGGGCTCACGAAGCGGGTCGATGGACGGGTTCGTGACCTGGCACGCGTCAAGCACGAGGTGGTCGAAGATCTTGAGGTAGGGCTTGTCGTTGCCCATACCGGTGAGCATGACGCCGCCGGACTCGGCCTGACGCCACACATTCTTGCGAAGCTCCTCCGACCAGTTCGCATTGTCGCGAAGCGCGAGGTCGTTCTTCTTGATGGTGATGCAGTGCGCGGGGCAATACGTCACGCAGCGGTGGCACGCGCGGCACTTGCTGTCGTCCGGGAACGGGCGCTCGTTAAACGAGTACACGCCCCAGCCGCACTGCTGCACGCAGCGACCGCACTTATGACACTTGTCGTAGTCAATCTCAACTCTGAACTCGGGTTGAATGAGGCTGGTAGGCATCTGGTCAGTTCACCTCGACTGTCTCGCAGGAGTCTTGCGTACCGGTCACCGCGCAGCTGATCTCGTTTGCCGAGAGGTGCAAGTCGCCGTGAATCGGCCACTCCATCCCCTGGACGCGAGCGACAACGGGCTCGCCGGCTTTGGGCGCCCATACCTCGTCAGGCTCGCCGAGAATCTCGCGCATCGATGACTCCTCAGAAGCGACCATGAGCTTGGTGCCCTGACGCGCCGCCACGAGCGGACGCAGTTTGATCCGATCGTTCATCGCCACCATCCCGCCGTTGAAACCCAGGATGATCGCGAAGGGACCGTTGAGCATCCCCGCTCCGTAGACCGCGCGCAGCGAGCGATAGACTGCGGCCTCTTCTTCTGGCATGCGCTCGATTTCACTCCACAGCGGTGCGGCGAGCGCTTTGCAGGCCAGATCAAGCGGCAGCTTGTGTCGGCGAAGGAGCAGGTCGAACAGATAGGCCGCGACTTCGGTGTCGGTGCCTAGCGTGCACTTGTAGCCGAACTGCTCGAGGTAGCGACTGTTGATGCCGTAGCTCGATATCTCGCCGTTGTGCACGATCGACCAGTCAAGCAGCGTGAACGGGTGCGCCCCGCCCCACCAGCCCGGCGTGTTCGTCGGGAATCGATTGTGTGCGGTCCACGTGTGGCCTTCGTACTCCTCGAGCTGGTAGTAGTGGCCGATCTCCTCGGGGAAGCCCACGCCTTTGAATGCGCCCATGTTCTTGCCGCTCGATGCGACGAACGCGCCATCGACTGAGCTGTTGATGAGCATGACCGTGTGCACGACGAAGTCCTCGGCGGACATGTCGCTCGTCTCGAGCTTGTGCGGATCGGGCTGCAGGAAGTAGCGCCACAGCACCGGAGCGTCGGCAATCCCCTTGACCGGGCGCACCGGCATCGGCTCGGCAAGGTCGACGACGAAGTAACGATCGAAGACGGCCTCGGCTTCTTCCTTCGACTTCGTGTCGTGATACATCATGTGGAAACAGAAGTGGTCCGGGAACTCAGGGTAGATGCCGTAGCCGGCAAACCCGCCACCCAGGCCGTTGCCGCGGTCGTGCTGAACGGCGATCGCTTTGATGGCTTCTTCCCCGCTCATGAGCGTGCCGGATTCATCGCATATGCCGATAAGCCCACAGCCGCCGTGAATCTTAAACGACGCCTCCTCGGCGTAGCGCGGGCGATCTGTCGGCGCCTCAAGCGGGCAGGTTGGCCTGCTCGTGGGCATGCGGTCCAACAACGGTTCGTACGCCATGCTATTCAGCTCCTTGAGAGTCGTTGCCGACGGAATCCTCACCGACGGCAGCAGCATCGCTTGTGGCAGAGACATCGGGACCCGCGTCGCTTGCGGCGTCGGCGTCGCTTGCGGCGTCAACCCGCGTCGCGGCGTCGAGCGTCGTGTCGCTTGCGGCGTCGGCCGTGCTGGCAGCATCCGCGTCGCCCGCCGACATGAGCCGGGCCATCGCGTCACCGCCGCTCTCCGGCAGCGGGCCCAGGCCCAGCTTCTTGCGAGCGGATTCCTTCG
>CAZIPN010000054.1:0-1392 GCA_964541225.1 uncultured Eubacteriales bacterium
TCGTAGCCCTCTTTGCGCAGGTTGTAGCTGACGAACTCTGTGATCGATGCCTCGTCGTCAACGACGAGGATACGTGCGGCGGTCTCGGTCAAGATGCGCCTCCCGGTGTCGGGTGCGATGGCGTTTGCGCTGGTAGGGGCCCCGGATTCGTCGACTCTTGCGGTTGGCAGGCCCCGGGGCCGATGATAGCACCAGCTCTACGGTACGTAGAGGTGCGTCACCACGCCGTCATCTGCGGCGTTTCACCTGCCGAGGAGGGTCCGCGTGCTCTTTGCCGTTGATGTGGGCAATACCCAGTCCGTTCTCGGCCTCTTTGAGGGCGATGAGCTTGTGGGGCATTGGCGCATTTCGACCAATGCCTCGCTCACCGGAGACGAGCTGCGCGTCAAGATCTCTGGGCTGCTCGGCCTGGAGGGACTTTCGTGGGATGACGTCGGGCATGTGATCGTTTCGTCGGTGGTGCCCAAGCTCACCTCGGCGTGGGAAGAGGTCGCGCGGGTGGCATGTGACAAGCCTCCGCTTGTCGTCGGCCCGGGACTTAAGACCGGCATGTCGATTCGCTATGACAACCCGCGGGAGGTTGGTGCCGACCGTATCGTGAACGGCGTTGCGGCGTTTGCTCGGCTCGGCGGTCCAGTCGTTGTCGTTGACTTCGGTACTGCGACAACAGTCGACGTGATTGCCGAGGACGGCGCGTATCTGGGCGGGGCAATCGCGCCTGGCGTGGAGGCGAGTGCTGAGGCGCTGTTCGCGAAGGCGGCGCGGCTCTCCAAGGTCGACCTCGAGGCACCGCCGCAGGTGATCGGCACGAACACGAACGCCAGCATGCAGGCGGGTCTGGTTCTTGGCGAGGCGTCGATGGTTGACGGGCTCGTACGCCGAGTGTGGAGCGAGCTTGGGCGCGAGACGGATGTGATCGCAACCGGTGGGCTCGCCGAGCGCATGGGGCCGCTGTGCGAGACAATCAGCCACGTCGATCCGGATCTCACGCTCGATGGGTTGCGGATCATCTACGAACGCAACTGCTAGAGTCGGCGCGCGGGCGAGACCCGTTGGGCGAGGGTGCTCCCTGTCGCTTCGCACGAAGCGGCCGATCCGCTAGACGCCGGGCATCTCGTGGCGAGCGTGCTCCTCGACGGCGGCGACTACGTCGCGTCGCCGCTGGGTGCTCCACTTCAGGTACAGCGCGATGCGCTCCGCAAGTGCACCCGCGATGAGATCACGTCGCGACGGCAGCAAATCCAGAGTCGCCGGGTGCGCGTACGGCTCGGCGACGTTGCCGAGCAGCGCCGCCCACTTCTTGGTGATGTCGGGCTCGGCTGACTCGACTGCCGCCAGCGTGCGCTCGAACAGCGACGTCGCCGCGCTGCCCGCTCGCCCGGCGCCCGCCCG
>CAZIPN010000054.1:1492-4389 GCA_964541225.1 uncultured Eubacteriales bacterium
GCCCGCCCGCCCGCTGCCCGCTCGCCCGGCGTCGTCGGAGCCGAGTGCCTTCTCGGCGAGCCCGACCTGCAACTGCAGCTCCGGTAGCAGGTAGCGCAGCAAGCCGGTCTCGGCGAGCAGTCGCATTCCTGCCGAGACGCCCGGGCCCATCAGCAGCTTGTCGAGTTCGGCGTTCCAGCGCTCTCTGGCGACTAGCATGATGCGGTCGGCAAGTTCCCGCATGGCCGCGACGGTGTCGGGATGGACATCGAACGCGAGCTGCGAGGCAAATCGTGCAGCGCGAAGCATCCGCAGGGGATCCTCGGCGAAGCGCTCAGACGCGTCGCCAACCGCGCGAATCACGCGCTGCTCCAGATCGCGTTGCCCGCCGAATGGGTCGACGATCTCGTCGGCGTCGAGCGCCATGGCGTTGATGGTGAAGTCACGGCGCGAGAGGTCGTCTTCAAGCTTGTCGACGAAGCTGACGCGGGGCTTGGTCCCTTCCGGATACGTCTCGGTGCGAAACGTCGTGACCTCGGCGATGTGCCCATCGATCTTGAAGCCCACGGTGCCGAACTTCTTGCCGATCAGATACGGCCGTCTTCCGGCGGCGCGCACGAGTGCTTCGACGCGGTCGGGGTCGAGCGGAGTCGTGAAGTCGAGGTCCTCGAATTGCCTGCCCAGCAACGCGTCGCGCACCGAGCCACCCACCAGGTAGACGGGCGAGAGCACCGCGCGAGCCGCCTGGACGACGCGACGGGCATCCGCGCTTGCAGCGAGGTCGGGCGCGTGATCCCCAGACGTCCTCTTCAAACCAGCGTGTGCCTTCTCGACCATGCGGCCATTGTAGGCCGAGACCGGCAATTGCGCGGCGCCAGTCAGTGAGTGGCGCTACGACGTGCGCCGCCCCCGCCCCGCCCCCGCTCGCTGCACGGGCGCCTTGCGTATACTCGGAACAGAAGTCCTCTTGGTGAGGAGGGGATCATTGTGAAGGAAGTTGTGAGCATCTCCATCGGCTCGTGCTCGCGAGATCACGAGGTCGAGGTCGATCTGCTCGGCGAGTCGTTTCGTATCCGCCGAGAAGGCACTGACGGCGATCTGAACAAAGCAGCGGCGCGCTTCGCCGAGCTCGACGGCAAGGTTGCGGCGTTTGGCATGGGGGGTATCGACAAGTTCTTACGTGCGGCCGGACGCACCTACTACTTCAGGGACGCCAAGCGACTCATCCGCCAGGTGCACAAGACGCCGGTGGTCGACGGGTCGGGGCTCAAAGGCGTGATCGAAGGTTCAACCATCGACTTCCTCGCGACGGAGTGCGGGCTCAGGTTCGCTGGCAAGCGCGTGCTGATGACCTCGGCGGTCGACCGCTGGGGCATGGCGGAAGCACTGCAGAAGGCGGGGACCGAGCAGGTCTTTGGCGATCTGCGATACGCGGTGGATGTCCCGGTCATCATCAAGAAGTGGAGTGCGCTGGTCACGTTGGTGCACGTGCTCACGCCACTGGTCGTGCAGCTGCCGTTTCCGCTGCTGTATCCAACCGGCGGCGAGCAGGAGAAACAGCCCAAGCGTGACCTTCGCATGGAGCGGCTCTACGAGTGGGCGGACGTCATCGCCGGAGACTGGCTCTACGTTCGCAAGTTCATGCCCGCCGACATGAGTGGCAAGTGGATCATCACGAACACGACGACTCCGGCAGACGTCGAGTTCGCACGTGAGCACGGTGCCGAGCTGCTAGTCACGTCGACGCCGCGGCTCGACGGTCGAAGCTTCGGTACCAACGTGATCGAGGCGACGATGGTCGCTTTGGATGGAGCTTCCGGGGAGCTATCTTCGCAGCGCTACCTTGACCTGCTTGCGCAGGTTGGATTCAAGCCAGACGTGACCTGGCTGCAAGACAAGTCAACGGGAAGCGCATGAGCATTCGCATTTTGAGGGCTCTCGGCACTCGTTTTGCTGCACTCCCAAACATGGCGAAGCACCCTGCTGCAGTGCTGGTCAGTGGCGCAAACTGGGCTGCGGTGCTACTATTCGACTGTTCAGGCAGGTGATCGGTGAAAGCGGTGTGTATCTCTGAGCGGCGTGTCACGCTGCCCTTTCTCCGACCGTGCCCGCGGCTGCAGACGCCGCTGACAAAGGAGTGATCGCACGTGAATAAGCGCGCACGGATGCGTCTGCTCGGTGTCACCGCAATCATCCTCATTGTGATCGGCGCCATTCTCTTCAGCACGCGCAGGACTGCTGCTGCGTACGAGACAATCACTCAAGTCTCAAAGGGTGGGCTGAAAGTCGGGGATCGTGTCAACGTGGGCGGATCGGTCGTTCCCGGGTCGTGGAACAAGCAATCCAACCCGATGAGGTTCACGATCCGCGAAGAGAGCGACTCGGCGGGTACGGGTCCAACTCTCAAGGTCGTTTACTCGGGCACGGCGCCCAACACATTCGGCGACGGCGTCGTGGCCATCGTGACCGGTTCTCTGGCCAAGGGCGGGGTCGTCGAGGCAAACCAAATGATCACGAAGTGCCCGTCGAAATACGAGTCGGCGTCAGGCGCCATACCTGTGGCAGAACTTGGGGCTGGCAAGTCGATGGTCGGCAACTCGGGTGTTCAGACCACAGGCTACGTGAAGCCGGACTCCCTTTCCTCGAATCCAGCGCAGCGCTTCACGCTCTCCGAGAAGGCCGATGGGACCGGCAAGAGCGTGGTCGTGAAGTTCTCCGGAGCCCTCCCAGATACGGTCAAGGATGGCGCTGAGGTTGTCGTGACAGGTACGCTTCAGAGCGGCACTGTCTTTGACGCGACAGCCGTGGCTCTCTCGCAAGGCAAGTAGCGGCACAACAGTTGACGCGCGCGGGTCGAACGAGGCGCGCTGACACGACTCACTACGGGATGGAGTCAAGGGATGGCAACGTTCGGTTTG
>CAZIPN010000055.1:0-3893 GCA_964541225.1 uncultured Eubacteriales bacterium
ACCGGGCGGAAGAACCTCGGGTCGACCACCACGAACTCGTTGTAGTCGAGTCCAAGGTGCGAGAACGCCGCGTTGCAGAAGTCGCGCACCGTGTGAGCCGCCCCGCTCGCGATCACGAAGTCGCCGGGTGTCTCTTGCTGCAGCATCAGCCACATCGCCTCAACGTAGTCGCCGGCATAGCCCCAGTCGCGCTTCGCGTCCAGGTTGCCCAGACGCAACTCGTTCGCGAGGCCCAGCTTGCATCGCACCGCACCGTCGGTGATCTTGCGCGTCACAAACTGCAAGCCCCGCAGCGGCGACTCGTGGTTGAAGAGGATGCCGTTGTTGACGTGCATGTCGTAGCTGTCGCGATAGCTGCCGACGATGTGGTACGCGTACGTCTTGGCGGCCGCGTAGGGCGATCGCGGATGAAGCGGCGTGGTTTCGCGCTGGGGCATCTCGGCAGCGTTGCCGAACATCTCGGCCGAGGCGGCCTGGAAGAATCGGGCGCCCGGCGCGAGCGAACGCAGTGCCTCCAGGATTCGCAGAACGCCGACAGCGTTGACCTCGGTGGTCACGATGGCAGCACCAAACGAGTCGCCCACCGATGACTGCGCTGCGAAGTTGTAGACCTCGTCTGGTGCCGAGACTTCGACTGCGGCGAGCAGCGAGTCCATGTCAGTGAGGTCGGCGTCGATCGCGTGCAACCGGCCTTCGAACTGCTCGGCCCACTCAAGGAAGGCTCCCGGCTCCGGGCCGACCACGCCCCACACCTCGTAGCCCTTGCCCAGCAACAGCTCCGAGAGATAGGTGCCGTCCTGGCCGGCAACCCCGGTGATGAGAGCTCGCTTCCCCATGTGCGCTCCTATGACGTTGCGTTCTCGAACGCGATCGCCTTGCTCACGCGCTGCATGTCCGCGTCCACCATCATCTCCACCAGCTCGGCGAACGTGACCTGAGGCTGCCAGCCGAGACGCTCTTTCGCCTTCCCCGGATCGCCCAGCAGAAGCTCGACCTCGGCGGGACGCACGAAGCGCTCGTCGACCACGACGTACTTCTCCCAATCCAGCCCCGCGTGCGAGAACGCGATCTCGCAGAACTCGCGCACGGTGTGTGTCTCGCCGGTGGCCAGCACGTAGTCATCGGCAGCGTCCTGCTGCAGCATGCGCCACATGCCTTCGACGTAGTCGCCCGCGAAGCCCCAGTCGCGCTTCGCGTCCAAGTTGCCCAGGCGAAGCTCGGTGGCCTTGCCCTGCTTGATGCGCGCGACATGATCGCTGATCTTGCGGGTCACGAACTCGAGCCCTCGGCGAGGCGACTCGTGATTGAACAGGATGCCATTGCTGGCGTGCAGGCCGTAGGACTCACGGTAGTTCACGGTGGCGTAGTAGCCATACACCTTGCCGACACCGTACGGCGAACGCGGGTGGAAGGGCGTGGTCTCGCTCTGCGGCACCTCGTGGACCTTGCCGAACATCTCCGAGGTGGCCGCTTGGTAGAAGCGTGCCGACGGCTTGACTCGGCGGATTGCCTCAAGCAGACGCGTCACGCCCAGGCCATCGACGTCACCAGTCGAGATGGGCACCGTCCACGAATCGCCGACGAAGCTCTGCGCGGCGAGGTTGAAGACCTCATCGGCTTGCGAGGTCTCCATCGCGTCGATGAGCGAGGTCTGATCGGTCATCTCACCCACGAGCAGCGTGAGGCGATCCAGCAGATGCTCGATGCGCTCGGTCGACGGCGTGGCAGCTCGGCGCACAAGGCCAAAGACCTCGTAGCCCTTGTCGAGCAGAAGCTCGGCGAGGTAGGAGCCGTCCTGGCCGGTGATTCCCGTGATGAGGGCGCGCTTGGTCACAATTGACTCCGATCGTCTGACGCCGATGCGGGACGTATTCTCGCGCTCCGCATCCTTCGCGCTAGCAGAATAGCAGGAGCGGACGGGCTACTGGTCGGGCTCGGTGAGCGCGAGCACTCCCTTGAGCTGGACGCCATCGTCCGCCAACTCCGCGAACGTGAAGCCGACCGACTCGTAGAGATGCTTGGCATCGGCGTTGCCGGGATCGACCTTCAGCATCACTTCCGACGCGCCACGCTTCCTCGCGCGCATCACCGCGTGCTCGAGAAGCGCTCTTCCGAGTCCCTGACCGCGATGATCCTTGTCGACAGCCACCCCAAACGCCGGCACCGAGTAGCCCTCGTCCCAGCCTCGCAGCATCGCGTATCCCACGACGTGATCGCCCATCACGGCGACGAAGTACTCGTCTTTGCGCTCAACCGCCGAGCAGAGCTCGCGCGCATACGCCACGGTGAGCGGATGCGGGCGGAAGTACGCACTGCCCGGATCGGCAGCCAGCCTCTCGAAGAACTCGCCGAGGGTTTGCGCGTCTGTCGGCTCGAGCGCTCTGAGGACAGCCGGAGGGTCTGCATGCGCTGGCTGCCGTGATGCGACGGCACCGCCCGGTGCGCCTCCGGGTGTATCGGCAACGTCCCGCGAGGGTACCTCGGCGACTTCGAGGGGCAGGCGGAACGTGAAGTACTTGTGCCCGATGTAGCTGAAGACCGTGGTCACACCGATGGCTATGAGCTGGCCGATGGCCACGTGCAGATGCACGAGCTGAACCGCCGCCCACAGGATCACCGTACTGAGCCCTTGCGCCGGGAGGTAGATGAAGTAGGCGCGCCCAACTTGCCGCCACAGATGACCGGGCCGACGAAACACCACGTACTTCATCATCGCCGTGCTTTGCACCACCGCGATCACCCACGACGCCCAGAACCACACCAGGTAGAGTTCACGCCCAAAGAGCAGCACCATCGCGTTGAACAGCAAGACGCTGAACAGGGTGTTCCAGCCGCCCACAACGAGATAGCGGAGCTTCTCACCGTGAACGTCATAGAGGTTGCGAATCGTGCTTGACGCGCCGCTCATTGGTGCCTTTCTCTGGCCTCGGCTGGCGAAGGTGCCAGCCCCCGAGGGAGTCTAGCAGAGCAGCAGGCTGTCGAACGCCTCCGCCGAGAAGAGCGCGCGATCGCGCGAATGAAGCCCGGCTCACCGAATCTCACGGCGACAATATGGCGCATGTGTCATGTTGTCGCAATGGAATTCCCGGCCCGAGCGTCGGCTCTCTCCACGAGATCGCTCGACGCGCCACCGCTCGCGGGCTACTCTGGGCGAAGTCTCAGCGTGAAAGGGCTTTGATGGAGCCGAGTTCGAACGAGTCATCCAGGTCAATCCTGGTTGTCATCCCAACCTATGACGAAGTCGAGAACCTTCGTCCACTTGCCGAGCAACTGCTCGCACTCCCCGTCGGCGTGCACGTGTTGTGCGTCGACGACAACTCCCCCGACGGCACTGGAGATCTCGCAGACGAACTCGCGGCTGCCGATCCCCGCTTCCACGTGCTGCACCGCACGCAAGATCGTGGCTACGCGCCGTCGAGCAAGGCGGGCATGGCTTGGGCCGCAGAACGCGGCTACGGCATCGTGTGCACGATGGACGCCGACCTGTCACACGACCCTGCTGTGCTGCCGCACATGCTGGAGCGTCTTGATGCTGGCGCGGACCTGGTGATCGGATCGCGCTACACCCAAGGCGGTGGCCTGCAGGTCGACTGGGGTCCGTTTCGGCGGGCAGTGAGCAAGATGGGCAGCGCCTACGCCCGCACGATGATCGGCGCGCGGGTGCAAGATTGCACGAGCGGCTACCGTTGCTATCGCGCGGAGGTGCTTGCCAAGGTCGATCCCGACGCCCTGAAGTCCGAGGGCTACTCGTTCCTCATCGAAGTGCTGGCAGCCCTCAACAGGCAAGGCGCACGCATCGAGGAGTTCCCGATCACGTACGTCGACCGTCAGCGAGGCCATTCCAAGATCTCGCGACGCATCATCTTCGAGGCGCTGCTTGAGACAACCGTGCT
>CAZIPN010000056.1:0-1968 GCA_964541225.1 uncultured Eubacteriales bacterium
GTCGTGCGGCGTGTCGCGTGCGGGTCGTGCGGCGTGTTGCGTGCAGCGCGAACTCGGCCGAGGTGCAGCAAGCGCGCAACGTACCCGATCGAACCGCGTCGGCGTCGCGCTACTCGGCCATGGCGAGATCTTCGGTCCCGCTCATAGCCGCCTTGTAGTCGTTGTAGATCTCGACCAGTTCCTTATCAAACAGCGTGCGGTTCTCCTCCACGGTCCGATGTCGGATGGTGGGCAGAATCGCGTTCGCTTCTTCGCGCGTGATCTCGATGCCGTATTCGGAGAACTTCATCTCGATAGTGCGTGATCCTGAGTGCTTGCCCACAACGATCTGGCGCTCCAAGCCAACCTCTTCCGGTGAGAACACCTCGTAGGTCTTCGGGTTCTTGATGACGCCGTCGGCGTGAATGCCGCTCTCGTGCGCGAACATGTTCTCGCCCACGATCGGCTTCCACGCGGGAATCTGCCGACCGGCAGCTTGCATGACGTAGTCGGTGATCTCCCGGAAGCGCTCGGTCTCGATGCCTATGTCGAGCTCCTCGATGTACTTGAGCGCCATGACCACTTCCTCAAGAGCTGCGTTGCCCGCGCGCTCGCCCAGACCGCCGATCGTGACGTTCACCCAGGTCGCGCCGCCGTGAATGCCTGCCATTGCGTTCGCAATCGCCATCCCGAAGTCGTTGTGCGTGTGCATCTCGACTTCCAGGCCGGTCTGCTCGATGAGTTCCTTGACGACCTTGTAGGTGGTGAGCGGCTCCATGACACCGATCGTGTCACAGAAACGCAGCCGATCGGCGCCCTCGGCCTTGGCGGCAGCGGCGTACTCAAGCAGGAATCCGAACTCCGTGCGGCTCGCGTCCTCGGCATTCACCGAGACGTACACACCCTCCGACTTCGCATAGGCCACAGCTTTGCGAATCGAGTCCAGTACCCACTGGCGGTCTTTCATGAGCTTGGTCTCTATGTGGATGTCGCTCGTCGCCAGCGAGATAGCCACGGCGTCCACGCCACAGTCGATCGAGGTCTTGATGTCGGCGATGTTCGCGCGGTTCCATCCCAGGATCGAAGCTCGCAGACCCATGTGCGCAATCTCGGTGATGACTTCGGCCTCGTCCCCGCCCATCACCGGGATGCCGGCCTCGATCTGATGCACCCCGATCTCGTCGAGATACTTCGCTATTTGGATCTTCTCGGCGTTGGTGAACACCACGCCAGCGGTCTGCTCGCCGTCGCGCAAGGTCGTGTCATCGAGCTTGACTTGCCGCTTGCCGAGATAGCTCTGGACCGGCAGCTCCCATATCTTCGTGTTTTCCACGTGGGCGAACCTCCTCGTTCTCTGGGGGTCCACGGATCGCAATCGACCCGGAGAGTTACTTCATCGACGCCGAGACGCACGTCCAAGCTGCGTCTGCAGCGGAGCGATCATTGTACTTCAGGATTCGGGTAGCTGTCTCGCACCTTGATGGGCATGAACTTGAGAAGGGGTGAGGAGTGCACCATGACAGTCGAGCTAGTCTACAAGCCCTACCTGGCCGAATACCGTCTTTCGGAGTCGCATCCCCTGCGTCCGGAACGCTTCATTTTGGCCGTTGAACTCATGCGCGCGTGGGGCCTCATTTGTGACGCCGAGGCCACTCACGAGCCCTGTGCGGCGCTCGTCAAGCCGAAACCAGCGACCATAGATGACCTGCTCCGGGTTCACGATCGCATGTACGTCGATTCGGTGCGCGCCGCTGGAGAAGATCCTGCCGCCTGGCGCGGCGCATTCGGCATCGGCGATGGTGACACGCCCGCGTTTCTCCACATGCACGACGCCTCGGCGGCCGTCGCTGGCGCGACCATTCGCGCACTGGACGATGTCGTGAGCGGCACGTGCACGCGGGCGTTCAACCCGGCTGGCGGGCTGCATCACGCGCACCGCGACTACGCGTCCGGCTTCTGCGTCTACAACGACATCGCGGTCGCGATCGC